>JBBIOM010000013.1:0-26795 GCA_037443365.1 Armatimonadota bacterium
TTTCAAGCCGGTAACGCGGGTTCGAATCCCGCTGGGGGCACCAAAGCCAGTCAGGACTGCGGACCTTGCGTCAGCGGGCGCGCAGCACGGCCCCCTCGCTCGCTGACCCTACGAGGGCCGCGTACCTGGCGAAGACACCGTCGCGGTACTTTGCCGGCGGCGGCTGCCAGGCCGCTCGACGGCGCGCGAGCTCCTCGCCGTCGACCTCCAGACGCACCTCGCGCCTCTCGACGTCGATATCTATGAGGTCCCCTGTGCGTGCGAGGGCGATGGGGCCGCCGGCGTGTGCCTCGGGCGCGACGTGGCCTATCATCAGGCCGCGCGTGCCACCTGAGAAGCGGCCGTCGGTGACCAGCGCTACCTCGGGCCCCAACCCCTCGCCGACGATCGCGGCGGTCACGGCCAGCATCTCTGGCATACCGGGCGCGCCCCTGGGCCCTTCGTTTTGGATCACCATCACGTCTCCGGGCCTGATCTGCTTGCCCAGGATGGCCCCGAGCGCGGCCTCCTCACCGTCAAACACCCGGGCCGTGCCGCGCATGCGGGTGCGCTCGGTTCCGGCCAGCTTGAGCACCGCGCCTTCCGGAGCGAGAGAGCCGCGCAGGATCACCAGCCCTCCGTGCGGCTTCAGCGGGTGGCCGGCTGCGCCCACCACCCGCTGGCCCGGGGTCTCGCGGGCCCCTGCCACCTCCTCGGCCAGGGTCCTCCCGGTGACGGT
This sequence comes from Armatimonadota bacterium, assembly GCA_037443365.1. Classification (GTDB taxonomy): domain Bacteria; phylum Sysuimicrobiota; class Sysuimicrobiia; order Sysuimicrobiales; family Humicultoraceae; genus VGFA01. Next base: position 719 of record JBBIOM010000013.1, read on the forward strand.
CCGCTGCTCCCCATCGAGCAGCCCGGCTTCGAGCAGTCTCTTGACGACGAGGGGCGTTCCCCCTGCCTCGTAGAGTTCCCACGCGGTGTAGGTCCCCCAAGGGCGGAGATCGGCCACAACCGGCGTCCTTTGGCTCACCGCGTCGAAGTCGTCGAGCGATAGCGCAACGCCTGCCTCGCGCGCCATCGCCAGGAGGTGGAGCACGGCGTTGGTGGAGCCGCCGGTCGCGGAGACCGCCGCGATGGCATTCAGGAACGAGGCCCGCGTCAGGAAGTCGCGCGGGGTCCGATTCGCCCGCTGCGCCTCTCCCAGCACGTGCGCGGCCAGACGGACGGCGCGGCGCTTCTCGGGAAGGATGGCCGGGATGCCGTTGGTTCCCATGGGAGACAGCCCCAGAACCTCCAGGACCATGGCCATCGTGTTCGCGGTGAACTGGCCGCCGCACGCCCCTGGCCCTGGGATCGCGCGCCGCTCTATCGCGGCGAGCTGGGACTCGTCGATCCTGCCTGCTGCGAGCTCTCCCACCGCCTCGTAGACGTCAACGATGGTCAGCTTCCTGTCCCCGAGCGTACCCGGCGCGATCGACCCTCCGTAGAGCACCAGCCCGGGCACGCCGCTGCGAATCACCCCCATCGCCCCGCCCGGGATCGTCTTGTCGCACCCGACGACGGCGACCATCGCGTCGTAGAGGTAGCCCTGGGCCACGATCTCCACGCTGTCTGCGATGACCTCCCGGCTCACGAGGCTTGCCCGCATGCCCTGCGTGCCCATTGCGATGCCGTCCGCTATGGCAGGGGCGCCGAACTCGAACGGTACCATCCCGGCCTCGCGCAGTCCTTCCTTGAGGTCGGCGGCGAGATCGCGGAGGTGGACGTTGCAGGGCATGCCGTCGGTCCACGTGTTGACCACGCCAACGAACGGCTTCTGGAACTCATCGTCGCCCAGGCCCACGGCGCGCAGCATGGCGCGTGCGCCGGCCCGGTGCGCCCCGGACTTCAACACGTCGCTTCGCATGGCTATCCCTCCGTCCTCAGGTGTCCTGGGCGCCGCGCACCAGCGTCACCTGTCCGGTGCGGGCCATCTCGCGGATGCCGTGCCTGGCCAGCAGCGAGATGATCGCGTCCACCTTGTCGGTGCGCCCCGTCACCTCCAGGGTCATGGTGAGGTCAGTGAAGTCCACGACGGCCGCCCTGAATACGTTGGCGATCTCGATGATTTCCATGCGCGACTTGGAGGTCGCGTTCACCTTGATCAGCGCGAGCTCACGATCCACCGTCGGGGTGCCGTCGATGGCCGTGGCCCGAAGCACCTCCACGAGCTTGCCCAGCTGCTTGGCGAATGACTCGGTGCGCTCGGGCGACGTGTCTACAACAATAGTCATGCGCGATATGCCGGGGTTCTCCGTGGGCCCCACCGAGAGGCTGTGGATGTTGACGCCGCGCCGCCGAATCAGTCCGGCGACGCGAACCAGTACTCCGGGCTGGTTGTTCACCAGTACCGAGATCGTGGCAGCATGCGGTTGACTCACGGGTCACCAGCTCCTTCTTCTTGCGGCATGCGAGCGGGCATCAGCGGACGGCGATGTCCACTGATGGCCGCATCGCGGCCAGCTTGGCGAGCACGCCGTGGATCGGGTGCATCCGGAATGCCTCGAGGAGCGCTGATGAGGCTTGCTCCACGCCGCCGCCGCCGCGCTCCGCCTGGTATTCGCGCATCGCCCCGTCGGCGGCCGGGAAGGCGATCTGGGTCAACTGGGCCTCGAACCTGGGTCCCCACTTGCGCGCTCCCAGACGCGCCGTGGTAGAGCAGTTGTCCACCATGTAGGCGACGCCGCGGGCGTGCATGTAGGGAAGCAGGGAGTCCACCGCCTCGATCACCGACTCGTTGGCGATCTCCGAGTAGGGATGCCCCCTTTCCATCAGCAGATCGATCTGCGCAACCATCGTTCCGATGAAGACGCCTGCGGTGAAGGCGTGGACCTCGGCCGGGTGGCGGTGGCGCTCGCGGCGCACCCCGGCGCCGGCCTGCCACATGCGGCTGCCATCTATGGGCGGCAGCGGAAACTCGGTGAGCCGTCCTCCAGCCAGGATAACGCTGCGCAGTTCGTTCCCCGATTCGACCTCGTCGTAGATCTCGACCAAGAGCGGCTTGGTTGCGCGGTAGGCCGCGGCGTAGGCCCGCTCGAACTCCGGTCTCTCCGGAGGGGAGAGCCTCTGGTATACCGCCAGGAGCCCGTCACGAGAGATCGTGCGCGCGATCGGCCCGGTGATGCTCTCGCAGGCGTGCACGAACGCTTCGCGTTCCGAGTGGCCCTCGGAGGAGTACCGTCTGTAGAGACTCTCGACGATACCCCACGTTGCGCCGAGCAGGATCGCCCGCTCGCCGAAGACATCGGACAGGTACTCCGAGGATAGCGTTGTCTTGAAGGTGTAGGGTGCCCCCAGCGCTACCGACCACGCCAGGGCCACGTCGGTGGCGCGCCCGCTCGCGTCCTGCTCGACCGCAAAACTCGTGTTTATGCCCGCGCCGTTGGCCTGTCGGCCCTGCTCGTAGAGGCGCCGCACCGACGGTCCCATTCCCTTGGGGCAGACCCCCACAACGTCTATGCCTGCCGGGAACCCGTCGCCCACGTTGCGCAGGTGGCCGAGGAGGAACCCGTGCGATAGGCCGAGCGTTGCGCCCGGGCGGAGCGCGCGGAAGACCCTCGGATAGAGCCCGGCCTGCGCGGCGTCAGAGATCAGCAGGAGCACCAGATCGGAGCGCCCGATCACCTCGAACATCTCCCCCAGCGTCCCCTCCTGCTCGGTGAACCCCGCCTTCCGCGCCTCATCGAAGGAAGGCGAGCCCTCGCGCAGCCCGACCAAGACACGGATCGGAGCACCCTCGAGGGATTCGCGCAGGTTCTGGGCCTGCGCGGGCGCCTGAGACCCCCACCCTATCACGCCTATGGTCCCGATCCCCTCCAGCGCCCGGGGCAGGAGAGGGAAGAGATGCCTGCCACCGCGCACGAACGACTCACGGCGCCCTGCCAGTTCCAGTGTCTCCACCGGGAAGACGGCCGAGGTGAAGGTGGAGTCGCCCCTCCGTGCCTCACCGGCCTGAGAAGAGACCGCCACCATGGGATCACTCATCGAGAATCATCTCCTTCACCGACTGCCCCGAGGGGATCATGGGCAGGCAGTTCTCCTCTGGATCGGTTACCACATCGACAACAACAGGGATGCCGTCTGCGGAGAAGGCGGCGCGAAGCGCCGGCTCCACCTCCTCCGGACGCTCCACACGGATGCCGCGGGCGCCGAAGGCCTCGGCGATGCGGGCGAAGTTCGGATTGTCCAGCAGCGACGACGACAGACGTCCCCCGTAGAAGAACGACTGCCACTGCCTGACCATCCCCAGTGCCCCGTTGTTGAGCACGACGACGACGAGGCTCTGCCTGTACTGCACGGAGGTGATGAGGTCCTGGAGCGTCATGATGAACCCGCCGTCCCCAACGACCGCGACTACCTGGTCGTCGGGGCGGGCGAACTTGGCCCCCATCGCGGCCGGGAACCCGAAGCCCATCACGCCCAGGCCGCCAGAGGAGATGAACGACCGCGGCCTACGCGGCCTGTACCACTGGGCCATCCACATCTGATTCTGGCCCACATCGGTCGCCACGACGGCCCTGCCGTCGGTGATTCGGTTGATCATGTCGCACACGTAGGCGTTGCTGATGCGGTCCCCTTTCTGACGGTAGCGGAACGGGTGGCGCTGGCGCCACTCGTCTATCTGCCGGAGCCAGGCCTCGATCCTTGGCGGACGGATCCGGGCGGCCATCGCTGCCATGACCCTCCGCGCGTCTCCAACGATGGCGACGTGGGCGGGCTTGTTCTTGCCGATCTCGGCGGGGTCGATGTCGACGTGGATGAAGCGCGCCCGTGGCGCGAAACCGTCGAGCCGGCCCGTGACCCGGTCGTCGAACCTCACCCCCACGGCCAGGATGACGTCAGCCTCGCTGACGGCCCAGTTGGCGGCAGCGGCGCCGTGCATCCCCAGCATGCCGAGGCAGTGCCGGCTGCTCTCGTCCACGGCGCCCTTGCCCATCAGCGTCACCGTAACGGGGATCCGCGTGGACTCCACCAGCCCGGTCAACTCGGGCGTGGCGTTGGCGCTGATGACGCCGCCGCCTGCGTAGATGACCGGGCGCTGTGCAGCCGAGAGCGCCTCTGCGGCGGCCGCGATCTGGCCTGGGTCGCCGTCGGTTGGGGGATGATATCCAGGAATCGAGATCTCGTCTGGGAACTTTGGTTCGACGATCTCCTGCGATATGTCGCGCGGGATGTCAACAAGGACCGGGCCCGGGCGGCCGCTGCGTGCCAGGTAGAATGCCTCGTGGACCGTCCTTGTGATGTCATCCGCATCCATGACCAGCGCGTTGTACTTGGTGATGGGCATCGTGATGCCGGTGACGTCCGCTTCCTGGAAAGCGTCGTTGCCAATGACCGGCCGGGCTACCTGCCCCGTTATCAGGACCAGCGGCACGGAGTCGGCCATCGCATCGGCGATCCCGGTGACGAGGTTGGTCGCTCCTGGCCCGGAGGTGGCGGTGCAGACGCCCACGCGGCCCGAGGCACGCGCATAGCCCACCGCGGCGTGGGCGGCCACCTGCTCGTGGCGAACAAGCACATGGCGCATGTCGCGGGCGTCGTAGAGGGCATCGTAGATAGGCAGCGTGGCGCCGCCTGGGATGCCGAATATCACCTCCACGCCCTCTCTGCGCAGGGCCTCCAGCAGAACCTCAGCCCCCCTCATTCTCACCCCGCGCGGGACGGCGCCCCTGGGAGGAGCCTTTCGTGGTGCGAGCGTCTGCCGGGCCATGTCGCTCCCTCCTGCAACCCCAGTCCCCTGTGCGGCGCGAGCCCCCACAAGCCGCCTGGGAAACGCGAAGCGGGAGACACCCTAAGGGCGGATGCTCCCGCGGTACCACCTTAGTTCCCCTACGGCCAACCAGGCCGGGGGCCCTCACACCCTTATCGCGGGCAGACGGCGGATCCTACTTTGAGTTCAGATCCGCTGCTCTGGGACGAGGTTCGGCAGGTGTGGAGGCCGGCTTGCACCTGACCCGGCTCGCTCGACTCCGCGAGCCCGCCTACTGCTTCCCGTCATTGCGGCTTCGCCGCTATGGTCCTCGCGTCAACCGCGTCGCGGCCCTGACGGCACGCACGCGAACCGCGTGGGGTAATTGGGTGAAATCCTACTGGGCGCGCGGGGTCCTGTCAAGTGTCAGCCCTGTAGAACCCGTACTTCTTTCGCATGAACGACAGGACCTCACGATCCACGAGATCGTCGTCCCGCCAGCGCTCCTCGAAGTTCTCGACGCCACACCACCGTCGGAACGCCGCTTTGGTCTCGGGGCCGTAGATGCCATCAACGGGACCCGCATAGAACCCGGCCCTGGCGAGCATCTCCTGGAGCATCCTCGTGATGTTGCCGGCCAGCCGTGTGAGGTTCGCGGCGACGGTAGCGCCGAAGTATAGGCGGTGCAGGTCGAGCAGGCGGCGCAGTTCGTCTATCGGCGTCGCGTGGTCGTCCACCCGAAGGTCTATGTAGCGATCGAGGTACCCGCCGTAGGATCCCTTTTCCTTGGCGACGCATAGCGCGGCCGACTGCTGGCCGCGGCTGTCGCCACCTTCGACCTGACCTGCGGCCAGGGCGCACAGCAGGCGCTCAGGCAGCGGCCCGGCGGCGCCCTCGAACGCGCGGGCCATCGCGCTCACCACGGCTTCTCCTGTCAGGATGTTCCCCTGGCACGAGTACCCGTCGCCGGTCTGGTGTCCGGCCCAGGGCATGCACTCCCTGCCGGTCCAGGCCGCGGATCGTCCGGCCGCATCCACGACGCCGAGTTGTCGGTGCTCGCGTCCTTCATCCGCGCTGGTCAGCCGCGTCACGACGTCGGCGGCTGACAGACTGCCTTCAAGCAGCGCCAGCCCCTGGGGACCGTACGAAAGGTTTGCCCATGCCTGGGTCGCAATGGCGCCCGCGCCTGCCCTGGCCCAGGGCACCACGGCGCCCACGGCCAGGAACTTGCTGGCGACCGCGACACCGAACTCGCCGGTTGAAGCATCACGCGCGGCGATTGAGAAGGTCGAGAGGGGCTCTTGGCAGGTGGCCATTGCGTGCCCTCCAGCGGGGTCTTCAGAAGGATTCGGGCGGATGGTGCCGGCTCCTTGTATGCCTCGATCTCCCCGCAGGATGATTCAATCTGATGTAGAAGGCTCCCGGCGAGACGCTTCTGGGGAGGTGGTGGGTGTGGAAAAGCTCCGATTGCCCGTGATGCTGGACGCCATCTACACCATTCTTCTGGGCCTTGCTACCCTCTCTCCGTCCCTTGCGGCCAGCATATTCGGCCATGAGGCCAAGGACCCGGCCTTGCTCCTCACTCTTTCTAGCCTCTTTATCGCTTTCGGCGTGGTCATCTGGATCATCGCAGGTGACATCGAGAAGTACGGCGGTCTTGCCACCGCGCTGGTGCTGGCCTTGCTGATCACCGCCGTGTTCCTCGTGTGGGCCTGGGCCACGGCTCTGTTCACGGCCCGGACCGCGCTCGTTCCGGTGATAATCAACCTGGTCCTGGCGATCTGGATCTGGTCGGCGAAGCCGAAGTAACGAAAGCAGGGGAGGCCCCCAATGCGGGGGCCTCCTCCGCTGCCATTCCCTACTTCCCGTCTCCCGGCTCCACGACTCCTTCGGGCACGGCGCGCCTGTCGCGGCCGCGCACCCACTGGATTGCGCTGTCCACCATCACGTACAGCGCCGGGATGAGCAGAAGGCTCCCGATCGAGGAGGTGATCAGTCCGCCCACGATCGCCCGCGCCATCGGTGACTGCATCTCGGAGCCTTCCCCGATGCCGATCGCCAGCGGCAGCAGCCCGAACACCGTGCTCAGCGTCGTCATGAGAATCGGGCGCAGGCGTCGCTGGCCGGCCCGAGCGACCGACTCCCGCAGGGGCACGCCCTCGGCCTGCAGCTGCAGCGAGTAGGTCATGAGCACGATGGCGTTGTTGACCGCGATTCCCACGAGCACAATGGTGCCCAGGCCTGATTGGACGTTCAGCGTGGTGCCCGTCAGCAGCAGCGCGGCCGCCACCCCGACCAGCGCGAACGGCACGGCCGCCATTATGAGGAGAGGCTCCAGCAGCCGCTCGAACTGCGACGCCATGACCATGTAGACCAGGACGAGCGACATGAGGAATCCCGTGAGCAGCTGCGCGAAAGACTCCTGCTGATCCTGGAACTCGCCACCGAAGGTGACCGAGAAGCCTCGCGGCAGGCGCTCCGCGAGCAGGGCGGCTCGGACGTCGCGCAGGGCGGCGCCGACCTCGCGCCCGCTGATGTTGCCGGTCAGCGTGATGATGCGCTCGCGGTTGCGTCGCTGGATCTGCGTGGGCCCGGGCGCGCCCGTGATCGCGGCGAGCTGCCGCAGTGGCACGATGCCCCGCGGCGTGTTGATGGGCAGGCCGCCCAGCTGGTCCGGCGAGGTCCGGTCAGACTCCTGCAGCCGCACCACAACGTCGATGTCGTCGCCTTCGCTGCGGAACAGCGCCACGGTCGTTCCGCCGATGTACGTCTTGACCGAGCTCGCGACCGCGGCCGCGGTCGTCCCGAAGGACGCGGCCCTGGCGGGATCCACCTGAACGACGAACTCCTCGGCGCTCTCCTCGCGGCTGACCTGAAGGTCGGTGACTCCCGGTACGGCCTCCAGGACGCTGCGCAGGCGGCGCGCGGTCGTGTTCCCCACGTCGAGGTTGAATCCCCGGAGGTCGATGCTGATCGGATCCGGTGACCGGAAGATGAACAGCGAACTCGCCGGCCGATAGATCAAGGTTGCGCCCGGCACCTGGATACGGCGCCTCAGGTCGGCGATGACCGTCCGGGTGGGCGGGGCGCCGGGCTCGAGTGCGACCCGGAAGTTTGTGCTGTGCGACGACGACAGCCCGCCGAAGCCGCCGCCCACGGACGTGGCGACCATCCTCACGCCCGGGGTCTCCTCGACGAGCGTCTGCTCGATCCGGCGGGACATGCGGTCCGATGCCTCGAGCGAGCTGCCGCGCGGCAGGTTCACGATCATGAACAGCTCGCGCTCGTCCGCGCTGGGGAAGGTCTCGCGGCCCACGAGCGGCAGCGCCGCCCAGGCGAGCGCCACCACGGCGATGGAAGGCAGCACCACGAGCCCGGGCCGCCGCATCACGGCCATGAGGAGGCGCCTGAAGGCGTCCTCGAATGCCGCGAGCCTCCGCTCCACCGCGGTTGCCATGCGCCCGGCCAGGCCCCTGCCATGCCCGATCGTCAGCCTCCGCGAAGCCAGCGACGGTATCAGGGTCAGCGCGATGACCAGCGAGCAGGCCAGCGAGAAGGTCACGACGTAGGCCAGCGGGCGGAACATGACGCTTGAGATCCCGGTGGTGAAGAACATCGGCAGGAACACGACGATCGTGGTCAGGGTGCTGGCCACTATCGCGGTGCCGACCTCGCGCGTGGACTCCTCGGCGGCCAGCCGCGGGGGCCGCCCTTCCTCCCGGTGGCGGAAGGTGTTCTCGAGCACCACGATGGAGCTGTCCACCAGCATGCCGATGGCCAGCGCCAGCCCGCCGAAAGTGATCAGGTTGAGCGTGAGCCCGCCCGAGAACATCAGCAGGAACGTCGCCAGCACCGATACGGGGATGGCCGTGGCGATAATGAGCGTGCTGCTGACGTTGCGCAGGAAGATGAGCAGCACCGCAACCGTTAGCACGGCCCCGATCATGGCGGCCTGCTGGACGTTCTGCACAGACCGGCGGATGAACCGGCTCCCGTCGCTGACGATGGTGAGCTGCGCCTGGGGGAACTGCTCGCGAAACTGTGCAGCGACACGCAGGACCCGGTTGGCGATGGCCACGGTGTTCGTTCCGGACTGCTTGGACACCGCGACCATGACCGCCGGGCGGCCGTTGATCCGGAAGATCGATGTGGCATCGGCCAGGGTATCCTCGACGCGACCCACGTCCACCACCCGCACGGGCACGCCCCCGCGCACGCCCACGACCGTCCGCCCTATCTCATCGGGCGAGGTGAAACGGCCGACCGTCCGGACTATCCGCCGCTGTGCTCCGACCCGCACGTCTCCCCCGGGGTCGCTCGTGCTCTCGGCGCGCAGCGCCGCCGCGACGTCCCGGTCCGACACCCCGAACGCCTCCAGCCGCCTGGCATCCAGGCGCACCTGGATGATCCTGGACCGCGCCCCGCGCACGTCCACGTTGGCCACGCCCTCGATCTGCTCGAGGCGGGGGCGCAGCTCGTTCTCGGCCAGGTCGCGGACGGCACCGAGATCGCCCCGGCCCTCGAGGGCGACCTGCATGATGGGCATGAGGTTGGGATCGAACTTGGACAGCCGCGGCGCCTCCGCGCCGGTGGGCAGTCGGCTGCGCACCCTGTCTATCGCCGGCCGCACATCGTTGGCCGCATCGGCGAGATTCGTACCCCACGGGAACCGCAGCGTGATAGAACTGCGTCCCTCGACCGAATTGGAGGAGATCTCGGTGACGCCAGGCACGGTGCTGAAGGCGTTCTCCAGCAACACCGTGACCTCGCGCTCGACCTCCTGCGGCCCGGCACCGGAGTAGTTCGTGATCACGGACAGCGAGGGGTACGAGATGTCGGGGAGGAGATCCACCGGGAGCCGCAGGAACGCGACCAGGCCCAGGAAGGCGAGGGCCAGATAGGCCATCGCCGTTGTGACGGGCCGGGCAACGGCGAAACGCGAGAGATTCATGGCTGCTTCTGCGCCGGGGCGCCGCTGCCGGTGCGCACCTTCATGCCGTCGCGCAGCCCCTGCTGGCCCACCGTCACGATGGTCTCGCCGGCGGATAGCCCTTCTGCGATCTCGGAACGGCTGCCCTCGACGTATCCAACGCGCACCGGTCGCTCCTCCACCGCGCCGTCCTGGATCACGAACACCACCGTGACATCGCCGCGCCGCAGGACGGCGTCAGAGGGCACCACGATGGCCTGGCGCTCGTCGAACACGATCGTCACCCGCGCGAACATCCCAGGGCGGAGTGCGCCGTCGGCATTCCCGAGCACCACCACCGCGCGGGCGCTCCTGGAACCCGCATCCAGGGCCGGGGCAACGCGGGCTATCGCTCCCTCAAAGAGGCGGCCCGGCAGCGCGTCCACCAGGATCTTTGCCGTGCTGGTGCCGCGCAGCCGGACCAGGTCGGTCTCGGGCAGCGGCACGTGCACCTCTATAGGCCGCACCTTTGCCACGGTGGCGACCACGGTCGTGGTGGAGATCACGGCGCCGGGCTCGACGCCGACGCGGGTGACCACGCCGCTGATCGGCGACGTGATGCGCAGTTCCCGCAACCTCGCGCGGATCTGGGCGACGGTCGCCTCCGCCTGCCGTATCTGCGCCACCTGGGCCGCGATGTCCTCGGCGCGTGGGCCGTGGCGGACGAGGGCGAGCTGCTCCCGCGCTCCCCGCACGCGAGCCCGCGCCAGCTCGACGTCGGTCTGGGCGCGGTCCACTGTCGCCCGGGCCACCAGTCCGTCGGCGAACAGCTGCTGGGCACGCGCCAGATCGCGCTCGGCCTGCGCCAGCGATGTCTCGGCCTGGGCGACGCTTGCCTCCACCTGGGCCACCTCGGGCGCGCGCGGCGCGGCCTGCAGCTGCGCGAGGCGAGTTCGCTGCACCTCCACCGATGCCTCGGCCTGCCTGATCGTCAGCTCGAGCTCGGGGTCGTCTATGCGCGCCAGGAGCGCGCCGGCGGCCACCATCGTGCCTTCCCTCGCCGGTACCGCGCCGAGCCGGCCAGAGACGCGCGAGACCACGTCCACCACGGCCGAGGCCCGCACCTCACCCGGCAGGCCAACCTGCTCGACCAGGTTGGTGGGATCCACGGTCTCGGTGCGCACGAGCGGTGCGGGCCGCTCGCGCACAGGCGCGGCCTCGCGGTCGGTCGAGCGCCTTGATATCCACTGGACGGCGCCGACGACCAGCGCGGCCGCCACCGCCAGAACGACAAAGGAACGGAACCGACCCCACATACGGCATTCACCCTCACTCGTTGCCCCCGGGCGCCCGCGGATGCTACGATGGCGGCACGCAGGGAGTCCACTGGGGCGCGATGGCGACCGACCAGTATCCAGGAGATTATACACCAGAGGGCGCAAGCGCGGCGGCTGCAATCGGGCGCGCCGCCCGGCTCCGGCGGGCCGCGGCGGCCCTACGCGCCCGCGCCTCCCGCACACGGGGCAGTTCCCGCGCATGCGAGGGGCCAGGCGGCGGGGCCGATCTGCCATCGCTCCTGGACGACGTTGACCAGATGCTGAGGGCGATTCAGAAGGGCGCGCACGAGCGGGCCCTCGGCGAGGAGACAGCGCGCGCCCTGCACGCGGGCATCGAGCAGGCCGCGCAGTCCACCCAGGCGGCGGTGGCCGCACAGCGAGAGATGCTCCTCTCGCCTGATCGCGGGACGACCGACGCGCCCTACGGCCACGGCGCTCCCTTGCACCTCCACCCCGGGGCGATCTGCTCCATCATAGCCGAGCGCGCCGAGGCCCTGGCCGCCGCGATCGAGGCCGCGGCGATCGCCAAGGCCAACGCTACTTCAGTCCCCTGAAGCCGAATCCCGGATAGAGCAGAAACGCACGGTCCCCGGCGATCGGCACCACCGTGGGCGCGCCCATGCGCGCGAACGCGTGCGGAAGGCGGTCCTTGGGCGGCGCGCTGGTATCGTGCACGTAGACACCGTTCCTGCCCAGCCACACCTCCGGTGGCTCCCAGAGGTCGAACCCGCGAAACGGCACGACCACCGGCGCCCGGTTGCGCATGGCGTAGATGAGCTGGCTTCCCGATTGGTATGTCTCGGCGAGGACGAAGACGCTCCCCTCGGGCCCTTGCTCCCTGAGGAGGGACTCCACCTCGCGCGCGATCCTGGGCCAGTTGCGCGCCTCAGCCTGAAAGACCCCCAGCGCGGGATTGGGCACGAGGGCCAGCACGAAGACGAGCACCGTGAACGCGGCGCTGCTCATCACGGCGCCCTGCAGCCAGCGCCTCGTCTTCCAGGTGTCCCAGAGCCCGGATGTCGCGACCGCGGCGGCGAGCATCGCCGGGGCCGTGTAGTGGGGTTTGGCCCATCCCGGGAAACTGCCCGCGATCATCAGCGCCAGCGTCGGGACGGCGCACCAGAGGAGAAAGCCGAACCGCTCATCGCCGCGCGCGCGCCGGGCCGATCCGGCCAGTCCCGCGATCAGCGCCGCGAATCCCAGCGGCGCGTAGTAGAGGAACTGGGATCCCACGTACACCGCCAGGCTGGCCAGCGGCGTGGCGGGCGCCACCCACGGCTCGATCACCCCGGCGCGCACCACCGAGGCCCACGCGTGCTCCAGATTCCACCAGATCAAGGGCGCCAGCACGCCCGCGCCCGTGAGGGCCGCAATGTAGGGGCCTGGCGTGCGCAGCCAGCGCCACTGCCGGGGCGTAGCCACGACGTACCCGGCCAGCGAGAGAGCCAGCGCGCCGCCGGCGAGCTTGCTCTGGATGGCCAGCCCGATCGCCAGGCCGGCCGCGGGCCAAGCCCACCACGCCCCGCGGGTGGCTTTCCAGGTGAACAGCATGGCCAGCAGCCAGAAGAACGCGAACGGCGCATCCGGAAACGCCATGACGCCACCCACGGCAAAGGCCGGCAGGACGGCGAAGAGGACCGCGGCGCGCAGCCCGGCGCCGGGGCCGAAGAGGCAGCGCGCCAGCGCGTAGATGCCTGCGGTGGATGCCGCGCCCAGCAGCAGCGGGAAGAACCGTATGGCCGCGACCGAGTCGCCCAGCAGGCGCGTGCTCGCGGCCACCAGGCCTGCGATCACGGGAGGGTGATCCGGATAACCCCACATCAAGTGCCTGGACCAGACCCAGTAGTGGGCCTCGTCGTACACGATCGGTACGCCGAACGCCACGGCGGCACGGACGAGCGCGGATGCCGCGATGACGGCCAGCAGGCCGCGGATCGAAGCGTCCGCCCTCAAGCGCGCTTCCCCGCAAGCAGCGTTGCCCGGCGCACCACGCGGTCGAGCATGCGTGGGGTCAGCCGGCCGGTCTGGGTATTCTGCCGGCTGGGATGATACGAGGCGAGCAGCACGATCCGCCTGCTGTCCGGCCGCGCCAGCGCGATCTCGGCCCCGTGCGCAAACACCGGCCGCCTGCGCGGCCGCGCCCACGCGAGGTCGGTCGCCGCGCGCAGCACCGCGTCGAATGCTACCCGTCCCAGCGCGATGATCACCCTGAGGTCTTGCAGGATGAGGAGCTCCCCGACCAGGTACTCCCGGCAGGCACGCAGCTCATCCGGCAGGGGCCTGTTGCCGGGCGGCGCGCAGCGGGCCGCCGAGGTCAGGTAGGCACCGCGGAGGAGCAGCCCGTCGTCGCGGTGCTCCGAGGTAGGCTGGGAGGCAAGTCCTCGCCGGTGGAGCGCCGCGGTCAGGAACTCCCCTGACCCGTCGCCGGTGAACATGCGCCCGGTGCGGTTGGCGCCGTGCGCGGCCGGAGCCAGGCCCACCAGCAGGACGCGGGCGCGCGCATCCCCAACCCCGGGCACCGGCCGGCCCCAGTAGTCCCACGAGCTGTAGCGCGCCCTGCGTAGCCGGGCCACGGACTCCCTGTAGGCCACCAGGCGCGGGCACCTGCGGCATGCTACCACGGCGGAGTTGAGCGCGGCGAGGGAGGGATGCGGGTTCATGTTCCGTTGACGCTAGTTTTGCCGTGGGCCTATAATATCCTTTGCCGTCTCTGTGGGCGGTTAGCTCAGTGGAAGAGCGCATCCTTCACACGGATGAGGCCGCAGGTTCAAAACCTGCACCGCCCACCACCCCTGGAGGTATGCAATGACAGACCCGCGCCTTTCCAAACTCGCAGAGGTACTGACGCATTACTCGCTCAAGGTGCAGCCGGGCCAGCTCGTCCGCATCTCAGGGCCGGCACTGGCCGCGCCGCTCATCGTCGAGGCGTACCGCTGCGCGCTTGAGGCCGGCGCGCATGCCTACACGCGCGTGCACATAGACGCCCTCGACGAGCTGTTCCTCAAGAAGGCGACCGATGAGCAGCTGCGGTACATCTCGCCGGTGTCCGAGTGCGAGGTCGAGAAGATCGACGCCGAACTTGGGATCTGGGCGCACTACAACACCCGGTCCCTGACCGGCGTGGATCCGGCCCGCCAGGCGATCCGCCGCGAGGCCACCCGGGTGCTATCCCAGCGGTTCCTCGAGCGCGCCGCAACAGGGGCGCTGCGCTGGTGCGGCACGCAGTACCCGACGCAGGCCGACGCGCAGGACGCCGAGATGTCGCTCTCTGAGTACGAGGAGTTCGTGTTTTCGGCGGGATTGATCGGCCACCCCGATCCCGTCGCGGCCTGGGAGAAGGTGCGCCGCGATCAGGAGCGCATCGTGCGCCTGCTGGAGTCGAAGGACGAGCTGCGCGTCCGGGCCCCGGACGTTGACCTCGTTGTGCGCACGGGCGGCCGGCGCTGGATGAACTCGGCGGGCGAGCACAACTTCCCCGACGGCGAGGTCTTCACGGCACCGATCGAGGACGCCACCTCTGGCCGGGTGAGGTTCTCGTTCCCCGCCATCTACAGCGGGCGCGAGGTGCACGGGATAACGCTGACATTTGCCGAAGGGCGCGTGGTCGAGGCGACGGCAGAGAAGGGAGAGGATTTCCTGCGCGCGATGCTCGACCTCGATGCCGGCGCCCGTGTGCTCGGCGAGTTCGCCTTCGGGACGAACTACGGCATCGCGCGGTTCACGAAGAACATCCTGTTCGACGAGAAGATCGGCGGCACCGTGCACGTGGCCGTGGGCGCGGCATACCCGGAGACCGGTGGGGTCAACAAGTCGGGGCTGCACTGGGACATGATCTGCGACCTGCGCGCCTCGAGCGAGGTCCAAGCCGATGGCGAGGTGATCTACCGAAACGGAGCCTTCCTGATCTAGGCGGTGTCTCGCTAGGAGCGCTCGATATCCTCGATCAGCTCGTCGAACATGAGGTGGGTTTCCTCGCTGACCTGATCGGCCATGTCGGCGTAGCGCTGGTGCTCCAGCGCCTTCGTCTGGATGTTGTTGAGCATGTTGGCTTCGATCTCGCGCAGCAGCGCCACGACGTCACCCCGCGGGAACTCGCCGAACTCCTTGTTCCTGAGACGGCGCACGAACTCATCGAGGCCCAGCATCTCGACCTGACAGAGCTGCTCATATATCTGCCAAAGCCGCTCAGTCACGATGAACCCCCACGCAGGTTCTCGTGGCGAACTTCGCGCGCCTCCTGCGTATTCCTTCTGCGCGCTGCTTGGAAGCATCATGTTCCCTCTGATGCGGGGCATGGTGCGGTCTGCTACAATGTGTCTGCCTGGGCCGGCGTAGCTCAGCGGTAGAGCAGCGCACTCGTAATGCGCAGGCCACGAGTTCGAATCTCGTCGCCGGCTCCAGAGGCCGCTCAGAAGTGCGTGGGATCTCTCCGGACGAACTGACCGCGGCCGATGGTTCCCACGAAGACACCGTCCCGGACGGCGACCTGGCCCCGCACCGTCACCACACAGGGACGTCCCCGGATCGTCCAGCCCTCGAAGGCGTTGTAGTCTATGTTCATCTGATGGGTGGCCGCGGAGATCTTGCCCTCGTAGGCCGGATCGTACACAACCAGGTCGGCGTCGCTGCCCGCGGCTATTGTGCCCTTGCGGGGAAGAAGCCCGAAGAGCCTGGCCGGCTGGGTGCTGGCTATGTCCACGAAGCGGTTCAGGTCCAGCCGCCCCTCCGTGACCCCGTGCGTGTAGAGGAGGTTGACCCGGTCCTCGAGCGCCGGGATGCCGTTTGGGATCTTGGTGAAGTCATCCCTGCCCATCTGCTTCTGAGTATGGAAGTCGAACGGCGCGTGATCGGTGGCCACCGTGTTGATCAGCCCGTCGCGCAGCGCCCGCCACAGCACGGGCTGGTTGCGCGCATCGCGCAGCGGCGGCGACATGACGTACTTGGCGCCCTCGAACCCCGGGCGCTCGGCGTAGGTCATGTCGAGTGTCAGGTACTGGATCAGCGTCTCCACCCAGGCCCGCACGCCCCGGCTCCTGGCCGCCAGCACCTCCCGGAGGGATTCCTCACAGCTCAGGTGCACGATGTACACGTGCGCGTCGTGCATCTCGGCGAAGGTCATCAGGTGGTGCGTGCCCAGGGCCTCTACCTGCGGCGGCCGGCTCCAGTAGTGCCACTGGGGTCCGGTCTTGCCCTCTGCGAGCAGCCGCTGCTGCAACAGGATGATCGCATCCGCGTTCTCGCAGTGGGCGCAGGTGAGCACGCCCAGTTCCTTGGCTAGGCGCAGCACCTGATACAGCTCGCTGTCATCTATGCCCAAGGCGCCCTTGTAGGCCAGGAAGATCTTAAACGATGGCACGCCCGCATCCACGATCTCCCGCAGTTGATGCTCCACCGCGGCGTCGAACCGCGCGACGCCCATGTGATAGGCGTAGTCGCAGGCCGACCGGCCCTCGGCCTGCGCCCGCCACGTCTCGAGGGCGGCCAATGGCTCCTCGGAGCGCGAAGGGCAGCACATTTCGATGAAGCACGTCGTGCCGCCGACCAGGGCGGCCCGGCTGGCCGTCTCGTATGTCTCCTTGGCGAACGTTCCCATGAAGGGCAGGTAGACGTGCACGTGGGGATCGATGAACCCGGGGAAGACGTACTTGCCCCGCGCGTCGATGACCGTGGTGTCGGGCGGCGCGTCCAGATCGCGCCCGATGCGCGTGATCTGCTCGCCCTGGCAGTATATGTCGGCCACATAGCGGTCGGTGGCCGTGACGATCTCGCCGTTCTTCACGAGGAGACTCATGGATTCTCAGGACGCCTCCGGGTCGGCGATATCGGCGTACATCTCGGGCCGGCGATCGCGGTAGAACTGCCAGGTGTTGCGCACCTCGCGGATCAGGTCGAGGTTCAGGTCGCAAACCAGCAGCTGCTCGCGCGTGTCGCTGGCCACAAGTTCGCCGGTCCGCGCGTCGGGCACGTACTGGCCGCGCGGATCGGCGAAGTACGACGAGCCGTAGTAGTCGTTCGAGCCCAGCTCGGGTTCCTTTCCCACGCGGTTGATGGTGCCCACGAACACGCCGTTGAAGATCGCGTGCGCCCGCTGCTCGATCTCCCAGAGGTGCGTGGAGAGCCCGCGCGACGTCGCGCTGGGGATGAAGATGATCTCCGCGCCGCGCAGTCCGAGCACGCGCGGCCCCTCGGGGAAGTGCCTGTCGTAGCATATGTAGACGCCCACCCTGCCGACGGCCGTGTCAAACACCGGGTAGCCCAGGTTGCCGGGCTTGAAGTAGAACTTCTCCCAGAAGCCCGGCAGGTGAGGGATGTGGGTCTTGCGGTACTTGCCCAGGTACGCGCCGTCGGCGTCGATCACCGCGGCGGTGTTGTAGTAAATGCCGGCGTGCTCGACCTCGTAGGTCGGAACGATCAGCACCATGCGGTGCTTGCGGGCCTGGTCTTGCATCAGGCGGGTCGTCGGGCCGTCGGGGATCGGCTCGGTGAGGTCGTAGTGCCTGGTGTCCTGCTCCTGACAGAAGTAGGGCCCGCTGAACAGCTCCTGGAAGCACATCACCTGCGCGCCGGCCCCTGCCGCCTCGGCGATGTAGGCCACGTGCTTCTCGATCATGGACTGCCGGTCGCCGGTCCAGGTGGCCTGCAGCAACGCGCCTCGTACCACTCGTCCCATATCTCCCTCCCGTGGCCCGATAATGATTTCTTGTCCTGCCCCTGGCTCCCTGCTTCTCTAAATGCAGCACCATCTGGCCGTTCCCGTCAGGAATCAGGTATGCTCGCATTGGCGGCGGCGCGCCGCCAGGAGGCAGGAGGGAATGACACAGGATCAGGTTCACAAGATCATCACCGAGGACCGCCCCGAGCGCCTGACCGACCCAGGCAAGCGTCCGATCCCCGAGGACCACGCCGCCCACGTGGTCCAACTCGCCGGCTGGGGACACTGCGCCCTGGCGGCCGACCACCTACTGTTTCCCGAGATCACGGGAGCGCTCCCAGCGGTGGTCGCCGCGGTGATCCGGCGGCTCGGTTTCCTTCTGGCCGCGCAACGCTACGGCGAGGCCCAGGGCCCAGACGCCATCGAGGCGTACGTCCGGACGCGGCAGCGTGCCTACGAGACGCTGCTCGAGATCGCGCTCAACTTCACCGGCATGGAGAGCCGCTGGCTCGACGATGGCGAGAAGCGCGAAGCGCTCCGGTGCGTGCGCAGCGCCCTGGCGGAGTGGGAGGCGGAGGAGTGGGAGACCCAGGATGCCGCCGGGGCCCGCATCTCCGTGGCGGCCGAGGTGGTGCGCCACTTCCTCGGCCGGATGAAGCTGGTCCAGAAGGGGACCAGCATGGCTGCCAGGACCGCGGTCCGGATCGAGCAGGCCCTCGACTTTGGCCGTCCCGTGCTGCTTGCCTTCCTGGATCGGGCGCGCGACGAGATCGAGGGCAACGTCTATGCGCGCATGGTGCGAGCGGGCTACTGCCGGTTCGGGAACGACTACGCCCTGGGGCTGCGCTGGCTGCGCCACCTGGGGTTCGAGCAGGTGTCCACCAATCCGGTGCTGGCAGCCCTTGCCTATCAGGACGACCCCGGGCTTGGGCGGCTCTTCCAGGCCGAGGTCCGCGCGCACCGCAGGTTCAATGAATGGGCGAAGGCGCCCGAGAGTCTCGGCGACGAGATCGCTCTCTACGCCACGCTGCTGGCCCTGTGGGACAACCTGCACGTCTTCCGTCCCATATTCTTCAACCTGGCCGCGGAGTCGGGCGGCGGCGTGGTCTCGTTCCAGCTGAACCCCAACATCGCGCACCTGGCGAAGGAGAGCGTTCGGGACGTGCTCGCGGCCGCGGGCGAGGCCGCGACCGATCTTGCGGTCTACGACGACTACCTGCTGGCAGGATACCCGGCCACCCGCGAACGGGCGCGGCCCAACATGGTCATCAAGGTGGCGGCCTCCTCGCCGGCGGCAAGGGAGATCGCCCGGACCATCAACGGGTTGGGCATCGGCTCCAACATCACGGTGAGCTTCACCGCGGCGCAGCAGGTCACGATGATCCTCGAAGAAATGGCCGGCATGGCCGCGGCGGTCAAGAAGGGGATCATACCCACCCAGCTCTACATGACGAACATGGGCGGGCGGTTCGAGAGCCACCTGCGCGAGGTGAAGCTGGAGGAACTGTTCGGCCGGCTCAAGGCGAAGGTCGGCGAGGCCGCGGCGTTGGAGCGAGTGCGCCAGCTGGCCGCCGCGAACGGGACCAGCGGCCTAGTGGACCGAGCCCTGGGGTACGAGGCGAAGGTGATCGCGGCCACGCGCTACGCGGCGCAGCGGACGATCGACGCCAACGCCGCAACCGCGCTCGGCGAGGTGGCCTGTGAGGACGATCTCGCGGCATGGGAGGACGCAATCGGGAGGGCCGGCACGCTGGTGGCCCGGCGGGTGTGGGGCATCTTCTTCTCCCCAGGGCACCGCGAGAAGTGGCTGGACTACCTCTGCCGGACGCACGCGATATCGCGCGAGCAGGCAGGGCTCATCCTCAGGCGGATCCACTACCTGCCGGCATCCAAGCGCAAGCCCGAGGATACCTACTGGACGCTCGCCGGCTCAAACCTGGTCCACACCGAGTTCCCCAACCACCAGGAGAACGTCCGCCGCGCGGCCGAGGCCGAGGGCTTCCGCCTGGAGGACCACCGCGAATCCATCGCCGGGGATCTCCCAGCGCACGCGCTCGTCCGCCTCAACGAACTCCCGGACTTCCGTGCGGGCTACGAGCTCACCCCAGGGCTCAACGCCATCATTCTCCAGGCCGGCGTCGAGGGCGACTTTGGGAACGGCGGCCACGAGCCCGAGCAGTGGCCGGAGTTCGGCTCGGTCCGCAAGACCCTAGCTGAGTTCAAGGGCGCCTACGACACCTTCAGGGGCGAGATGCTGAGACTGCTCAGGGAAGCGGTTCAGGGGAGCCCCTCGGTGGGGTCATGATGATCCTTCCAAGGTACAGCATGGGTATCGGCGATCGGTTCGCCCGGCAGGGCCAGGCGCAACTGCGAGCGTTCGCGCAGGCCAGGGCGCTGGGCGTTGACATTACGCCGGTCTGGAACAAGTCCAACCGCGAGCACATGATCGTGGGAAGCGGCCCTGACGCCGTGCGCGCCGAGGCCGATGCCGCGGTCAGGGCGCTTCGCTGGACCGGTCCCTACTACGTGGACGCCGACCACATCACCCTACAGACCGTCGAGGCGTTCATCTGTGCCTGTGACTTCTTCACCATTGACGTGGCCGACTTCGTGGGCCGGCCGGCCCCCGACGAGGAGGTCTGGGATTTCGCAGACCGGCACCGGCGGGTCGCATCCCGAGGCATCCCTGGCACCGCACTCGCCGACCCCGTCTCCCCCGATGATGTCGCCCGGATAGGGCGGCAGTACCTTCTGGCGGCCCGCGGGGCCGGGGCAATCTACCGCCGCATCGAGGCGGCGAAGGGGCACGGCCGGTTCATCACCGAGGTGTCGATCGACGAGACCGACTCGCCCCAGACGCCGGTGGACCTGTTGCTCATCCTGGCCGCGCTCGCCGACGAGAAGGTCCCGGTGCAGACCATCGCGCCCAAGTTCACCGGCCGATTCAACAAGGGGACCGACTACGTCGGCGACGTGGCGCGGTTCGAGCAGGAGTTCAACGACGACCTGGCGGTCGTGGCGTTCGCGGTCCGGGAGTTTGGCCTTCCGCCGGATCTCAAGATCAGCATCCACTCGGGCAGCGACAAGTTCTCGATCTACGCGCCGATCGCCCGCGCGATCCAGAAGCACGACGCCGGCCTGCACCTCAAGACCGCTGGTACGACCTGGCTGGCCGAGGTGGAGGGGCTGGCGGCCTCAGGCGGCGAAGCGCTCGGGCTGGCGCAGGAGATCTACGCGCAGGCGTACGCGCGCACCGACGAACTCACCGCGCCGTACGCGGCCGTGATCGACATCGCCCGGGAGCGCCTGCCGGCGCCTGAGATCGTCCGGCGCTGGTCGAGCGCCCAGTTCGTGGCGGCCCTGCGCCACGACCCCACATGCCCGGCCTACAACCCGCACCTGCGGCAGTTGCTCCACGTGGCGTTCAAGGTGGCCGCGGGGATGGGGCCGGAGTACCTCGGGGCCCTGGACGATCACGCGGACGTGATCGGCCCGCTGGTGACCGAGAACCTGCTCGACCGGCACATCCGGCCGGTCTTCATCCCCGGATAGCCCGCTCGATCCGGTCGAGGATCTCCTGGAGGATCGCCGGCGTCGTCGCGAAGTTGAGCCGGGCGCAGCAACTGTCCCCGCCGAAGTCGGCGCCGTCGTTGAGCGCCACGCCGGCCCGGTTGCGCAGGAACTCCGCGGCCGGGCGGTCGAGGCCCAGCGCGCCGAAGTCGAGCCACGCCAGGTACGTGCCCTCGGGCGTCCGGTGCCGCACGCCGGGAAGCCGGTCCCGCACGCGCGCGGCCACCGTGTCGCGGTTCGTGTGGAGTTGCCGCAGCACGGCGTCGAACCAGGGGCCGCCCGCGGCCCAGGCGGCGACCGATGCCCGCATCCCCAGCACGCTCACGGTGCCCCGCATGCGCGCCGGCAGCGCATCGAACCGCGCGCGCAGTTCTGGGCTGCCGAAGATCGCCAGGGCGCACCGCGTTCCTGCAATGTTGAACGACTTGCTCGCCGAGGTGAGCGTGATCGTCCGGCGCGCCACCTCATCGCCCAGCGTCATGAACGGGATGTGCCGCCCCCCTGGATAGATGATGTCCATCCAGATCTCGTCGGATATCACCACGAGATCGTGCTCGACGGCTATCCCGGCGATCGCATCCAGCTCGTCGCGGCGCATCACGCGCCCCGAGGGGTTGTGCGGGTTGCACAGCAACATCAGTTGCGTATCGCGGTCGGCGGCCAGACGACGCAGGCCTTCCAGGTCGAACACGGCCTCGCCGCAGGGGTCGATCATCCGGTTGTCAACGACCCTGCGGCCAAGGGTCGTGATGCTGGTGAGAAACGGCGGGTAGATCGGGCCCTGGACGATGACCCCGCCGCCAGGAGCGCTGAAGGCGTGTATCGCCACCATGATCCCCGACACGAGGTCGGTCAGCGCCGCGAAGGCCCCGGGGTCGTTCTCCCAGCCGTGCCGGGCAGCCAGCCAGCCGGATGCCGCCTCGAATAGCGCCTGGGCGTCCTCTTCACCGCCGTACCCCAGGGCGGAGTTCGCCGCCGACCAGGTCAGTACGTCGCGCACCGGCTCTGGCACGGCGAAGTCCATGTCGGCCACCCAGGCGCCGAGCACGCCGTCGCCGTACTTGCTCCACTTGGCTCCGCGCCGGGCGCGGACCGACGCTTCGGTGACGCCCGCGCAGGGATCGATGGTCATGATTACCTCCACTTGTCGGACTCTACCTGTGCATCAGAACGACAGACGGACGCTTGCCGTGGCTACGATCTGCGCCGGTTCCGGGCCCAGCATGGTCACCAGGGCAACGCTGTACGCCGCGTTCCCGACTGCCCTGGTGATCTCCAGGACCGCCTGCCCACGGCGGGCGTCGGCGTCGAAGAAGACGCGCCCTGTCCCTGAGATGGTGATCTCGTCGCTGAGCCGGCGCATCACCTGTCCTGCCACCTGCAGGCGGACCGGCGCGACGCCCGGCTGCAGACGCGCCAGCGCACCGGCCAGCGACGCAGCACGTCCGGCCTCGATAGTCCACAGCCCACCCGCGATGCTGCCGCTCAACCCGGCGGCGTAGCGCGTCTCGGACGGCGCGGACAGCGTCCAGACCTCGCCGTAAGCCACAAGATTGCCCACCAGGCCGCTCGCGCCAGCGCCAAGCGCCGTGCGTCCTTCGCCGAACGCCAGGGCATGTGCCTCGACCTCAAATGAGGTGAACGCGCGACGCAGGCTCACCAGCGGCTGCACTCTTCCTTCGTCCTCAAGCATCGCCAGGCGCAGCCGCGTGGCCTGATCCGCATACCAGTTGAGCCGGGCGCCCAGGCGGCCCTGCCGCGTCCCAAGGGTATCCGCGGCCTCGATCGAGAACGGCACGGTCAGCCGTGCCGTTTCCAGCGGGATGCGCTCGACCCCGGCCCGGAGATCGAACGTGGGCCGTCGCCACTCGAGATAGGCCTCTGTCAGCCCCCACGTGCCAAGCCCGACCGGGCCTGCCAGGATCCCGGGATCGAGCCGCAGGACCAACGCCGACGTGGCGTACGACAGCCGCACATCCAGGTGGATCAGCGCGACCCAGAACGTGGTGAGGGATCCTCCTGTCGGCGCCGCGGCGATCACCGCCAGCTCGATCTCGGTGCGCGTCGCAATTCCCGGGGCGGCGCGGGCCTCCCTCGCCGCCGGTCCGGCGATCGCCAGCCCGGCGATCGCCAGCGCGAGGGCCAGAACGAGGGCGGGGAGCCGACTGGGGCTGCTCATGCGCTGATGACGCGACCGTCCTCCAGGTGCACGATGCGCCCCACCCGCTCGAGCAGCCGCGGGTCGTGCGTCGCCACGACAAACGTCACACCCTGCTCGCGGTTGAGCCGCTTCATCTCATCTATCAGCGCGCCGCCGGTCGCGCCGTCGAGGTTCGCGGTGGGCTCATCCGCCAGGATGAGCCGCGGCTGTGCGGCCAGCGCCCGTGCCACGGCCACGCGCTGCTGCTCGCCGCCCGAGAGCTGATTGGGCCGCCGCGCCGCCAGGTCTCCGATGCCCAGGTCCTGGAGCGCGCGCCGCGCCCGCCCCTCGCGCGCCGCGCGCGGGGCGCCCCGAAGCTCCAGGACGAATGCCGCGTTCTCCAGCGCGGTCAGGACCGGGATGAGGTTGTAGGCCTGGAACACGAAGCCGATCTTGCGCAGGCGCAATTCGGCCAGCCCGTTGTGGTCGAGGTGATCTATGCGCTGGCCCTCCAGCCAGACCTCCCCGGACGTGGGATGATCGAGGCCGCCGATCAGGTGGAGCAGCGTGCTCTTCCCGCTGCCCGATGGCCCGGCGATGGCCGCAAACTCCCCGGGTGAGACGTCGAGGTCCACCTCGCGCAGCGCCGCGGTCTGCTGCCCGTCCAAGCGGTAGATCTTCGTCAGGTCCCGCACCCGCACCAACGGTTCCATCCCCGTCCTCCTAAGCCACGAATCGCATGGCCTCGACCGGAGCCAGCCGGCCGGCCACCCGCGCCGGCCACAGGGCGGCGAGCACCCCGGTCGCCAGCGCAAATCCCAGGATGATGGCTATCTCGGCCGGCTCGATGCTCGCGTACATCACGGCGGGCAGGCCGAACTGCTCCATGACCTCGTCCAGGCCCGGATACGAGAACCCGCGGGCCAGGCGCGCGACCGTGGCGAGGCCGAGCGCCAGACCGATCACCGAGCCCGTCCCGCAGAGAAGCAGGCTCTCTGCGAGCACCATCCGGATGACGCGCCCGCGGCGCGCGCCCAGCGCTATCACCACTCCGAACTCGCGCGTGCGTTCGACCACTCCCAGGTAGATGGTGTTCACCACGAACAGCCCGGCCAGCACGAAGAAGAGGCCGACGAAGAACATGACCAGCGGCCGCATCAGCTGCTCGAGCTGGCTCACCGCGGGGAAGGCCTCGCGCCACGTCTCCACCACCACAGAAGCGCCCAGCGCCTCCTGCAGGCGCGCGGATAGGGGAGCGAGCGCCGCGTCATCGGTGGTGCGGCGGAACTGGGGGAAGTGCAATTCAAAGCGCGAGGCCGCCCCGGGCGCGGCCAGTTCCTGCGCGGCGGGCAGCGAGAGCACGCCGGCGCGCGCATCCTGCGTTGGCTCCGGGAACCGCAGCAGGCCCACCACGGTGTAGGCCGATGCTCCGGCGCCCTCGGTCCCCGGAGCGTAGGCGTAGACCACATCGCCGATCCCCACCTGCAAGGTGCGCGCGAGCCCGCCTCCGAGCGCGATGCCATCCGGCTCGTCAGGGCCGGGCAGGCGGCCCTTGACGAGATGCCGCGCCGTGAAGCGCTCGCGCAGCGTAGGCGACTGGGCCAGCCCGACGAGCAGCATGCCGCGCGAGCGGTCCTCGCCCGCCAGCAGCGCCGGCACCTCGAGCGCGGCCGCGACCTCGGTCTGTGGAAGCACGGCGGCGATCCGGCGGCCCAGCGCCGCGGCGTTGGGGATCAGGGCGTCGCGGAAGTCGCGCACGCTGCGGTAGTCGCGGGTGCGGACCTGGATGTGCCCGACCGAGCTGGTGAGGTTCAGGTACAGCCCGTCGCGCGCCGCGGCCACGACCCCGAAGTACGCCAGGCCCAGCCACACCACGAACGTAACCGCGATCATCGCGGCGAGGCTGCGGGCGCGCTGTCGCCAGGCGTTCCGCCAGGCCAGGGCGAGCACTACTCGCACCCCTGCTCGAGCGCCCGCTGCGTGAAGCACGCCTCGGGCACCGGAATGCCGAACTTGAAGTCGGAGTACGCGGCCTCGGTGCGGTATCCGGGCCGCAGCAGATCAACAAGGACGGTGCGGGTGGGGAACTGGCGTGTCCCGACCTTCGTGTGCGCGGAGAACGTAATGCGCTTGGTGGCCTGATCCCGCTGGTCGTAGAGCAGCCACTCCAGCGGCGCGTACGTCCGCGCGTCCGCGCGCACGACGACCTTGCCGTAAGGTGTGGGCGCCCCGGGCTTGGGAAGCAGCTCCAGGACGACCGTGGCGGCGTCCTCGCTCACGATGCGCGGGGTGTAGTCGGTCTCGACGTCTCGCCCGCTCAGGTCGCTGTAGGAGATGTCGGAGCCGAGGAAGCTCTCGCTGCGGCCGCTGGGCGGAAGCCGCAGCGCGCGCTTGAGCCTCGGGTTGTAGATCCACAGGTTGTCGCCGATCTTGAGGAACGCCTGGCCGGCCTCGCGCGCCGGCGCCTTCACCTGCACCAGGCCGCGGTCCTGCCCGTCCGTCCAGATCGCCAGGACATACTCGGTCTGCCGGTCGGGGCGCACGACCGTCAGCGTGATCGTGGCCTTGCCGGCCCCGCCGCGCTGGTTGTCCGTGATCGCGCGCAGCAATGCCTGGGGATCGGCCGCCGCCGC
>JBBIOM010000013.1:26895-49691 GCA_037443365.1 Armatimonadota bacterium
CGCGCTGGTTGTCCGTGATCGCGCGCAGCAATGCCTGGGGATCGGCCGCCGCCGCCCCCCCAGCCGCTGCACCGGCCGCCGCCGCGAGCACCAGCACCATGCACAAACCGAGCGTCTTCACCCGTTCACCTCACTCCACCCTCATCGCCCGGGCAGGATTCAGGCGGCGAATCCGCCGCGCCGGGATGAGCACGGCGAGCACGACGGCGATGACCACGGTTATGGAGGCGTACAGGGCGTAGGCCGGGCGCACCGCCGCGTAGATCTCTCCTCCAAAGGGGAACGAAGTGTACGCGCTGCTGAGCGATCCGAACAGGTTGCCCAGGACGTTGACGCGCGCGAGCGCGGCCAGCGTCGCGTACCCGGCGGCCAGCCCGGATGCCCAACCGATTCCCGTGGTTATGAGCGTCTCGAGCACAACCACCATGGCCAGGCGGCTGGGGGCCATGCCCAGGGCGGCGATCATTCCCAACTCCCTTGTGCGCTCGATCACGCTCACCACCGCGGTGCTCGTCACCGCGGCGGCCGCGACCACTGCGAAGATCAGGGCGATCGGCAGCGAGCTGGCGCGGCGCATCTCCAGGGCATCCTGCATGGCGCCGAGGCTCTCGGAGAGCCCATACGCATGCAGGCCCTGGGGAAGGAGATGCTGGATCTCCGATGCAACCGCGTCTTCCCTACCGCGGGCGACATCCAGCACGATGCCGGTGGCCGTTCGGACGCCGGTGAGCCGCCGGGCGTCTTCGATGTGAACGAGCACCGCGCGGTCGTCTATGGCCTGCACGCCGGTTGCCACCAGTCCGACGACCACGAGTCCCGCGGCCCGCGGCCCGGCGAGCGAGGCGGCATCAAGGACCGCGCGCTCTCCCAGACGGACGTCTATGCGCTCGGCAAGCCCCTGGCCCAGCACGAGCTCGCCGGGTGAGCGCAGCATCCGCCCTCCGGCGATGCGCGAGGGGACCACGCTGACGGCGCGCTCTTCCTCGGGCTGCACGCCGCGCGCCTGCACCGACTGCGCCGTGTAGGCCGACCGGATGAGGGCCGGGAACTCGAGGCGCAGCGCCATGGCCCGGACTCCAGGGGCCTGTCGCAGCGCGGCGGCCACGCCGAGGTCAGGCAGCGCGTGCTCTGGGTCCGGATCGTCCCAGTAGGCGGTGGCCGCAACCAGCACCGGCGCGGCCACGAACCGCGCCTGGGTGGTCAAAACCGAGGCGATGATCCCGTCGTTCAGGCCCCAGAAGAAGATGCCGCCAAACGCGGCGTACGCGACGGCCAGCACCAGCAGGAACGTGCGCCGGCGATGCCGCCACACGTTGCGCCATGCCAGGCGGGCCAGCGCCTTCACCGCCGGCCCCTCTTGGCCCGGCCGCGGCGCGCCACCCACTCGGCGAGCATACGATCGGTCACCCGTGCAAAGAGCGCCGCCCACTCCCGCAGCTCCTCAAGTCGATCCCGCCCCGGATGCCCTGCGGGCAGCTCGCCCATCGCCTGCTCGGCGAGATCGCGGTAGCGGCCGGCCTCCGCGCGGCGCATGGCCAGCGCGTGCTCCCAGGCATGCGGTGAGAAGAGGTAGCGTCCGGCGCGGCTTCCCGGGACCCGCATCCGCTCAACGACCCCCAGCGAGAGGAGCCCGCGGATGTCGGTGGAGACGCTGCTGCGGCTGACCCGCAGGGTGCGCGCGATCTCATCTCCGGTGAGCGGGCGCTCGGCCACCAGCAGCAGCCCGAAGATGCGCCCGGCCCCGGCGGGTGAGCCGTACCTCTCCCACATCGCGCCCAGCGCCTCGATGAAGCGCATGATCTGCGGGCTCGCCTGGGGGACGTGCGCGGTCCGGTCGCGGGCTCCCATGAAGGCTCCCGACACCAATCGTGGAACTTTCGGAAGTTTCTGTCAAGACTGAAGGATCGTCTTCGCGAACCCCACCCATGCCGGCATCCGCACGAACCCGAACTTGTCGTTGATCGCCAGCATGGCCTCGTTCCGGCTGCTGTTGAACGTGCGGATCACCTGGTAGCCGCGCTCCTGCGCGTAGGCGACCGTGGCCGCCTTCAGCGCCTGCGCTATCCCCTGCCCGCGGAAGGCCGCCATCACCGCGGTCAGCTGCTGGTGGAGCATCCCGGGATCGCCGTCGCTGCGCTTCAGCGCGCTCTCGCCGATGAAGAGGTCTCCCTTCTTGGCCAGGAAGAACGCGTCGAGCAAGACCCTGGGGTGCCGGACCTCGTGCTTCACGAACTCCTCCAGCGAGTGCGGCGTGGGCGGATCAGGGTCGTCGTGGGGCACATCCATGTCGAGCGCGCAGTGCGCCTGGTAGACGGCCCAGAGCCGATCGGGGTCGCGGCCCAGTTCCTCCTCCAGCGTCGTGATTACGACCCCCAACGAAGCAGCGCGCTCCGTGTAGCAGCGGAACCTCTCGAGATCGACGCCGGCGACCTCGAGCCGCGACTCGAAGTCGCGCGAGTGCTCGACGAACCCTGCCCTCTGAAGGAATCCGAGAGAGCGCGCGCGGTCCTCCCGTGTCCAGGCCTTCAGCCGGCGTCCACCCAGGGCCTGGGCCGAGGAGACTATCGCGTCCATCATCCGGCGGCCAATGCCTCTTCCCTGATGGCATGGGTGGACGTTTGCGAACACGAAGAACTTCTCCGGGTGGTGCGCCCAGGGCACGTGGCGGTAGCCGCCGTACGCGACCGCGCGGTCGTCCCCGGTGGGTGTTGCGACCAGCCACTCGCTGACGTAGCGCGTCCGGTCGATGCGCCCGATATCCTCCCGCATCTCCTCGATCGTGACGTGCAGGTCCGGGTTGATCGCGTTGTGGATCTCCACGAGCGCCGGGAGGTCGGTCTCGGTGAGAGGCCGGATGATCGCTTCTGTGGCCATGGCCCGAACATTGTAGCAGAAGCGCGTAAGGACACGGCGGATGCGTGTCGAACTTCCAGGAAGCCCAGGATACGCGGAGGAGGACACCGTGAAGGACTCATCCATGGAAGCAAGCGCCGCCCGCCTGGCGGCCTCAACCGCCGGTCGCGTGGAAGACGCGCTCCGCCTGCTCGGGACGCTGGTCAACATGGATACCGGCTCGCGCTGCCTGGACGGCCTCGCCTCGGCGGCCGATTGGCTGCGGGAGCGCCTCGAGGAGCTGGGCTTCGCCGTGGAGCGGCACGCGCACGCCGCCGCCGGACCGACGCTGGTGGGACGCAGATCCGGGACCGGACGCCTGCGGCTGCTCTTCCTGGGGCACTACGACACGGTCTTTGACGCGGGCGAGGCCTCCAGGCGACCGTTTCGCCTGCGGGACGGCCGCGCCTACGGGCCGGGCGTGGCGGACATGAAGGCCGGCCTGGTCACGCAGTGGGAGGCGCTGCGGGCCCTGGGTGAGGCGGGTTGGGACGACTACGCGTCGCTTGTCGCGGTCTACAACGCCGATGAGGAGGTCGGGTCGGTCGCCTCGCGCGAGATCATCGAGGCCGAGGCCCGCAACTGCGACGTTTGTCTTGTGCACGAGCCGGGCCGCCACGATGGCTCGGTGGTCACGGCGCGCAAGGGTGTCGGCAGGTACGTCCTCACGGTTCACGGCAGGGCGGCCCACGCGGGCGTCAACCCCGAGGAAGGCGCGAGCGCGGTCGTGGCCCTGGCGCGCAAGATCCTGGAGGTGCACGCGCTCAACGATCCTGCCGCGGGCGTCTCGGCCAACGCCATCGTGACCGCAGGCGGCACCCGCTCAAACGTGGTGCCTGATCTGGCCGTGGCCGAGATTGACCTGAGATTGCCCACCGCGGCCACGGGCGCACTCGCCGTGGCGCGCCTGGAGGAGATCGCACGCGGCGAGCATCTTCCGGGCACGCGCGCGACGCTTGCAGGCGGAGTCAACCGGCCGCCGTTCGAGGCCGGGCAGGGCAACCTGGCGCTGTTTGCGATTGCGCGTGAGGCCGCATCCGCGCTCGGATTCCCGCTCCAGGCGGCAGCCACCGGCGGGGGCTCAGACGGCAACTTCGTCGCGGCGCTGGGGGTGCCGGTGCTGGATGGGCTGGGCGCGGTGGGCGGCGGCTACCACGGTCCCGACGAGTACCTGGATGTCGCCACGCTGCCCCAGCGCGCGGCGCTGACGGCCCTGCTGGTCCAGGAGGCCTGCCGCCGCGCAGAGATGTTCCGCCGTCCGGGCTAGTTGGTATCCGCGCCCTCGTCGGTCTCGCACCTCACGCCCATGCTCCGCATGTCGGCGAGCAGGCGGGACGGTTCCACGAGGTGCCCCATCATGTGCAGGCCGGGCCTCCGGGAAGATCCGTCCAGGACCTGCAGGAGGCAGGCCGCCACCGGCGCGGCCGTGAGCGCGTAGCCATCCTCGTGGTACAGGATGAGCCGCATCTTGCGGCGCGCGCCCGCGCGCACCCCCTCAGCGTCCAACTGCAAGACCACCCCGTAGGGAGGCCCCGTGAAGAACCTGGTGGACCAGCACAGCAGTCGTGCCATGGGTCCGGTCAGCGCTCTGGGGAAGAACCACACGCCCGTCATCACGATCGGCGTGACGACCCAATCCGCGAACCAGTTGAATCCGGCGACGTAGAAGCCGGCATCCAGGATGCCCGGGATCATCTCGGGGATGCCGCGCAGCTCCTCGAGCGGCAGCGGCACGCAGCCGCGCGTGCCGAATCCGCGGCCGAACCGGATGCGGCGGTACGGATTCCAGAAACTGATCCCGCGCCACGCGCCTCCCCGGTAGACCTTCGGGCGGTAGTGCCGGAACGACTCCACCAGCTCATCCGCGCCACCGCTGTAGGGCAGCCCGCCTTGCGGGTTCAGGACGCTGGCCGTGATCGCGCGCTCGAGGCGGTCGAAGCGCGAGGCCGCGTACCTGACCAGGGCCGAGGGGAGCCCGGGATGGAATCCCGCCTCCGTTATGAAGCACCGGCCCGCCTGCTCGATCGCGCCGGCCATGCCTCGGAGAACGCGGAGTTTCCTTGCGGAGTACTGAATGTCGAGGTAGTCCAGGCCGCGCTCGAGCGCCGAGCGCGCGACCGTCGCGGCGTGCCCGACGGTGCTCGATGCGACCACCACGATGCCGGCGCCGTCGAACGCCGCGGCCAGAGTCGTCGCGTCGCCCGCGTCCGCGCGCACGCCGGTTACGCGGCCGCCGTTGAACCGGTCGTTCAACTCACGGGCGGCCTGCCTGGCCTTCTCGCCATTCCGGCCTGCCAGGACCAGGTCGGCCTCGGTCTCCTGCAAGAGGAGCGGCGCCAGCGCGCTCCCGGCATATCCGTAGCCGCCCAGGATGACGATGCGCGTCCCCACGCTACCCACCCAGCATCCTGCGCAGCATCATGTGAAGGATGCCGCCGTGCCTGTAGTACTCGATCTCCACGGGCGCATCTATCCGCACGAGCGCCTCGAACTCGACGGTGGAGCCGTCCGGTCGCGTGGCGCGCACACCCACGCGCTGCCGCGGCTTCAGGTCTTCTCCGATCCCTTCTATGTCGTAGGTCTCGCACCCGTCCAGCCCGAGCGTCTCCCGGCCCTGCCCGTCGGGGAACTGCAGCGGCAGAACGCCCATGCCCACCAGGTTGCTGCGGTGGATCCTCTCGAAGCCCTCGACGATCACCGCGCGTACCCCGAGCAGGGCAGGTCCCTTCGCCGCCCAGTCGCGCGAGCTGCCCGTGCCGTATTCCTTTCCGGCGATGACGATGAGCGGGACGCCCTCCTGCCGGTAGCGCATCGCCGCATCGTAGATGCGCAAGGTCTCGCGGCTGGGCAGGTGGACGGTCTTTGGGCCTTCGACGCCCGGCAGCATGAGGTTCCTGAGCCGGATGTTTCCGAAGGTGCCCCGCATCATCACCTCGTGGTTGCCGCGGCGCGCCCCGTAGGTGCTGAACTCCGCCGGGGTCACGCCCTGCTCGATCAGGTACTGACCTGCCGGGCTGTCGGGGACGATCGCTCCGGCGGGCGATATGTGATCGGTCGTGATGGAGTCGCCCAGCACGACCAGGGCACGGGCGCCCGTGATGCTGCGAAGCGCCGCCGGACTTGGGGGCAGATCAACGAAGTACGGCGGCTCCCGTATGTAGGTGGATGCAGGATCCCACTCGTACACCTCACCGCCTGGGACCGGCAGGTCCCTCCAGTCGGCGCCGCCCGCCAGGACCTGCGCGTACTGCTCCAGGAAGTGCTCCCGCCGAAGGGCGGCCTGCCCGACCGCGCGGATCTCCTCCTGTGTGGGCCAGATGTCGCGCAGGTGGACCGGTGCGCCGTCCTGTCCCGTCCCCAGCGGATCGCTGGTCAGGTCCGCGTCCATGCGCCCGGCCAGGGCGTAGGCCACGACCAGCGGCGGCGAGGCCAGATAGTTGGCGCGCACAAGGGGATGCACGCGGCCCTCGAAGTTGCGGTTGCCGGAGAGCACCGCTGCTACGACCAGGTCGCCCTCGCGCACAGACGCGGCCACCGGCTCCGGCAGCGGGCCGGAGTTGCCGATGCACGTGGTGCATCCGTAGCCGACGACGTGGAAGCCGAGGCGCTCGAGAGGTTCGAGCAGGCCGGCTTCTCGCAGGTACGCGGTGACCGCGCGCGACCCGGGCGCCAGGCTGGTCTTGACGTGCGCGGGTGGGCGCAGCCCGCGCCGCACCGCCGCGCGGGCGAGCAGCCCGGCGGCGATCATCACCGATGGATTGGACGTGTTCGTGCAGGAAGTTACAGCCGCGATCACGACCGCGCCGTGATCCAGGCCGCCGGCGGCCCGCTTCACCTGATCGCCTTCCAGGCCGAAGCCGCGCTCTCTGCCAGGCGCGACAAGCGCGCGCCGGAACGCGCGCCCGGCCTCACGCAGCGCCACCCTGTCCTGCGGTCGCCTGGGGCCGGCCAGGCATGGCTCGACCTCGCCGAGGTCGAGCACCTCGATTTCGCTGAACTCGGGCTCCGGCGTGGCCCTGCTTCGGAACAGCCCCTGCTCCTTGCAGTAGGCCTCGACCAGCGCGACGTGCCCCTCCGCGCGCCCGGTGAGGCGCAGGTACGCCAGGGTCTCCTCGTCCACAGGGAAGAACGCGACCGTGGCGCCGTACTCGGGCGCCATGTTGGCGAGCGTGGCGCGATCGGGCAGCGACAACGCATCCACCCCTGTGCCGAAGAACTCCACGAACTTGCCCACGACCCCCCGCTTCCTCAGCAGTTCGGTCGCGGTCAGCACCAGGTCGGTCGCGGTTGCGCCCTCGCGCAGGGCGCCGACAAGCCGGACGCCCACCACCTCGGGCAGGAGCACGTAGAACGGCTGCCCCAGCATGTTGGCCTCGGCCTCTATGCCGCCGACGCCCCAGCCCAGCACGCCCAGCCCGTTTATCATCGTCGTGTGCGAATCCAGCCCCACCAGCGAGTCGGGGAATGCGATCGTGCGGCCGCCCGCGCTGCGCGTGGCGACCACACCGGAGAGGTATTCCAGGTTGACCTGGTGTACGATGCCGGCGCCCGGCGGCACCAGCCGGAAGTTGTGGAAGGCGCCCTGCGCCCAGCGGAGGAACGCGTAGCGCTCGCGGTTGCGCTCGAACTCGCGCCGCATGTTGACGGCCAGCGCGTCCGGGGAAGCAAACGCGTCCACCTGCACCGAGTGATCTATGACCAGGTCAACCGGGTTGAGGGGATTCACCCTGGCCGGATCCGCGCCGCGGCGGCGCAGCTCGGCACGCATCGCCGCCAGGTCGGCCACAGCCGGGATGCCGGTCAGATCCTGAAGCAGCACGCGAGCCGGCAGGAACGGGACCTCGCGCGCCGCGGGGCGAGGCGCCCAGCCGGCGACCGCCCTGACGTCGTCCGCGGTCACCCGCACGCCGTCGCACTGGCGCAGCACGGACTCCAGGAGCACCCGGATCGAGAACGGCAGGCGGTCAGGCCTCTCCAGTCCCGCGCGGGCCAGCCGGTCCAGCCGGTAGATCTCCACGATACCTTCCGGGGTCTGCAGGGTGTCGCGCGCGCCGAACGCGTCGGTCTCTGGATGTGGCATGCGTCACCTCTGTGGGCGTTCCCCGTGATTCTACCGGACAGCGGGCAGGAGATGAATCCCGGTTGGGCCAACCTCAACACGTGATGAATACTCTCCCAGGCGGCCTCGCAGCCGCCCTTGCCGTTGCCCTTGCCCTGGCACTGGCCGCCTCCACGGCGCCCTGCGCCGGACAGGCGCTGTCGGTGGACGTGCATGCCCACCGCGCCGGCGCCGCGCTGGCCCCGGAGAACACGCTGGCCGCGGTGCGCAACGCGCTGGGCCTGGACGTGGACTATATCGAGCTCGACCTGCACGTCTCGCGCGATGGCGCGGTCGTGGTCATCCACGACGCCACGCTGGACCGCACCACGAACGGCCGCGGGTTCGTCCGCGAGACCGCGCTGGCCGACATCCAGCGGCTCGATGCCGGGAGCTGGTTTGGCGCGCGCTTCGCGGGCGAGCGGGTCCCGACACTGCGCGAGGTGCTGGACGTTATCAGGGGGCACGGCGGCGAGCGCGTGCGCCTGAATCTCGAGACCAAGTACGATGCCCGAGGGCCGGCCCCGCCCGCGAACTTCGAGGAGCTCGTGCTGGAGCAGTTGCGCGCAGCCGGGTTGTCGGGCCGCGCGATCATCCAGTCCTTCCACTACCCGTCAATCGTCCGGGTGAAGACGCTCGACCCCTCGATTGCGACCGCGGCGCTGCGGTCGCCGGTGAATCCCCCGCTCGATCCGGTGGCCGAGGTCCGCGCGGCGCGGGCCGACGTTTATTCGCCCGGCTTCCGCCTGGTCACGCGCGAGTCCCTGGAAGCCCTGCACCGCGCCGGCATCCCGGTGGTGCCCTGGACCGTGAACGAGCCGGCCGACATGGAGCGCCTGCTGGCGCTGGGGATCGGCCGGATGCGCGGCGACGGCATCATCACCGATCATCCCGACCGGCTCATCGGGGTCCTGCGGGCGCGCGGCCTGAGGCGCTAGGGCCGGCCCGTTCTAGCGCGTTCGGGCGGGCCGTGCGCGCCTCCACTGATCCCGCATGCCCTGGAACCGCGTCCACTGCTCCGGGGTCAGGATCTGCTTCAACTCGAGGGTGAACTCCATGTGCGCGCGCGCCAGCTGGCCGTGCAGATCGCCGATGCGCCGCGAGATGGCCTCGATCTTGGCCCGGTCGGGCTTGGCCTCGAGCATCAGTTCGCGGGCGTCGAGCCGGGCCCGGCTAAGCGCGATCCGCAGCCGCGCCGTGCGCTCGCGGTGCGCGGCCAGGATCTGCTCGACGCGCTTGGCCTGCGCCTCGGTCAGCCCGAGGCGCTGCGCGAATCCGGGTCCGAACGGTCCAGGCCCCCCAGGCCCCGGCGCTCCGGGCCCTGGCGCTCCAGGTCCCGGCGCCTGCGCGAGCAGGTCATCGTTGGTCTGCGCGCGCGTGACGCCGGCCCAGGATGAGGCCACAAGGGCGATGGCGATGGCACAGGTGAGCAAGTACCGCATGAGAGCACCTCCGGCAACTTGGTTCTCAGTGCCTTGGACTCCGTTGGGGCGCCGAAGGGTTGAGCCACCGAAGGGTTGAGCCGCGGTCCTAGAAGGCGCGGTACTTGGGCATAGACACATAGGTGGCATTCTCTTGACCAGGAGCCCGGAAGGCCCGACTTCTGAGCCCGCCCCCATGAGCGAGACCGGGCAGCCGGCGCGGTCGCCGCGCGATGGCGAGGCCCTCCACCGCCACGCCGAGCAAGACCTGGTGGCCAGTCTCATCACGACCCTCGACGGGCGGATTCTGTCCTGCAACGACGCGTTTGCCAGGCTCTTCGGGTTTCGGTCCAGAGAGGACGCCGCATCAGCAAGAATCACCTCTCTGTATGTCTCGCCGCGAGACCGCCAGGCGCTGCTGGAGAGAGTGCGGGCCGAGGTCAAGGTCTCGTCCTACGAGATTGAGATGAAGCGCCTCGACGGCAGCAGGGTCGTGGTGGTGGAGAACGTCCTGGGGATCTTTGACGAGCGCGGCGAGCTGGTGCGGATCCAGGGCTACATGCTCGACATCACCGACCGCGTCCGGGCAGAGGAGGCGCTGCGGCGCCGGGTTGAACTGGAAGGAATCGTTGCAGGGATCTCCCGGGTCTTTGCGACCGCGACGGCCGACGGGTTCAGCGACGCCGTGAACGAGGCGCTGCGCCGAATCAGCGTGTTCGGGCAGGTGGATCGGAGTTACCTCTTCTTGCTCTCGGAGGACGGCTCCACCATGGACAACTCGCACGAGTGGACCTCCGAGGGTACTAGCCCGGCGATTGAGCGGCTCCAGCGCCTCCGAACCGAGGATTTCCCCTGGTGGATGGAGCGGATGCGCCGGGGCGAGCCCGCACACTTCACCCGCGCGGCCGACCTCCCGCCGGAGGCGCAGGTCGAGCGCAGGATCCTGGAGCCGCTCGGGGCGCGCTCGGTGCTGGGCGTGCCCTTGATGGTCGCAGGGAGCCTGGCTGGGTTCTTGGGCTTCGATGCGGTGCGGGCGGAGAAGGTGTGGACCGACGAGGACATCCGGCTGCTGGGCGTCGTGGCCGAGAGCATCGCCGCCGCACTGGAGCGCCACCGCGCCGACCAGGCCCAGCGCAGGCAGATCCGCGAGACCGCGTTCCTTAGCCGTGTCATCTCCGCGGCGGCCTCCGCGCTGGATCCCCGCACATCGCTGCACCAGGTCTGCCGCGAACTCGCCGGGGCCTTCGATGTTTCGGCTGTTGCCGCCGCGCTCCTGTCCGAGGACCGCGCGCGGCTCGACGTGATCGCCGAGCAGGCGATCAATCCCCGGCTCTCCGTGGATGGGCTCAGCTTCGCGCTGCGCGCCGCATGGCTCGAGCGATTGTTCGGGCCGGAGGGCACCCGGCCCGTGGTCATCCGCGATCTGGGGGCGCACCCCCAGGGCGATGCCATCCGCCAGACGCTTGGGGGTCGCGAAGTTTCCGCCATCGTCGTCGTGCCTTTGGTGGCACACGGCGAGCCGATCGGGGTTGTCGCCCTGCTCTGCGAGCAGCCAAGCGAGTTCTCGGAGCGCGATCTCTCGCTCGCGGAGCATGCCGCGGCGGCAGCCGGGCAGGCGCTGGCCAACGCGCGGCTCTACGAGGCGACGCGCTGGCGCGCCGAGGAGCTGGGCGCCCTGGCTGATGTCTCGGCAGCGATGCGCACCGCCGGCAGCCGCGCGGAGCTGTTCCCTGCCCTGCTCGACCGGGTGCTCATCGTGCTGCGCGCCGAAGGCGCCTCGCTGGCGCTGCGGGATCCTACGACCGGCGATACCGTGCACCATCTGGGGGTGGGGGCCTGGGCCGCCTGGACCGGGATCCACCTGCCCCAGGGTACCGGGATCAGCGGGCACGTGATTGCGTCGGGAGAGCCCTACGCGAGCGCCGATGTGAGCGCCGACCCGCACCTTGTGCGACTCGACCGCTTCGCGGGTATCCACTCGGTGGTCTGCGTTCCGCTGATCACCGAGACCCAGACCGTCGGTGCCATGTGGGTCGGCCGCCGTACACCGTTCTCGCGCGACGAGGTCCACCTCGCGTGCGCCATCGGCAACATGGCGGCCACGGCGATCCACAGGACGACCCTGCGCGAGCAGACCGAACGGCAGTTGCAGCGCCTGACCGCAACGCAGGCCATTGACCGGGCCATCACCTCCAGTTTGGATCTTCGCATCGTCCTGAGGATGCTGGCCGAAGAGGTGGTTGCGGCCATGCGGGTGGACGGCGCGGCCGTGTTCCTGTTTCGCCCGGCGACGATGGCGCTGGAGTGCGCGGCCAGCCGTGGGGTGCCCTTCCTCGAGGGCCGGACCAGTCCCATCGCGCTGAGTTCAGGGCTCGCAGGGCGCGCCGTGCTCGAACGGAGCATGGTCTTTGCCCGCGATCTGGGCCAGGCACCTCCCCGCCTGGCGCTCGCAATGGAGCAGGCCGGGTTCGTGGCCGCGCTGGCCGTGCCGCTCGTCGCCAGGGGGCAGGTCAAGGGTGTGCTCGAGGTCTTCTCCCGCGCCCCGCTTGAGCCCTCACCTGACTGGCTGGAGTTCCTCGACGGCCTGGCCGCTCAGGCGGCGGTCGCCGCGGACAACGCCGAGATGTTCGGGGAACTGCAGCGGTCGCATTTCGAGCTGACCCTGGCCTACGACGCCACCCTTGAAGGATGGGGCCGGGCGCTGGACCTGCGCGATCGGGAGACCGAGGGGCACACCCGGCGCGTGACCGCGCTCACGCTTCGGCTGGCCGCTGAGATGGGGGTGCCGGAGCACGGGCTTGTGCACGTGCGCCGCGGAGCGCTCCTGCACGACATCGGCAAGATAGGCGTGCCCGACGCCATACTGCTCAAGCCCGGCCCGCTGACAGAGGACGAGTGGGTGGTGATGCGGCGGCATCCCGTTCTTGCCCGCGACATGCTCGCGGCGATTCCGTTCCTGCGATCGGCGATTGACATCCCGTACTGCCACCACGAGCGGTGGGACGGGGGCGGGTATCCCCAGGGGCTTGCCGGGGAGAGCATTCCTCTTTCGGCCCGCATCTTCGCCGTGACGGATGTCTGGGACGCCCTGCGCTCGGACCGACCGTACCGCAGGGCCTGGTCCGAGGAAGAGGCGCTTGCCTACATGCGCGAGCAGAGCGGGGCGCACTTCGATCCCGAGGTGATCCGCCGCTTCCTGGCCCTGTCCCCTGACGTCCGCCGCAACTAGGCGGGGTTGCGGAGCAGCAGCACGTCTTCCGGCGAGAACCGGACCGCAATCGGAGCGCCCTCGGCGAAGCGCAGTTGCACGCGCGGGTTGGCGGCCTGCGCTCGGATCAGCGCCCCGCCCCGGAGCTCGATCTCGCAGGTCATCAACCAGCCCAGGTAGTTGCGCAGCCGCAGCACGCCGTGCAGGAGATTCCCGCCGCCGGCTGCTTCGTCGGCGGGCACCAGCTCGAGTGCCTCGGGTCGCAGGCACACGGTGACGCGATCGCCGGGGGCGAACCCCGTGTTGCGCGCCGCCGAGGCACGCACCACTTCCCCGCCTTCCAGGGCGACGGCGACCCCGCCGCCCGTGACGCTCTGCACCTCACCCGCCAGGAAGTTTGCCCCGCCCAGGAAGTCGGCCACGAACGGGTCGGCCGGACGCTCGTAGACATCCTGGGGTGAGCCGATCTGCATCAGGTGCCCGCGGTGCATGACCGCCACGCGCGTGGAGAGCATCAGCGCCTCTTCCTGGTCGTGCGTGACATAGATCGTGGTTATGCCGAGCTGCCGCTGCAGCTTGACCAGCTCGTTGCGCATCTGCACCCGCAGCTTGGCGTCGAGGTTGGACAGGGGCTCGTCCAGCAGGAGCAGGGCCGGCTCGATCACCACGGCGCGCGCCAGCGCCACGCGCTGCTGCTGACCTCCGGAGAGCTGCGACGGCAGGCGGCCGCCCATTCCCTCGAGCCCCACCAGGCGCAGCGCCTCCTCCACCCGGCCGCCGATCTCGCCGCGGGGGACCCGGCGCTCCACCAGGCCGAAGGCCACGTTCTCGTGCACGGTCATGTGCGGCCAGAGGGCGTAGTTCTGGAAGACCATCCCGATGTTGCGGTGCCAGGGCGGCACGCGCGTCACGTCGCGCCCGTCGAAGCGGACCTCGCCCTCGTCCGGCTCGAGCAATCCAGCGATCATGCGCAGCGTGGTCGTCTTGCCGCAGCCGCTCGGCCCCAGGAAGGTGAAGAACTCCCCGCGTTCGATCAGCAGCGAGAGGTCGGCCACGGCCACCGTGTCGCGGAACCTGCGGTGCAGTCCCCGAACCTCGACGTCAACGGGCTGAAGGCGCAAGCGCAATCCCTCCAGTGCGTGCTCGACTACAGCGTGAACGCCATCTTTCCCCGGCCGCTCAGGCGGTTGGCGAGGTACGTCCCCAGCGCCACGATGACGATGGCCACGACGCCAAGCGCCGCGGCGGCGCCCCGGCCTAGCGCGCTCTGGGAGTAGACGTAGATCCCGTAGGCCAGCGGGCTCTGCTCTATCCTGCTGACCAGGATGATCGTGGCGCTGAACTCAACCGCCGCGGTCACGAACACCAGCACGCCTCCGGCCACCACGCCGCCCAGGATGAGCGGCAGCACGACCCGGCGGAACGCCCGCAGGCGCGGCGCGCCGGAGACCCCCGCTGCGTCCTCGAGCGATGGGTGCACCTGGTGGAGCGCGGCGTGGCTCGCCCGCAGCGCGTAGGGCAGCCGCCGCACCATGTAGGCCAGCACGAAGATCACCCAGGTGGCCGCCAGGGGCTGGTCTATCCCCGGAAGGGTGATGCCGTAGAAGACGCGCAGGAAGCCCACGCCCACCACCACGCCGGGCAGGGCGATCGGCATCATGGCGATCCAGTCGAGCACCCCCTTGCCCGGAACCCGCCCGCGCTGCAGCAGGTAGGCGATCGCCGCGGCCAGGACCACGGCAAGAAGCGCGGCCCCCACGCTGTAGACGAGCGTGTTGACCACGAAGCGCGGGGCGCGCAGGAAGATCTCGGCGAAGTTGCCCAGCGTGTAGGCGCTGGGCAGGTAGCTCAGACTCCACACCTTGCTGAACGACAGCAGCACCACGCCCAGGTGCGGGACCAGCCCGGCACCGATGATGGCGGCGCACAGGCCCAGCACCCCGGCCAGCCGCCACCCGCGCAGCGTCCGGCCCTGCTCGGGCGCCCGCGCGCCGGTCTGGAGCGTGGCGTACTCGCGGCGGGAGACTATCCAGTTGGAGGCCAGCACGCAGACGATCGAGATGATGACCATGATCACGCAGATGACGTAACCGTCCACGTCGTCCCGGCCCACGGTCGTGATGCGCAGGTAGGCCTGCGGCCCAAGCATGTTCTTGAAGCCCAGGATGAACGGCGTGCCGATGTCGTCCACGGCCTTGACGAACGTGAGCAGAGCGCCGGCCACGTAGGAGGGCAGCACCAGCGGGAACACCACCCGGCGCTGCAGCCGCCACCCGTGCGCGCCCATCATCTGGCCCATCTCCTCCAGCGACCGATCCACGTTCACAAGCGCGGTGGTCACCGTCAGGAAGATGAACGGGAAGAAGTGCAGGGCCTGCGCCAGGATGATCCCCCGCAGGCCCTCCATGATGTTGAGGCGCAGGCCGAACAGGTCCTGGGCCAGAAGCGTCACGGTCCCTGCGCGGCCGAAGATCTGCATCAGGGCTATCGCGCCCACGAACGGCGGAATGACCAGCGGAAGGGTGGCCAGCGTCACCACCAGCATCCGGCCCGGGAAGTCGTAGCGGGCCACGACGAACGCCAGCGGGAGCGCCAGCACGGTGCCTATGGCCACCGTCCAGAGGCCTGCCACGATGCTGTTAGCGAGCGACTCCATGTAGAGCGGGGTGACGAAGAACCGTGCGAGATGCGAGAGCGTCACCCCGCCCTCCGCGCCGGTGAGCGCCACCTTGAGGACGGCGCCGATCGGCAAGACCACGAACACGCCCAGTATCGCCAGCAGCAGTGCCATCAGGGCGGCGTGCCCGGGATCCACGGACACCCGCCAGCGAAACGCCGGACGGCTAGCGACGCCTTGCGAGATCATCCGCCTGCGTGGCCAGTTGCAGGGCCTGTGCGTAGGAGGTGCGCGCCACCTCGCCCCACTCGCGCTCCTTGGCGCTGCGATAGGCCGCGTCGCGGTCCATGCCTCCGCTGACCTCGGCCGCCATCTTCTCGCTCACGTGCACGTAGCGCGCCGATGCCCGCGCCCTGACCAGCAGGCGCTCGGCCTCGGTCGTGTCGCGCCCGGCCGCCCTTGCCGCGGCGACCGACTTCTCGGCGCGGTAGATCGCCTCCCACGCCCGCTTCAGTTCGGCATGGCGGAACGTGATGATCTGGTCGTACATCCGGTTGGTGACGTTGTAGCGCCCCGCCGATAGGTCGGCGTCGAACTGCACGCCCGCCTGCATCTTGAACGGGTTTGGGATGCCCTTGGGCGCCTCGGCGTAGAGCGTGGTCCGCACGGGCAGCCGCGCAATCTCAGGCTTGAACAGCAGACGCTGGCCCTCGTCGCTGAGCAGGAAGTTGATGAACCGGCGTGCGCCCTCGGGGTTGGGCGCGCCCTTGATCACGGCGACGTTGGCCGGCACGATGGACGTAAGGGAGGGATAGACGAAGTCGATCGGCTGCCCGGACGCGATGGCCGAGAGCCCGAAGAAGTCAATCACCACCCCGATCCCGTAGTGCCCCGCTATGACGGCCTCGGGCACGCCGAACGACCGCTCGGTGATCGTGCCCATGCTCCCACCCATCTGGATGAGCAGCTCCCAGCCCTTCTGCCAGCCGTACCCCTGCAGGATCGTCTCCACGGTCAGGTGGGTCGTGCCGCTGCGGCTGGGGGCCGTGATGACCAGGTGCCCGAAGTACTCGGGCCTGACCAGGTCGTCCCATTCCTTGGGCGCGGGCAGCCGGTTGCGCACCAGGTAGGTCTTGTTCCACATGATGCCGTAGCCGCTCACGGCGAACCCGTGGAAGAAACCGTCCGCGTCGTTGATCGGGAACCCGGCCACCTTGTCCGGGACGCCCCGCCGGAACTCGGCCGGGGGAGCGTACTTCTCGAGGAGGTTGTTGACCTTCAGGAAGATGAACGCGTCCACGGCGCTCGCCCAGAAGATGTCAACGTCGGGCCGGGCCGCCCGTTCGCGCACGTGCGTGATGGCCGCCGAGGTGGGCTTGGGGACCACGGCCATCGTCCACCCCGGGTTCGCCTTCTCGAACGCGGCCTTGTAGGCGTCGAAGAGTTCCTTCGGGAACGACGTGATAACGGCGACCTGCTGGGTCTGCGCGGATGTCCGGGCCGGGGATAGGAAGACCCCACCCGCTACCATGGCGATCGCGACTAGCAGCGTCATGCTGCGCACCAGGGTTCTCATAGGCGCTCACCTCACGGGTCTGGTGCAAATCGGCCGGCGCACACCGCATCCCGGCCGGAGAGCATGGTGTCGAACTTATTTATTTCGCCGCCTACCGCGCTTATCCCTGGAAGGTGACCGGGAAGGTGACCGCTACTCGCGGGCGCCAGCGTTGAGCCGGCGGAAGCGCTCGATCTGATCCGGCAGCCCCACGAGCGTCACCCGGTCACCAGGGACCAGGACGGCCTCGGGCGGCGGGTTCCAGTGCGGCTCACCTCCGGGCCGCTCGATGCCGACCACGGTCACGCCGGTGCATTCCCTGATCCGCGCGCGCCGCAGCGACTGGTGCGCAAGGGGGCCCTCCGCGATCTGCGCGGTCGCTACCTGGAGCATGCCTGCCCCGGAGGCGTCCTCAAGCGCGCGTGCTCCCGGCCGCTCCAGTTCGCGCAGCCGCCGCAGGTAGGTGCGGACCTCCACCGAGGGCAGGGCCAGGCGGTGTAGTGTGTGGTCCACGAGCGTCATTCCCGCCTCGACCTCCGGGAGGATGGCCTCGGCGGCTCCGGATGCGAGCAATTCCTCCCGGTCCTCGCGCGAGTGCGCGCGTGCGACGACCGCGATTCCCGGGTTCTGGGCCCGCAGCCGGCGTATCGCCAGCGCCGCCTTGACACTGTCGGGTATGGCCATCACCGCAAGGCAGGCGTCCGGTGCGCCGGCCTCGCGCAGGGCTATCTCGTTTGCCGCGTCCCCCAGCACGGCCGGGATGCCGCGTTCGCGCAGGGCCCGCACGACGCTGGGGTCGAAGTCCACCACGGCAAAGGCGATGCCGAAGCCCTCGAGCGCCTCTCCGATTGTGCTTCCCACGCGGCCGTATCCAGCAATGAGCACCGTGGGGGGCCGCGGCTTGGGGTGGGGAACGAGCGTGCGCGCCCACCGGTCCGTCCAGCGCTCGAGCGGCCGGCTGCGCCGGAAGGCCAGCGCGTTTACGAGCAGGGTGAGAAGCGACGTGGCCAGCAGGGCGCCGTGCACCTCCGCGGAGATCAGTCCGGCCGACCGGCCCAGTTGCGCGATCACGAATGAGAACTCACCTATCTGGCCCTGGCCTACCCCGACGGCCACCGCGACCGGCAGCGGGCTTCGGAATACGAGCGTCACCCCCGTCCAGATCAATGTCTTGGCAAGCAGCACAACGCCTGCCATCTGCAGCAGCAGGGCCGGCCGCTCCAGCAGCGATCGCGGGTCGATCAGCGTCCCGACCGAGACGAAGAAGACCGCGACGAACAGGTCGCGCAGCGGCAGGACGCGGGCCAGCGCCTCGGCGGTGTACTCGGACTCGCTTATCACCAGCCCGGCCAGGAACGCGCCGAGCGCGAGCGAGAGCCCCAACCCGGCGGACAGGGCCGCGGTGCCGATCCCGATCGTCACCGCCACGAGCAGGAAAAGCTCGGCGTTCTGCGCGTGCGCGATCCGCCCAAGCAGAGCGGGCACCAGCCGGTCGGCCAGCAGGAAGAACACCGCGAGGACCAGGGCCGCGCGTGCCATGGCACTTGCGAGACCCGCGGCGGGCGCGCCCTGCGCCGAGGCGAGCGCCGGGATCAGGAAGAACGCGGCCACGACCATCAGGTCCTGGGAGAGCGAGATGCCGATAGAGGCCCGGCCCACCGGTCCGTTCAGGTCGCCCCGCTCCGCCAGCAACTTCGCCAGGGCCATGGTGCTGCAGACCGCGAGCGCCAGACCGGTGACCGCGCCCGACGCAGGGGACGCCCCGGAGGCCAGCATGAGCACGGTCGCGAGGCCGACGATCGCCGCCACCCCAAGCGGCGCGCCGACCGCAGCCAGCGCGCGCACCTTCCACAACTCGCGCAGCGAGAACTCGATCCCCAGCGCGAACATCAGCAGCACAACGCCGAACTCGGCGAACAGGTGGAAGGTGGCGCTCCCGGAGATCACTGGCCCGGCAAGCGCGGTTATGAGCAGCCCGCCGGCTATGTAGCCTACGAACGCGGGTTGCCGCATCCACCGG
Source organism: Armatimonadota bacterium (assembly GCA_037443365.1). Classification (GTDB taxonomy): domain Bacteria; phylum Sysuimicrobiota; class Sysuimicrobiia; order Sysuimicrobiales; family Humicultoraceae; genus VGFA01. The sequence continues at coordinate 45,707 of JBBIOM010000013.1, forward strand.
GCCAGGGCGCCGCCTGCCACCGCCGCCGCGAGCAGCAGCGCCAGGTCGCGGAAGAAGACGGTCTCCGTCACGTGGGCGCGCCAGGAGCAACAGGCGGCGTCGCCATTGTGTAGCGCGCCACCCCTTCCTTGCGCTCGATCGCCAGACGCCCGGCCGCCTCGAGCAGGTCGAGGTGTCCCAGCACCTCGGAGAGCCCCAGGATCAGGTTAGCCGGGCCCAGGCCTGGGAACCAGGCCGCGGCGATCTCGCGGATCGTCCACTCGCGCCCTGCGAGCATGCAGGCCAGGCGATCCTCGCGCGCCGCGTGGTGCGCGAGGAGCTCGCGGGCGCGCCGCGCAGGCTCTGGAATGGGATCGCCGTGTCCCGGGTAGGTGATCGCGGGGTCCAGGGCCGCGAGGCGCCGCAGCGACGCGAGCAGTGCTGGGAGGGTGCGGATCCTGCCACCGTCGGCGTCGAACTCCACCAGCGGGTTGGGGCTTATCTCCTCGAGCAGCAGGTCACCCGAGATGAGCGCGCCGCCGTCTTGGAGGCAGATGTGCCCCTGCGCGTGCCCCGGGGTGTGCAGCACCATGAGCGCGCCGTCCGCCAGTGGAAGCACGTCGCCGTCGCACAGCAGAACCTGCGGCGCTACCGGATCGAAGTGATCGCGATACCTTCCCAGCGCCTCCAGCAGGGCGTCGGCCACGCCGGGCGCGAAGCCGGCGTCGGCCAACAGCGATCGCATCGGCTCCGCGAGCGCGCGTCCCCCGGTCATCTTGAGGGCGTCGCCCGCATGGGCGCAGACCTGCGCGCCGCTCTGTGCGGCGACCACGCCGGCCAGCCCGAAGTGGTCCATGTGCCCGTGCGTGATCACCAGGCGCTCGATCTGCCCCAGGCCCGATCCGGCCTGCATCAGGCCCGCCTCCAGGGCCTCCAGGGCCTCGGGCGTCTTGGGCCCGCAGTCCACGAGCGTTACAGGTGGCCCCGGCAGCAGATACGCGTTGACCGGGCCGACCGGATAGGGTGTGGGTATGGCAAGCGACCTGATGCGCATATCCCCGGGCCCTGCGATCAACGGCCTGCCTGCTAGGCGGCCGTCAGGCCTCCGTCTATGGCCAGCACCTGGCCTGTGATGTATCCGCCCGATGGGGACAGCATGCACAGGGCGGCCCCAAGCAGGTCGTCCATCGTTCCGGTTCTTCCGGCGGGTATGCGGTCGAGGAGCGCCTGCCCGGCCCGCTCGATCACCGCCGCGGACATCCGGGTCGGGATGAACCCTGGGGCGATCGCGTTGACGGTCACCCCGTGCCGCGCCCACTCCACGGCCAGCGCGCGCGTCAGGGCTATCATGGCGCCCTTGCTCGCGGCGTACCCCGCGGCCGCCAGGACCTCGGGCGGAGTGCCTGCCAGGCCGGCCACCGAGGCCACGTTGAGGATGCGGCCGTACCGCCGGGCTATCATGCCGCGCCCGACGGCCTGGCACATTAGGAAGGCGCCCGTGGCGTTGGCCTCGAGCACCTCGCGCCAGCGCTCGACCGGCATGGCCTCGGCCGGAGCGCCCCAGGTGCGGCCGGCGGCGTTCACCAGTATCGAGATGTCTCCCAGGCTGGACGCGGCCGCATCCACGACGCGCGCGACCTGCTCGGCGTCGGCGACATCCGCGCAGAACGCGGCGCAGTCAACGCCTGCCTCGCGCAGGGACTGCTCCGCGGGCGCCAGCCACTCGGCCCGGCGCGCCACGATCCCCACCCGGGCGCCGGCTGTCCCGAGCGCCCCTGCTATCGCCAGGCCTATGCCGCGCGAGCCGCCCGTGACGAGCGCTGCCTGCCCACGCAGGCTGAATAGGCGTTCGATGAGGGTGTCCATGGTGGTTCATTCCGGCCGGGCGCGCGATCTCCTGTTCACCGGCCGGCAGGAAGCACGGCCCGCGCGGAGTATCAAGCAGTACCCATGGTTATCACGCTGCCCCGACCAACGCTAACCGAAACCATCCCCGGGCTGTTCTTCGCGCAGGCGGCCCGGCAACCCCAGCGCGTGGCGCTGCGGCGCAAGCGCTTCGGGATATGGCACCGCATCACCTGGGAGGAGTACGCGAGCGTGGTCCGGCAGGTGGGCAACGCCCTGCTGGCGCTCGGCGTGGAGCGGGGCGAGCGGGTGGGCCTCATCGGCGAGAACAGGCCGGAGTGGCTCTACGCCGACATTGGCATTCAGGCCTGCGGCGGTGCCACGACCGGGATCTACACAACCAGCAGCCCCGAGCAGACCCACTACATCCTGGAGCACGCCGGCTGCAGGGTGTTCATCGTGGAGAGCGAGGAGCAGCTCGACAAGGCCCTCGAGGTCCGCGACCGGCTGCCGCTATTGCGGCACATCGTCGTCATGGACCCGGAGGGCCTGCGGACGTTCCAGGACCCCATGGTCATGATGTGGGATCAGTTCCTGGCCCTCGGGCAGGATCACGCGCGCCGTCGCCCGACCGCCCTGGACGACCGCATGGCCGAGATCCGGCCCGAGGACATGGCTGTGCTGATCTACACGTCGGGCACGACCGGGCCTCCCAAGGGCGCGATCCTGACCCACCGGAACATCACCTGGACCACGGAGGCCGTGGACAAGGCCAATCAGATCAAGCCCTCCGACGAGCTTCTCTCGTACCTGCCGCTGTCGCACATCGCCGAGCGGCAGTTCTCGGTATTCCTGCCGATCCGGTGGGGCTACACGGTCAACTTCATCGAGAACGTTGACACGGTCATGCAGAACTTCGCCGAGGTGAGGCCCTCCCTGGTGTTCGGGGTGCCGCGGATCTGGGAGAAGATCTTCTCGGCGGTCACGCTGCGGATCAAGGAGAACGACATCTTCAAGCGGATGGCGTACTGGGCCGCGATCGGGATCTCGTACCGGGCGGCGCGGCGGCGCTTCGCCCGACGGCCCGTCCCGGCCTGGATGAGGGCGGCCTCCCGCCTGGGCGGCCTGCTGGTGCTCGGGCCGCTGCGCAACCGGCTGGGGCTGGATCGCGTGCGGCTGGCGTACTCCGCAGGCGCGCCCATCTCGCCCGACCTGCTGCTGTACTTCTGGGCCCTGGGCGTGCCGGTCCGCGAGATCTACGGGCAGACCGAGGACTCGGGGCCGACATCGTTGCACCAGGGCGACGCCGTCAAGCTCGGCACCGTTGGCCATCTGGTGCCTGGCACCGAGGCCCGCATAGCCCCGGACGGCGAGATCCTGGTGCGCGGCCCCCACGTCTTCACCGGCTACTTCCGCGATCCCGAGGCGACCGCCGCGGCGCTCTTGGACGGCTGGCTGCATTCGGGCGACATCGGCGAGTTCGACGAGGAGGGGTACCTGCGGATCACCGACCGCAAGAAGGACCTGTTCGTCACCTCGGCCGGCAAGAACATCGCCCCGCAGTACATCGAGAACAAGCTCAAGGCGAGCCCCTACATCAACGACGCGGTCGCGATCGGCGACCGCCAGCGCTACATCGTGGCCCTGGTAGTGATTGACGAGGAGAACGTCACCAAGTGGGCGCAGGATCGCCGCCTGCCGTTTACGACCTACAGCGACCTGGCCGCCAACCCCGACGTGCGCGCGCTCATCGAGGGCGAGGTTGCCGAGGTCAACAAGACCCTCTCCTCGCCCGAGCAGGTGCGGCGCTTCGCCATCCTCCCGAAGCGGATGTACGCCGAGGAAGGCGACGTGACGCCGACGCTCAAGGTGAAGCGCAAGACCATCATGGAGAAGTACAAGGACGTAATCGCGGAGCTGTACAGGGGGTAGAGAGAAGAGCGCGACCATCGCTGGCCACCACACGCCCTGTCCAGGAGGAAAGCCATGAGAGGGGCGACGTTCCTTTTGAGAATCTCGTGAGCCAGCAGCGGCGGAGCGCGCTGGCGTCAACCACGACCTGGCGCGTCACGTACCTTTCAAGTGGACAGCATAGTGGTGCGATTAGCGGGCAGTACAGGCCGGTGAGGAAAAGCCGACTCGCCGAGCCCAAGTTGGGTCA
>JBBIOM010000014.1:0-48671 GCA_037443365.1 Armatimonadota bacterium
AGAGCATGTCGAAGGACACGTTGTTGAAGGCGTAGTTGTGCCCGAAGCGCACGTCATAGTTGATCCCGGTGTTGTTCGCGGCGTTGTTGGCCGCCAGCCGGATCACTGCCGTCGCGTTGGGCGCAATGGTCCCGGTGAAGGTCAGGCGGGTGCGCATCCGCGCGTCGGGGTGCTTGTTGGCTGCTCCGCCGCCGGTCGGGCCTGCCGGGAACACGTTGTAGCGGAAGCGCGCGTCGCCGGTGACCCGGGTGTTGTCCATGCGCGCGCGGAGCGCGGCCAGCTCCTCCTCGACCGCGGTCACCCGCACGCCGAGGGCAGCCAGCTCAGCCCGGAACTCCGCCACCAGGCGGTTCAGGGTGGTGATGCTGCCGGTCAGACGCGTGTCAAGCGCGCGAAGCGCCGTCGTCTGCCTTCCCTCCGCGGCCGCGATGGCAGCGGTCACAGCGGGAGTCCGCGCCAGGTCCGGGGGCATCGGTGGGATCTTGATGGCCTCGATGCGCGCCAGCACGCGCGCCACAACCATGGCCATCTCGTAGCGGGTCATCGCTCGGTCGCCGCGGAACGCTCCATCGGGATATCCCTCGATGAGGCCCTTGGCCGCCAGCTCAGCGATCGCGTCGTACGCCCAGTGATCGGTGGGCACGTCCGCGAACGGCTGCGCCATGGCGGGGGCGACCAGCGTGAGAGACAGCAGTGCTGCGAGAACGACAGCAATGTGCTTCATCGTTGGCTTCTTCCCCCTTCAGATGTGTTGCGTGTCTTAGGCCTTCCGGCACGCGGCGCGGGGGGATGGAGTGAGCGTGTTTCCTCGCACCCTCCCTGCCTGTCCCTTCGGCCCCTCGTCCCGCTGCCTCGGTGCCCTGCCCTCTCCCCGGCCCTCCTCTGCGGGCGGGCGCCGCAATGCCTCTTCGGCTGCGGCATCGGATGACGCCTTGCGAACGATTATTCACAAACTACCAGAGGCCCGCCTCCGGCGCAAGACCCCGACCGCAGGCGGCCCAGATGTTCGTACTGACCTTCGTGCTTCGCCATTCGGGGCCGGATTCCTCCTGCCCTGGCTTGGGCTTCCCTGACTTGGGCTCAAGGAAGACGGCTCGGGCCGTCTGGCGTGATCACCCTCGCCCCTCCATCGCGGTCTCGGCCAGCAGCACGGCCGCGTAGTCGTCGTAGGGCTCGGGCGGGATTTGCAGGCCGAGCGGCACCAGCCGCCGCCACCCGCGCGGCGGGTGCTCGGCGAAGTAGCGCAGCCGGGCGCGCAGCGTCGTGCCCCTTTCTTCGACCAGCGCGACGCGGCCGATGCCGGCACTTGCGAGCAGCGCGACCACATCCGCCGATCCGGTGCGGTTGCCCACGACCACCTCTGTCAGCGCGTATCGCTCCTTCCAGTCGCGCACGAGCGCCGGCAGGTCCTCGCGCGCAACCACCGCCCTCGCCCGCACGACCCCGGGTTCGCAGACGGCCACCCCGCACTTCCTTCTACCGGGGTCGATCGCCATCACCACGCGCCGACAGGCAACGCTCACGGCGCCACCACGAACGCCACCCAGATCAACACGACGCTTGCGATGGCCGCACCGTCCCGCCGCGCCGGCAGGAAGCGCCATCCTGCCGCGGTCGCGGCAGCCGCGGCGTCAAGTTCGGGGCGTCCCGAGGGCACCGCGACCTCGACGCGCCCCACCGTGCCGTCCTCGCGCACCAACAGGCGCAGGCGCACCCGAGCAGCCAGCCGCTCGGCGCGCACCTCCGCGGTGAGGCCCGGGGCCTCCACGATCACGCGCCAGGCATCGGGATGCGCCGGCGGATGCAGGGAGATCGGAACCGGGGGCGAGAGCACCGAGGCCGCGGCAGGCGGCGCCGGGGTTGCGGAGGGCGCTGCGGGCTGAGCCGGTGCGGCGACCGGGGCCGGCGCGGGGACCGGGGCCGGCGGCGGCTGATCCGCGCCGGTGGCGCTGCCTGGGACTCCCGTACCTGGATGCGGCGCTGCGCCTGGCAGAGGTCGGCCGCCCGAGGCCCCTTCGCCTGCGGCGGCAGGCGCGGCAGCACCACCGGCCTGCTCTGGCTTAGGTATGGGACTGCGGGCCTGAGGCTGCGCGGGCGGCCTCTGGGCTGCGGGCTTCTGCTCCGGCGGCTTCTTGGGCTTCTTCTCTGGGGGCTTGTGCTCCGGTAGCGGAGGCACAGATGCGGTCTCGTCTGCGCGCAGCCCGGATTCCTCTTCTGCCGAGGGCGCGGGCGCGCCCGAGGCCGGGGCGGGGGAAGCGCGTCGAGCAGCGCCCCCGCCAGGGGCCGCTTCATCAGAGGGTGTCCGACCGCCCAGCAGCAGGCCGGCGGCGAGGACCGCCACGGCGGCCAGCGCGGCCGGCAGGATGAGGGCAGGCAGGCGCTTCATCTGCGCAGGACGTACTCCACGGTAAGCGTTCGACCGGATGCGGGATAGCCCTGCACGGGTTCGTAGCGGGCATCGAGGAGGTTCTGGATCGAGAGGCGCAGCGCAGTTCCGGGTGATAGCGGCACCTGCGCCGACAGACCCACGCTCAGGTACGCCGGCAGCGTAACCGTGTTGGCGGAGTCGGCGAACCGCGCGCCAATGAGCGTGGCCGAGGCGGTCGCCGAGGCTCCGCGCGGCAGCGCCGCAGAGAGCGCCAGCGCCGCGGAATGGCGCGCCCGGTTGGGCAGGTCGAGCCCGGTCGCCGCATCCGTGGCCGCCAGCCATGTGGAGGACGCGCGCAGTCGCCAGGTCGGGCCTATCGCGCCCTCGAGCTCCACCGATGTGCCGCGGATCGTTGCCGCTCCCACGTTCTGCGGCGAGAAGACGAAGAGGTCATCGGGAACCCAGAGGATGAGATCGCGCACATCGCTCCAGAAGACGGTCACGCGTGCCGTGGCGCCGGGCCAGGGCGACGCCTCCAATCCGGCATCCACCGACCAGGCGTGCTCGGGGCGCAGCGCCGGGTTGCCGACCGCGAAACCGTCAAAGGGGTAGTACAGTTCGGCCATCGTCGGGCCGCGGAAGGTGCGGCCCGCGGCCAGGCGCAGGCGCAGGTCCGGGCGCGCGAAGTAGACCAGGCCTGCGCGCGGGCTGATCTGGGCGCCGTAGGCCGAGTGCAGGTCGGCGCGCAACCCGATCGAAAGCAGCAGGCGCGGTGTGAGCACCCGGTCGTCCTGCACGTAGAGCGCGCCGACAGTCGCCGACCGCTCTCCCACGCTGGTGCTTCGCAGGTGCTGGAGCGCCAGGTCCGCGCCCAGCGTCACGGCGCGCGACGGAGAGAGCCGCGCGGCGCGCTGCCACTCGGCCGCCCATGCCGTCCCTGTGTGCCTGTCGTCAATCCACCAGCCGGGATCGCGGTAGGCGAGATGCTCGCGTTGCGCGGCGAAGCGCAGGCGGTTGGTGATGCCGCCCTGCTCCGACTCGAGCGTGAGCGAGGCGGCCAGGCGGCCGTCCTCCTGTCGGGCCAGCGGCGAGGGGAAGAAGGTCGAGCCCGGAGATCCCCGCGATGCGCTCGAGCCGATCACGCTGAGGTCCCACCGGCGCCCGGCGGCCGCGTCGCCCATGCGCAGCGAGAGGTAGCCGCCGCTCAGGTCGCTGTTGGGGCGCTCGCCGTCGGCCGCGTCGTAGCGCAGCGTCAGGCGGGCCTGGCCTCCGCCCGTGACCCCGAGACTGCGCAGGCCGAAGGAGCCGGCGCCCAGCGCGACCGCGCCCTCCGTGCGGCGGCGCGTGACGATGGATATCACGCCCCCCAGCGCACCGCTGCCGTAGATGGCGGAGAACGGCCCGCGCAGCACCTCGATGCGCTCGATGTCGTCCACCGGGATCGTGCCAAGGTCCACGGTCCCCGCGAAGACGCTGTTCAACGCAACGCCGTCCAGCAGCACCAGCACCTGCTCGGCGCTGCTCCCCCGTATGCTGGGGGTGATCAGGCCGGCTGCGCCGCCGTAGGCGCGCGCCGCCACTTCGGGCAGGAACGCGATCGCCTCGCCCACGGTGCGCACGCCCAGCCGCCGCAGTTCCGCACCGGTGAGCACCGATACGCTGGCCGGGGATGCCGGAGCGGGCTGGGGACGCCGTGACGGCGAGACGACGTCAGGCAGTTCAAACTCGGGTGGGGGCTCCTGCGAAAGAAGCGGGACACAGAGCACCAGCGTGAGGAATGCGCACAGCGAAGAAGCCAGCAAACGGGCGAACACCTGCCCACCTCCCTTGCCTCGAAGGCGTGTGGCATCGGTGCAGGCAGGTCTTCTGGCTCGGGATCATCGCAGGGCGCCGGCCTTCCCAGGAGGTCTTCCCAGTGGCATGCCCCAAAGGGGGGCGCCTGCTCTCCGTGACAGCGGCGGGACCGCGCCGGGCTTCCACGGTCGCAACATGCGACCGGGCCACACCGGACTTCCCTATTATGGCGCAGTGCCTGGTACCCCTGCGCCGACCTGCACCGCCGCGGTCTGGATTCGACGGATGGGGCCGCGTTCCTCTTGCCCGTGCTACTTGAGGGCGAACGTGACCGTCAGCTGGGAGTCGGTCATGATGTTCGCGCGCGCCAGCACCGCCACCCGCACCTCGCGGTGCTGCCCCGCGATCCGCGTGATTGTGGCCCGGTGATCGTCCGCGTCTATCTGCCCACGCGGCAGTTCCGTGATGCGGGCAAAGGGCGGGGAGAGGACCTTGGCCTGCGCCTGCTCCGCGGCCGCGTCAACCAGGGCGAACAGGCCGCGCCCTATCTCCTCGCGCGTTCCCATCCCGCTGACCACGCCTTCGCCCAGCACGGTCCCCTTTGCGTAGACAAGACGGCGGTCCACGAGCTGCACGAATATCCGCAGGGACTCCCCGCGCAGCGAGTTCTCCTGCGCCACGATGCGCACGACCGTTTCCCTGCCGCGGAGCGCGATCAGGCGCGCGAGCGCCTCCCAGGTCAGGTTGGGCGGGTAGAGACTGAACACCGCGCCGGTAGCCAGGTTGGGCGCGACGCCGTTGCCCGCGGCCAGGTCCACCGCGCGCAGCCGCAGCGCGTCCAGCCGGTTGAGTATTTCGGGTTGCGGCAGCCGGCCGTCAATCACCTCCCGGAGCACCTCCTGGTTGCGCATGTAGGCGATGTCCCCTCCGGCCACCTCGCGCAGCCGCGCCTCGGCCTCATCTATCTGCCGGCGGAGGTCGTCGAGCCGGAACAGCCCGATCCGGGCGTCCGATGATACAAGCACGACAGACACCAGCGTGATGAGGGTGATCAGCATGCCGGTCGCCACGGCGATGATGTGCGCGGTGTGCCGGGGGCGAAGCCCCAGGAACGTGAGACGGCGACGCCCAATCGCCCGCCCGACCGTGTTTCCAACGTAGGCGACCACCCCGCTGACGACGATCAGCACCGGGATCAGGATCAGGCCGAGCCTCATCGGGCGCCCTCCCTCTCGGAGCACGGACCAGGCCCTTCCTTCAGGAAGATGCGATACCCGCGGTCCTCCACCTGCAAGCGCGCTCCCGCTGGCAGCAGCCGCGGGCTCCACCAATCCGGCGGGTCGGGCGGCAGGACGACGAACAGCCGCGCGTGGCCGGAGATCGCGTCTGCCATCTCCTCGGGGGCTTCTACCCAGACGATGCGGCGTCCGGAGTAGAAGCCGAGCGAGACGGCCGTGTTCATGCCCACCGCGGCGACGGCGTCTTGGGGGCACGCAGCCCCGGCTATCGCCCGCGCGATCCGCGGGATCGGACGGTAGCGCTCCATTGCAGGAAGCGTGACGTGCACCAGCACCGGCACGGCTACGACCGGGACCAACAGGAGCGCCGCAAGGCCTGCCCGCATCCGGCCCGACAGCATGAAGCCGGCGGCCACGAGCGGCCCGGCGGCGAAGACCGCGGCCGCGGCCGCCACCGGCGCGCGCAGGTCTTGCATCTGTGATGGGAACTTGGTCCATCCGTGCAGCGCGATCGCCCCCACGAACACCGCCGCGCTTGCGGCCAGCAGCCCTGCGGTCAGGCGCACGAGACCGCGCGTCTCGCCCCGGGCGCCGGCGGCGATCTCCTCCCACGCGCGCGCTGTCCCGATTGCCAACAGCGGGTAGACCGGCAGGATGTAGTTGGGCAGCTTGGTGCCGGCCATCGAGTAGAACAGCAGGGTAATACCGCTCCAGAGAAGGATCACCTGGCTGCCTATCTCGCGGTGCCGCCTCGCGTGGTGGAGCACCCCCACGGGAAGGAACGCTGTCCAGGGGAAGGCCCCCACGATCAGAACCGGGACGTAGTACCACCATGGTCCGGGCTGGTTCTCGACAACGCCGAAGAAACGGTTGAGCAGGTAGTAGCCAACCGCGCTGCGCAGGAACGGCTCGCCGTGCCGCAGCGCCTCAAGCGCGTACCATGATAGCCCGACCAAACAGAAGAGGGCGACGCCCGAGGGAGGGATCCTCCGCCAGGCCGACCGGTCGCGCCGGACGATCCACAGGGCGACCACGGTCATGGCCGGCAGCAGCAGGCCGATCGGACCCTTAGTCAGTGTGGCCAGGCCGGCCCACACCCACGCCCACACCGCTGCGCGGGAGGATCCGCCGGTGTACGCCACCAGATACGCGTAGAGCGCGAGCAGCATGAACAGCACCAGCGTGGGATCGAACACCGCGAGCCGCGACTGGGCCAGGAACTGGAAGGTCGTAGCCAGGATCGCCCCGGCAAGCACGCCTGTGGTCGGCCCGTAGAGCAGCCGCCCAATAAGGAAGGTGACGCCCACCGCGCCGGCGCCGGAGATGGCGGACCAGATTCGCGCCGCGGCCTCGGTGAACCCAAACACCCGGCCGGTTGCGGCTTGGAGCCAGAAGAACAGCGGGGGATGCACGAACCACGGACGGCCGTTGCTGCGCAGTGTGATCGGATCGCCGCTCTCCAGGATCTCGCGCGCGATGCCGGCGTACCTGGGCTCGTCCTGGTCCCAGAGCGTCCCTGTGCCGATGCCGTAGCCAAAGAGCAGCAACGCCGCCAGGGTGACCGCAAGCGGCAGCCGCCATCCGGCGGGGGTGCCGCGTTCGCTCGCCGGCGCGGGGGCTCCGATCACCGGGACTCCTGTCACCTGGCGAACCAGAGCAGGCAGCCTCCGGCGGACGCCACCATCAGGTTCGGCAGCCATGCCGCCCAGAAGGCGGTGATCTGCCCGCGCTCCCCGAGGGTGATTGTTATGGACATGAGCAGGTAGTAGGCGATCAGCACCAGCACCGTGATCCCCAGGCCCGTGGAGCGCCCCGACCTGTGCGGCCGCAGCCCCAGGGGGACGGCGAGCAGCGCGAAGATCAGGCTGCTCGCCGGAAGGGCGATCTTCGCCTGGAGATTGACCGCGTATCGCACGGCGCTCTCCCCGGCCAGGCGGAGCGCGGCGATGTGCGCTCGCAGCTCGCCGATCGTCATCTCGCTGGGGTCGCGGCGCGGAAGCGCCATCTGCCTGGGCGTGCGCGCCAGGGCCACGCGCATCTGGTCGAACGTGACCTCCACGCCTGAACCGGCGCCAAGCGGGTACAGGGTGCCCTGCTTCAGAACCCATCCCGCCGCGGTGTAGCGCGCCTGCCGGGCCTCTATCAGGCGCACCGGCCGGCCCTGCTGGAACTGCGTGATGGTCACGCCGCGCATCGCGCCGTCGCTCGTGTCGAGCTCGATCGCGTAAAACACCGAATCCATGCCGTCCACCGGCTCGCGGAAGAGGACGTGGTGATGGATCGGGCGGGGCTGAGCCTGAATCGCCTCGCTCAAAATCTCGCGGTAGCGCGTCTCGGAGCGCGGCACCACCCACTCGTTCATGCCCAGCGACGCCGCGGTGATCGCCGCGCCCGCGGCCAGCACGGGCAGCGCGATGCGCGCCAGGCTCCAACCCGTGGTGCGCAGGGCAGTGATCTCGTTGCGGTCGCTGAGGCGACCCGTGGCCAACAGCGTGGCCAGCAGCGTGGCCATCGGAAGACCGTAGACCGCCAGGTATGGGATCCGCAGCACGAGCAGGTAGAGACTTGTGCGCACGGGCACGCCCGAATCGGCGGCCAGACGCGCCAGGAAGAAGAGGTGGTTGGCCAGCAGCAGCGTCGTGAAGACGGCGACGCCGAACAGGAATATGCCGCCGACCTCGCGCAAGATGTAGCGGTCAATCAGGCGCATGGGCGTCAGAGCCTGAACCGCTCACCGAGGTAGAAGCGCCGTGCGTCCTCGCTGGCCATGATCTCCTCGGCCGTCCCCGCGAACAGGATGCGGCCTTCGTGGATGATCTCCGATCGGTCGGTGATCGCGAGCGTGTCCCTGACGTTGTGGTCGGTTATCACCACGCCCAACCCGCGCCGGCGCAGCTGCACGACAACCTCCTGGATCTCGGCCACCGACTTGGGATCCACGCCCGTGAACGGCTCGTCCAGCAGGATGAACGACGGCTCCATGGCGAGCACCCGGGCGATCTCCACGCGACGACGCTCTCCGCCGGAGAGCGTGCCCCCGAGCTGCCGGCGCAGGTGCGCCAGCTCGAACTCCTCGATCAGCCTGTCGGCCGTCTCCTGCCATGACTCCCTGGGCCTGCCCGTGGTCTCGAGGACCGCGGCGATGTTCTCCTCGACGGTCAGGCCCCTGAATACCGATGGCTCCTGGCTCAGGTAGCCGATCCCGCGCCGCGCGCGCAGGTGCACCGGCAGGCCGGTGATCGGCTGATCGTCGAGCCAGACATCCCCGGCATCAGGACGGATGAGGCCCACAATCATGTAGAAGGTCGTGGTCTTGCCGGCGCCGTTGGGCCCCAGCAGGCCGACGATCTCCCCGCGCTCGACGCTGAGGTCCACCCCGTCCACGACGGCGCGCCGCCCGTAGTGCTTGAAGAGCCCTCTTGCCGCCAGCATCCGCATGCTCTCCTAGGGTGGCGCGATGTTCAGCCGCGGGGCTCCGCGCGCCGTGATCCTCACCCCGTCCAGGTCCACGTCAATCTGCTCGGCCGTCAGGCGGTCGCCACCCCTGGACACGTGCGCGTCGCCTGTCAGCGTGGCCCGGCGCTCCTTGAGATAGACGTCCACCCGACGAGCGCTTCCCGCGATGTCCGCGCGGCGCAGGCGCGCCGATCCTATCCCGCGTGCGATCTCCTCGTCCAGCAGCAGCGTGATGAGATCAGCCGTCATCTGGGTGTCATCGAAGCGCGCCTCGGGCTCGCCGCTGGCCACCGCGGTTCGGGAGGCGTCATCGTACTCAAGGCGACGGCCCGCCAGGCTCCATTCGCCGCGGCGCAGCGTGACACCGCCTGCCGCGGTCAGCTTCCTGGTCTTGAGCGTTCCTTCGACCTCGGGAGCCACGAGTGTCGCGGCCTTGGCTCCGCGTCCGCTCACCACCCGCACCGCGCCGCTCGCGCGTACGCGGTCATCGGTCAGGTGCATCTCGATCAGGTCGGCGCGCACGGTCAGGTCGGCATCGGAGAGTTCGGCGCCGCCGTCGGCGACGAGGGTCCGCGCGCGCTGGTCGTAACGGATGCGGGGAGCGCGCAGGACGAGTGCGCCTCGCGTTGCGATCGCCGGCGCTCCCTCCGCTCGCCAGACCCGGCTGCCCTCGTCGTACTCCAGGCGGGTCGCCCCGGAGAGTTCAACGGCCTGGGCCGAGGCGCCAGACGGCGGCTGCGCGCGGGCGGACAGGGTCTGGGACGCGCACAGCGCCACCACGAGGCAGGCGGCAGCGCAAGGACCCCAGGCGCTACTGCTCAACCGAGACACGCACGTTACCGGTCATGCGGGTGCGCTGCAGGGCAACATCCGCGACCAGATGATCCCCCAGAACCACCATCCCTCCCTGGCGCAGCGCCACGCTGCCGGAGGCCTCGATCTGTTGGGTCTTGGGAAACCACTTGACCACGTCGGCCTCCAGCGTGTGCCCCGCGGTGGCCCGCGCACGGACGCGCCCCGAGAGCGTGACGGTGCGCGCGGTCACGTGGAAGATGCCCCGCGGAGCCGAGAAGGCGATGGCCGGTTCTCCGGCCCGGAAGTACGTGCCCTCGACCCCGGTAAGCGTGGCCGTGCTGGAGGCGCCGTCCACCGTCACGGCCTCGGCCCGGATGTCCCACTGACGCCGGCCCGCGGCGTCAACCGTGGAGATGCCGGTCCCCTCGACCTGAATGGCGGGCAGGCCGGCCGGCTTCGGGCTGGCAGACGCCCTGGGGGTAGGACTGGCTGAGCCCTCAGGCGGCGCCGCAAGGCGGCCGGGCGCGCTCTCGGGCGCCTGCAGCAGCGCCCAGATGACGAGGGGAATCACGGCGATGCCCACCCCAACTGCTATCCACCGTCCGCTGCGGGACATCACCGCTGTTCCTCCTCGAGTGCCGGTTTCATACTACCGGACGCCCCACTGAGCGTTCAAGGCCGCGGGAAGCCACGGACAGCACCACGGCGGCTGCGCGGCGCGCGGCGCCCGGAGGTCCCAACGCCTCCCCCAGCACGCGCAGCCGTCGCGAGATCGCCTCGCGCGCCGGTGCATCGCAAAGCAGCGCCAGGACCGCGCGGCTCATCTCTCCGGCACTGGCCCGGGCCTGAAGCAGCTCGGGCACTACCTGCTCTCCTGCCATGATGTTGGGAATGGAGACCCACCGCACGTTGAACGCGGCCCGCGCATACCACCAGGTTGGACGCGAAACCCGGTAGGTCACCACCATCGGCACGCCCAGGATCATGGCCTCAACCGCGGCGGTACCCGACGCCAGCAGCAGCACGGTGCTCGCGGCCATCACGTCGCGCGATCCGGGAACGAGCGTCACGGGCAGGCCGCTGGCGGCCACGCCCGCGGCCAGGCGCTCGTGGAAGACCGGGGATGCCTCGGCCATCGCGAACTCCACGTCGTGCGAGGCGGCGCGGATTGCGCGCGCCGCGTCCAGCATGCGCGGGAGCAGGGCGTCGAGCTCGAGCCCCCGGCTGCCGGGCAGCAGCCCGACCAGCGGGGCCTCGGGAGCGATCCCGATCCTGGCCCGCGCCGCCAGCCCACCGGAGGAGTCCACCAGGTCGGCCGCGGGATGCCCTACGAAGGTCACATCCGCGCCCACCCGCCGGTAGGCCTCTGCCTCAAAGGGGAAGATGGGCAGCAGTCGGGCGCCCAGGGCAGCCACGCGGGCGGCCCGGTTGCCGCGTCGAAGCGCTACCATGGGCGGCACGTAGTACAGGGCCGGGATGCGACCCCGGAGCCGCTTCAGCAGCGCCAGGTTGAAGCCCGGGAAGTCGATGACCACCAGCGCACGCGGCGGATCGGCCAGCAGCCGGTCCACAAGCGCGGACAGGCGGCGCAGGAACGGCGCCAGGCGCAGCGCCGCCTCGTACCAGCCGATGACGCCCCAATCGCTGCTGTCCGCGACGAGCGAGACCCCGGCGGATGCCATGTGGCGCCCGCCGATCCCCTGCAGATGAACCGTGGGATCCGCCGCGGCGATCGCGCGCGCCAGTTCGGCGCCGTGCAGATCGCCCGAGACCTCCCCGGCCACAAGGAAGACGCGCCGGGGTCTAGGTGTGCTCATGAAACGGCGTGCCGAGACGCGGGGCATCGGCGGCGACCACCGTGATTCCCGCTGCGTCGGCATCGGCAATCATGCGCTCCCGATGGATCACGAGCGTGCGGTGCGCGTCAATACCCAGCACGCGCGCCGAGGCCTCGCGCATCGTGGCGATCGTGTCAGGACCGACGGCCGGGATGTCGAACCGGGGATCCTGGTAGTTCCGGCTCACCTTGACCACCACGGTTCCGGACGCCATGGCGCCGGCGCGCCGGATAGTGGAATCGGTGCCCTCGGCGGCCTCCACGGCCAGGATGACCCCGCGGCGCACGACCACTGTCTGCCCAACGTCCAGGTCCGCGATGCGCCGGGCAACCGCGCGCCCGAACCGCAGATCCGCCTCTTCCTCGGGCGTGGGACCGCGCGCGGTCAGCACGCCCGCGGGAGCCAGGAGATCCCCGACAAACACGGTCTGATCGAGCAGCACGATGCCCTGCTCCGCCAGCAGCGCGGCCAGGTGCCGAAGGAGCGGGACGTCGCGGCGGTCGCCGGCGCTGGCCATTACGCTTTCCATCATGGCGTCGCCGCGCACCAGCAGCTCTTCCCTGCCGAAGCGCCCCGCCACCAGCACTTCTCGGATGCGGTGGGCGCACAGCGCCTCGAGCACCTCCCGCAGCGCACCGGGCCTGCAACGCTTGTAGTGGTCGGCCAGGCCCGCAAGCGCAGGCGATTCGCCGGCGACCTGCAGGCAGACCAGTGCCAGGCCGCGCGCCTTGATCGCCCTGGCAATGACCTCGGGGAACGCTCCCGTCCCCGCAAGCAGGCCTACGCTTCCGCTCTGGGCTGCCATCGCACGATCCCCCGGTTGCGCCCTCTGGACAGGCGGATGAAGGCAAGGAACTCCTGCGCCGAAGGGCTGCCGGCGGCCTCGGCCTCGATCGCGCGCAGGGCCTCGTCCATGGTGCGCCGCTCTCTGAAGAACAGCCGGAACACGCGTTGCAGCGCGAGCCGGTCATCGGGCGGCACTCCCTGGCGTGCCAGGCCCACCCTGTTCAGGCCCACGGCCCGTGCCATGAGCCCGGCGGCCATCACGAAGGGCGGCACGTCCTGCCGCGCGCCCGAGAGCCCGGCCAGCATCACCAGCCGGCCGATGCGCACGTGCTGGTGCACCCCGGAGAGGCCTCCCAGATAGGCCTGGTCCCCTACGTGGACCCAACCACCCAACTGCGTGCCGCTGACGATCGTTGTGTCGCTGTCCACGACGCAGTTGTGGCTTACGCGCACAGAGGACATGATGTAGTTCCGGTCCCCGATGCGCGTCTCGTTTCCATCGCCCGTGGCGCGCTCGATGCTGCAGAACTCGCTGATGCGGTTCTCGTCGCCGACCATGACGCGGGTCGGCTCTCCACCGTAGGACCGGTCCTGCGGGCGCGCGCCGATCACCACGTGCGCGGCGAGGGTGTTGCGGTCTCCCAGATGCACGTTGTCGTGAATCACCGAGTGCGGGCCGATCACGCTTCCGGCCCCGATAACGACACCGGCTCCTATCACGGCGAAGGCGCCGATCTCAACGCCCGCGCCCAGGTGGGCGCTGGGGTGCACCACTGCGCCCGGATGAACGGTGATGGCCTCGCAGGCGGCGGGCTCACGCATCGTCGTGCTCCTGCATCCCGGACTGCCCGACCGCCTCGGCCGCGGCCGAGAAGAAGAACGTCAGCGTACCGTCGGCCACGGGTTGCCCGTCCACCCGCACCTCGGCCTGCACCTTCAGGAACCTGCCCCTCTTCCTTAGGATCTCCACCCGGACGACCATCTGGTCGCCGGGCACCACGCGGCGGCGGAACCGGACACCGTCTATCGCCCCGAAGTAGGCGATGCGCCCGCGCAGCGCGGGGTCATCCAGCACCAGGCAGGCGGCGACCTGCGCCATCGTCTCAACCACCAGCACTCCTGGCATCACCGGATGCCCGGGGATGTGCCCCACGAAGAAGGGCTCGTTGATGGTCACGTTCTTGATCCCGGTGATGGTGCGCCCTGGGTCGAGGGCGATGATGCGGTCCACCAGCAGGAAGGGGTACCGGTGGGGCATCACGCTCTGGATCTTCTCAATGTCCCACATGCTGGCCTCCTCGGGCGTTGCGGCCTCCTGCGAACCGCCGCGCGATCTCGCGTGCGAGCGCCACGTGCAGCGCGTGCCCGGCGCGCACCGCCACAATGTGCGCGCGCACTGGACGCCCGAGCAGCGCCAGGTCGCCGATGGCGTCAAGGATCTTGTGCCGCGCCATCTCGTTGGGGAATCGCGGCTCGTTGAGGAACCCCTGCGGACCGATGGCCAGGACCGTCTCAAGCGACACCCCGCGCGCCATCCCCTGGGCCCGCAGGGCCTCGATCTCCGCCGCCATGCCCCAGGTGCGGGCCGGGGCGATCGAGGCCGCGAAGTCGTCCGCATCCTCGCGGAACTCGGCCATCTGGGGGGCGAGGGAGGCCAGGTGGGCCGTGACCACGTAGGTCACCTGGAACCGGCCAGCGGGCAGGGCCGCGATCATGCTGCCGCCCTCGCTGGCCCACAGCGGCTCGTCCACCACCAGCGGAATCCTGGGCGCGTCCTGGCGCGCGCTGCCCGCGGCCTGCAGCGCCTCGACGAAGACAAGGGCGCTGCCGTCGCCGCAGGGCAGTTCCTCTCCCTCAACCTCGACCAGCATGTTGTCTACACCCAGCCCCCGGGCCGCGGACATGAGGTGTTCCACCGTCGCGACGCGCACGGATCCGCCGAGCACGATGCTCCGCGCCGTTGCCGCCACCTCATCCAGGCAGGCCGGAATGCGCGGCGCGCCCGGTAGGTCGGTCCGCGCGAACGTGATGCCCTCATCGGGGTTCGCGGGCAGCAACCGCGCCACGGCCGGGGAGCCGCTGTGGAGCCCGGTTCCCCGAATCAGGACGGGCCGGGCGATCGTGTGCTGCCAGTCGCTGGGGATCATCGCGGTCGGAGTGCCAGGCGGACAGGGTAGTATGAGCCGGCCACCGGCATTGCAACGAGTGAGACGTCCCTCGCCCCGCCGGGCGCCACCGCGAACGCTGCCACCGGGCGCCCTTCGCCGGGGCGCATCAGACCGACATCAACAGGCGCTCCGTCCACGATGAACAGGCCGCGAGCCAGGCCGCCCGCGGCGGTGGCCACCAGCTCGGTCGCCACCTCGCGGGACGTGGGATTCACAAGGCGCAGGCGCACACGGTAGAGAACGCCGTAGTCCCCAATCAGCGGCTCACCCGTTCGGACGTCGCGGAGCCCTGACATGACGCCCAGGTCGGCCAGATGCGCGGGCTCATCGGCCGCCTGTTCCCGGACGATCTCAACGAGCGACCCGGGAAAGGTGCCCCGTGGATGCTGAAACGCCCACGGCCCGAGATCGGTGGTCACGGTCCGATCGAGCAGCCAGGGCAGCCGGACGTGGACCACTAGTTCCACCGGACCGCCCTCGGTTACCTGGAACTGCATGAGCCCGGATACCATGGCCAGCGGGGCAAGGGTGTAGGCGGTGAAGGCAGTGGCCCCCCTGGGGGGCACCTCTACGAAGTAGCCCTGGCCCGAGGCGAGCGCCCCCAGGAACCGCGCGGTCGAGGCAAACCCGGCGTGGATGAAGTCGGGCGAGGGCCCGGCGATGCCTCGCACGTAGTGCACGCGGGCCGCGGCAGCGCCGGGGTTCGCAAGCGTGACCTTCAGCACCCGCACCTGCGACGGCGTGCCGTTCATGTGGTGATACAACAGGCGCGCGGGCCGGTCACGCACCAGGGTCTCCTGAAAGAGCAGCCCATCCCCGGTTATCTTCTCGGGCCGGTTGCTGATCAGGAGTACCGCGGGATCCGCCAGAGGCAGGGGCTGGTTGGCGACCGTCACGTTCATCCTGCCGCGCACGCTCCCCGCGTAAGGGCTGCGGACCAGAACCGCCACAGCGGTTGAGAGCGATGCCCCGGGCTCGAGTGGAGCCGCAATCTCAATCGGCCCCATCTCCATGACGGCGCCGGGTGAGCGCAGCACCGCTTCCTGGAGGCGGCGCAGGATCGCCTCGCGGATGAGGTCGGGATCGGCCGGGGCGCCGGTGACCACCGTCTCGATGGCCGCAGGAATCACGCCGGCGGCCGGGCGAACCGCTATGCCCAGTTGGGAGCGGTACGCTCCGACGCGCAGGGGCACAACGGTGCTGCCCAACTGCCGGGCCGCAATACGCAGGGTGCCGGCTTCCAGGACCACGTCGGCGACGCGGCGGTCGTAACTGCCCAGCCGGACCTCTCCGGGGATGGTCACCGCGATCGTTGCGGTCGCCGTTGCGCCAGGGGATAGAACCACGCTCGCTGGCGTGACGGCTATCGCGGGGGTCGCAAGCGCCTCGGCGAGTGCCCGCGCCCACTCGCGTGCCAGCGCGATGCGTCCTGTGCCGGCGCGCGCCGCATCGGACTGCTCCGCGGTCAGGAGCAAGACGCCGTTGGCCACAACTCCGGCTCCGCGATTGCCCACGACTACCCTGCTCGAAGGGGACAAGAGCGGGGCCAGGCGCCGGGCCGCATCATCGAGCCGGCGCCGCGCGGCAGGCCCGAAGAGCCGCACGACCGGAACTCCGCGCACCCTCATCTCGGCTCCTGCGGGGCTCCCTCGGAGCAGCACGACGGTGATCTCGCCGCTTGCGGGTTCGGCGGGCCGGATAGACCCGAGCAGCAGCCCCGTGATCAGGACCGCGCAGGCAGTCCAGAGGCGTCTCATTTCGGGCGTCTGCGGGCGCCCCCCCGGCGTGACCGGTCGGCGAGCCGCTCCTCGATCGCGGCCACCCGGTCCGCCAGTTCGGGCAGCCGCCGCAGGGAAGCGGCCGCCCGCATCTCCTCGCGGTGGTCGCGGGCAGGGAAGCCCGAGACAGTCGCGCCGTCTGGCACGTCCCTGGTGACCCCGGCGCGCGCGAGCACCCTGGCCCGCGCGCCGATCCGCCTGTGGTCAGCCACGCCGGCCTGGCCCGCCAGGACGACGCCGTCGCCGATGGTCACGCTGCCCGAGATGCCCACCTGAGAGACGAGCAGCGCCCCCTTGCCGATCGAGACGTTGTGCGCCACCTGCACCAGGTTGTCTATCTTAGTCCCGCGGCCGATGAGCGTCTCTCCGAGCGTCCCGCGGTCCACCGCTGCGTTCGCGCCAATCTCGACATCGTCCTCGATCACCACGCGCCCCAGGTGCGGCACCTTGATGTGCGCGCCGTCCTCCGTGGCGTAGCCAAACCCGTCGCTGCCTATCACTGTGCCGCTGTGGATCGTGACGCGGTCGCCGATGGCGCAGCCCGGGTAGATCGTGACGTGAGGATGCAGCAGGCAGTCGGCACCGATCCGGACCCCGGCTCCGATGGTCGTGCCCGCATGGACCGCGGTTCGCGGGCCGATCGCGGCGCCTTCCCCCACGACGACGTACGGGCCGAGATGCGCGTCCGGCGCGATGTCGGCACCAGGGGAAACCACCGCGGTAGGATGGATTCCAGCCGGGGCCCTCTCGGCCGGCGCAAACGCCGCCAGTGCGCGCGCGAACGTCGCTCTCAGGTTCTCTGCTCGCAACAAGGGCTTGGCAGATTCGGTGACCTCGCCCGCCACGAGCAAGGCCGCGGCAGGTGAGGCCTCGGCGGATGCAAGGTCGCGCGGGTCCGAGACCATGACCAGCGCTCCGGCGTGGGCACGAGCCAGATCCGTGATGGCGCTGATCTCGATCTCGCCGGGCCCGATCAGCTCTGCCCGCGCGAGCCGCGCAAGTTGCGCGAGCTTCATAGAAGACCCCCGGCGTCGCCCCTGGACGCTACTTCAGCCTGTCAATCACGTCCTGCGTGATGTCCACGGTGGTCCCTGGCCGGCTGTAGACAACCGGGCCCTTCATGATCACCCCGCGCAGCCGCTTCTCACGCACGACCTGGTGGATGGCCTCCCGGACCTCGCGGTTCAGGTCTGCCTCCAGCTCGGCGCGCAGCGCCTGGAGCTCGCGGAAGTACTGGACCCGCCGCGCCTCCAGGTCCTCCTTGGAGAGCCGGCCCACAAGCATCTGGAGGTCGGCCGTCATGGCCGCCTCGCGGTCGTCAATCGCCTTTTGGTAGCGGAGCGCCCTGGCGCTCTCGTTGAGGATTCGCGGGCTGTCCACGAGCCCGACCCTCCCGAACGTGCATCCCGCCGCCGTGGCTGAAGCCACCGCCAGGGCCAGGGCAAGCACCACCGCACGACGACCCATGCTCTCTCTCTGCCACCTCATTGCCTGCTCTGCCCCCTGATCAAGGACGCCGGAGCCGGGCTATGACCGCGGAAGTGAGGTCCACCGCGGTCGTATTGGCCAGCACCCGGGTCAGCACCGCGTCTATCCTCTGATCCTGCGCCACTGCCGCGATCTCGATCTTGATCTCCGCCAGGAGACTGTCCTCCAGTCTGTGGCGCTGTCCGGCGAGCGTCTCCAGTTCCTGCCTCAGCCGGTTGGCCTGGGCTTCCAGCCGGCGCGCGTATGCTTCGTGGGCGGCCTTCATCTGCTGGTTCGTTGAGCCGACGAGCAGCGTCCGGCGCTCCTCCACCGCGTGGTTCAGCATCTCCTCCCGGGCGCGCACCGCCGCCTTCAACTCGGCGTCGGCCTCCTCCTGCTTCGTCTTGAGGCGGGCCTCGGCGTCCTTCTCGAGCGAGGCTATGAGGGCCTTCATCTGCGCGTCGGCCTCGGCGGTCCTGGCCTGCTGGAACTCCTCCAGCGACTTCTCGAGCGCCTGCGCCCTTGCCCGGATCTTGGCGTCGCGCTCCTTCGTGATGCGCTCTGCCTCCGCCGTGAGGCGCCGGGCTTCCTCTTCGCTGGCCACGCCCACCACGTCACCTTTCAGGCGCAGGTTCAGCAGCGGTACGCGGTACTCGGCCATCGTCGCCAGCTCAAACCTGTCCAGCTCACGCTGCATCTCGTCACGCCTTGCCTCGATGACACGCTGCAGCTCGGCGTTGACCTGCTTGTGCCGGTCGGCCAGCTTGCCTTCCTGCTCGGCCTTGAGGTCGGCAACGAAGGCCTCCATCCGCTGCTTGAGCTGCCCTGAGATGATGTCCAGCTCCGCCCGGTACGCCGCCTGCAGACGCTCGATCTCGGGCCGCAGCTCGGCACCTATGTCCACGGCCGGGGCCTCAGGCGGGGGCGGGGGCGAGGAGAGGCGCACCTGCAGGACTCCAATCTGCCTGTTCAGGGCCTCCAGCTCAGCCCACCTGCGGTGGGCCTTCAGGGCTGCCACCAGGTCCACAATCCCGACGCGGTACTCCGAAGGGGTGACGACCGCCTTCGGGGTCGGGGTCGGCGAGGGCACCGCGCCGCCTTGCGGGCGGCATCCCGCGAGGGGCAGGGCCGCCATCAGGACCAGGACGGCGGCCGGGCGCAGGCGCGTGATCACTTGCTCTTTATCACCTTGATGACGTCGTCGGTGAGATCGGTCCCGCCGTAGAGCACGACCGAGCGGTCGAGCACCACGGCCACGCCCGCCTGCTTGGCCACCGTCTCGACGGCGGCGCGCAGCTCCTTGTCCAGGCCTCCAAGCAGCTCGTTGCGCCGATCGAGTATCTGCTGCTGGAGCTGGCGGTCCAGCTCCTGGCGCTGGAAGGCGCTCATGTTCTTGCTGCGCTCTTGGAACTCGCGCTGCTTGGCCTGGTAGAACTCCTGCAGCGCGCGTTCGGAGCTGGCCCTGCGCGGATGGGCGTCGAGAGCGCGCTGCATCTCGACGTAACCGACCGCAAAGGACTGCCCGAACGCCGGTACCTGCCGCAGCGCCACGACGGCGCCCACCGCAACCACCACGGCTAGTCCGACGGCCATGATGAGCTTACGCGCATCTACACGCATGTAGAACCTCCTTGGAATCCCGGCACAGGCCCATTGTACCCTACCGTGTCAACGCGGCCGGCGTGCCTCACCGCGCCGCTAGAGGTTGCTGGCGAGCCGGAGCCAGACCGTGCCGCGGGAGTTCGCCACGGCCTCCCACGACAGGAACTCGTTGAGCCGGTATGTGAGCGTGACCTCGACGGCCTCGGATCGGGGCATCAGCACGCCCCGTAGCGACATGTCTGGGGACAGCCGGTACTGCACGAACGGCTCTAACCCCTCATACTCGAACCGCGTCAGGACGCCCACCGCGAGATCCGAGCCCGCATGGACCCGCACGCCTGCGGCCCACCTCCAGGCCAGGTTCGATGGGACGAGGGTCATCTCCACGAAGGGCTCCACGGATCCGAACAGCCGCCCGAGCTGCACGCGGACATCCGGCGGCGGCGCGCTTGTCCCGAAGTTCAGACGCGCCTCGACGCGGCCGCGGTACAGCGTCGAGTCGGCCAAGACGTTCAGGTACGTGACCTCGGCAATCCTAAGCGTTGGGCTGGTGGCAACACCGTACTGCAGCGCGGGCGGGTACGCGCTGAGCTGATCGCCCAGGAGCGACTCAAGCCGTGTGCGCTGCGCCAGGGCGAACGCCACCGGCAGGCCTCTCAGCGGCTCGGCCATCGAGGCGATCTGCGGGGCGTGGCTCTCCAGCAGCATGAAGGGTATGGATGAGGACCGGAACCGCACGCCTATGTCGCGTATCACGCGCGTGTCCCTGGCCGCCGCGGTCAGGACCGCGCGCCAGGGAGGGTCGCTCTCGATCCGGACGGTCCCCGTAAACCCGGGAGCGGATCCTTCCACGACCTCGGTGACCCGGCGCTCGATGATCGGCGCGGCCCACTCCAGGGCCTCGGAAGGCAGACGGGCGACCATCCCGCGCAGATCGAGGACCGCGGGTTGCAGCGAGGCTCGCACCAGCGGCGCCGCATCGGGATGCACGCCCGGCAGCGAGATGGTGACCTGGACGTCGGCCAGCATCGGCGGCCGGGGTTGCAGGCGCGCACGTACCAGCGTGGCGGCGCCGGCCTGAAACCCAACCTCGACCGTCCGGTAGCCGCGCACGACGCGATCAACGACCTCCCGCAAAACCCCTGCCAGGGCCGCCTCTTGCCGGGCTGCGACCTCGCTGTCGCGCCCAAGGAGCAGCCTCTCGCTGGCGGTAGTGATGGACTCCGCGATCCTCCGGGCCACGAGCGGGTGGGGATCTCCTCCCTCCACGACGAGGACTACCTCAACGCGCTGAATGGGGTCAGCGGCGCGCGCAGGCGCCGCCGCGAGGGCAAGTATCGCCGCGAGGGCCAGCGGAAGACCCGCCCGGGCCAGGGCGAGCACCCGCCGGACCCGGGAAGAACTCAGAAGGGCTGGCCTATGCTGAGCCAGGTCTGCCGACCCTCCGGTCCGATGGCGTAGTCTATCCGGATCGGGCCGACAGGCGTATTGATGCTCACGCCGACCCCGTATCCAAAGTGAACCCCTGCGGCGATCGGAGCGCCGCCGAGATCGGTGAAGACGATGCCCGTGAAGTCCTTGAGCTGGGTGAGAAGCCCACCCAGGGGAGTTCTGTACTCAATGTTCAGGAGCGCGACATCAGGCCCGCGGTAGCGCGATAGAAGCGCGCCCCGGAAAGTCGAGGAGCCGCCGATGACGAACTGCTCCTGTATCGGCAGGTTGCCGTGGCTCGCGCCCAGCAGCGCGCGGCCCACGAGCACGCCGGATCCGGCCGGGAAGTATCGGGAGTACTCGAAGGTGTACTTGCCAAACCCGAAATCCCCCCCGAGGGCCTGTAGCCCGAAGTCCATCATCACGCTCATCCGGTCGCCCTTGGTGGGCGCGTGCCTGTGATCGCGGCGGTCGCGCGTGCCGGCGAGCGTGAGGGCCACGGTCCTGCCAGGGGTGAACTTCGTCGGGGGCGGCTTGGGGCAGGCCGGGTCGTCGGGATTGGTGTCACAGGGCGGCGTGGCCGGGTCGAGCGGCAACGGCGTTATCTCGGCGCGCTCCGAGCGCAGCCGGACGATGGCGATCGTAGTCGGATCGAGCGGTCGCGCGAACCCGACCATGCTTCCCAGGCGGTTCAGCATGAACCGCGACACCAGCGTGGTTCCCGAGTACTCGAAGTCCCAGGTGTTGTTCTCGTAGAGGGAGACGTCGAGCGCGGTCTGCTGTGCGTCGAACCAGGGGTCCCTGTAGTTGATCGAGAAGTTGCTGGCCGCCGGCCCGGTGATGGTGGGGACCTGCCGGTCTCCCAGCCCCCGCTCGATGCGCACCGCTATGGATTGGTTCCGGCCCTTCCAGTTGCGCTCTGAGTACTCGAGCAGGCCCACGATTCCTGTACGGTCGCCGTACCCGAGGCCGAAGCGCGCCTGCTGCGTGGGCTGCTCCTTCACCTCGATCTCGACGATAACGGCCTCGGGCGTGCTCCCTGGCATGGGCCGTGCCTGCACGTTCTCGAACAGCTCCAGGTTGTATATCCGCTGGAGATCCCTGTTGAGCTCGTTCACATTGAAGATCCGGTCTTTGCGCACGATCGATCCGCGATCCAACACGTAGCGCTGGGTCTTGACCAGCCCCTTGTACTGAACGGCCTCAACACGGCCCTCGGTGATGCGCAGGCGAAGCCTGACGTCGCCGTTTGCGACCACCGAGACATCGGCGACGCGGGCCAGAATGAACCCGCGCTCCTCGTAGAGCTTCTCCACGGCGCGCGTGCCGTCCCGGAGACGGATGACGTTCAGCACCTGGCCCAGCGGAAGGTTCAGCGCGGTGGCCAGCTCTGGCGTGGCTATGACGGTGTTGCCCTCGATGATGACCTGGGAGATCGCCGGGTTCTCGACCACCAGGAACGCGACGCGCACGCCGTCCCGGTACGGCTCCACCCTCGCGGTGGCGTCGGCGAACCAACCGGTGGCAACAATCGAGGCCACGTCCGTGCGCAGCCGCTCCTCGGAAAGCAGTTCGCCCACGCGCACCCCCACGGAGTCGAGCACGACCGCGGCCGGCACGCGCTCCAGTCCCCGCACCACCACTTCGGTGACCTTGGGCGGCGGGGGAGGCGTGGGCACGGGCGTCGGCGCGGGTGAAGGGGCCGGTGACGGAGCAGGTGAGGGGACGGGCGAAGGCGCGGGCGCCGGTGAAGGGGCAGGCGCCGGCGCGGCCTCGGCCGCGGGCCCCACGCCCGATCCCAGAAAACCCAGCAACCCCAAGAGCACCGTTGAGACGATCAGGAACGCGTGTAATCGGCGGGGCAATATTTTCCTCCCCTCGGTGGGCGAAACTGCAGGAAGAGTACCATTCGAGTCTGCCGGCGCGCAAGTCCGCGCGCGGACGTGTCCCTGCCTACTGGTTGCTCGCTCTGCGCAGCGCGCGTTCCGCGGCCAGCACCAGCTCGATCACGTCGGCCTCGCTCAACAGCACGTGCTGCGTCGGCGCGATGCCCGCGGCCGCGACCGGCGCCACAGGGGCCGCGGCCACGCGTTCCGGCGCGTGCTGGACAGCCGGGCGGACGGCGACCGGCGCCGCCTGCGGCGGCCCGCCCCCGGTCACCTTGACCGGCACATGCACAACCACTGTTCTGGTCACGGTCCTGACAGCAGCCGGCTGCGGATCTGTCACCAGTCCCGCCAACGCGCCCTTGCCCCCGGAGAGGACAACCACCGGCGGCGCCTGGCCGATGCCGACGTCTACCGGAACGGCCGGACTGAGGGCGACCGCCAGCGTGAAGACGAGCGCGGCCGCGGCGAGCGCGGCCGTCGTCGCCGCCAACCGGCCCAAGTGCGCCTGCCTGCCCGAATGCAGCCGCGCGAGTCCCCCGGCCTCGCGCGCGAGGCGAACCTCGGCCGCGGCCAGCACAAGGGTCAGTACTCCACGCTCAGGATGGCCGGCCTCGACCTGCTGCCGCGCCCTCGCCAGCCAGCCCTCGGCAAAGGATATGCGTTTGGTCAGATCCCCGGTATCCTGCTTCATGCCCGTTCCCCCCAGCCGCGTGACAATCCTAGTATCCTGTCACCCGGTGCGGCCGGTGCATCACCTCCACCCCCAGCACCTTGCGCAGGTGCTCGAGGGCCTGCTTCTGCAGCCGGTAGAAGTGCGAGAGACTGATCCGCAGCTCCTGCGCGATGTGCCGCGGCTCCCTGGAGCGGACCACGGACTCGAGCACGTGCCGCTCCCGGGGAGGGAGCATCTCGATGGCGGCCAGAACTCGCTCGACCGCGTCGTGGTCCTCAACGACCGCCAGCGCCAGGTCCGCGTCGGGATCGGCCAGGCGCGTCAGTGACGCGGGATCGTCGGAGGCCGCCGCCACCTCGTCGAGCGAGATCTCGACCCTGACCCGGTCCAGCGCGTTGAGCGCCCGGCCCCTGATGCGGTAGGACGCGAAGGTGGAGAACCGCACCCCGCGATCGGGGTCGAAGCGTTCCACGGCCTCTATCAACCCCACGGCTCCCTCCTGAATGAGGTCCATAAGGAGCTGCTCGGGGGGACGAAGCTGCATTATGACCTTGAAGACCAGCGGCTGATAGGCCTCGATCAGGCGGAGACGACTCGCGGGGTCGCCCCTGACCTTGAAGGCCTCCCAGTGATGCGCCTCCTCGGAGGGAGCGAGCAGCGAAACCTTCTGCAGTTCACGCATGTAGTCGGAGAACACGCCCGGATGTCCCTCCGCCGGGGTCTGGTCCGGATCATGTAGGCGTTCGACCCGCGGCGCCGTTCTCCTGTAGGCTGCCTAGTATCGGACGGCGTACCAGAAGGCCGCGTCCCAGTGGCCGGAGGAGTCCGAGCGCAGGGCAAACTGCCAGAGGCGGGCGAACCTGTACTCCAGCGCCCACAGCCACCGCGTGCGCTCGTCAAACGTGGTCTGCGCGGTGAGGTAGAGACCGGGCAGCAGGCGCTTCCCGGCGCGCAGCGTCAGCGGCCGCTCGAAGTCGTACTCGATCACGAGCTCGGTCAGGCCGATCGCGCGGCCCAGCGCAAGGCTGACGCGCCCGAAGATCAGGCGGCCGATCTCCGCCCGAAGGGCACCCTCCATGTCGCCGGCGACGAGGCGCGCGAGGCCGGCCTGCTGGGCCAGGAGGGCCAGGATCTCCGCGCGCGGCCGTTCCGGATCGGAGTGCAGGTCGAGGACCAGGGCATCGGGCGCGATCCCGCGAACCGCCAGCGAGATTCGCGTCGCCCCGGCCTGCGTCTCCGCGCGCGCGGTTACGGCTGGGCGAAGACCCAGGTGCGGCTGGAAGGTGGCGGTTCCCTCCCGCAGATCGAACACGGCGCCCAGCGCGGACACGGTCCCCTCCTGGGCCTCCACGGTGCCTTCGAGCACGGGATTGCGCAGGGTGCCCGAAAGCAGGAGCGAACCCCCGGGCTTGATGTCGAACTTCAGCCCGCCGACCTTGACCGCGAGGTCCCTGCCTGCCTCGAACTGCAGGCCGCGAAATGCCAGCGGCGGGCGCAGGGCGGCAGGAGGGCCCGGGGCCGAGGTGATGTTCACCGATCCCCCGGAGACGCTCAACCGGCCGTCCGCGGTGAGTGGGCGGCGTGAATCACCCGGCACCCCCCAGAGGCGCACCGAGCCCGAAGCGCGGGCGTCCACGTAGGGGGGAACCACCATCCGCGCTCCCGAGGCCTGCAGCAGGAGCGGGGCGTCCTCGGCGATCGCCAGCACCGGACGGGGGGAGGCGATTCCCAGAATCCGCGCCGCGCCTTCCAGACGCACGGTGCCCTCCCCGAGACGGGCCGTGCCCTCGGTCACGCGCACGGTGGTCTCGTCGAACTGCAGGGCGACGCGCAGCGATTCGACCGGCACCTGCATACCGCGCAGGCGCAGCCGTCCGTCGTTGATGCGCACCCCGCCGCGGAGCACCGGAGCGCCCACGGTACCGCTGATCCGGACCTCGCCCTCGATCGCGCCGGTTCCCTCTTCCACGGCGTCGGTGGCCAGCCGCAACAGCCCGAGGTTCACATCGGCCAGGCTCAGTCGAAGGTCCAGGGGCCCCCGTTCGTCGAGGCGCCCCTGCGCGGGGTTGAACGGCAGGCTGCCCGCTAGCCGCAGTTTGTGCCCGCTCTGCACGAGAAGCGCCTGCTGCACCTGCAACAGGCCCTCGCGGTAGTACGCGTTCGCCACGAGCGAGTCGAACGTGGCGCCCTCGACGCCGCCGCGCGTGATCTCCAGGGAGGTCCCTATCTCGGGCACGTCGAGGGTGCCTCCCATCTGCATCGTGAAGTCGAGACGCCCGGTCATGGGCCGGCGCAGCCGGAGCAGCGGCCGCAGGAAGTCCAGATCGAGGTCACTGCCGCCTATCTCGATCTGGTTCTCGCCGCGCAGGTTCATCTGGCCGGCTGCGGCGATCCTGCCACGCCCGGGCCGCAGCTCGAACTCCTGCACCGCAAGGACGCCGTTGCTCAGGGCCAGATCGGCATGCCCGCCCTGGATTGCGTGCGGCCCGAACCTGCCCTCGGCCATGCGAAGGTCGAGCCGGGCGGAGGGGTTCGCGAGAAGGCCGTCCACTTCGATGGAACCCGAGACCACGCCGTCAAGCGGGAAGGCCGACCGTGCTCCGGCCAGGTCCAGCAGCGTCGAGAGCCGGGCGTCGGAGAGCGCCACCGACAGCGTGGCTCCGGGAGCCGCACCGAGCCGCACCTCTCCGGAGATCTCGTAGCGTTCGCTCCCGGTGCGCAAGGCGAGCGGTTGTACCCGCAGGGCGCCTGTTGCCCAGTTCACCTCGCCGGAGGCGTGGTCGAATCGCACGCCGTTCAACGCCAGGCCCGTTGAGGTGAAGGACAGGGCTACCGCCGGGGAGGCCGGGGGCCCGGTGAGCCGGACCACGGCGTCGAGCCGGCCTTCTGGCCGGCCGACTCCGTAGGAGGGCAGGTTGAGGCTGCCCAGGTCCAGGGCGCGGGCCGCCAGGTCAATCGCCAGCCCGGTTCGGCGGTGGTAGAGGCCCGAGAAGCTGACCTCGGAGTCCTGGCGGCGCAGCAGCCCGCCGGTCGCGATCAGGCGCGTGCCGTCCCACTGGAGGGAGGCTGAGGCATGATCCACCGGCTGCCCGCCTACCTCGGCCTCCCTCAGCGCCACGGTGCCTGCGGCGGAGAGCCGCGCAAGGGGTCCCTCGATGCGGGCGCTGCCGTCAACCAGGCCGGTAACCGGCAGGGACACCGCCGCCGCCTTCGCCAGCGCTTCCGCGGGCGCGCGCTCGACCTGAACGTCCATCTCTAGCCGCGCCGACGGACGCCAGGCCACGGTCCCGGCGGCGCGCAGGTGGGCGCGCCCTGCCCGCACGGTCACGGCGTCGAGGCGGACGCCGTCCTGCCCCAACGTCACGCCGCCCCGGGCTACGTCGAAGTCGAGCCCAGCAAACCGGCCCTGACGCACGATGACCGTTCCGGCAATCTCGGGCCGCCGCAGCGAGCCAAGCATCCATCCGGTGAAGTCGGCGTAGCCGGAAGCACCTCCGGGGGCGGAAAGTTCCGCCACCTGCGCGATGTCGGCCGCCCCTGCGCGCGCCCGGAGCGCAACCTCACCCCCGGGACGCAGGTGCCCGCCGGCAATGACCCATGCCGTCCCGCGGCTCAGGTGGAACTGCTCTAGAGCGATACCGCCCGGATCCGACCTGAAGGAAGCCCCGACTGCGCCGAGCGCGATGCCGCCGAGGGCGGCATCGGTCAACGCAGCGCGCCCTACGAGCCGGATACCTCCACCCTGTCCCACCGCGGCGACGCTGCCGACGAGGCGCCCGCGCAGCCCAGGCGGGGCCTGGGGAACCCAGCGCAGCACCTCTGATGCGTCGGCGTCGTCGAGGCGCGCCGTGAGCGCGAACTCTGGCGCGCCAGGCATCCACCACGCGCTTCCGCGCACCGTGCCCCCGGCGATCTCGCCCCGGGCGTTTGCGAGGCTCACCCACTGGCTCTGCAGAGAGAACTCGGCCGAGGCGTTCCGGAGCGTCACGCCGTCCAGCCGCGCCCCGGGGCTCTCCAGACGGCCCTCCGCCAGCAGGGTTCGCAGGGGTCCGGTCAGCCGGACCTCACCCAGCGCCCTGCCGGCCGCACGGCCGGCGGCGCGAGGGATGAGCAGATTCGCCACCGTGGCGATGTCCGCGCGGGCAGAGCGTAGAACCAGGTCGAGGTACGGCTCGCCGTTGAGGCTCACCTCACCGCGCACGTCCAGAGGGATCCCGTTGAGGATCCCCTCCAGGAGCGCGGTGCGGACCCGCCCGGTGTGCACATCGATCTCGCCGCGCACGCCGGCGACCTGTGCCTTCCTCGACGGGACGACGGCGCGACCGTCGCGCAGTGCTATCCGGCCGTAGTAGTCGGTGAACGATCGCGCGCCCGCGCGCGTCCAGAGCACGTGCACCGATCCGCCGAACCGCCCACCGGTGATGCGCATGCCCGGTGTCGCGATCAGATATGGCCCCCAGGCGCCGGCATCTCCCTCAGAGGCCTGGACGTCCAGATCGAGCGTGCGCGTACTCGTGGTGTAGGTGCCGCGCGTCGCACCCGACGCCCGCCGTCCTCCGCGATCTTCCGCGAAGGTGGCCTGGAGCGCGATGCGCGGCGCCCGGGCGAAGTCCGCGAACCCGTCCACGGCGAGCAGCCGGGCGTGAAAGGCCTCCGGCGAGATTCTGCGGCGATCCGCGAACTCCACTACCCCGCCGCGCACGGCAATCCGTCCAGAAAACACGGGTGCCCCGGTTGCACCGGTTGCGCGCACCAGGAAGGCCGGGACGTTCCACGCCCCTGAGGCATCGCGCTCAAGGACAAGGGTTGGCCGATCCAACGCCACCTGCGCGATGCTGCGGGTCATGCCGGTCCGGCGGAGCAGTACGCCGGCAAGATGCCTCGTGCTGAATGTGACCGTCGCCCTCTGGGCTACGAGGAACGGCCGGCCTGCCCCGGGCGCTCCTGGCAGGACCACATCCTCCAGCACCAGGCCGCGCCAGGGGTCGCCACCCAGGCGACCGATCGTGATCCGCGCGCCCAGTCCTGCGCCGATGGCCGCAACCGCCACCTCCCTCACGCGGAGCCGCAGCGCTTCCAGCGCCCATACGGCGACGCCGACCGCCACCAGGACCGCTAGCGACGCCGCGGTCAGGGAGGCGAGACGGCTCTTGCCACCGCGCCGGCGCGTGCGCATGTCAGCGGATGAGGATGGGTATGCGCTCGGACCCCTGGATCACCCAGTCGGTCCTGGTGAACCTGGCCGCGGGAACATCGAAACGGGTGAAGTCGCTCTGGGTGGCGGGTAGCCCGAAGGGCAGGACCCGGACCATGATGTCGGTGTTCTTCCCGTAGTTCTCGAAGAACCTGAGCGCGTTCTCCAGGCTGTCGATGCCCCAGGGCTCGGGCTCGGCGCCGAGCAACCTCGCCAGCTGGTCCTCCACCGGTGCCTTGGCCGAGTCACCGCCGGCCGACTGCACGACGACGACCGCCGGGCCGCGCGGGAAATCGCGCGGGATCGGAACCTCGATGATTCGCCTGACCGGGTTCTCGCCCAGGTAGGGCTGAAGGAGGACACCTACCACCAGCGTGCTTCCGGGGCTCACCTCACGGAACATGGCCTGGGCATCCACGATCGAGGCGGTGACCCGCTTGCGGGTGAGCGAGGTCTCCACGGTGAGGTCATAGGGTGCCAGCCTGCGCAGCTCGTTGTAGAACGCCAGCTCCATCGCGTCCACGATGTCCAGCACCGATGCCACGGCCACGTTGCGGGCGCTGTAGAACGTGTTCTCCCGAACAATGGGAGCGGACAGTCCTCCCGCGCGCAGCGTCAACTTCACGGTCGCGGTGCCCTCCCCGCCGCCCTGGCCGCGTGCTCGCTCCGTGGCGGAAAGGGCGACCAGCGGGGCCAGCAGCCGTGCCATGTCGGGCCGCCGGATCATCTGCGCGCCCAGATGGACGCTCGCGCCGCCATCCAGATCCGTCACGATCACGCGCAGGTTGAACAGCCGTGGCATTGCCCCCAGCGTGCCGGCGACCGCTCCTGCCCGATCCTGGTCAACGCGCCCAACCACCGCTCCGAGATTCCCCACCTTGAACGGGCGCGGCAGGGTGCGCAGCACCGTCAGGATCTCTGACGCCGTGAGGATGTACTCGACCTCGCCCAGGTTGTCCCAGGGGTGAGCGCAGGCCAGCACGCGATTGCCGATGCGCGTGGTGACCGTGCAGATCCCCCCGAAGTCAACGTCCCCGCGCACCTGCTGGATCCCAACCGAGCTGCCCGGGACAATCGGAGCGGCCACGAAATCGGCACGGCCGCCGTGCCCCTGCAGGACCTCGTGCCCCATCGGCCGGATCAGGTCCGCCAGGATTCCGGCCGCCCTGGGGCTGAGACCCCGCGCGAAGACGGCCACCGCAGGGGCGGCCACGGCCAGGCCGGCCGGGCTTGAGGCCGCAAGGGCGCGTGCCGCGGTCGCCGTGGGAGCGACAAGCACGCGGTCGGCGAGGCGCCCGTTCACCTGGAACGGGCGCGAGGCGTGGTAGACGCCCCCTCGTCCACCGCTGGGCCGTCGGTGCTCCAGCACCTTGAGCATGTCCTCGATCGGGGTGGCAAGCGCGACATCACGCCTGGGCGCCTGCCACGCGAAGGAGGCGCTGAGCGCGCCGATCAACCTGCCGTTGATGTACATCGGGCTGCCGCTCATGCCGGCAGCGGTGCCGCCGGTCTTCTCGGCCAGCGGCCCGTACATGCGAAACAATATCAGCTTGTCTGTGCCCACCGGCCCGCCGCCGGACTGCATTACGTCCATGACCTCGAACTGGAACTCCTCAACGCGCTGGCCGTGGATCACCGTCTTGCCCACACCCCGCATCCCCGGCCTGATCTCACCAAGCGGCATGATCGCGGGGGCCTGCGCCGCGCTCCCGAGGCCCGGCAGCAGCAGAGCGCCCACCGCCAGGATAAGCATCACGCCCGGCAACTTCATCCGGTATCTCAACGCACACCCCCTGTCGCGGGCTCGGCCGGAAACACGAACGACGGGGTATCAACCCCGTCTCCGGCGAACGGCGTCATCCCGGCGGGCATGGTTCTCCGCCTACCTGGGTTCGATTCGAGCAACAACGGTTCCGAGATCTCGGATGATCGTACCAGACGTCACCAGCATCTCGGCGACCCGGCCGTCCACTGTGGCCCTGGCCGCCACCGATCGCCCTGTCTGCGTCCTGACAAACACAAGCGGGTCGCCCTCGCTGACGCTGTCGCCCACCTTGGCCAGTCCTTCGGCCAGGACCTCGCCTCTCAGGGTAGCCCGGACCTCAACCAGGGCCCTGGGCGCAGCGGGAGCCGACGCAGCGGCCCAGGCGAGCGCGATCGCAACGACCAGTGCGATGGATGCCAGCGTGCGCGTGGTCACCGGTTTCTACCTCGTGTTTCATTATAGCACGCACAGCGATATACGCGCCCCGAGCCCGCGGCGTTCACCCGGAGAACTCCCGGGGCGGCTGGGCGGTCCGGCCGAACCAGTACCGCAGCGCGTGCACGATGCGCGGGGCAGCCCGACCGTCCCCGTAGGGGTTGCGAGAGCGGGCCATCGCCTCGCGCTCCCGCGGCTCCGACAGCAACCTGGCGGCGCGCGCGACGATCCGCTCGCGCGAGACCCCGACAAGCTCGACGGCTCCGGCCCGAACGCCCTCGGGGCGTTCGGTGACCTCGCGCAGCACGAGCACGGGCACGCCCAGCGAAGGCGCCTCCTCCTGAACGCCTCCCGAATCGGTCAGTATCAGGTAGGCGCGCGACATCAGCCGGACGAACGGGGCGTAGTCCGGGGGAT
Source organism: Armatimonadota bacterium (assembly GCA_037443365.1). Lineage (GTDB taxonomy): Bacteria > Sysuimicrobiota > Sysuimicrobiia > Sysuimicrobiales > Humicultoraceae > VGFA01. The sequence continues at coordinate 31,095 of JBBIOM010000014.1, forward strand.
CGATCAGGCGCGCCCGCGGGTGCCCATCCAGGATCTCCTCGGCCACGCGGCGCACCGCGGGATTGCGGTGGACGGAGAAGACGACCACGGTGTCCGGGAACGCCTCCAGGAGGTCGAGCAGGGCCAGGTAGATCTGCCGGAGCGGCTCGCCCCAGTTCTCGCGGCGGTGCGTCGTGACGAGGAGCATGCGCCGGGCGTCCAGCCCGGGCAGGCCATGCGGCAGTTCCGCTTCGGGGCGCCGGACGATCTCCTCCAGGGCGTCGATCACGGTGTTGCCGGTCACCCATACACGGTGGGCCGGGACACCCTCGCGCAGGAGATGGTCGCGCGACAGCGCGGTGGGGGCGAAGTGCAGATCGGCCAAGACCGAGGTCAGGCGGCGGTTCATCTCCTCGGGGAACGGCTGGTACTTGTCCCCGGTGCGCAGCCCGGCCTCAACGTGCCCCACCGGCACGCGATGGTAGAACGCCGCCAGCGCCCCCAGCATCGTCGAGGAGGCGTCACCCTGAACCAGCACCATCGCCGGCCGGTGCTTGCCCAGCACCGGGTCGAGCCCGGCCAGGGCCCGCGTGCTGATATCGAACAGGGACTGCTCCGGCAGCATGATGTCGAGGTCGCAGTCGGGCGTGATGTCGAACAGACGGAGCACCTGGTCGAGCATCTCACGGTGTTGCCCGGTGACGACAACGACCGGCTCGAAATCCCTGCTCTCGCGCAGGCGCGCCACCACGGGCGCCATCTTCACTGCCTCGGGCCGGGTCCCGAAGACTGTCATGATGCAAAGCCGCGCTGCGCTCATCGGGTCAGCAGGCCCATGCGGCGGGCGCCGACCAGCAGGACCACCGCAATGACGCCCAGCGTGGCGATCGAGCCGGCCCGGTTCACGCCGGCCAGCGCCAGGGCGCCCAGCCCGAGCAGCGCGCTGATCATGTAGAGCAGGAAGACGGTCTGCCGCTGCGTCAGGCCCCGATCCAGCAGCCGGTGGTGCAGGTGCCCCCGGTCGGGCAGGTAGATGGGCCGGCGGCCCCGGAAACGCCGGACGATGGCGAAGGCGGTATCCGCGATCGGCACGCCCATCGCCAGGATCGGCACAACCAACGAGATCGCGGTGTAGGACTTGTAGAGTCCCATCACCGAGAGCCCTCCCAGGACGTATCCGAGGAACATCGAGCCCGAGTCGCCCATGAATATGCGGGCCGGGTTGAAGTTGTGCCGCAGGAACCCCAGCGAGCTCCCCACCAGGGCCGCCGCCAGCGATATCGCGACAACGTCGCGCTTGTACGCCGCGGTGAGCAGCAGCGTGGTCCCGGCGATGGCCACGATGCCGGCGGCCAGGCCGTCCACGCCGTCTATGAAGTTGATGATGTTGACCACGGCGACGACCCACACCACAGTGAGGGCCGCGCCCCACGCGCCCAGCGCGACGCTCTTCCCGGTAAGCGGGTTCGTCAGGAACTGGGTCGCAAGCCCAAACGGGATCAGAACCGACGCCGCGGCCAGCATGGCCAGGAACTTCAACGCGGGGTGTATACCGCGAAGGTCGTCATAGACCCCGACGGCCATGAGGAAGGTGCCGCCCAGCATGATCCCCAGAATCGCGCGGTCCGTCTGCATGGCAATGGGAATGCGTATGAACAGGTCCGTTCCGGTCCCGGTGAGCTCTATGGGACGCGTCACCACCATGGCCACGACCGCGGCCGCGGCGAACCCGAGGTAGATCGCCACTCCCCCCAGCCGCGGGGTCGGCCGGGTGTTGATGCGCCGGCCGCCCGGGTAGTCGATGGCGCCCAGGCGCCGCGCCACGCGGCGCACGATCGGCGCCAGGGCGTTGGTCGCCGCCAGCGCCACGAGCCCGACGGCAATGAAGCCCGGGATGGACCAGCCTATGACCGGCACGCGACCCTCCTAGGGGGCAACCGGCTCGCCGAAAAGGGTGCTCACCGAGCGATCCTGGTGAATCCGCGCGATCGCCTCCGCGAGCATGGGGGCGATTGACACGATGCGCACCTTGTCTATCCGCTTCGACACCGAGACCGGCACCGTGTTCGTGACAACCAGTTCGCGGATCGGGCTCGCCGCCAGGCGTTCAACGGCCGGACCCGATAGGATCGGGTGCGTGCAGCAGGCGTAGACCTCCTCCACCCCGCGGCCGATCAGCGCGGCGCTGGCCGCCACCAGCGTGCCGGCGGTGTCCACGATGTCGTCCACCAGGACCGCGGTCCGGCGGTAGACCTTGCCGATGACGTGCGTGACTTCCCTCACCTGGTTGGGCCGGTCGCGCCGCTTGTCAATGATGGCGATTGGGGCTCCCATCTCGGCGGCGAACTCGCGGGCGCGTCCGACCCCGCCGATGTCAGGAGAGACGACGACCGGGTTCTTCAGCTTCTTCTCCTTGAAGTGGGCGGCGAGCAGCATGCGCGACGGCAGGTGGTCGAGAGGGATGTCGAAGAACCCCCAGATCTGCCCCGCGTGCAGGTCCACCGCCAAGATGCGATCCGCGCCCGAGGAGGTCAGCAGATTGGCGACCAGCTTCGAGGTGATCGGTTCGCGGGGCCTGGTCTTGCGGTCCTGCCGCGCGTATCCGAGGTAGGGGATGACCGCTGTGATGCGTCCGGCCGAGGCCCGGCGCAGGGCGTCCAGTATCACGAGCAGTTCGACCAGATGCTCGTTGACGGGCGGGCTCATCGGCTGTATCACGAAGACGTCAGCGCCGCGCACGCTCTCCACGATGCGCACGCTGACCTCGCCGTCCGCGAACCGGTAGGTCTCCATCTCCCCGAGCGGAAGGCCGCGCTGCTCGGCGATCTCCTCGGCCAGCCCAGGGTTGGCGGAACCGCTGAAGATCTTAAGGGGCATCATCGTCGCGCCCTGCCCGATCCGGGATTGGGGCGGCGGGCGTCTCGGGCATGGGTCTGCGCCGGACGAGCCGCGCGGGCATTCCCACCACCACCCCGCCGTCGGGCACGTCGCGCCGGACCACGGAACCCGCACCGGTCACCGCGCCCCGGCCGACTCGCACGGGCGCGATCAGCATCGTGTCGCTCCCGATGAAGGCGTCGTCCTCGATGTGCGTGTGGTGCTTGGAACGCCCGTCGTAGTTGCACGTAACCGTCCCTGCTCCGATGTTGACCCGGGCGCCCACGGTGGCGTCACCTATGTAGCTCATGTGGTGCACCTTGGTGCGATCGCCCACCGTGGCGTTCTTCATCTCGGCGAAGTTGCCCACCTCCACGAACCGGCCGAGGCGTACTCCCGGCCGCAGGTGGCTGTAGGGGCCGACACGGCTGCCCTCGCCTATCTCCGCGGCGGTGACGGTCGAGTAGGAGATGGTCACGCGGTTTCCCACACGTGCGTCGGTCAGGCAGGCCCCCGGCCCTATGCGGCACCCTTCGCCGATCGCAGTACGTCCCTCCAGCACTGTGCCCGGGAGCAGCGTGGTGTCACGCCCCACGCTGACCCCGGCGTGCACGTAGGTGGTCCCCGTATCCAGGACCGTCACCCCCGCGGCCATGAGCGCGTCGAGCAGCGCCGCGTTCATGATGGCCTCGGCCCGGGCCAGATCGGCGCGGCTGTTGATCCCTGCGGCCTCCACCCTGGACCCGGTGGTGACCGCGGCGACGGTCTTCCCGCGCTCCAGCAGGGCGGCGATTGCATCGGTCAGGTAGTACTCGCCCTGCGCATTGGCCGGGCGCAGGGCGCGCACGGAGTCCCGCAGGGAGCCGCACTCGATGGCGTACACACCGGCGTTGACCTCGCATACCTCGCGCTCCTGGGGCGAGGCGTCGGCCTCCTCGACCACGCGCCGGACGTTGCCGCCCGGGTCGCGCAGCACCCTTCCGTAGCCGAATGGGTCGTCCCGCAGGTCGGTGAGAATCGTGGCTGAGGCTCCTGTGAGCCGGTGGTGCGCCAGCAGGGTCCGGATCGTCTCGGGCCGGAGGAAGGGCACGTCGCCATAGACGATGAGCACGGTGCCCTCGTGCCCCTCCAGGTGGGGCAGCGCCTGCATCACGGCGTGCCCGGTGCCCAGTTGCTTCTCCTGCACGGCGTAGCGCGGGCCCTCGCGCAGCGCACTGCGCACCTGCTCTCCCCCGTGCCCTATCACCACGATAGGAGAAGAAGCGCCGACGGCGGCCAGGGTATCCAGCACGTACGCCACCATCGGACGCCCGCATATCGGATGAAGCACCTTGGGGAGAGCGGAGACCATCCGCTTGCCCTCCCCGGCGGCCAGCACGACCGCTTCGATCTCACTCATGCCTGCACTCCGCAACCTGGAGCGTCCGAAAAGAGGCCCGAACCTGAAAGCCCATACCCGCTTGGCTGCGGGGCCAGGAATCGAACCTGGATTTGAGGTTCCAAAGACCCCCGGCTTGCCGTTAGCCGACCCCGCAGCACGCAGACCTCACAGGGCAATCTTACCCCAGAACCCCTCCCGCGTGCCTACGCCAGCGCTATGGCCTCGATCTCGACCAGTGCGTCACGCGGCAGCCCTGCCACGGCCACTGTAGTGCGGGCCGGCGGCAGTTCCCTAAAGAAGCTGGCGTACTCCTCGTTCATGGGCCCGAAGTCGTTCATGTCCCTGAGAAAGACCGTGGTCTTGACGACACGGTCGGGCGACGACCCGGCCGCCTCGAGCACGGCCGCGAGGTTCCCGAGCACCCTGCGGGTCTGGGTCTTGATGTCTCCTCCCAGGAACTGCCCGGTCGCGGGATCGAGCGCGATCTGGCCTGATAGGAAGAGCATTCCCGATATCCTGATGGCCTGTGAGTACGGGCCGATGGGCATTGGCGCATCGTCGCTGCGGATGACTTCCTTGGGCATCGAACCCTCCTTGACGGGCGTGGGAATCGCCTAGTCGTGTGTTCGAGAGAGCCGGGGTGATTCCCTGGCGGGGCGCTACCCGGGATCGCCGAGCAGCCGGTCAAGCGCGGCGCGAAGCGCGAGGGGGGCCCGCTCGCCGCTGCACTTCGCCTTGATGATCGCCCGCAGGCGACGCTCGAAATCGGCATGCTCGCGGCAGTGCAGGCAGGCCTCGATGTGCGCCTCGAGTTCTCGACTCGACGCCTCGTCGGCCTCCCCGTCCAGGAAGGCCCACAGGCGCTCCAGTACAACGTTGCAGTCTATCTCGCTCATGACGGCACCTTCGGTGGCGGGCTGGCCGCGTCACGTCCGTACCCGGCCCTGCGCGCGTAGTCCCACAACAGACGTTGCAGGTGACGGCGCCCCCTGTACAGGCGCGACATCACCGTGCCCACAGGTATGTCCAGGATCTCCGCGATCTCCTTGTACGAGAACTCCTCCAGGTCCGCCAGGATGACCGCGGCCCGGAACGGTTCGGGAACGCGCTCCAGGGCTTCCTTGACGTCTGCGTCCATCACGCGCGAGAGCAGTATCTCCTCGGGATCGCCCGCCTTGCGGTACTGCTCGCTCTCCTGCGCCTTGGCGTAGAGGTAGAAGTCGCCGATGTCCTCCTGGTCCACCTCCTCGGGAAGGCGCGAGGAACGGCGGTAGCCGTCTATGTACGCGTTCATCAGGATCTTGTAGAGCCAGGCCCGGGCGTTGGTCCCGGCCTCGAAGGTGCCGAACGAGCGCCAGGCCTTCAAGAAGGTGTCCTGCACCAGGTCCTCGGCGGCTGCGCGGTTGCGCGTCAGCCGGAGCGCCGAGCCGTACAGCCCGTCGAGATGCTCGGCCACCAGCGCCTCGAAACGCGCCCGGTCATCGGCCGATGCCTCCACGCCGCGATGCTCAGGAGTCACAAGCAGGGCACCCATGGTATCCCTCCGTGCAACGGAGGGATGAACTGAAGCATTCCCTGGCAGGGGACCATTCGCGCATCCGGCTACCGCCGCAAAGCCTCGCCCCGCAGATCCGCCAGGCTCAACCTGTCCAGCACGCCGTCGGCGGCACCACGCACCGCGCGCCAGAGAAGCCGCAGGCCGCAATCAGGAGCATGCTCGCAGTCGGGGGCGTCCTCCTCCACGCACCGCCAGGGCGCCGTTGACCCCTCCAGGACCGCGAACACCTCGCGCAGGCTGATCCGCTCGGGCGGACGCGACAGCTCGTGCCCGCCCAGGCGGCCACGCTTGCTGACAACCAGCCCTGCTGTGCGTAACGCCGCCATGAGCTTGTGGAGGTACGGCTCCGGCAATCGCTGCCGCGACGCGATCTCCTGGCTGTGAACAGGGCCTTCCCCGTAGTGGGCGGCCAAGTCAATGAGCGCCCGGATGCCGTACTCGGCCCGCGTGGAGACCCTCACAGCGACACCACCAGATCCTCCTCGGTCACAACTCCACCCTGTATCCGAAACGCGCGCAGCTCCACCTCGTGCGCCGGCGCATCCGCCGATGGGAGCGATACTATGAGATACGCCACCTCGGGGTAGGAAGCCTGCGCGACGTCGGTCTGGGACGGCCGCGCCGGTGAGCCGGGATGCGAATGGTAGATGCCCACCAGCTCCATCCCCAGCGCGTCCATCTCCCGGAAGGCCAGGAACTGCTCCTGCGGATCGAGGCGGTAGGTAAATGGGCTCGGGTCAACGTTGCCGGCCCGGAACACGCGCTCGATGCGGCTCCCCCTACCCGCGAGCAAACCGCAGCACTCGTTGGGGAACTTCGTGCGCGCGTGGACTGTGATCTCCACGGCGTGCGCCAGGCCGATCTCAAGAGCCATGGGTCGGATGCAGCCACCCTGCCACGTCGGTCACTCGTCGTAGAGGACCGTGGGCTCGGGGTAGCGGCGCACGCGGTTCTCCATGATCCTTGCGTGCACGATCGCGTCAAGACGCGCCTGCTTCGTCGCGGTGGGCTCATCGGCGCGCAGTATGCACAGGTCGAGATTCACGCGCAGCGCGCGCTGGGGAACAACGTGCCGGCTGATGCCGGTGGGAAGCCTCACCGGAAGCCGGGCGATCGTGCCGATGTCCTGCTTGGTGAAGCGCGGGAAGATTACGAGCGCAGCCGCCGGGCCGTACTCGTGCTCCAGATCGCCCAGGTGAGAACCCTGGACTCGGAAGATCGGCACGCGCCCCCTGTACCGGGTCACCACCTCGCCCAGCGCCCTGACCCGTCCGGCCAGCCCGGTGTCCGAGGGAAGGCCAAAGGCCCCGCCCGCGGCTATGATGCCGCATGCCAGGTCGCCTCCCGCAAGCCCGGCGCGCACGTCCTCTTCCGGCATCGGCCGCCAGGCAAGGAAGGGCGGCCCCTGGCTCCCGACCAGCACGCCGTCGTCCCGGAGCAGGTGTGACCAGACGTCGAGAACGACCGCGGGATCGGCGTAGTCCACGACCTGAACAAGCTGGTCGGGAAACCCGGCCTGCCGGAGCACGGTCACCCGGTTGGCGCCGTCGAGCACCACGTACATCCCCCCATCCAGGTGAGCGACGATGGGTGGGTTGCGCAGAACCCCGTCGGCGACAAGGACGCGCGCAAGCCGCTCCACGCGGCCGGGATCGCATTCCTCGTGCAGCAGCAGCGACGCCGACGGAACGATGCGCAGCACGGGCAGCACGTGATCAGAGGAGGCCCTGGGCGGGCCGGAGACGCCTGACATGGTACGATCCTACACCAGGGCGAGGGCCGCTTCCAGATCCCGACGAGTGATCGGCGAGAGCACGATGCCAAAGGACCGGCCGAACTGCTCGGGATAGACCCGGCGCACCTCCGTGATCTCAACGGGGTGGCCCAAGACCGCGCTCATCGAGGTGACCGGGCGGCCCAGCCCGCACGGGTTGACCAAGGAAAACGCGTCGAGCGCACCTGCCACGTTCAGGGCGAACCCGTGCATGGTCACGCGGCGCCTGACCGCCACCCCCACGGAGCAGATCTTGGCGCCGCCAACCCAGACGCCGGGATAGCCCTTCTCGCGCACTGCCGCGATGCCGAAGCACTCCAGGGTCCGGATTATGGACTCCTCCATCGTGCGCATGTACCGGGTCACGTCCTCGCCCATGGTCCCCAGATCCACAATCGGGTAGCCTACGAGCTGCCCGGGACCGTGGTACGTGACGCTGCCGCCGCGCTCCACGCGATAGTGCTGGATGCCGCGCGACGCCAGATCCTCGGGCGATGCGCGAAGGTGCTCGGGCCTCCCGCTGCGCCCCACCGTTATCACCGGCGGATGCTCCAGCAAGACCACCACGTCCGGGATCCGTCCGGCCTGGCGCGCAGCGACAAGCTCCTTCTGGAGGGCCCATGCCTCGGCATAGGGAACGGCTTTCCCCCCCAGGTCGAGCAGCCATCCCGCCGGCGCCTTCATCACACGGGAAGCGTACCAGAGCCGCTGGGGGCCAACAAGAGACGTTGCAGGGATTGGGCGGCGCTGCGCGCAACATACCTGCGATGGGCACAGCAGGGGTGATCTGCCGATGACCGTCCACGACATCTCGAAGACCGAACGGACCGAGATGTACCTCAAGGCGGTCTACACCCTGTCGCAGACCGCGCCGCCTGTTACGATCACGAAGGTCGCCGAGTACATGGCCGTCTCGGCGCCGGCGTCCTACGAGATGCTCAAGCGCCTTGAGGCGCAGGGACTCCTGCAGTCCGCGGCAGGAGAAGGGCACACACTGACCCGGCAGGGGATGCGTACCGCCACCCGTGTGGTCCGACGGCTGCGCCTGGCTGAGCGCCTGCTCTCGGACGTACTGAAGGTCGAGCTGCCCCAGGTCTACGCCGAGGCCTGCAAGCTCGAGCACGTGATCAGCCCCGAGGTCGAGGCGCGCATGGCCATCGTGCTGGGGCACCCGGCAACCTGCCCGCACGGCCTGCCGATTCCCGGCGATGCCGCGCCGCCCGCGCAATCGCTGCGCACCGTTGCCCAGCTCGAGACAGGGGACCACGCCGTGCTCGTGGGCATCCCCGAGGACGACGAGCCCGTCGTGACGCACCTGGTGGAGTTGGGCCTGACCCCGGGAACCGCGATCGTGGTCGCGGAGGCAGCAGCGCTGGGCGGTCCGGTCACGCTGCAGATCGAGGGACAGACAAGGGCGCTGGCGCTGGAGATGGCCCGGCGGCTCTTCGTGCGACGGGAACGCACCTCATCCTAGGACGCCGCACGCGTGAGAGAGCCGCGAGAGGGCGTCCAGTCAGGCTAGTCGGGCGGTCCGGGCAGAGGGGATGGCGGGACGCTGCCGCGGCGTCTGGATGCCGGCCGTCCCCTCGGGGCTTCACGCCGGACCTTCTACATCCACCCCCCCCCTTGAAATGCGCCCGAATAAGCCGGAGAATACAGAACCGGGCATTGGTCCGACGGACCAGGGCCCGCGATGTTCGAGATCCTCGGAGGTGTGTAGATGTCGCGCGTGTTGCTATTGATGGTAGCCGCGGGGTTAGCACTGTCCATGAGCGTCCCCGGCTCCGCGGTCGCTGCTCCCGGCCCTGAGCCGACCCCGGGATACCGGGGCCTTGGGCTCTCGACGCCCTATCCCAGCCAGACCGTGCGCGCCGGCGAGACCGTCACGCTGGCGATCACCGTTCGGAACTACGGGCTGGCGCCGCAGATCGTAACACTGGCGGTGGCCAAGAGCGTCCCTGGATGGAAGGTCAGCTTCCTCGGCGGTGGGCGCACCGTGACTGCGGTGGCGGTTGGGACGGATCAGGAAGCGGCGTTGAGCGTCCAGCTCGACCCGTCGCCTGCTGCCAGGGCCGGGACCTATCGGTTCGTGCTGACAGCGCAGGGGCAGGGCGTCGCTGCCGAGTTGCCGCTGGCGCTCACCGTGGGCAAGGTCCAGCCGGGCCGCCTGCAGATGCAGGCCGAACTCCCGGTGCTGCGTGGGCCCGGGACCTCCAGCTTCCGCTACCGCCTGACGCTCAAGAACGAGAGCGAGAAGGACATGCTGGTCAGCCTGGAGGCGCAGATGCCCAAGGGCTTCCAGGTGGCCTTCACCCCGGCCTTCGCCAGCCAGCAGGTCACGAGCCTGCCGGTGAAGGCGGGTGAGGCGCGCGATCTCGACGCGGAGGTCACCCTTCCCCAGGATGTGGCGGCGGGATCGCACGCGCTCAGCGTCCGGGCCGTCAGCGGGGAGGCCAGGGCCGAGGTCAAGCTCACCATAGAGGTCACCGGTCGCCCTGATCTCTCGATAAGCACGCCTGACGGCCGGCTGTCCGGTCGGGCCTACGCCGGGCGCGACACGCCGGTCAAGCTGGTCGTGCGGAACCGGGGCAGCGCGCCCGCGCGCGCGGTCGAGGTCTCCTCGTACGAGCCCACCGGGTGGCAGGTCAAGTTCGAGCCGTCGCGCATCGAGGAGATCGCGCCCAAGGGCGAGGCGCAGGTAACCGCGACCGTGCGGCCCTCATCCAAGGCGATCGCCGGCGACTACATGCTGACGCTGCGCGCCACCGCGGGCGATTCGTCCTCATCGGCCGAGTTCCGCGTCACCGTCTTCACCTCCACGCTCTGGGGCATCGTGGGCGTCATCGTGATCGCGGTCGCCCTGGGCATCGTCAGCCTGGTGGTCTCCCGCTACGGACGGAGATGAGCGCGATTATCGAGACACAGGGCCTTACCAAGCACTACGGACCGATCGCGGCCGTCGAGTCGCTGAACCTTCGCCTGCAGGCCGGAGAGGTCTTCGGCCTGCTGGGCCCCAACGGCTCGGGGAAGACGACGACCATCCTGATGCTGCTGGGCCTGACCGAGCCGACCTCCGGGTGGGCGCGCGTCCTGGGGGAGGATCCCCTGCGCAACCCGCTCGAGGTCAAGCGGCGGGTGGGCTACATGCCCGACTCGGTCGGGTTCTACGACGACCTGAGCGCGCGCGAGAACCTGCGCTACACCGCGCGCCTGAACGGGCTCTCCCGCTCCGAGTCGGAATCGCGGATGGACGAGGTGCTCTCAGGCGCAGGACTCTCGGAAGTGGCCGACCGCCCGGTGGCGACGTACTCGCGCGGCATGCGCCAGCGCCTGGGGCTGGCCGATGTGCTCCTCAAGCGGCCCCAGGTGGCAATCCTGGACGAGCCCACGATGGGGCTCGACCCCGAGGCCGCGGCTGAGTTCCTGGCGATGATCCGGGGGCTGAGGTCGCAGGGTATTGCGGTCCTTCTCTCATCTCACCTGCTCCAGCAGGTCCAGGCGGTGTGCGACCGGGTGGGCCTCTTCCACAAGGGGCGGCTGGTTCTCGAGGGCAGCGTGGAGGCGCTGAGTGACCGGGTGTTGGGCGGCGCCTACCGTATCGTTGTGGAGGCCTCGGGCGACGGCCTGGAGCGCACGCTTGGCGCCGTACCAGGCGTCGTGCGCGTTGCGCAGGAGCGCCCGGGTACCTACCGGGTGGAAGCCCAGCAGGACTGCCGCGCCGAGGTGGCGCGTCGGGTGGTGGCCGGCGGCGCCCAGCTTCTCGGGCTCAGCCTGGAGCGCGCCACCCTGGACGACGTCTATGCGCGTTACTTCCAGGAGGCCCGCCATGAAGCGTAGAGGATCCCCCTGGACCGGCCTTGGGGCCATACTGATCAAGGAGATGGCCGATCACCTCTCCAGCGTCCGCATGCGGCTGCTGGAAGGCCTGGTGCTCCTGACCGCGATCGGCACGGTGTTCGCCGCCACGCAGACCCTGCGGCAGACCATCGGGGAGGACCCATTCCTGTACCTGAAGATACTGACCTCGGCCCAGGACCCCTTGCCGTCGTTCGTGGCCTTCATGGGATTCCTGATCCCGCTTGTGGCCATCGCCCTGGCGTTCGACGCCATCAACGGCGAGTACATGCGCCGGACGCTCAGCCGCGTTCTGGCGCAGCCCATCTACCGCGATGCCGTGCTGCTGGGCAAGTTCCTGGCCGGCATCTTCACCCTGGGCATAACGCTCCTCGCGCTCTGGTTGCTGGTAGTCGGCCTGGGCATCCTGCGCCTGGGCGTGGTGCCGGAGGCCCGGGAGGTCGGGCGTGGGCTCGTTTTCATCTTTGCCACGCTTGCCTACGGCGGGGTGTGGCTGGCGCTGGCGATGCTGTTCTCGGTGGTGTTCCGCCAGCCCGCCACGTCGGCCATGGCCACGATCGCGGTGTGGCTGTTCTTCGCGGTCTTCTGGGAGATACTGGCGGGCCTGTTCTTCAACATCATAAGCGCGAGCGCATCGGGCGGACCCGAGACGGAGCTGGCCCTTGCCAACTTCCGCCTCTTCCTGTCGCGCATCTCGCCCAACACGCTCTACTCGGAGACCGTGCTGGCCCTGCTCAACCCGGACGTGCGCGCGCTGGGCCCGGTCCTGATAACACAACTCGAAGGCGCGGTGCGGGGCACGCTCCTGCCGTTGTCGCAGAGCCTGTTGCTCGTCTGGCCCCAGTTGACCGGGCTGGTCGCCACCGTGATCCTGCTGTTCGCCGGCGCCTACGTGGCGTTCCAGCGGCAGGAGGTAAGGGCGTAGCATCAGGCGCGTCGCGTTGATATCGCCCAACTCCACGTGCGCAATGTGGATGTAGTCACAGATATGACCACTCGTGGGGAGTGCTAGGTGCCCGAGTCCGGTGTTCGCGAGCTGAAGATCCGCGCCTAGGAGATTCTCCGCGGTGGCCGGTGCGATCGGCCGGGGACAAAGAGATGCGGACCTGGCGCGCCGTGTCATCGCCGCTCTCCGCCGGCTTCCATACCTGCTCTTAATCGCCCTCGACGCCAGGCTGGCTGATCGGGCGGCCGGCCTGGCCGCGGGGCACCGGCTGCGCGGCAGTCGCTCGAAGCCCGGAGGACCTTCGCGAAGTCGGCAACTACGTGGTTGCCCTCGAATATGGGCTGGAGCGGCTCAAGGCCCTCCCCCTCTCCCTCCGACTCGTGCGCGAACTACACGCGCGACTGATGGGCGGGGTTGGCGGCAGCCAGGCGATCCCCGGGGAGTTCCGGAGCACACAGAACTGGATCGGGCCTCCCGGGGCCAATCTGGCCTCGGCCACCCCTGTGCAGATAGCGCTGGCCCATTACCAGTTCGAGGCCATTCATCCATTCCTGGATGGCAAAGGCCGCGTGGGCCGGCTACTCGTCACGCTGTTTCTGGTCGAGCGCGAGATCCTGCCGAAGCCCATCCTGTACCTCAGCGCCTTCTTCGAAGCAACGCGGCGCGACTACTACGATCGCCTGCTTGGGGTCAGCGAACGCGGGGAGTGGAGCGGCTGGCTCGAGTACTTCCTGACGGGCGTGGCCCGGCAGGCCGAGGATGCCCTCAGAAGGTCCGCGAGGATCAACGAGCTCCTGGCGGAGTGGCGGGTCGCCGCCTCGGGCTTCGCGGCCAAGACGCCGATCACGGTGATCGATCTGCTGGCCGAGAACCCGTACTGCACGATACGAGGGGTCGCGAAGCGCCTGGGTGTCGCCTACACAACGGCGCAGCGGGCCATCGAGAGACTGGAATCGCTCTCCATCGTCGCCCAGGTGGGGAAGGCGAAGCGCGGTCGAGTGTTCTGCGCCAGGGCCCTGCTGCAGGTTCTTGAGGCGCCGGCGACGCTGCATCCTGTGAAGGCAAGTTGATGCGGCGGCGGTCTGTCGCCGCTTGCGCTCAGGGCTGTAGCACCGCCAACTCGCGCATCGCCTTCCTGATCGCCTCCTCCGGGTAAGCGAAGTCCTCTAGACGGCCGGCCAGGTGCGCCTCGTAGGCCGCCATGTCGAAGTGGCCGTGGCCGGATAGCCCGAAGAGAATCGTGCGCGGCCGGCCTTCCTTCTTCGCCTCCAACGCCTCGTCAATCGCCTTGCGGATGGCGTGCGCCGCCTCCGGCGCCGGGATGATCCCCTCGGCGCGCGCGAACTGAAGCGCGGCGTCAAAGACCGTACGCTGCTGGTAGGCCGCGGCCTCCACGTACTTGTGGTGGTAGAGCAGGCACAGCAGCGGCGCATCGCCGTGGTAGCGCAGGCCGCCCGCGTGAATGCCCGGCGGCACGAAGGTGTGTCCCAGCGTGTACATCTTGACCAGGGGCGTGGTGGCCGCTGTGTCGCCAAAGTCATAGAGGTAATCGCCGCGGGTCAGCGTTGGGCACGCCTCGGGCTCGACGGCTACGAACCGCGTAGCGCTCCCCTTGAACTTCTCCGGCATGAACGGGAAGGCAAGGCCCGAGAAGTTGCTGCCGCCGCCGACGCAGCCGATGACGACGTCCGGAGCGTCGCCGGCCAGTTCCATCTGGCGGCGGGCCTCCAGTCCGATGACGGTCTGGTGCAGCATCACGTGGTTCAGCACGCTGCCCAGCGAGTACTTGGTGTCATCGTGCGTGGCGGCGTCCTCGACCGCCTCGCTTATCGCGATGCCCAGGCTGCCAGGCGAATCGGGCGCCTTCTCGAGGATCGCCCTGCCGGCGTGCGTGCGGTCGGTCGGGCTGGAGAACACGTCCGCGCCCCATGCCTGCATCATCAGCTTGCGATAGGGCTTCTGATCGTAGGAAACCCGCACCATGTAGACGGTGCAGTCGAGGCCGAACAGCCGGCAGGCCAGCGCCAGCGCGCTTCCCCACTGGCCAGCGCCGGTCTCGGTGGCCAGGCGACGCACGCCCTCCTGCTTGTTGTAGAACGCCTGCGCCACCGCGGTGTTGGGCTTGTGGCTGCCGGCCGGGCTGGTGCCCTCGTACTTGTAGTAGATGCGGGCGGGCGTATCGAGCGCCGCCTCCAGCCGCCGCGCGCGGTAGAGGGGCGTGGGCCGCCACAGGCGGTACACGTCGCGCACCGGGGCGGGTATCTCGATCTCGCGCTCGGCGCTGACCTCCTGCTTGATGAGCTCCATCGGAAACAGCGGAGCGAGATCGGCCGGGCCGATCGGCTGCCTCGTCCCCGGATGGAGCACCGCCGCCGGCGACACCGGCAGGTCGGCGACGATGTTGTACCAGGAGCGGGGCACGTCGCCTTCGCCCAGCAGGATCTTGGTGGAATCCATCTCCAGCACCTCCCCGTTTTCCCGTCGCCGGTCGGTCCCCCGACGGGTGAAATGATGCCGGCCTCCGTCGAGGGACGGAGGCCGGCTCCGTGGTGCCACCCATGTTCCGGGGGATCGCTGTGCGCGAGCCCGCAGCGCTCTGATCCGCTAACGGCGAATCAACCGGCGCGGCTACTGGAGCGGTTTGGCGCTTGGCGCCTCCCGCCCGTTCACCGCGCGCCTCGCGGGTCCATTCCGCGCCGCGCAGCGGCCGCCTTCCACCTTAGCGGCTCTCTGTGCGCCCGCCTGGCGCGTACTCGTCCCGTTCATCGGGCTGATTGAACCGCGTGCTTCGCCGTCTCTTGCCGATCTCCTGCCTGCCGAACCCGGCGCCTGCGGCACCTCCAGCCGTACCGCAGGGGCGCAACCCAGGCCTCGGTGACCGGGCGGCCGGAGCCATCCGCATCCTGTCAGAAGCGTGGGATCTGTAGCAGCAGGTATCCGGCTTCCTCAGCGTACGCTGCCGCAGGATCGAGTCTGAGGTAGGTTTCCAGCGCACGACGCGCCGCAGCGAAATGCTCTTTGATGAGATCCGCGTTCCTGCTTGCACGCGCCAGCCTCAGGTGAACCACGCCAAGCCAGTAGTATGGCTCTGCCCAGTCTGGCCGAGCCGCAGTAATCATCATGAGTTCTCGCAGTGACGCGAGCACATCCTCGCGGCGAAGCAGAACCCGAACGAGGCGCAGCCTGGCTTCGTGATCGCGCGGGTTGGCGGCGATGTGGCCCCAGTACGCAAGTATCAGGGCTTGATCTATGAACCGAGCAAGGTCGTCTCTCTCGAAGAGCGTCGGCCTGGCCAGAAGTTCCGCCGCAGCGGCCTCCTCGAGGGTTTGTGCGGCGGAATGGTGCTCGCCCATCTCGTGCAGACACCTCCCGACGAAGTACAGGACGGTCGCCCGCTCCTCGGGGGGATAGCTCACGTTGGCCAACGCCTCTCGCCCTTCGGCCACAGTCTCCTTGCAGCGTTCCCAGTAGAACAACCCGGCGATCAGCCAAAGGCGGACACCAGGATGCCCAGGGGCCCGGCGCTTCGCGCGCTGGAGGAGATCAACCGCAGACTGGTATTCCATGATGTTCACCCAGAGGCGTCCGAGCACTAGATAAGCACTCAGCATCGCCGGGTCGGCCTCAATGGCTTTCAGGCAGTTCTCGACAGCCGCATCCACCTGTGCTTCGTCAAGCGCGGCTTCGCAGGCATCGAACAACTGCTGCGCTGTGGGCTGAACCGCCGCGCCACCCACGGCAGCGCAAAGCAGCACTACAACCCCTGCGATGAAACCGCCTGCTCTCAAAGTTCGTCTGCCTGCTCGCGCCATGGTCTCCCTCAAGCAGCGGGGCCTCCTCCGAACCGGAACGATACGTTTCACCGACGGCCACCCAGCCACGGACCGCGGGCTACGGGCATCGCGGCGGGATCACGACGGCCCCGATCTCCATCACCTCGCCGGACTCGGCTTCCATGTGAAGCCCCAGGTCGTACCAGTACATCTCCACCCGAGTCGCTCCGAGGAGCGATGGTACGATCCGGCGCGTATCCGGCTCACCGAAGTACTCGGGCAAGAGAAACGACGGGGTTCGAATGCCGAACTGACGCTTGATCTGATACCGGCCGATCTCTACCATCAGATCCTTGAGTGCCTCCGCGGGGAGAGGAGGCGCGTAGACGTTCACCTCGACGACTTCCTCCGACCGCCCGCAGACCTTGGCGTTGACACCTCTGCTCGGCCAGTAGAGCGCCTTCCCTTGCCCCCAGGGGGTCCGCCACGATCCAGAGGCCTCCTCGCGACCCAGCAGCGCTGTCATGCGGGCCACCGGGACGCCTACGCGGAAGTGGCTTACCCGAGATCCGCCGTGGATCTCGTAGTCCTGGGGCTGGGCCGCTGCCAGAGCAGCACCGGCGAACAGCACAGTGGCGCACGCTCCGACAGCCCGACGGATCGGCATCCTTACGTGAAACACTACTCTCCCGTCAGCATTAAGGATCTCCATCCCGGCTTCGGTCGCCAGGTAGTGGCTCGTGGCGACCGCGCCGCTGCGCCCGGACGACGGCGCCGGAGCGGCGACCAGTCGGGGGTTGAGAAGGAGGGCCAGAAGGAGAGCAGTGGCAAGAAGACCAGCCGCAAGTCGCCTCACGCCAACCTCCTTCAGCGCGGGAGCCACCGCTGGGACCTATGGAATCACGAGCCGCACTGTCGCGGGCCCGCCGCCGGAAACGGACACCCGCACCGGCTCGCTCACCCCTCCAGACTCACGCCACGCGCGCACCAGCACGGGACCCAGCGGGACCTTCATCTGGAACTGCCCATCGAGCGCCCTGACGGGCCGCCCCCACATCATCCAGTCCTCGTGGCGAACCGCCGATACGGCCTCGACCCATGCATCCGGAACGGACCTGTTCGCGGCATCTACGACCGACCCGGCAACAGCACCCGAGGCAGGAACGAATCGGAAGTCGACAAAGGCGACGGTGCCTGCGCCTCCCTGCACGCGATGTGCGGCGGGCACCGGGAACCCACCGGGCCGCCAGGCGAAGGCGTGGTTCGAGCCGGCGCTGGATGCTGGCGCCAGCACCGCATAGGTCTGATCGGCGCGCGCCTGGGTCTGGGCGACGACGCGGTGACGCCCGCCGGACCAGGGCGTGTACAGGCCGACCGTTGTCATAGAATACGCTGGACCTATCCGCTCAGTGATGAGACCGGCTTCGAAGACAA
>JBBIOM010000015.1:0-48114 GCA_037443365.1 Armatimonadota bacterium
TTGGTGGAGACGAGCGGATTCGAACCGCCGACCCCCTCGTTGCGAACGAGGTGCTCTCCCAGCTGAGCTACGTCCCCGACAAGAGGGATTATACGTGCCTAACGATGGCGGCGCAATCGCCGAAGGAGCCATGCGCCGGCTGCGCCGGCTGCGCCCGCGGCCCACATCGCGGGCAGGGGCTGGGCCAAGATCAGCAGGGCCCAGGGGCCTGCGCGGTCAACGAGCGTCGCGGCTCGTACCCATGTCTCGGGTGCGACCAGCAAGGGCAGCGGAGCCAGGACGCATCCCCATACTCCCCGCACGATCAGGCCGAGTACCGCACCCTCGAGGAGCACAGGAAGATAGCTCGCGCTCCAGCCCACCGTGCGCGGGTCCGGGTTGCCAAGCGCGGCCTCAAGCACGTAGCCGGCCAGGTAGGCGGCGACCACGCCCAGGGTCAGACGCCGCAGCAAGCCCGTCACAGCCGGACCGAGACAGGCACCACCGGGTCCTCGAGCGTGACCTCGGGGTGCGCCGCCAGGTAGAGCACCAGGTCTGCCACGGAGGCGGGCGCAAGCAGTCGGGCAGGGTCGAAGTCAGGGGTTGCGGCCCAGCGCATGGGCGTGTCCATGGGCGCGGGTGCCAGGCAGGCCACGCGTATCCCGCGCGGCTTGACCTCGAGCGCCAGCGCCCGCGAGAAGCCGATGACTGCTGCCTTGGCCGCGGTGTAGCCGGCGACGTTGGGAGCGCCGGTGATGCCGGCGCGCGAGGCCACGTTCACGATGAGCCCCCCTCCGGCCGCCAGCATGGGGCGCAGAGCAGCGCGGTTGGCGAGGAAGACCGTTCGTGTGTTCATCGCGAACAGGTGCTCCCACTCCGCCAGCGTGACCTCCGGGAGCGGCTTGATGAGAGGCGCGCCCGCGGTGACCACCATCAGGTCGAGGCGCCCGGCCGTCTCGAGAGCGTGCGCCACCACGCGCCCGGCGTCGGCCTCCAGCGACGCGTCGCATGCGATCGCGCTCGCCCGTCCGCCGAGGCCGCGGATCTCCGCTGCCACTCCCTGCACCTGGGCCGCGGTGCGCGCCGCGACCACCACCTCGGCGCCCGCGCGCGCCAGTGCCAGTGCGATCTCGCGCCCCAGGCCGCGTCCTCCCCCGACCACGACCGCGACAGAACCTGCAAGATCCGGCATGAGTGTCTTCCCTCCTGTGCGATGTATTCCCCGAGGCGTGGTTGCGCGCCTGCCTCCTGGCCGGTACCCTGAAGGAGCGGCCATGCCCGGCGACGCCTCGGAGTCCTATTCCAGCGTGTTCTTCGTCCGCTACGACGAGTGCGGCTCGGATGGCGTCGCGCGCGCGTCGGCCTACGTGCGGTTCCTGCAGGAGCTCGCCTTCCGGCATTCCGCGGCCCGCGGGATCCCCCCGGCGTGGTACGACGCGCACCGGCTGTTCTGGCTCGTGCGCCGCCTCCGGCTGACGGTTGAGGCGCCGGCGCGCCACGGCGACGCGCTCGCCTGCACGACCCGGCTGCTCGGCGCCCGCCGCGTGATGGCGCGCCGGCTCGGAGATGCGCGCCACGAGAGCACCGGCGTCCCTGTGGCCACGGCAATGGTGGACTGGGTGCTGACGCGCGAGGGCGCCGCCTTGACGCGCATCCCCGACGAGATCACCACGACCTTCCCGGGCATGATGCAGGCGATTGCGCCCCTGCCGTTGGACGAGCCCGATCCGCCCGAGGGAGCGGCCGCGACACCGCTGTGGGTGCGCACGAGCGACGCCGATGCCATGGCGCACGCCAACCACGCCGCCTACGTGGATCTGCTCGACGATGCGGTGCACCGCGCAGGAGGCGGCGCGGCGATCGCGGTGCATCCGCGCACCTATGATCTCCGGTATCATGCCGCCGCGGGCCTGGGCGCGGCGCTGCGCGATCGGGCCTGGAATGACGGCGGTGCCTGGCACTACCGGCTCGAGACGCCCGATGGATTGCTGGTCCTGCACGGCCGGCTGGCGGTGCCCGAGTAAACGCGCGCGGCCGCCCCGCGGTCCACACACAGGGGATACTCAAGCGAAGCCAGGAGCATGCCATGATGCGCGCAGTCGCGTTTGCGCTTTGCCTCGTGCTCGTGCCCTTCACAACGTGGGCAGGGCGTGTGAGCGCGTCCTCGCCCACGCATGTCGTGGTGATCGTGATAGACGGCGCGCGGCCCGACTACCTGGACCTCACGCCCATGCCCAACCTGCGGCGTCTCACGCGCGAGGGGACTTCCTACACGCGCGCCTGGGTCGGGCAGATGATCTCGAACACGCCGCCGGCTCATGCCACCCTGGCGACCGGGACGCTCCCGCGCACAAACGGGGTGATCGGCTTCGGCTGGAAGGACCCGGCCACCGGGCGCATGACCTGGCCGACCTCGCTCGAGGCGGTCATGCGCGGCGAGCAGCAGCGCGTGCTGGCCGCCGCAGGGGTACCGACGATCGCCGGCGTGGCGCGGGCCAGGTGGCCCGGGCTCGTGGCCGCCTCGGTGAGCTCGAGCAAGTTCTTCGCGGCCGACGCGATGGGGCTGGGGGTGAACCACGTGGTCTTCCGCAACCGGCCGTCGCGGGGTGCGGTTGCCCCTTCGGCCGTGCCCGGACGCGAGCCGCCCCCGGGCGTGCTCGACGCGCCGGCGCTGCGCGACCCGCGCCTGCCGTCGGACGCCTGGGCCGGTGAGGCCGCCCTGGCCATCTTCCGGACGCTGCGGCCCCAGGTGCTCCTGCTCAACCTACCGGCCACTGACGAGCTGGGGCACTCGACCGGCGGTATCGTGGCGCCTGGCATCATGAGCCGGATTCTGCAGATCGCCGACGTCCAGATCGGCCGCCTGCTGCGCGCGTACGAGGACGCCGGGCTGGTGGCGCAGACGCTGTGGGTCGTAACCTCGGATCACGGCATGGTGCCCGGCGAGAGGTTGGTCGATGTTGCCCTGATGCGGCGGGCCGCCGCCGGAGTGGGCGTGCGCCTGATGGGCGGGGGCGGCTCCAGCGCCGAGTTCTGGGTTGATGATATCGAGAAGATCGAGGCGGCGGCCCGGGCAATTGCAGGCCTGGGCCTTCCTGGCGTCTCCGGTGTCTATCGCAAGGTGCGCGAGGGCGCGGGATTCGCATACCTTCACGTGGAGTCCGGATCGCCGATACCCAGGGATCTCGATGAGGCCTACCGCTACCTCCTCTCGACCTTCGCCGGCGCGCACGGACCCGAGATCTGCATCCCCTACCACGAGAACACGATCAACCAGGGCGACCAGCCCACCGACCCCACCCTGCCGTTCCGCTATCGCGGCTCGCACGGCGGGGCATCGTGGTCGGTGCAACACATCCCCCTGGTCATCAGCGGCCCGGGCGTGCGCAGGGGACTGGTCACAGACCATCCGGCCCGATTGGTGGACGTCGCTCCCACCGTCCTGGCCCTGCTGGGCGCCCGATCGGCCGGCATGGACGGAACAGTGCTGGGAGACGCGATGGAATCCCCGCCCGCCGGCTCGTTGGATCTGCTGCAGGCAGTGGCGCGCCGGCTCCGGCCGCTGCAGGAGGCCCTGATCGCCGCGTCGGTGCGCGACCGGGCAGGACGCTGATCCTGGTCGCTCGGGCAGGCCTAGACTCCCCCTTCCCTGGGCATAACCAGATTGACGCGGGCCGTCTCACTCGGCCCCGTCCCAGGGGGAGTGCAGCATGGAACAGGCGGAGATCGAGCGCCTCAAGGCGCGGATCGAGCAACTGGAGCGCCGGCAGCGGGCCGGGCTTCTCAGGTGGTGCCTGAGCCTGGTCGCCGTCGGGGTCCTGGCGTTCGGCGTGCAGCAGGCCGCGTCTCAGAACGATATCCTCCGGGCGCGCGGTCTGGAGATCATTGACGCCTCGGGCACGGTGCGGATAAGCCTCGGAATACAGCAGGACGGAACAGCGGAGATCCTGCTATCCGAGCTTGCCGGGCGCGGGCGCCTCTGGGTCAACGTGCGGCCCGACGGCACGCCTGGCGTCGTCATAGCCGACTCCAGCGGGCGTGGGCGCATCTGGTTCGTGGCTTCGCCGGACCGGCCCTCGGGCGTTGTCCTCTCCGATGGCCTGGGCAGGGGCAGGGTGTGGCTCAACGCATCCCCCGACGGAACGCCGGGCCTCGTGCTCGTGGACAACTCGGGGCGGGTGAAGTTCCAGGCGCCCTAGCAGGAACCGCGCTGGTGGGCCCTGGTGGACTCGAACCACCGACCTCACCCTTATCAGGGGTGCGCTCTCACCACCTGAGCTAAGGGCCCACGGGCAGCATCGAGTATACCCGTCGCAGCCGGATCAGGCAACCGAGGGCGGCCCGCCCGCAAACTCCCTGCGTACCTCGGCCAGCAGATCGGGTTGCGTCATCAGGTCGTACGCGGTCAGCGCCATGGCCTTGGCCGCCGCGATCATCGCAGCCAACCCGCGGTCAGACAGCGACGCTTCGCGGAACTCCAGGGTGTGCCCGACCAGGTCCTTGGAGCCGATCGCCACGTACGGGTGGATCGCCGGGACGGCCTGACTGAGATCGCCCATGTCCGTGGAGCCCATGCGCGGTCGATCGGGCGGGCTGTCCTGGGGGAAACCCAACTCCTCCATGTGCAGGCTGAACACCTGCCCCATTGCGCGGTTCGGCCTGATCGCGTCGTAGCCCTTGCGGGACGAAAACTCGAGGGTCGCCCCGCTCGCCATGGCGGCTCCGCGCGCGATGCCCCCGACGCGCTCCAGCAGTTCGCGGGCATAGGCGTCATCGGTCGCCCGCACGGTGAGGGTCGCCTCGGCGCGGTCGGGGATGATGTTGGGGGCCGCTCCGCCGTAGGTGATGATGCCGTGGATGCGGGCGTCGTCGCGCAGCTGCTGGCGCAGCAGCCCTACCCCCACGAAGGCCTGGATGAGCCCGTCCAGCGCGTTTATGCCCTCGTCCGGGGCGGCCGCGGCGTGCGCGGACTTGCCCACGTACTTGACGTTGATCCGATACGAGGCCAGCGAGGGTCGCCCTGAGAGGGTGTAGCCCGCGGGGTGGAACATCATGGCCGCGTCCACGCCCTGGAAGGCCCCGCGCTCCAGCATGATGACCTTGCCGCCGCCGCCTTCCTCGGCCGGGGTCCCCATCACGACTACGCGGCCTGGCAGGCTGCCCCGGACCGCTGCCAGCCCGATGCCGGCGCCCAGCGCCCCTGTGCAGATCAGGTTGTGCCCGCAGGCGTGCCCGATCTCCGGGAGCGCGTCGTACTCGGCCAGGATCGCGATGGTCGGCCCGTGATCCGAACCGGCGATCTGTGCGCGGAACGCGGTGTCCAGATCGGAGGTGCCGCGCTCGACCTGAAACCCGTGCCGCTCAAGCGTCGAGGTCAGCCATTCAGCCGCCCGGCGTTCCTCGAAGGCGATCTCCGGCGCGGCGTGAATGCGGCGGGCAAGCTCGATCAACTCGCCTGATGCGGCGTCAATGGCGGAGGTAATCTGCTCGTTCATGCGTGTGGATGCCTCCATGCGGGATTGGGTTGGCTTTCGTCGGTCGCCCGTGGCTGTCCTGCACGATCAGCCCGCGAATCAGTCAGTGGTTACGCGCACGAACCTTCGCCGGCCGACCTGCACGACGAGCCCGGCCCTCAGGGGTACGGCCGCCTCGACATCGTGCACGCGGCCGCCGTCTACACTGACGCCTCCCTGGCTGATGAGCCGGCGCGCCTCGCTGTTGCTCTCGGCCAGCCCGGCCACCACCAGGAGCCTGACCAGGCGGATGCGCCCGTCGGGTGCCTCATCGGCGGGAACGTACGCCTCCGGGATCTCATCGGGCAACTCCCTCTCCACGAAGAGCCGCTCGAAGGCGGCGCCGGCGGTGCGGGCCGCCTCGTCGCCGTGCCATGCCGCGACGATGGCTGAGGCCAGGCGCCGCTTGGCGTCGCGCGGGTGGAGCGTGCCATCCTTGAGCCCCTCGCGGATCGCGACGACCTCTTCCATGGGCACGTCGGTGGCGTACTCGAAGTAGTCCGGCATCAGCTCGTCGGGGATGGACATCGCCTTGCCATACATCTCTCTGGGCGGCTCGGTGATCCCGATGGCGTTGCCCAGGGACTTGCTCATCTTCTCGAGCCCATCCAGCCCCGGCAGCAGCGGCGTCAGGACCACGACCTGGGGAGGCTGACCGACCTCGCGCTGCAGATCGCGTCCCATCAGGTTGTTGAACTTCTGATCGGTGCCGCCCAGCTCGACGTCCGCCTCAAGCGCCACCGAGTCGTAGGCCTGGCAGAGAGGGTAGAGCAGCTCGTGCATGTGGATCGGCACCCCGCCGCGCAGCCGGGTGGTGAAGTCGTCGCGTTCGAGGATGCGCGCGACGGTGGCGCGCGAGGCCAGGCGGATCACGTCCGCGAACGAAAGCGCGCCCAGCCACTGGCTGTTGAAGGTCACCCTGGTGCGCGCCGGGTCGAGGATCAGGCCGTACTGATCGCGATAGGTCTGGGCGTTGGCGGCGACGTCCTCACTCGAGAGCATCGGGCGCGATTGCCTCTTGCCCGTGGGATCGCCGATCATCGCCGTGAAGTCCCCGATAACGATGATCGCCTCGTGCCCCAGGTCCTGGAACTGCCGCATCTTGCGCAGGACTATCGCTGTGCCCAGGTGCAGGTCGGGTGCCGACGGGTCGAGGCCGAGCTTGACCCGCAGCGGCCGTCCGAGGCGCAGCTTGTCCAGCAGGTCCTCCTCGGAGATGATCTCGGCGCAGCCGCGCCGCAGCAGTTGCAGTTGCTCTTCAGGTGAGAGAAGCGCCATGCGGCAACCTCCGCGAATCCGCCTGCAGTACCACAGCCTACAGCACTACCTCGACGACCGTCGCGCCGTCGCCTCCCTCGCCGCGCTCGCCCGGGCGGAACTGCCGCACGTGCGGGTGCGTGCGCAGGAAGTCGCGCACGGCGCGCCTGAGCGCACCGGTCCCCTTGCCGTGTATCACGGTCACGCGCCCCAGGCGCGCGCGCACCGCGTCGTCCAGGTAGCGATCGATGACGGGCAGCGCCTCGTCAACGGTCTGCCCGCGCACGGAGATCGAAGGCCTGACCGCGGGCTGCCCCGGTATCGCCGCGCCCTCAGAGGACCTCGCGCGCGAGGCGGGGGGATCGTCGGAGGCCGGGGCCTCGCGCAGCGCGCCCAGCGCGACGCGCGCCCGCAGGGCTCCTGCCTCGACCTCGACATTCCCCTGGGCGTCCGGACCCGCCACCACGGTGGCGGTCCTTCCGAGCGGTGCGACGAAGACCGTCTGGCCTGCTTGCACGCGCTCAACCGGCGGACCCGGGGGTGCGACGGGCTCCGGGGCTGGAAGGGCCTCCAGGGCCTCCCGCAGGCGCGTGCGCGCGCGCCGCACGGCCTCCTGGGTGCGAGCCGCGCGCACCTCCGCCATCACCGCGTCCAGCCG
Source organism: Armatimonadota bacterium (assembly GCA_037443365.1). Taxonomy (GTDB): domain Bacteria; phylum Sysuimicrobiota; class Sysuimicrobiia; order Sysuimicrobiales; family Humicultoraceae; genus VGFA01. The sequence goes on from JBBIOM010000015.1 coordinate 7,408, forward strand.
CCTGCGCGTCTCGACGATGATCGCCTCGCCGCCCCTCCTGGCCTCGGCCAGCAGGCGCTGGCGCTCGCGCCGGACGTGCTCGGCCTCCTGCGCGATGCGCTGCTCGGCCTCGCGGGCCGCAGCCCTGGCGATTGCGGCATCGGCCCTGTCGCGCTCGGCGGCCTGCCTGTCGCGCGTCAGGTCGTCCAGCACCTGCTCGATGGCCACGTGCTCGGGCGCCAGGTGCGACCGCGCCTCGGCTACCACTTCGCGCGCCAGGCCCAGGCGTTCCGCGATGACGAGCGCGTTGCTGCGTCCGGGAAGCCCGATCAGGAGACGAAACGTGGGCTGCAGCGTCTCGACGTCGAACTCCACGGAGGCGTTCTCGATGCCGGGCTCCACCGAGGCCAGCATCTTCAGCTCGTTGTAGTGGGTGGTGACCACGGTGTGCAGCCCCCGGCGGTGCAGCTCCTGGATGATCGCCCGCGCGAGGGCCACTCCCTCTGTGGGGTCGGTGCCGGCGCCGACCTCGTCGAGCAGGACAAGCCCGGGAGGCGCGGCGGATCGCAGGATCTGCACGATCGCGCTCATGTGCGACGAGAAGGTCGAGAGGTTCTGCTCGATCGACTGCTCGTCGCCGACGTCCGCGTGCACCTGCTCGAACCATGCGACGGCGCTGCCGTCCGCTGCCGGTATGAACAGCCCGGCCTGGGCCATCAGGGACAGCAGGCCCACGGTCTTGAGCGCCACGGTCTTGCCCCCTGTGTTGGGGCCTGTCACCACGAGGGTCGTGAACTCGCCTCCCAGCGCGACGTCCACGGGAACGACGCCTGCATCGCCCCTCCCGAGGACCAGCAGCGGGTGGCGGGCGGCACGCAGGCGTACCACGCCGTCCTGACGCACCTCCGGCAGCGTGGCGCGCAGGCGCGCGGCCAGCGCGGCCTTGGCCGCGGCAACGTCGAGATGCCCCAGGATCTCGCCGTTGGCGATCAATGCCTCGGCTTCCTCGCCCACCAGCCCGGAGAGCCGACGCAGGATGCGCAGGACCTCGGTGCGCTCCGCGGCCTCCAGTTCGCGCCGCCTGTTGCCCAGCGGCACGAGCGCCATGGGCTCCATGAAGAGCGTGGCTCCGCTTGCGCTGGCGTCGTGCACGATGCCCGCGAACTGCGCGCGGTGCTCGGCCCGCACGGGCACGACGAACCGGTCTCCCCGCACCGTCACGAGCGACTCCTGGAGATGCCGCGCGACGGCCGGATCGTGGATCAACCTCTCGAGTGACTCGCGCAGGCGCCGCTCCGTGGCCCTGCCCTCGTCGCGGATGCGGCGCAGCTCGGACGAGGCAGCATCGAGAACGCGGCCCTGGTCGTCCAGGGCCCGCGTGATCTCCGAGGCCAGCTCGGGCAGCGCGGACAGGCGTTCGGCCAGCGCCGCCAGGCGCGGGGCCTGGTCGCGGTGGGCGCGCAGCTGGGCCTGCACTCGCCGGGTGACCTCCAGGGTCTGCGCCACGTCGAGCAGATCCGCGGGCTCGAGCATTCCGCCCGAGGCCGCCCGCGCGGCCGCGGGCCGGACGTCGCGTGCGCCCCTCACCTGTATCTCGGACTCCGCGGCGATCGCCACTGCCTCCGCGGTTTCCGCCAGGGCCGCGCGCACCGCCTCGAGGTCGCCGGACGGCACAAGATCCAGCGCCAGCGCGCGTCCCATGGGCGTTGCGGTGCCCGCGGCCAGCGCCGCAAGGATCTTGGGGAACTCGAGGACGCGCAGTGTGCGCTCGTCACCAGGCGGGCGGCTCACGCCGGCACCCCGTCCGAGCGCGCCGCCTGCCGCGTACCGTCGGCGTCCAGCGCCGCGAGCAGCGCCGGGGCGACGTCGGTGATGGCGCGCACGTCCTGGAAGGCGCCGCACCCGGGCCCCACGGCCAGGACCGGCACAGGGTGCCGGGTGTGCGCGCGCGTGCGGCCGTCCTCCAGGTTGCCGTGATCGCTGGCAAGCAGCAGCGTGGTTCTGGCGTCCAGACGATGCAGGATGCCGTCCAGCAGTTCGTCCGTCATGTCCACGACCGCCTCCGCCGAGAGGGCGGTGCGCCCGTGCGCCGCCAGGTCAGTCAGGAAGAACTCGAAGAAGGTCAGGTCCGCGCGTGCGGCCAGGTCGGCCAGGCGGTGTCCGGCCATCCTCGGGGTCAGGGCCTGGATGTCGTGCCCCCACCTGCGCAGCCGGTGGTTCACGAGATCGTGGAAGACCGCGCACCCGGCGCGCAGGTCATCCAGCAGGCGAAGCCGTACCCCCGCGGCCCAGGCAGCATGGGTGATGGCGGTCATCCTGATCCGCCGCAGCGCCAGCGCCGAGAAGAACTCTGGGCTGTAGGCGTTTGCCAGCGCCACGCGCAGGCCGCGCCGTCGCGCCCGCGCGAAGATGCTGTGCTCTCCCAGCAGGTCCCGCAGGGTCGCGGTGGGGTAGGCGCTCACGTGTCGGCCGGCGATCGCCGCCGCGTTGCGGCCTGTGAGTAGCGAGGTCTGCGCGGTGGCGCTCTGCGGCAGCCCTGCCATGCCCAGGCTGGCGTCCGCGGAGCGCATCAGCACTCCCGGGCGACTCACGGGCTCGCGCGCGACGAGCGGGCCGCCCAGCAGCCGGCGCAGCATCGGTGTCGCCGCGCGCGCGAAGGGGTTACTGGCGGGGTCCGCGGTGCCCAGGCCCACGCCGTCCAGGAACAGGAACAGGAACGGCACGCCCCCATTATAGACGAGACGGCGACGCCCACCTAGCCGCGCCGCCGCGGGCGTCCCTCGCGGCGCCCGAGCAGCGCGCGCAGCGATGCGAGAGGCAGCGTGTTGATGACGTCGCGCGCCTCGGCCCACCCGCGCCGCGCGGTTCCCACTCCCAGGGGCATGCTGCGCATCTGCGCGCACGAGTGCGCATCGGTCCCTATCGCCAGGCGTACCCCCCGCTCCCTGGCCATGCGTACGTCCGTGTCCTTGAGGTCCAGGCGCTCCGGCGCGGCGTTGATCTCAAGCGCTGTCCCGGTTCGCGCCGCGGCGTCCGCGATCGCCTCGATGTCCACCTCGTAGGGATCGCGCGCGCCGAGCAGGCGGCCGGTGGGGTGCCCCAGGACGTCCACGTGCTCGCTCTCCATCGCCCGGATCATGCGCGCGGTCATCTCCGCGCGGCTCATGCGGAAGCCGGTGTGCACCGAGGCGATCACGAGATCGAGGTCGCGCAGCAGGTCGTCAGGATAGTCGAGGGTGCCGTCGGCGGCGATGTCGCACTCGGTGCCGGCGAGAACCGCGATCCCCAGGCGGTCGGAGAGGGCGCGCAGTTGCCGGATGTGTTCCCGCAGCCTGGCGGCCGGCACTCCGCCCGCGATCTTGAGCGACTGCGAGTGATCGGTCACGCAAACGTACTCGTACCCCATCGCCAGAGCGGCCGCGGCGATCTCCTCGGCGCTATCGGCGCCGTCGCTCCATGTGGTGTGCACGTGCAGCTCACCCCGGATGTCGGCGACCTCGATCAGCCGCGGCAGCCGCCCGGCCACCGCCGCCTCGATCTCGCCCTGATCCTCCCTGAGCTCAGGGGGGATCCACGGCAGACCCAGGGCACGATAGACATCCTCCTCGTTGCGCCCGGCCACGCGCCTGGCGCCCCCTGCCCGCCATACCCCGTACTCGTTTAGTTTCAGCCCTGCGCGCACCGCGCGCTCGCGCAGGGCAACGTTGTGCTCCTTGCTGCCCGTGAAGTACTGCAGCGCAGCGCCGTACGCGGCCGGCTCCACGACGCGCAGATCGGCCTGCAGCCCTTCGTCGAGCACCACCGACGATCGGGCGGGGCCGCGCGCCAGCACCTCCCTGACCCCGGGCGTCTCGATGAAGGCGCTCATCACCCTGGTGGGGGCGCGGCTGGTCACCAGGATGTCCAGATCTCCCACGGTGTCCTTCATGCGGCGGACGCTCCCGGCGGAGCTGACCTGCGCAACGCCGCGGACCGCCCTCAGCCGCTCCACGAGCTCCTCCACGACAGGCAGGGCGAAGCCCAGAGGTTTCCGCGCCACCTGGCGCCGCACCATTGCGATGCCGCGAAGTATGGCCTCCTCGGTCTTGGGCCCCATGCGCGGCAGCGCGCGTACGCGCCCGGCTGCGGCCGCGGCCTCGAGCTCGTCGAGGGTAGTGACGCCCAGATGCTCGTGCAGCAGCAGCGCGGTCTTGGGCCCGACCTCGGGCACCTGCATCAGGGTGGCCAGCCCTGGCGGGAGCGAGGCGGCCAGCTCCTCGTAGGCCCGCATCGTGCCGGTGGCGAGGAACTCCGCGATCTTCTCGGCCAGGGCCTTACCCACGTGGGGGATGTCGGTGAGGCCGCCCCGGGCAGCGACGGCCGCGACGTCCTCCGCAAGCCCCATAACGGCGCGCGCTGCCTGGCGGTAGGCGTTTATCCGAAAGACCGACTCGCCTTTGATTTCGAGCAGATCGGCGATGAGCGCGAACCGCTGGGCTACGGCCCGGTTCTGCGTCACGGAGGGCTCATCAGAACTTGTGGTCCAGGCCGACAGGCGGGATCGGGATTGGGCTGATGCGCACAAGGTGCGCGACAGCGCCTCGCTGCGCCGTCGCAACATGCCGCACGATCGGGGAACGCTCGACGTCCTGGGCTATGGCATCGGAAAACGGTGAGGCCAGCAGGATTCCCAGCCCGGCCATTGACGCGACCAGGGCCTTGAGCGCACCGGTGAAGATTCCGAGCAGCTGGGCGTACATCGCCGGCCGCTTCCCTCCCGGGAGGGTGCTGAGCAACACGCCCAGCAGCGCGTACACGACCAGGAAGGCCAGGACGAACCCGATGGTGCGTCCCCACTCCAGGGGCAGGGGGCTCCCCCCTGCTATGCGCTCGCCCACCGCGGGGAAGACGATCGCGGCCACCGCGTAGGCGAGCACGAGCGCGAATGCGCCCAGCATGGAAGCCAGGGCGCCCTTGAACATCCCCTGTATGACGAACCCGACCAGCAGCACCACCGCGATCCAGTCAAGCCAGGTCACCGCGATCACCTCCTGCGAGCGCACTCACCAAGGAACAGTGCCCAACTCGCGGCACTGGCATACCTACGCGCGGATCGTAACCGGCAGGCGCGCGGCGAGGGCCGCGCTGATCGCCTGCATCAGCGCCTCGACTTCCTCGCCGGTAAGCGTGCGATCCGCGGCGCGGAATGTCAGCGTGTAGGCCAGGTTGCGCGTCCCAGGAGCAAGCGGTGGGCCGGAGTAGGCATCGAACAGCTCCACCGCCTCCAGCAGCGCGCCGCCGGCCTCTACCAGCGCCGCCTGCACCTGTGCTTGGGGCAGATCCAATGGCGCCACCAGGGCCAGATCGCGTACGACCGCCGGATACTTGGGCATGCGCGCAAAGCTCGGCTGCAGCACGGCGCGGCCGAGCAGCCCTTCCAGGTCGATCTCGCAGACATGCGTGCGGCCCGGGAGGTCGAGGCGGACCGCAGCCCGGGGATGCAGCTCGCCCAGCACTCCTACCTCGACCCCCTCCACGAGCACGCGCCCGCACCGTGCCGGGTGCATCCACGCTGGGCCGCCGGCCACCACGGCCAGCGACCCCACCCGCAGCTCCCCGGCCAGGGTCTCCAGCACTCCCCTGAGGTGCAGAAGCGTGACCTCGCGCAGGTCTCGGGCGCCCTCCCAGAACCCGGAAAGCCACGTCCCGCGCATCGCAATCGCCAGCGCGCGCCGCTCTGCCACCGCGCCGCCGTCACACCGGAAGATGCGGCCGATCTCGAACAGGTGGATCGCCTCCTGCCGCTGCGCCGCGTTGACGCGCACGGCCTCGAGCAGCCCGGGGAGCAGCGCAGACCGCAGGTGCGTGTGGTCGGACGTGAGCGGATTCGATACAGGCACCGCCCGGCGCCAGGGGTCGTCCTGCGCAACACCCAGCCGATCCATCGCGCCGGGACCCCCAAGTGACAGCGTGATCGCCTCGGTCAGACCAGCGCGCACGAGCGCGTCGCGCGCCGCCGCCTCGGCCTCCAGGGCGGCCGGGCGGCGTCCCTGCTGCAGGACCTCGCAGGGCATCGCTTCCGGGATCCGGTCGTAGCCGTGATGGCGCGCAACCTCCTCTATGAGGTCCTCCTCGCGCTCGAGGTCCCTGCGACCAATCGGGGGCGCGGCGAAGACGGAGTCCTCCTCTCGTCGCACCTCGAGCCCGAGCCGTCCGAGGATGGCCGTCACCTCGTCCTCGGGTATCTCTGTCCCGAGGACGCGCGCCAGGCGCCGCAGGCGCAGGCGAATTGCAGGTCTGGGCACGGGCGCCGGGTATGCGTCCAGCGCGCCGCGGTGCACCTTCCCCCCGGCAAGATCGGCTATGAGCCCGGCTGCGCGGCGGGCGGCCCGGGCGACCCCATCTGGATCCACCCCACGCTCAAAACGAGCGCTGGCCTCGGTGCGCAGGCCCAGGCGCCTGCTGGTACGGCGCACGCTCGACGGCGCGAACGACGCGGCCTCGAGCAGCACGGCCCGGGTCTTCGGGCCTATCTCAGTCGCGGCGCCGCCCATGATGCCGGCCAGGGCCACCGGACGGCGGGCGTCAGCGATCACAAGCATCTCGGGATCGAGGGTGCGGCCCACACCGTCCAGCGTCTCCAGGTGCTCGCCCGGCAGGGCCGGGCGCACGACGATGCGGCGTCCCTCCAGCAGATCGAGGTCGAAGGCGTGCAGGGGCTGTCCCAGTTCCAGCATCGCGTAGTTCGTCGCGTCTACCACCGAGTTGACGCACCGGATGCCGGCGGCCTCAAGCCTGGAGGCGATGGACGAGGGCGACGGGCCGGCCGTGATTCCAGTGATGACGTACGCCAGGTAGCGCGGGCACAGCGAAGCATCGGCGATCTCCACCGACGCAGTGGAAGCCGCGGGCGGGTCGTCTTCCCGCAGGGTGTCTGCGGGCAGGCGCGCCTCGCCCCCGGCCCACGCCGCCAGCTCACGTGCGATGCCTACCATGGAGAGCAGATCCGGCCGGTTGGACGCTATCTCCAGGTCTAGAACCAGGTCGTCGCCGACACGCTCGACTCCCTCCACCCCGATGCCCAGCATGGGCAGGCACTCGACCAGCGCGTCGACCGAGGCGGGCAGCTCCACGTACTCTCTCAGCCACGACAGCGGGGCGCGCATCTAGAACTGCTCCAGCAGCCTGAGATCGTTCTCCCACAGCAGGCGGATGTCGGGAATCCCGTGGCGCACCATCGCCGGCCTGTCCACACCGAGACCGAACGCGAAGGCGGTGTATCTCTCGGGATCTATCCCCGCCATCTCCAACACCCTGGGATGAAACATGCCGCACCCGCCCAGTTCGAGCCAGCGACCCTCAAAGGAGACGGCCAGTTCTGCGCTGGGCTCGGTGAACGGGAAGTAGCCGGGCTGAAAGCGCGTCCGGGCATGCGGACCGAACATCTCGCGGGCGAACGTGGCCAGCACCCCCTTGAGGTCGGCGAACGTGATCGCCTCGCCGACCATGAAGCCGTCCACCTGGTGAAACACCGGCATGTGGGTGGCGTCCACGGGGTCGCGGCGATAGCATCTCCCGCTGGTCAGGATGCGCATGGGCGGAGTCCGCCCCATCATGACCCTGACGTCAACCACGGTGGCGTGCGTGCGCAGCAGCAGGTCATCACCCAGATAGAACGTGTCCTGCGTGTCACGGGCCGGGTGCTCGCGCGGCATGTTGAGCCGCTCGAAGTTGAACTCATCGGTCTCGACCTCGGTCCCCTCAACGACCTCGAATCCCAGCCCTACGAAGATACGCTCGACCTCATCGAGCGTGCGCCGCAGCACGTGCCGGCGCCCCAGCGGCCCGCGCCGGCCCGGCAGCGACACGTCGAGCCGTTCGGCCGCAAGACGATCCACCTCCTCGCTGGCGGCGAGTTCGGCGAAGCGGCTCTCGAAGGCCGCCCGCAGCGTCGCCTGCACGGTGTTGAGGCGCGCGCCGAGCGAGGCGCGCTCGGTTCCGCTCAGGGAGGGCAGCCGTCTGAGCATCGCGGCGAGGTCGCCCCGTCGCCCCAGCGCGCGGAGGCGCACGGCCTCCAGCGCCTGCGGTGTTGTCGCGCCCTTGAGCGCCTCGAGCGTCCTGGACAGCAGCCGGTCAACCTCGTCGGGCATGCGCGCCTCCCAGAACGAACCAGCAATGCCGAGGCGCCTCCGCCCACAGGGGCGAAAGCGCCTGACTTCCGCGGTACCACCCTCATTGACCGGACCAGCGTTGCCATCCGGTCGCTCGTGCCCCGCTAACGGGGGGTTTCCGGCCGGGCCTAGTGGCGCTGCCGCGCGTTCGGCCCGGCGGCTTGGGAGCGAACTTCCCGTCGGTGCGCGCTCGAAGGGGCTTGCAGTCGTGGCCCCCCTCCCTGCGTCCGCGCGCCCTATTGAGCGCGCGCCTCTCGAGCCGCCTCCGCGGTACTTGTCTCCTTCATCGCCACGGCGATGTAGCTTGCCGCGAGTATAGCACAGGGCAAAACCCTGTCACAACAAGGCGGGCGGGGCGCGCCTACGGACGATCTCGAACAGGAGCACACCGGCCGCCACCGCGGCGTTGAGCGACTCCACCGGCCCGGGCATGGGTATGCGCACGCGCGCGCCCAGATCGAACCAGGCCGGATTTGGCCCGGCTGCCTCATTTCCGATTACGATGGCGAGCGGAGGGTCAAGCGATGCGGTGGTGTAGTCCCTGTCGCCCCGGGCGTCCGCCACGACCACGCGCACGCCGCACCCGGCAAGCGCGGCTCGCAACTCGGCGCCGCCCAGCGCGAGTATGGGGATCCTGAAGACCGCCCCAACAGAGGCGCGGACCACCTTGGGGTGAAACGCGTCGGCGGCGCCCTCGGTAGCCGCGACGGCCGAAGCCCCGGACGCGGCTGCGGTGCGCACCATGGCACCAAGGTTCCCAGGATCCTGGATGCCGTCGGCCACGAGCAGCACCAACCCGCTCGAGGCCAGGATCGCCGCGCTGGGCTGGGGAGGGCGCCGCGCCAGGGCGACGATGCCCTGCGATGTCACCACGCCGCTGGCGGCCTGCACTACGCGCGGCGTGGCAGTCCGGACGCGCGCGCCGGCAGCGGCCAGCCGCGCGCCCAGCGAGAGGGTGGCGGGGTTCTGCTCCCTGTCGGACATGAGCGCGGACTCGACCACGATCCCGGCGTCGAGGGCTTCGCCCACGAGCCGCGGGCCATCCAGCAGTATGCGCCGGGCAGGATCAAGGCGCGGATGCTCGCCCGCCCGTCGCATCGCCTGCACAAGGGGATGACGCGTGGACGTGATCACGTCACCGATCTGCTAGAGTGACGTCTCCAGCCGGGTGAGCTGGCGGTTCTCCCCTACCACGACCAGCACGTCCCCGGCCTCGAGCACCGCATCGGCTCCCGGGGATATCAGCAGTTGGCTGTCCCGGCGAATCAACAGCAGGCTGACGCCAAACCGGGCCCTGAGATCCAGTTTGCCCACGGTTTGCCCCACGAGGCGGTCGGGAACGCTCAGCTCCTCGATCGAGAACGTGGGGGAGATCTCGATGTAGTCGAGCACCCCCGGCGACGAGAGAGTGTGCGCGATGCGCACGCCCATGTCGCGTTCAGGGTAGATGACCGCGTCCGCGCCGACGCGCTCCAGCACCTTACCCTGCAGGTCGTTGGAGGCCTTGGCCACGATCTTCTTGCAGCCCAACTCCTTGAGGATCAGCGTGGTCAGAATGCTCTCCTGCACGGCGGCGCCGATCGCCACTACCACGGCGTCCATGTTCGCGATCCCCACGCCCTTGAGCGCCTCGGCGTCCGTTGAATCTAGCTGGACCGCGTGGGTCACGTCATCGGCTATGCGCCGAAGCGAGTCCTCCTTCACGTCAATCGCGAGCACCCTGTGCCCCAGCTGGTACAGCGTCGTCGCGACACTCCGGCCGAACCGCCCCATTCCGACTACCGCGAAATCGCCCATCGTCATCTCCACCCGTCGGGTACCTCGGCCGCAGCGCGCGGCCGGGCTCCCCGTTATCCAATGAACAGCCTTTCCTCAGGATAGCGGACCCTGGGCAGACGTTGCCTCCTGGTCAATCCGAAGGCAATCGTCAGCAGCCCGACGCGTCCGCTGAAGACGGTCAGCATTATGATAAGCCTTCCCCACGGCGTGAGGTGCGGGGTCAGCCCGGTGCTCAGCCCCACGGTCCCGAAGCCCGACGTGACCTCGAACAGCGCCGTCAGGAACTCCACGCCCTCGGAGAGGGTGAGCAGCACCGACATCGTCAGCACGAACGCCAAGGAGACGAAGGCTATGGTGAGGGCCTTGCTGATGTTCTGGGTCAGGATCCGGCGCCCGAACAGCACAGGGTCACCGGCCCCCCGGATCGTGCTGAGAATCACGGCAAGGGGCGTCATGAACGTCGTGGTCTTGATGCCTCCGCCGGTGCCTCCCGGCGAAGCGCCGATGAACATGAGGGCGACGAGAAGCACGAGCGTTGGTTGAGCCAGGGAGCCGATGTCTATCGTCGAGAAGCCCGCGGTCCTGGGCGTCACCGCCTGGAAGAAGGCCGCGAGCATGCGCGCGGGAACTGGCAGGGATCCCAGCGTGTTGGGATTGCCAAACTCGAGCAGCGCGATCAGCGCCCACCCGGCGCCGATCAGCATCGCCGTTGCCAGCAGCACGGTCTTGGAGTGCAGCGTCAGGCGCCGGGCTCGCAGGTCGAACAGCACCGCGAACCCCAGGCCACCGAGGATAACGAGCCCTGCGATCACGCCCGACACCACGGGATCTCGGGCGTATGCCGAGAGGCTCCGAAAGCCACCCATCAGGTCGAAGCCGGCGTTGTTGAACGCCGAGACTGCGTGGAAGACCCCGATGTACAGGGCGCGCCCGGGCGGCTCCTGGCCCAGCCAGCGCAGGGCCAGCAGCGCCGCGCCCGCGGCCTCGATCGCTGCCGTCATCAATACGAGCCGGCGTGTGAACCGCACAGCGCCCCCCAGATCGTAGAGGCTGTGCGACTCGGTCAGGACGATCCGCTCCCTCAACCCGATGCGCCACCCCAGCAGCATGGCCAGGATCGCCCATGAGGTCATGTAGCCGAATCCCCCGAGTTGTATCAGCACCAGTATGACGAGCTCGCCGAAGGTTGAGTAGTGATCCGCGGTGTCCACCACGACGAGGCCGGTCACGCAGGTCGCCGACGTGGCCGTAAACATCGCCGTAAGAAACGGCGTGGGACGGCCCGATTCGGAGGCGAGAGGCAGGCAGAGCAGCACAGTGCCCGCCAGTATGATGGCGATGAATCCGGCAATGATGGTCTGGGAGGGGCTGAGGGTAAGCCGTCCTGACCGGGGGCGTCGATCCAGAACGAACTGGCGAGCCATCTACGGATCCGGTGCTGACGCCGCAACCCGGCCTGGGACCGCGCGCAACTGCCGGGCTGCGATGACCGTCGGCTAGGACTCCAGGTGCGACTTGGCGCGCACGACCAGCGCGTTGAAGGCCTCACGGTCCCTCACCGCCAGGTCGGCCAGGACCTTACGGTTCACGCTCACGCCCGCCTTGCGCAGGCCGTTGATGAGCCGGCTGTAGGAGACGCCGCTCCCGCGCGCAGCGGCGTTTATGCGCGCGACCCAGAGCCGCCGGAACTGCCGCTTGCGCAGGCGGCGGTCCGCGAATGCCTTGGCCAGGGCGCGGGTCACGTACTGCTTGGCCAGGCGGTACCACCGGCTCTGACCGCCCCGGTACCCCCGGGCCAGCCGCAGAACCTTCTTGTGACGGCGGCGTGCCGTTACGCCGCGCTTGATGCGTGCCATTGCCAACCCACCTTCCGCACTAGAACTGCCGGGCTCATCCCCCAGCCGCTACAGACCGGGGAGCAGCCTCCGCAACCGCTTCTCGTCACTGGCGTGCACAGGAAGGAGGGCGCGCAGAGAGCGCTTGCGCTTGGGGCTCTTCTTGACCTTGAGATGCCCGCCGTGCTGACGCCCGCGTGTCATGCGGCCTGATCCCGTCGTCCGGATGCGCTTCGCGGCGCCCTGATGTCGCTTTGTCTTTGCCACGGTCTGTCTCCTCCTCTACCCCTTGCGGGGGGCCAGGAGCATGATCATGTTCCTGCCTTCCAGCCTGGGCGCCATCTCGACCGTGCCCACCTCTGCCACATCCTGTGCCAGCCGTTGAAGCAACGCCTCGCCCACCTTGGGGTGGGCCATCTCGCGCCCGCGAAACCACATCGCCACCCGGACCTTGTCGCCGTCCTTGAGGAACTCCCGGACCCGGCGTGTCTTGACCTGGAGGTCGTGCTCGCCTATCTTCGGGCTCATCCGCATGCCCTTGAGATCGCCGCCGCGGGACTTGCGGTGCGCGTCCCGATCGCGCTTGCTCTGCTCGTACTTGTAACGCCCGTAGTCCATGATCTTGCACACGGGCGGGGACGCCGTGGGAGCCACCTCCACGAGGTCGAGCGTGTGCTCCTGGGCGCGCGCAAGCGCCTCGCGTATGGACACGATTCCCAGCTGCTCGCCACCGGGACCGATCAACCGCACCTCTTTGACCCTGATCCGGTCGTTGACCCTTGTCTCGCGCTCGATGCTCTCTCGCCCTCCTTGACCCCCATACCTTCCATCGTCCGGCAGCCCGAGAAACAGAAAGGGGATGGCAGGTGCCATCCCCGCATGCGCGCCGCTGCCACAGCGACCCGGGGTGCATCACTGAATCACCTGAGCGCCCGGGTGAGAAGCGGATGGCTTCTACTTTCGGCTGCCAGACCCTGCGGAGTATAGCACGCCGGTCTGGGAGCGTCAATCGAACCCGCCGGCCCGACGGAGGCACGCCCGCGGCAGGGGAAACGCCCCCCGGAACGCCGAACGAAGTTGGAGATGCTGCAGGCTCCTCCGGGAACTCGAATCCGGCGGTCGCCGCTGGCCACGCTTGGCGGAGCCGTCCTCCGCGGCCTGGCCGAAGTGGGGCAGGTGGCCCTGATGCTTGCCGCGGCCCTCAGATGGGTGCTCCGAGGACGGCTGGAGATGCGCGAGACGGCGGTCCAGATCAACCGCATCGGGGCCGAATCCATACCGGTCGTTCTGGTCACCGGCGCCTTCTCCGGTATGGTCCTGGCCTTTCAGACGGCCCGGCAGCTGGCGGACTTCGGCGGCCAGGGCTTTGTCGGCGGGCTCGTGGGCCTCTCCATGGCCCGCGAAGCCGCGCCGGTCTTCACCGCGATCGCGGCGGCCGGCCGCGTGGGCGCGGGCATGGCCGCGGAGATAGGCACGATGGCCGTCACCGAGCAGATTGACGCCCTGCGCGTCCTGGCCACGGATCCGGTGCGCTACCTGGTAGTCCCGCGGCTCGCGGCCGCGGCCGTGGGGCTGCCGATCCTGACCGCCTTTGCCAACGTGGTGGGCGGGACAGGCGGTTACTTCGTGGCCACCGCGGCCGGGATCAGCAGCGGCGCCTTCATCTCGTCGCTCCAGAGGTTCCTCTGGCCGTACGATCTCGTGGTCGGCCTGATCAAGGCGGTGTTCTTCGGCCTGATCATCGCAGCGGTGGGCTGCTACCGGGGCCTCAATGCGACTGGCGGCGCAGACGGCGTGGGGCGCGCGACGACGGGCGCGGTCGTCATCTCGATCGTCCTGATCCTGGTCTGCAACTACTTCCTGGACCTGGTCTTCTTCTAGGTCGGGAGGCCTCATGGGATCGGGAGCGCGGAGGCAATGACGGAATCCCAACCCTCGAGCCGCCCGGGCGACGCGATTGTCGTCGCCTCGGACCTCTGGAAGTCGTTCGGCGGGAGCGCGGCGCTGTCCGGCGTCTCCCTCGAGGTCCGCCGCGGCGAGATACAGGTCATCATGGGTCCCAGCGGTTGTGGAAAGAGCGTGCTGCTCAAGCACCTGGTGGGGCTCGTCAGGCCCGACCGGGGCGAGGTCCTGGTCTTCGGGCATCCGATACACGCCATGTCCGACCATGAACTCGACTCCGTGCGGGTGCGAATCGGCGTCGTGTTTCAATCCGCCGCCCTGTTTGACTCGCTCACGGTGGAGCAGAACGTGGCGTTCCCCATGCGCCGACACAGCAATCTATCAAGGGAGGAGATCGCGCGCAGGGTGCGCGAACTGCTGGATCGGGTGGAGATGGCCGGTACCGAGGATCTGATGCCCTCGGCGCTGTCAGGAGGCATGCGAAAGCGCGTGGGCATTGCCCGCGCCCTGGCGCTCGACCCTCCTCTCATCCTGTATGATGAACCCACGAGCGGTCTCGACCCGTTGACCGCGCACACCGTGGACGGCCTGATCCTGCGGCTGCGCGCGGAGCTGGAGGTGACCTCGGTGGTCGTCACCCACAGTCTGGACAGCGCGTTTCACCTGGCCGACCGGCTGGCGGTCATGGATTCCGGGCGCCTGACCGCGGTGGGCACGCCGGACGAGATCCTGGGGAGCGCGGACCCGTTCGTCCGGCGGTTCCTGGACACCCGCGCGGTCGAGGTGAAACCCTCATGAGCATGGAGACAAGAGCGGGGATCGTCACCCTGCTCGGGATTGTGGCGCTCGTGGGCTCCATTGTATTCCTGCGCGGGGGCTTCTGGACTCGCGAGGGTGGCTACGCGCTGCACATGCGCGTTGCGAATGCCGCCGGACTGACCCTGGGTGCCCCGGTCCAGATGGCGGGAATCGAGATCGGCCGCGTCAGGCGGCTGGGACTGACGCCGGAGAGTAAGGCGGACATCCTGCTGGTCATACGCCAAGGCGTCGCCATCCCCGAGGGCTCGCGCTTCTCGATCACATCCGCAGGGCTCCTGGGCGACCGCCTGGTCGCTGTATTCCCAGGACCGCCCGGCGCCCCGGCCCTGGCGCCGGGATCAGTCGTGGCAGGAGTAGAGCCCCTCACCACGGACGAGCTTTTCGAGCGCGTGCTGGAGGTGGCAAAGCGCGCCGAGGAGGCGCTCTCCAGCGTCCACCGCCTCATAGGTGATCCGGCCCTCGCCGAGGGATTGCGCGAGACCGTGCGCAGCGCGCGCGCGGCCTCGGACCGGATGGCGCGCGCGGCCGAGCACGTGGAGCGCACCACGCGGACGCTCGATCGCACGGTGGCGGGTGAGGTGCCCGAGATAGCCCGGAGGCTGCGTGTCGTGGCCGAGGAGCTGGCCGCATCCGCCGGGGACGTGCGCACGATGATCAGGCAGGTGGCAGCGGACGGGCGCACGGCGGAGCAGGTGCGGGGGGCGGTCTCCTCGATCCAGAAGGCGGCGCAGGGCATCGAGAAGATGGTGGGCGACCTCTCGGGCGTCGTGAACGAACAGGAGGTGCGCGCCGTGCGCGCGTCACTGGCCGAGGCCCGCACCGCGATCACCGACGCCCGACTGGCCGTGGGCGAGGCACGTTCGGTCATCGGCCGCGCCGACCGGGTGGTCGAGCGGGTCGGGCGCGTGCTGCCCGAGCGCCTGGAGCTCCCGGATCTCCGCAGCACGTACCGCCTGGAGTACGCCATCTGGCACGACGGGACTCGTCTCGGGCACGATGTGAGCTTCACTCTCCTGCCGGACGCTTCGCGCTCCTACCTGTTCACGTGGCGGGAGGTCGGAGGGGCGAATCGCATCGGGCTGCAGGTGGGCAGCAGGCTGGACGAGCGGACGCTGTTCCGCTACGGCCTGATCGACTCGCACCTGGGCGTCGGAATGGACTACCGCGCGTCGCCCAGCATCTCCTACGCCGCAGACCTCTACAACATCAGCGATATCAGCCTGAACCTCTACGCCCACTACCACCTGCGCCCGGACTACGGCATCACGCTGCGGGTGCGCAGCCTGTTCTCCCAGCCGACCGTGGGGGTCGGGATGTTCAAGCGGTTCTAGCCAGCCATCACCGCCTGGAAGGCCCGTACCACGCCCGGCACATCGTCGGGTGTGATGTGCCGGTTCGTCACCAGGCGGATCCGGCGCGGACCCGAGGCCCCGGCCAGCACTCCGCGAGTGAGCAGACGCTCCGTGACCCCGCCGGCATCGCGTCCGACGAGGTCAACGCGGATGATGTTGGTCTGCACGCGGGAGAGGTCTATCATGAGCCCGGGGATGCCGGCAAGGGCCTCGGCCAGCGTGCGCGCAATCCGGTGGTCGTCGGCCAGACGCTCCACCATCTGTTCCAGAGCCACGATCCCGGCCGCCGCCAGCACCCCGGCCTGCCGCATCCCGCCGCCCAGCATCTTGCGGAATCGCCTGGCGCGGTCTATGAAGTCGGATCCCCCGCACAGCAGCGAACCCACCGGAGCGGACAGCGCCTTGGAGATGCAGAACGCCACCGAGTCTGCGGGCGCCGCCAGCGTCGCGGCCGGGACGCCCAGCGCCACCGCGGCGTTGAACAAGCGCGCTCCATCCAGGTGCACAAGGATGCCGTGCGCATGGGCCGTCGCGGCCAGGTCGTGTGTCTGCGCGGGCGAGATCACCACGCCGCCGTGCCGGTTGTGCGTGTTCTCGAGGCACACCAGCCGAGTGGGCGGATAGTGAACATTGGGCGGCCGCAGCGCCGCCTCGAGTTGCGCTCCGCTGATGCACCCCGAATCGGTCGGCAGGGCGCGGGGCATCGTCCCCGCGATCGTGGCGAGCGCGCCGCCCTCGTAGTGCAGTATGTGGGCCTCCGAGTCGGCGATCACCTCGTCACCCTTCTGGGTGTGGGCCATGACCGCCAGCAGGTTGGCCATCGTTCCGCTGGGGACGAAGATGCTCGCCGCCTTGCCCGTGCGCTCGGCGGCCAGCGCCTCCAGCGCGTTGATGGTGGGGTCCTCGCGGTAGACGTCGTCCCCGACCTCGGCGCGCGCCATCGCATCCCTCATCGCCTCGGTGGGATGCGTCACGGTGTCGCTGCGCAGGTCAATGACGTGCCGCGCCCCCTCGGGCGCGCGGGAGGCGGCTCTACTGATCATGCAATGCCCTCGACGCCGAGTACATGCCTATGCCGCGACCGGCGACGACCGATCCCACGTACGCCATAAGGAACAGCAGCACCCCCTTGAACGCCAGCGTCCGCAGCGCCTCGCCGGCGTCCACCGCGGCAGGACTAGTAAGCTGCCCGATGACGCCGGCCCCGGTCAGATCGCGATAGGCCAGCGTGAAGACAACCACCAGAAGCAAGATGCCCAACAGGAATACCAGCAGGCCCAACCGCCTTGCCGATCGGTCGCTCTCTGGACCTAGAGTGCTCATCCCCATCCCTCCGACAGGTATTCTGGTGCCGCCGGCTACGAATGCGCACCGGCCAGCGCGGACCCGCAGCGACACGTCCTCTCGCCGGGCGCCGCCGCCAGGACGCCCAGGACGAGTTCGCGCAGCCGGGGGAGGTTGGCCTGGAAGTTGCGAAGGACCTCCTCGGCGCTGACCGGGGTGGCCCGCGGATCGCCCTCCACACCCACGTCGTAGTCGGTCACGAGCGAGATGTTCAGGTAGCACAGCTCGGCCTCACGGGCAAGCGCGGCCTCCGGGTACTGGGTCATGTTGATGACCTCCCACCCGGCCGCGCGAAACCAGCGGCTCTCGGCCCTCGTCGAGAACCGGGGGCCCTGTATCACGACGACGGTCCCCTGCGGGTGCGCGCTCAGACCCAGCCGACCGGACACCTCGAGCGCCACGTTCCGCAGTTGGGGGCAGTAGGGATCGGCCAGGCTCACGTGCACGGTATCCGGTCCGTCGAAGAGGGTGTCGCGGCGGCCACTGGTCCGGTCCACGAGCTGGTCGCAGATCACGAACTCGCCCGGCCGGATGTGCGGCTGGAGACTGCCCGCGGCCGCCGGGCCTATCACGCGGGTCACACCGAGCTGCTTTAGGGCTGCGATGTTGGCACGGTAGTTGATCGTGTGCGGCGGCAGTTCGTGCCGCCGGCCGTGGCGGGGCAGGAACGCCACCCTGCGACCCGCAACCTCGCCAAGGGTGATCACGTCGCTGGGCGGCCCGTACGGGGTCTCGACCTTCACCTCACGGGCTCCTTCGAGCAGCGAGTAGAATCCAGTTCCTCCGATCACGCCGATTTCCGCCTCGCTCATCGCGCCTGTTGCCTCCTGTGGCGCACACCGCGCGAACACAGATCGGCCCGGCTGCGCCGGGCCGTCATCCGTGCAGTGGTGGCTCTGCGCCGGAATCACTTCGCTGCGGGGCCGGTGGCATCCTCCCCGAGCAGGGCCGCGATCTCCGCCAGCACTGCCCCAGCGCTCTCCCTGATCGTGATCGTGGCGCGCCCGTCGTAGGGCGTGGGCTCGCGGTTGACGATGACCAGCCTGCCCCCACCCCGCAGCGTCTCCAGGGGAAGATAGGCCGCGGGCGTGACCTGGAGCGATGAGCCCACCACGAGCATGAGGCGACAGGCGCGGGCGGCCTGTACTGCGGTCTGCCACGCATCCTGTGGGAGCATCTCGTCGAAGAGGACAACGTTGGGACGCAGCAGCCCACCGCACCAGCCGCAGGTCGGAAGACCGCCGGCTGCCAGGGCCGCACGCAGCTGCGCGGCAGACCCGCGGAACCCGCAGCCCGTGCACACCGACTCGCGCAGGTTGCCGTGCAGCTCGATCACGTGGCGGGACCCGGCGGCCTGGTGGAGGCCGTCCACGTTCTGGGTGACCACGGCGCCCACCCATCCTGCGCGTTCCATCCCCGCGACGGCGTAGTGACCAGCGTTGGGGGCCGCGGCGGCGAGGTGCCCGAGCCGCTTGCGGTAGAAATCGTAGAAGGCCTCGGGCTTCCTCTCGAGCGTCCGGCGCGAGGCGACGGCGACAGGATCCACGCCTGCCCACAGGCCTGACGCCGAGCGGAAGTCGGGCAGGCCCGATTCGGTGCTCATGCCGGCGCCGGTGAATACGACCGCGCGTCCTGCATCCCTCAACAACCGGGCCACTCCGGGGGCGCTCATGGAAGATCCGTCAGCCATCCGTCTGGGTCGAAGGGCCACTCGCGGCCCGCTCCGACCTCGACCCCGCTCCTGCGCCGCATCGCGTCGGCCACCGCGCGGGATACGAGCACGTGCTCAAGGTGAAGGGTATTGGCGATACGCACGACCCTGGCCTCCTGGGGTTCGGCGATGCTTAAGGTGTCGAACGCGGCGGCGATGGCGTCGCGGTCGGATGGAAGCGTGATCGGGATGAACGACCTCTGCAGGGTGGTGGCGGTGATCGCGTTCAGGTTGGTGATCCGCCGGTCGATGGCGTCCACAAGGCGCTGCGTAACCAGGTCGGCAAGCCCTATGCCCTGTGCGTTGCCCTCGGACTCGGGCGAGAGGCGCAGGGCCACGATGCGCCCGACGCGCGGAGAAGAGGGCTCGGGCAGCCCCTGGATGCGCGTGCGGCCAATGATATTGGGGTCCATCCCGGTGCCCGCGAAGTTCTTGCCCACCTGGTCCACCACCAGCACATCGATCTCGTCTGTGGGCAGGCGGGGCATCAGTTGGCGGGCCCTGGCGGCAAGCGTCGCTTCCCGATCCGGGAGTTCGTGCGGGAAGACGGCCTCGATGATTGCTGGCTCGTCGCGCGCGTTCTCAACCACCGCCAGGCCTCCGATCACCATCCCGCGATCGAGGAACACCTGCGCCATCGCGCGGATCGCCTGGGGAAGCGAGGTCACTCCCTGACGGTGGATCTGCCTGGCGCCCTCCACCTTCCCGAGGCCGACGCCGAGCATCTTCATGAGCCCGCTGCCGAACGGCTCGAAGAAGATGGTGTGGGGCTTGATCCGGTTGATCACGAGAATCCCTTCGCATCCGGCCGCGACGCGGTCGCAGAAGACAGGGAGCCCACCTGGCGTATGCCCTATTACCTGCGTCTGCATTTGCGTCGAGATGGGCGCCCCAACCGTCTCCTCTGTGATGCCCAGGTGTGCGAGCAACCGCCGCTGCCCCTCGCTCGTGCCTCCGCCATGGCTGCCCATGGCCCCCACGACCAGCGGATCGGCGCCGCAGGCGCGCAGGTGGTCCACCGCCGCCCGAAGCACTGATGCTATCTGGGCGATGCCGCGGCTGCCCGCGGTCAGCGCGATTCGCTTCCCCCCAACCCGCCGGGCAAGCTCCAGGCGCGCCAGCGCCCGGTGGGTGGCCGCCTCCACGTCATCAATGCGCGGTCCGGACAGGTCCTGGCGCACCGGATGCATCGCGGGAAACCCGGGCATCATTTCAATCCTGGCCGGCCCTGCGCTGGCCGGCTATCGTCTGGGTCGTCGGGCTGGGTGGTCTGGCGCCGGAGCCGCGCTATGTACAGGCGCGCGGCCGCCGACATCGAGGCGGCACGCGCCGCGGCCTCGGCCTCGTCCTCAATGCGCCACCTGTCGGCGGCGTCGTACTGCACGTCTTCGGGAGTCGGGGCTCTCCTGCTGAGGCCTGCGGCCATCGCTGCCAGGAGCCCGAGGTTCTGCTCGATCGCCGGTAGCCGGCGGAGCGTCACCTCGAGCGCAAATCCGGCCAGGGCCAGCGTACCAAGCAGGGGCCACAGCGGCACCGGCCTGCGCTCGGGCGAGGATGGCGGCGCCAGCGCCTCGGCGGGTGACACCACCACGCGCGCGCCAGCAACCTCAACCATGTGCGCGATTACCGCGCGGTTCAATCCAACGCGTCGCAGCTCGGGCGAATAGGGCACGGCCAGCGGAAGCACGGAGGTGCCGGCGAGAAGACCCCCTTCGGATGCGCTCACCCTCACGAGGTATGCGCCCGGAGGCGGGAGCGCCAGGTCGGCCTCGTACCAGCCGGGCCGGGTCTGCACGAGGGGGGCCGACAAAGTGCCGACGCGCTCGCCGGTGAGCGTGGCCGCGGCTTCCCACTGCACGTGGGGGGTGCCGTCGGCCGCACGCGCGTCGAGCACGATGCGCACCGAATCGCCGGTCGACTCGACGTGGGCGTCCAGCGATCCGGCAGGGCGGCTGGACGCCCACCGCACGGCCTGGGACCAGAGACGCCCGGCCCCTGCCCAGGCGCGCCAGGGCGAGGTCCAGCGGAAACGCGCGTCGGTGGTGATCGCCACGGCCCTTCCGGCACCGTAGCTCCACACTGCCAGGATCGGATCATCCTGGTGCGAGAGCAGGACCACCTCCGCTGACGGCTTGGGCAGCGTCGCCAGATACCCGAGCAGCGGCGGGAGCGGGCCCAGGTCATCCACCAGGGCCGAGGCGCCTGCTACACGGGGGGTGAAGCGTTCCTCCACGACGTACGAGCGCGTGGCCAGGAGCGCCTCGGCCGCGAGGATCCGAGGTATGCTGTACGCGTCCCTTGCGACGTACGCGCGGCCGCGTCCCCAGGCGGCTATGCTGCGCATAATCTCGATGTCGGCGTCGCGCCCGATGGCGACCGTGCTCACCGTCACTCGCTCCGAGACAAGCGCCGTGGCAAGACCGCGGAAGTCGCCCGGATCGGTCTGACCGTCGGAGAGCACGATGATGTGCTTGACCCTGGCTTCGACCTTGTGCAGGGCATCGCGCGCGGATGCGAGCGCAGGGTACAGGTTGGTGCCCCCGCCGGCCCGAATGCGCCCCACCGCCTCGAGTATGTGCGCCCGCTGCGAGGCCGGGGTGGGCTGCACGAGCCAGCGGGGTGTCTGGTCAAACGCGAGCACGCCGACCAGATCGTTCTCACCCAGCAGATCCACCACCGACTGGGCCGTCTCCTTGGCCAGCTCTACCTTGGCGATCTCGTTGCCGAACCCCCCCATGCTTCCGGACGCATCGAGAACCAGGACCACGGCCATCGTGGGTATCGCAAGGCGGTGGCGCACATCCATGCTGACCGGAAGCACTTCCTCTAGCGGAGTCCCGGCATACCCGCCGATGCCGAAGCTGTGGGCTCCGCCCAGCGCCACCAGACCGCCCCCTCCGAGCCGCACGTGGTCGCGCAGCGCGGCCATCTGCTGCCTGGAGAGCAGATAGGCCGGCACGTCATCGAGCACAACTGCCCCGGCTCCTTGGTACCCCGCGACCGACGCCGGAAGCATGGCGGGCGAGACGATTCGCACCCGGAGGCGCTGCGCTTCCAGCAGGCCCGCCAGCGGGCCGGGCGGCGCGCCGGCGTAGATGATGGTCGGGCGTCCGGCAACGAGCCCGAGCGCGAAGGCACGGTTGTTCCCGGGCTCGGCGTCCGGGGAGGCATCGATCGTGGCGTCTATCCTGAGCAACCCGGGCTGCGAGGCCAGCACGTCCAGGTCCAAGACGGTGCGGCCCGCGCGCAGGTTCATCTCCTGCGCGAGCAGGAGCGTGCCGTTGGCGCGGACGCGCAGCTCGACCTCGGCCGGCGCACTTGCCAGCAAGGCCACGGTGACCGGCACCCGCTCCCCCACGGCCGCCAGGGCTGGAACCGTCACGTGGTCCACCAGGACATCAGGGCCGGGATCGGGTGCCACCGGCACCACCACCAGGTCAACGCCGCTGGCGCGCACGGCTGCCAGAGCAGGCGCAAGGTCTCCTGCGTTGGCCTGGCCATCGGTGAGCAGCACGAGCCGTCGCGCCGCGCCCGCAGGGAAGGCCGGGATGGCGCGCTGTATGGCCGCAGCGATGTTGGTGCCGTCGGTCCGCGGACGCGACGCCATCGCCAGCCTGGGCTGCTCGGACGGCGCCTCCTCCAGCTGGGCGTCGGCCCCGAAGGTCACGAGCCCGACGCGCGTGCCCACCCCTGCCATGGATCGCGCCTCGTCCACGAACGCGCGCAGCCGGCGCTCGCCTTCAGGCCCCATGCTGTCGGAGCGGTCGGCGGCAAGGACCACCGTCAGATCTCCCACTGCTGCCCGGATCTCGATCCCGGCAAGGCCCAGCACCAGCAGCGCGATCACGCCTGTCCTCAGGACAGCCAGATTCCTCCGCCGTCGCGGACGCGGCGGCAGGCTGCGCTTCCACAACCACCACTCCGCCGCGACTAAGGCCGCCGCCGCCCCGAGCAGGTGGCGTGACAGCGGGAGGTGGGCTGCTGACCGCGCCGCCGCCAACTCGATGGGGCGCTCAAGCGGCGCGACCTCCAGATGCGATTCGCGCGCCTCCACGGCGGACACCAACCATCGCCGCTCCCACCCGCCTGTGCGGAGGTGGTAGGCGCCCACGCGGTCGAGCGGCGGCAGGACGAACACGCCGTCCCTGGCCGGCACCCGACGCACGCCGCCTGCGGGATCGCGCAACCTGGCCTCGCTCCAGGAGCCGGCCAGCACCACCGGGGAGGCGCCGGGCGCCAGGGTCACGCTGCCGCCGGCGAGCCACTCCAGCGTGTTGGCGACCAGCACCGGAAAGGCGGCGCTTGCCGGCAGGTCGCTCGCCGCCAGCGCGAACGGCAGTACCACCGCCCGTATGCCTCGTCCTTCATAGACCCACAACAGCGGCGTCTCGCCCTCGGCAAGCACGGTGCCGGCCTGGGGCCGCAGCGTCATGGCCTCCCCCACGCGTACGCCGAGCAGATCCACCATGCGCGTGATGCGATGCGTGGCTGACGCCGACCGGACCACTTGCTCGACGGCGCTGGCCCCGATGCGCACGGGGAGGTTCGTCCCGACCGTGCCGATCAACAGGTAGGCGCCCGGAGGCAGCTCGAGTGGCGGCACGCGGTCAAGCACCACCACATCGGCCCCGGCCCACTGTGAGGGCGCAGCCCTGTCGCCGCGCGAGACCCCTGCGAGGGGAACGGCCCGGAGCACCGCGTCCAGCACCGGGTTGTCCTCGCCTATCACAAGGACACGCGGCTGCCATTCCGGCCCGACCGCCGCGACGGCCCGGTCGTCTGCGACGAGCGCGTCGCTTCCGCCCAGCGAGACCGCTACCTCGCCGCTGATCTCGCCCAGGTCAAAGACGACGGTCTGGGGAGCATCAGGGGTCAGCCGCAGCGTCCGGCGGGCGATTGTCCTGCCACCGACCGCTGCAACCAGTTCCCTATCAGCGAAGCCCCCACCGAAGGCCTCGACCCTTGCCAGGAGCCGGGTCCGGCCCAGGGCATCGGTGCGCGCGTGCAACGCGGTCACCGCCGCGTTGGGCGCCCCGCGCCCGATCCGGTGCCAGCGCACGCGCGGATCGGATGGGGGTTGGTCGCTGAAGAGGTGTACCGATGCGGCCCGCCCGTTCGCGCGCAGCCCGGCGGCCAGCATGAGCGCTTCAGCGATCGAGTCCCCTGCGTCGGACGCCGCAAGGCCGTCCAGCGCCCTTCGCAGCGCGGCGCGATCAGTCGTGAACTCGACGAGCACGCCAGGACGTGCGCCCGCCTCAACGAGGGCGGCCATCTGGCCCGGGGCTAGCCCGTCCAGCAGCGCCCGGGCCTCCTGCTGCGCTGCGGCCATGCGGCTGGGGGAGACGTCCGTCGCCTGCATGCTGGCGCTCGTGTCCACAACCAGGGCCGCGGCGCTGCCGGCGAGGCCGGGGAGCGTTATTGAAGGCCGGGCAAGCGCCAGCGCCAGCAGGGCCACCGCCAGCACCTGGAGCAGCAGGAGCACGTTGCGCTCGAGCCGGCGCACCGGATTCCGCGCCACCAGGT
The DNA here is from genome assembly GCA_037443365.1 of Armatimonadota bacterium. Classification (GTDB taxonomy): domain Bacteria; phylum Sysuimicrobiota; class Sysuimicrobiia; order Sysuimicrobiales; family Humicultoraceae; genus VGFA01. Next base: position 31,802 of record JBBIOM010000015.1, read on the forward strand.
CGCGCGCCGCGCGCTCCCACAGCAGCGTGCTGGGGACCACGCGGGGCTCCCGCCTTGCGCGCAGCATGTAGAGCAGGACGAGCAGCGGGATGACGGCCAGCCACCAGAGCGCCCCCGGCGCGCCGAGCACCATCAGGCGACGAGTCCCCCGCTGCGGAGGTGCCGGAGCACGAGGTCGCGGAACGGGACCGAGGTGGTCGCCCGCAGGTACTCCACACCCAGGGCCAGTGCAGTCCGCGCGACCTCATCGAAGTAGCGGTCGCGTGCGCGCGCGTACGCCGCCGCGGCCGCGGCGTCCGCGGTCACCTCGACCGCGAGGCCGGTCTCGCAGTCCACCAAACGCATGTCGCCTTCGAGTGAAGGAACCAGCTCGTCGTCGGAGAGCAGGTGCACCAGGAACGGCTCAAAGCGGTGGTATCTGGCCAGGCGCAGGCCCGCCTCCACACCGTCGGGAAACATCAGATCCGAGATCACGACCAGGATTCCTCGTCTTCGGGTACGGACCGCGTACTCCTCGAGCGCCGCCCGGAGGCTGCTCCTGCCTTCCGCGGCGGTTACCCCCAGGAACCTGAACAGGGTAAGCACGCCCGATCTACCCCGGCGCGGCGTCAGCGTGCGGACCGCATGGTCGTTGAAGATCACCGCGCCCACGCGGTCCAGGTTGGCCAGCCCTATGTAGCCGAGCGCGGCCGCGGCCCTGACCGCGTAGTCCAGTTTGGAGGGAGCCCCCCATCCCATCGAGCGGCTGGCGTCCACGAACAGGTGAACGCTTACGTCTTCCTCCTCGCTGAAGAGCTTCACGAAGAGGCGGTCCAGGCGCGAGTAGATGTTCCAATCCACGTACCGGAAGTCGTCGCCCACCTGGTAGGGCCGGTAGTCGGCGAACTCCACACCGCGGCCCATCGTGGCGCTGCGGCGCTCACCCCGTACGCCGCTGCGGTACAGCCTGCGCGAGCGCAGCTTCAGGCGCTCGAGACGCGCCATGAACTCCGCGTCGAGCAGCAGCGGTGCCTCCATCACGGGCTCCAGGCGGCCGCCGGCGTCGAAGGGACCTCCGCCAGGATGCTGCGAATCACGTCGTCGGTCTCCACGCCTTCGGCCTCACCCTCGAAGTTGAGGATGAGGCGGTGCCGCAGTGCGCCCGGAGCAATGGCCTGGATGTCCTCGGTGCTTGCGTTGAACCGGCCCTCGGCCAGGGCGCGCACACGAGCCCCAAGCAGCAGCGCCTGAGCCCCCCTCGGGCTGCTGCCGTAGCGGACGTAGCGGCGGGCCAGAGATCCCGCGGATTCGTCACGGGAATGGGTCGCGCGCACCAGCCTGGCGGCGTACTGCCGGACGTGGTCCGCGGCCGGCACCTCACGCGCCAGCGCCTGCATCGCCTTGATCTCGGGCCCGGTTGCCACGACGCCCGCAGCAGGCTGCGCCGGGCCCGTGGTCCGGTCCATGATCTCGACCAGCTCGCGCAACGTGGGGGATTCCAGCTTGAGCTTGAAGATGAACCGGTCGATCTGCGCCTCGGGCAGAGGATAGGTTCCCTCCATCTCTATGGGGTTCTGCGTGGCCAGAACCAGGAAGGGCTCCTCCAGCGCGTAGGGACCGCCAGGTGCCGTCACGGTGCGCTCCTGCATCGCCTCCAGCAGCGCAGACTGCGTCTTGGGCGTCGCACGGTTGATCTCGTCGGCCAGCACGATCTGTGAGAAGATGGGCCCGCGCTGGAACTGGAAGTAGCGCCGCCCGTCGGCGTCCTGCACCACCACGTTCGTGCCGATGATGTCAGCCGGCATGAGGTCGGGCGTGAACTGGATGCGCGAGTACCTGAGATCGAGGCACTGGGCCAGCGTCCTTACCAGAAGCGTCTTGCCCAGCCCCGGGACGCCCTCGAGCAGCACGTGGCCGTTGGAGAACAACGCGTAAAGCACGTGCTCGATCAGGACCTCGTGCCCGACTATGACGCGCTGAATCTCGCGGCGGATCGCGGCAAAGGTGGTTCGGAAGGCAGCGGCGTCCTTCAACGTATCGTCTCCTCGCCTGGCGCGGCGGTCTAGCGGGCCCCGGCCAGCGCCTCGAAGTACCTGCGTACTATCTCGCGGTATTCCGGCGGAATGCGCATGCGCGACATGTAGCGGTCGGCCTCGGCGCGTACGGCCTCGCTCGCGCGTCCGGGCGTCACCCGCACCGGGGCCGGCCTGCCGGGTCCGGGCAGATCCTCGGTGACGGCGCGCCCCTCGCCCTGCATGCCGCGGATGCGCGTTTGCGGGCGCTCTCCCTCGAGGCGCGGCGTGCGCTCTCCCTGCTTGTCCTGCGCGGTGCCCGTCCCAGCGGTGGAACCCTGGTTGGGACCGGGGGGCGGCGATTCCTCCTCGGGTCCCTCGCCCTGCTGCAACTGCCGCCTTCCCGGCGACGATCCGCTCGGCGCCACGGCGGCCTGGGAGGGGGGCTCGGTCTCGGGGGGCCCGCCGCCCCCGCGTGCTATGCGATCGGCCGACTTGCGCAGGCCGCGGCGCGCCTGCTCGAGGCCTTCCTCGTCGGCCAGCAGCGTGCGCAATTCCTCCATGTCGAGCGCGCCCTGACGCAGCGCCTGCCGCGCGGCCTTTGTGTCGCCCGCGGCCGCGCGCCGCCTGGCCTGCGCGGCCTGCTCTCGCCCGCGGGTCGGCACCTCTCCCTCACTCCCGCCCCGCGAGAGCGCCTCGAGCTGGCGCAGCAGCGAGCGTCGCTCCTCGGGAGAAGGGTTCTGGGCCAGCCGTTCCGCGATCTCCTGGAACTGCCTGATCGCCTGGTCCAGGGCGGCGCGTCGCCGGAATAGCTGCTGCGGCAGGGCAGGGTCAGAGGCAGCCGGCTTCTCCTCTTGCTGGTCGCGCCTCGACCGCACTTGCCGGCGCGAGGCCTCGATCTGGCGACCCAGTGACTCTATGCGCGAGAGCGCCTCGCGTCGGTCCATCCGCTCGCGCTGCAGGTCCTCGCCCAACCGCCGAAGCGGATCCGCCAGGCGCCGGGCCACCGGGGCGCGCTCCAGGCGCGCCTGTTCGCTCATCGCGTCGGCAGCCCGCTCGATGCGGCGTCCTTCATGCCGTATGGTCTCCGCCACACGGCGCGCCGGCGTCCCAGGGACCGAGACCCCTGTGAGGAGCCAGCCGAGGGCGACCGTGAGCGCGGCCAGCCCCAGGGCGGCCCAGACCGCCGGCCCCGGGCGCCATCGCAGTCGGTCCTGCGGGGTTTCAGCCAGCACCCAGCGCGCGGTATCGGCCACGGCCGCCGGCGACAGCGCGCTGCCTGCGTGCGCCCCGGTCAGTATCTCGACCGCCGTCGCCGTGCGATCACGCCCCCCGAACCGGTGGTCCAGTACCTGTGCAGCCACAAGCGGGGGCACTCGCCACGCAACGGCGAGCAGCAGGAAGGCCAGCGCGCCGGCACCCAGCCCCAGCCCGCACAGCAGGGCGTAGGGCACGCTGATCGGGACGACCGCGCGCGCGAGTGTGAGTACCAGCACCGCCAGGATCCAGGCCAGGGCAGCCCGGCCGCTCCAATGCCAAGCGCGCCGCGCGGCCAGACGGCGGCGGGCCGCTCCGACTGCCGCACTGATCTCCTCGCGCCCTAGCGAGTCCGCTGTCCTGATCGAAGTGGCCATGGCAGCGTCCTAGGCCCCGCGGGCCTGTGCGCGCATCGCGCCCACCTGGCGCGCAATCAGACGGACGCCGAGAAACGAGACGGCAAGATACACGGCGCACGCGACGCCAACTGCCGGGTGGGGTCCCTCGATCACGCCCTGCATCATGCGGATAGGGCTGGCCGCGCGCAGGGGCTCGGGCAGGGCCCCGGTTCCGGCAAACAGCGCGCCCAGGCCCGCCCAGTGCACGGCGCTGCGCGCGAACTCCGATGCGACACGGCCCCCCAGCCAGGCCCCCCAGACCGCTGCGGCAGCGGCCAGGGCGGCGGTTGGCACCCCGGCCAGGGCCACGGTTGCCGTCGCGCCGCCGCGCACGGTCGCGCCCAACACGATAAGGGGAAGCAGGATCGCCACGAGGTAGAGCGCGTACAGAGCGCCCGACTGCCACTTGCCAAGCGCTATTTCGTGTGCGGAGAATCCGGACACCGCCAGATCAGCGATGCCCTTCTCCCCTTCCATGCCCAACTCGGAAGAGGCCACGGCCGACGCAAGATAGGTGACAGCGAGCATCTGCGCCACAAGCAGCAGCGAGAGCACCTCGGCGTCACGCAGACCGTACGCGCCAGCCTCCGCGGGAAGCGTGAGCAGCACAAGGGCGCCGAAGGCCGCCAGCAGGACGGTCTGCGTCCAGATGCCTCGGGGAGTGCCCAGCCGCATCCGCAGATCCCCACGGGCCACGGCGTTGATGACAGACATGGCAATACCTCAGCCGCTGCTCACGGCGCGCCGAGGGGCACCAGCACGAGCTGGAGCGGCGGCTCGGGCCTGCTGCCCCATCGGAGCCCGAATGCGGGATCACGCATCCATCCGAGCAGCCAGGCTTGCTCTCTTCTCAGTATATCATCGGCCTCCAGGCGCGCGAACGCCCATGCCATCAGGGCCGGGTTGGGGCCGGGGCGCCCCAGCCTGGCAGGGGCCTGCCACTGGCGCGCGTCGAGCGCGATCCGCGCTTCGCGCCCCACACGAGGTATGGCCTGGGCCATCCCGGCCGAGTATATCCATGCTGGCTCCAAGCCCTGTCCTGTACGGTTGACCACGATGATCTCCGCGCCCCCGGCTGTGGCGGTGTAGGTCCCGGTGATCGGCAGCGGTACGATCGCTGCGCCGGTGAACAGGACGCCCGCCATGTCGCCCTCAACCGTGGTGCGCTCGGAGTGCAGGATCTGAACCCTCACCGGGACAGCTGGACGCAGCAGCAGGCGCGGCTCCGCCGCAACACCGCCGCCCTGAACTTGGGCCCGAGAAGGCCTGGCGGCCACCGTCAGCAGGGCGTGGCTGGTTCCCGGCAGCCCCTCGACCACGCTCGAGGCAGCCACGCCGGCGGTCGCCTCCCGGGCCAGCGCCGCGACTCGAAGCGCGCCAGCCGTGGCAAGACCAACCATCAGAACTGCCGCCATCACGCCTGCCGGCCGGACGGCGGCCAGCAATCTACTGACGGCGCGGACTGCCAGGACATACGCCAGGATCACGCCAGCGATCGCGGCATGCGCCTGCGGCGGGACACCCCGGTCCTGCGGCACGGTGGCGTCGAGTCCGGGCGGCGCGGGCCTCGTGCTCTCTGCGAGTACCCGCTGCCATGCCTGCTCCAGGGCGGGTTGGCCGCGCTCCTTGAGGGCGGCCGCGTCGTGCTGCCAGACTGCCACCCTGCCAAGACCCGTGCCACCTTCGGCGGCCGACGCCAGCACAGGCCCCAGCGTGGGACCGCGAATGTGCCGCAGGTCGTCGCCCGATGGCATCGCCAGCAACCTGCCCCCGGACCACGCCCACTCAAGGATCGCCCGGCGCTGATGGTCGGTCACCCTGCGTTCATCCAGATCCCTGATGACGAGCAGCCGGACCGCCTGGTAGGGCTGCCAGGCCGCGGGCAGTGCCTCCTGCTCGACGTAGACCACCGCGAGCCCAGAGAAGCGCGCCGCGGCGGCCTCGATGCCCAGGGGTTCGGCGGACAAGACCACCACGATCTCGTCCGCGGGCCGCAGGCGCGGCAGGACGAGCGTATCCACCGTGCCTGAACCATCACGGAGCGTCACGGTACCTGGGGAGCGCGCGTCATGGAAGACCGCGGGCACGAAGACCCGCAGCCGGGCCCCAGGCGCGGCGCGAACCGGCACCGCGAAGATCGGTCCAGCCTGACCCGCAGGGCCCGCAGTCTCGATCCTCAACGTTCCGTCCAGGCCGCCGGCCGGGGCCGTAACATCTACCCAGACCGGTGCCCAGGCGCCCAGCCGCACCTGCGCGTCGAACCCGGCGCCAGCAAGAGACAGGAAGCGGCCGGCCGGGGCATGGCCTGGCGCGGCACGGCCGGACGCGGCCAGCACCGCGACCGCAAGGACGGCAATGACCGCGGGAGCGGCCCTGACAGACCTGGAACCGGGGTGTGCTCTACCTAGGACTTCTCGTGGAGGCCTGGTGTCGATGTCGGTTCAACCCCAGGGGGGCCGGCAGCGCCGCTCGGCGCGGCGTCGCCGTTGCCCGACTGCGCAGGCTTCCTGTAGTCGGTGCTGTGGAACCCGCTACCCTTGAAGATCAGACCTACCGAGGAATACACCTTGCGCGCGTCGCCGCCGCACTGCGGGCAGCGCGGCGCAGGCTGGTCTGCGGCCTGGAAGTTCTCGAAATCGTGCTGGCACCGCCTGCAGCGGTACTCGTAGATCGGCATCCGGCTCGTCAGCTCCTAGCAGACTTGGTAGCGCCCCTCGGCAAGATCCTGCGACAGCCGCCGGATGTCCGCAAGCTCGTAATCGAGGATCTCACGGACACGTCGCTCCACCGTGCTGCGGCGGGCGCGCGGTGCCAGCACGAGCTGTGCCGCGGCAACCTTGGGTTGGTCCACGGGCGATCCGATCTGGCTCAGCAGCCAGACATAGACCTCGTCAACGCCGGGGACATCGTTGTAGATCCTATCGGCCACCTGGTGCGTCAGAATCGTGTAGATCTTGCCCACGTGCGATACCGGGTTCTTCCCGGCCGCTGCCTCGGTCCCCATCGGGCGGTTCAGGGCGATCACGCCGTTGACCTTGTTTCCGCGTCCCACCTGCCCGGAGTCGCCGCTCTCCGCCGAGGTGCCCGTCACTGTCAGGTACATGCCTCCGATCCCACGGCCGGGTTCGTCGAGGGTGTTCAGGTACAGGTGAACCTTCTTGAAGGACTGCAGCGTCGCCAGCCGTTCGCACACGGCAGCATGCAGCTCGGCCTTCCGGCGCAGGTAGGTGGCCTCTCCATCTATGAACCTGTCCACGAAGGCCACCGCGGCGGTCATGTGGAGCTCGTCCTCCTGACGGAATCCCATGACCTTGATGTCCTCTCCCACCTCGGGGAAGCGCTCCTTGAAGGTGCGGGAGTTCATCAGGCGCTCGGTCTCGAGCACGGCCTGCTCGGTGGGTGTGAGCGGGGCGTAGCCCACCGCGGCCGAGGTGTCGTTGGCAACGGGCGCGCCCCCGCGCTGGAAGATGTCCACCAGTTCCGGTGCGCCGGGCTTGATCTGGACATCGTAGGCTACGTGCTTCTCCGCGTCAACGAACCGCAGGTGCTCGCGAATCCACGCCTTCGCGGTGTCCACGGCGATCTCGCCCACGGGGATCTCCTCTCCGTTGGCCAGCGCGGTCGCCCGGTCGCCGAAGATCAGTCGCATCGGATCCGTCACTTCACCCCCGCCCAACCGGATCTCCGCGTTGCCGGCCACGAGGAACGCCTTGTCGATGTTGTGGTGGAGGATGCGCCCAAAGCGCTGCAGGTACTCACGGCTCAGCGCGATCGACACGCGCTCCATGATCGCGTCGCAGATCGAGTCGGGGTGACCAACCCCCTTGCGCTCCACGATCTCCACCTTGTGACGAGACACAGGCGTGCGGGCCAGGACATCCACGGTGATGTTGCGCATTCCCACCCTCCCTCGAAGCCCTTATGCGGGCCACGCGCCACACTATAGCAGAACTGCGCGGCAGCGAGAAGCGTCCTGGCCCTGCGCTAGGGTAGGCGGGCGCGGCGCCGCGCGGCGAAGACCGGCACGAGCACGACCCCGGCCAGAAACCCGCCCACGTGCGCCCACCAGGCCACGGTGGTGACCCCGGGTGCGCCCAGCGCCGCCACCCCGGACAGCAGTTGAATCACGAACCACAGGGACAGGACGAGCACCGCCGGGAGTTCGGCGATGCGCACGAAGATCCCAAGCACCAGAAGCGAGACTATGCGCGCCCCCGGATACAGGATGAGGTAGGCGCCCAGCACGCCGGCGATTGCGCCGCTGGCCCCAATCAGCGGCACGGGCGAGGAAGGCGCGGTGACCACGTGGGCCAACCCGGCGAGCACGCCGGCGATCAGGTAGAAGGCCAGGAACCGGCCGTGCCCCATGGCGTCCTCGACGTTGTCGCCGAATATCCAAAGGTAGAGCATGTTCCCGCCCAGGTGCGCCCAACTGCCGTGCAGGAAGACCGAGGTGAGCAGGCCGATCCAGGCGCCCGGCCAGGGTCCGCCCATCACGACCCTGGGAACCGCGCCCATGGACGCGTAGAGGGACATGCGCGCCTCGCCACCCAGGCTCTCGGCGTATACGAACGCGCCCACGCACGCCGCGATCAGGGCGTACACGACGACGGGAGAGGAGGCCGAGCGGGTGCTGTCCCGCAGCGGAATCACGCCTTGGGCCCTATCGCGCCGTAGCGCTCGCGGGCGATCGCCCAGACCCTGTCCATGAGCGCGTCAATCAGCCGGCCTTCGGGAAGGCTGGCCACGATCTTCCCGTCAACGAAGACAAGCCCCATGCCGCGACCGCAGGCCACGCCGACATCGGCCATGCGCGCCTCGCCCGGTCCGTTGACCGCGCAGCCCATCACGGCCACCTTCACCGGAGCAGGCACGTGACGCAGGCGCCTCTCCACCTCTTCTGCAATACTCACGATGTCGACCTCGGCGCGCCCGCAGGAAGGACAGGCCACCAGCAGGACGCCGCGCGAGCGCAGCCCGAGGCTCTTGAGGATCTCGTACGCCACCCGGACCTCCTCGGTGGGATCGGCCGCCAGCGACACGCGTATCGTGTCCCCGATCCCGCGGGCCAGCACCGTCCCGATCCCCACCGCGGACCTCAGCCCGCCCGCCCAGGCTGTTCCGGCCTCGGTCACGCCCAGGTGCAACGGATAGCGAGTCCGCTCGGCAAGCGCGCCGTACGCCTCGATCATCATCGGCACATCGGAAGCCTTGACTGAGATGACGATGTCGTAGAACTCCATCTCCTCAAGAACCCGCACGTCCTCCAGCGCGCTTTCGACCAGGGCTTCGGCGCAAGGCCTCGCGAACCGGCGCAGGGAGGTCTTGGACAGCGAGCCGATATTGGCACCGACGCGGATCGGAACCCCGCGAGCCTTGGCCTCGCGCGCCACCACCCGGACGCGCTGGCGACCGCCTATGTTGCCCGGGTTGATTCGGAGCTTGTCCGCCCCGGCCTCCAGGGCGCGGAGGGCCAGGCGGTGATCGAAGTGGATATCGGCCACCACGGGCAGCGGACTCCTGGCCTTGATCTCAGCCACCGCCGTGGCGGCCTCGGCGTCAGGCACGGCCACACGCACGATCTCGCACCCCTCGGAAGCCAGAGCGTAGATCTGGGCCAGGGTCGCAGGAACGTCGCGTGTGTCGGTGGAGGTCATGGACTGGACGGCCACCGGCGCTCCACCGCCGATCTCCACCGAGCCGATCTTGACCTTCCTGGTTAGCAGGCGGTGCATCTCGCTAGAGACGTGCGACGTCTCGAACCGTGAGCCCAAGCAGCAGCAACAGCAGCAGGGCGAACCCGATCGTGTGCACCAGGCCTTCGCGACGGGGGTCGAGCGGGCGGCGGCGTACGGCCTCTACGAGCAAGAACGCCAAGCGGCCTCCGTCCAGGGCCGGCAGCGGAAGCAGATTGAAGAACCCGATGATCACGCTCAGGAACGCGGCGACGTGGAAGAACACACCCGCCCCAGAACCGGCGGCCTGCGCAAGGATGCTGCCGGCGGCCACCGGCCCGCCCAGGCTGTCCAGGAGCTTGCGTTCGCGCGTCAGCGACACCAGGGCGCCCCCCACGGTCGAGATGAGCTGCCCTGTGCGCTCCAAGCCCCAGGCAATGGCGGCCGGGGCGCTCAGGCGCTTCCAGAGAGGTTCGGGAGAGAACCCGATGCGGCCGACCCCGCGCGCAGGGTCGAATCGCGGGGTGACGGTCACCGCGATCTCCGTGACGCCGCGGCGCAGGCGCAGTTCCAGGGGCCGCCCGGCGCTTCTGTGGATCGTCTCAATGATGCGCTCGCCGTCAGGGTTCGCGATGCCGTCTATCGAGACGATCAGGTCGCCCGGCCTCAGCCCGGCATCCGCGGCCGGCCATCCTGCTTCGACCGTGCCCACGCGCGCGCTGGGGCCGGCCGGGACTCCTCCGGTGGCCGCCGATACCGCCAGGATGACCGCGGCCATCAGCAGGTTCATCGCGGGGCCCGCGGCTATGATCGCCATGCGCGCGCCAACGCTCTTGGAGGTGAAACTGCCGGAGTCGCTCCTGCCGTGGCCGTCCTCGCCCTCCATGCGTACATATCCGCCAAGCGGTATCAGGTTGACGGCGTATCGTGTCTCGCCGCGCTGCCAGCCCAGGATCGTGGGGCCGAACCCAAGCGCAAACACGTGCACGCGCACACCGGCGCGGCGGGCCATCAGGAAGTGCCCGAGCTCGTGCACGAAGATCATCGCGCCGAACGCGGCCACGGCCGCCAGTACGTTGTTCACAACCGTCACCTCGTCTTATCAATCATACCCGACGCCTCTGCCCTGGCCCAGGCGTCGGCTTCCAGCACGGCGCCAAGCGTTCCCGCAGGGCGCGGCTCGCACCGGGTGAGTACCCGCTCAACGGTCGCGGCTATACCGGTGAAGGGCACCGCGCCCGCCAGGAACCGCTCAACCGCGACCTCGTTGGCCGCGTTCAGAACGGCCGGCGCCATCCCCCCCATCCGCAGCGCCTGCCGCGCAAGGGCCAGCGCCGGGAAGCGCTCGGGCTCTGGCCTCTCGAACGACATCGAGAGCCGATCCCATTCCATGGGCGCCACGAGCCCAGGCGCACGTCGGCCTCGCGACAGGGCGTGCTGAATGGGCCCGCGCATGTCCGGCCGCGCGACCTGGGCGATTGTCGAGCCGTCGACGAACTCCACCATGGAGTGCACCAGGCTCTGCGGATGGATCACGACCTCGATCTGGCCCTCGGGCACCCCAAACAGCCAATGCGCCTCGACTATCTCCAGCCCCTTGTTCATCAGGGTCGCCGAGTCAACCGTGACCTTCCTGCCCATGCTCCAGGTCGGGTGCGCCAGCGCTTCCTCCACGGTCACCGAGGCAAGCGAGGTCAAGGGGCGTCGCAGGAAGGGCCCGCCCGAGGCGGTGAGTATCAACCGGCGCACCGCGGCGCGATCCTCCCCGACCAGGCACTGGAACACAGCGCTGTGCTCGCTGTCCACCGGGAACAGCCTTGCTCCGGAGCGCTCGCAGGCCGAGGTGACCAGTCCCCCGCCGGCCACAAGCGCCTCCTTGTTGGCCAGCGCCACATCCGCCCCGGCATCCAAAGCCGCCAGCGTGGGGCGCAGGCCGGCCACGCCCACAACCGCCACCAACACCATGTCCGCCCCTGGGAACGCGGCCAGCTCGGTGGCGGCATCGGGCCCGATCAGCAGCGCGACCTCGCCCGGGAGATCCGCCCGCAGGCGCTGTGCCGCGGAGGCGTCCTCCACCGCGACGGCGCGCGGGCGCCAGCGGTGCGCCTGCGCCGCGAGCTCGGCCCCGCCGCGGCGCGCCGCTAGTCCTATGATCTCGACGTCGCCGAGCGAAGACGCGACCTCGAGCGCGGCGCGGCCTATGCTGCCGGTCGAGCCCAGAACCACAAGGCGCATCACAACAGGCATCTCCAGAGGTAGTACCCGGCAGGCACGCCGAACAGCACCGCGTCGAACCGGTCCAGCACGCCGCCGTGCCCGGGCAGCAACGCGCCCGAGTCCTTGACGCCGGCCCTACGCTTGAGGGCGGACTCCCACAGATCCCCTGCCACCGCTGCCAGCGCCACGCCCAGCCCGATGCCGGCCAGCGGCCGCGGGCTCCATCCCATCGGCAGGGCCAGAAGGACCGCTACTCCGACCGCGGCCACCAGCCCGGCCAGGAATCCCTCAACGCTCTTCCCCGGGCTGATCGAGGGTGCCAGCCTGCGGCGGCCCCAGGCGCCTCCGGCGAAGAACGCGGCCGTGTCGTTGACCCAGACGAGACCCACGACCGCGAGCGTCGCGGCCGGACCGTGGGCGCCACGCATCAGAATCAGGTACGAGAACAGGACGCCCACGTAGAGCGCGCCCAGCGCCGCGACCGCGGCGCGCCCTGGCGCGGCGGCTCGCTGCGGGGAGACGAGCGACGCCAAGGCGGCCGCCACCACGAGCCCCGCGGCCAGCGCCCAGGCCTCGTCCCAGCGCCCTGCGGCCGCCCAGAGGGGAAAGAGCAGCGCACCGGCGAGCACCACGGATGGCACGCGGTATCCGGCGGCCCGAGCCAGGCGACCAAACTCGAGCGCGCCCAGGGCGCAAAGAAGCAGCACGACGGCCAGCAGCACCCACCCGCCGAGCCATAGGGCCGCGATCAGGAGCGGCGCGCCCACCACGGCCGTGGCGACGCGCTGCGCCAGCTTACGGCCGCCGGGCTCCGCCTTCCTTTCAGCCACCGGGGGCGCGCCCGAATCGCCGCTGCCGGCGCTGGTACTCGCCCACAGCCGCGATCAGGTGAGAGCGATCGAAGTCGGGCCAGTGTATGTCGAGGAAGACCAGTTCGGCGTAGGCGGCCTGCCAGAGCAGGAAGTTGGAGAGGCGCTGCTCGCATCCTGTCCGGATCAGCAGCTCGGGGTCGGGCATGCCCGCCGTGTAGAGGCACCCGGACAACGTCTGCTCCGAGATCTCCTCCGCCCCGAGCCGTCCCTCCCGCACCCGGGCGGCCAGCATGCGCGCCGCCCGAGCTATCTCTGCCCGGCCGCCGTAGTTGAACGCCACGACAAGCCGCAGCGCTTGGCACTCCATCGTCATCTGCTGCGCGCGCTCGATCTGGGCGCGGGTCTCGGGCGCGATCGCGTCCAGATCGCCGATGACGTGCAGGCGGATGCCCCCCCGGCGCAACTCCTCGGCCTCCGCCGCAAGCCGCTCGCGCAGCAGTCCCATCAACGCGTCCACCTCTTCGCTGGACCGCTGCCAGTTCTCGGTAGAGAAGGCGTAGAGCGTGAGGATGCGGATGCCCAGGTCGCGACAGCCCTCGATGGCGCGCCTTGCAGCCCCCACACCTGCCCGGTGGCCCGCGATGCGCGGCAGCCCGCGGGAGCTGGCCCAGCGGCCGTTGCCGTCCATGATGATGGCGACGTGAGCGGGAACGCGCAGGGGATCGAGCGGCGATGACGGCGACGGTCTATCCACCCGGCGGCCTCGGCGCAGGCGCGAAGCGCTCGTGCGCCACCACCAGGCGAACCCGTCGGTCGGCAATCTGCTGCTGCCGCACGACGCGCAGCTCGCCGGTGGGGATCACGCGGCGCGGGCTGTGGGTCTCGACCACCTCAACCCCGATGCCCTCCGCCTCCAGTGCTGCCCGGGCCTGCTCGAGTCGGCGCCCCAGCACGTCCATCATGGAGCCGGCTAGACCTCCATGATCTCCTGCTCCTTGGCCTGGAGCAGGCGATCGAGGTGGGCGATCATCTCGTCGGTAAGCTGCTGGAGGCGTTCCATGCCGCGGTGGCATTCGTCCTCGGATATGTCGCCGTCGTCTTCGAACTGCTCAAGCATCTCCTTGGCCTCGCGACGCACGTTCCGGATGGCCACGCGGCCCTCCTCACCGTGCCTGCGCGCGATCTTGGCCAGGTCCCTGCGACGCTCCTCGGTCAGCGTGGGAATGGGGATGCGAATCAGGGTCCCGTCGCTGCTGGGAACCAGCCCCAGGTCGCTTCTGAGAATCGCCCGCTCGATCTCGCGCGTCGTGCTCTTGTCCCACGGCTGGATCACGAGCAGCCGGGCTTCGGGCGCCGTGACCGTGGCAAGCTGGTTGATGGGTGTGGGCGTGTCGTAGTAGTCCACCCTTATCTGGTCGAGCAGCGCGGTGCTGGCCCTCCCAGTGCGCAGGCTGGCGAACTCCCTGCGCGTCGCCTCAATCGTCTTCTGCATCCGCGACCTGGCGTCAGCCAGCACCTCGTCGGTCATGAGCGGCTCCCTCCCACGAGGGTTCCGATGGGGTCCCCGGCCACCACCCGCGGGATGTTGCCGGGCCGGGTGACGTCGAACACAACGATGTCCATCTTGTTGTCCTTGCAGAGGGCCGCCGCCGTGGCGTCCATCACGCGAAGGTCGCGGTTCAGGATGTCCATGTAGTCCAGGCGCGAGAACATGACGGCGTCAGGGTGCGCTCGCGGGTCCTTGTCATAGACGCCCATTACGCCCTTCTTGGCCATCAGCACGGCGTCCGCCTGCACCTCGATGGCGCGGAGCGCGGCCGCGGTGTCGGTGCTGAAGTACGGGCTGCCGGTGCCGCCCACAAAGATCACGACGCGGCCCTTCTCGAGATGCCGCAGCGCCCTCCGGCGGATGTAGGGCTCGGCCACCTGTCGCATCTCGATGGACGAGAGGACGCGCACAACCAGCCCGATGCGCTCCATGGAGTCCATGAGGGCCAGCCCGTTGATCACGGTAGCCAGCATCCCCATGGTGTGCCCCGTCACCTCGTCGATGCCGAGGCGGCGGCTGAGATCGGAGCCCCGTACGATGTTCCCGCCGCCGACCACGATCGCCACCTGAACGCCGCGCGCCACAACGTCGCGCACCTCGCTGGCGACCAACTGAAGGACCTCGGGGTCGAACCCCATCCCGCCGTTGCCGGCCAGCGCCTCACCGCTGAGCTTGAGCAGGACCCGACGATAGGCGGTCCGTTTCGCGGGCTCGTCTGCGGCGTCCATGACCTCCCCCTCTGGGGCGCCCCTGTGCTATTCCCCTAGCCTGAACCGGGCGAACCTCCGCACCGCGACGTTCTCGCCCACGCGGGCGGCGACGTCGGCAATCAGGTCGCGGACCTTGCGGCCGGCGTCGCGGATGTAGGGCTGCTCGAGCAGGGCCACCTCCTCGATCCACTGCCCCAGGCGCCGGTCGACCTCGGCATCCGATAGCCCCGGGTGCTCGGCGGCGATGGCCGCGCGCCGTGCTGCCAGCAGATCGGCGGGGACGTCCTCGCTGGAAACGAAGCGCGGGGCCGAGGCGGCCACCTGCATGGCCAGCTCGCGCGCCGTGGTCCGGAAGCCGTCGGTGCGGGCCACGAAGTCGGTCTCGCAGTTCAGCTCCACGAGCGCACCCAACCGGCTTCCTGGGTGCAGGTAGGCCTCTATGATCCCCTCGGAGGTAGCCCGGCCGGCCCGCTTGGCAACGGCCGCCAGCCCCTTGGCGCGCAGCAGGCCGCCGGCGGCGTCCAGGTCTCCCCCGGTCTCCTCGAGGGCCCTCCGGCAGTCCATGATGCCGGCCCCGGTGCGCGCGCGAAGCTCCTTCACCATTTCGGTCGTCACTGCCATCGGCTAACCCCTGGGCTCCTCGACGACTGGACCGCTGCCCTGGAACTCGTGCTCGCCGACCAGCGGCATCGCCTCCATTGTCTCTTCCTCTTGCTCGGCGGGTGCGCCCTCCCCGGTCTCCTCCTCGTGCACCTCGCGCTTGCGGCGCTCCTCGATGCCCTCAAGGCAGGCATTCGCTATGCGGCTGGTGATCAGCCGCACGGCGCGGATGGCATCGTCGTTGCCTGGAATCGCGTAATCCACCTCGTCCGGATCGCAGTTCGTGTCGAGGATCGCCACCACCGGGATCCCGAGCGTGCGCGCCTCGGCCACGGCGATGTGCTCCTGTCGCGTGTCCACGACGTAGACGGCCGCGGGCAGGCGGTTCATCGTCCTTATCCCGCCCAGGAACTTCTCCAGACGCGCCGCCTCTTCGGCAAGACGCGTCTGCTCGCGCTTGGGTAGCACGTCCATGACGCCGCGCTGCCGCATGTCCTCGATCTCGCGCAGCCTCTCGACGCGCCGCCGAATGGTCTGGAAGTTCGTGAGCATGCCGCCCAGCCACCGCTGGTTGACGTAGGGCGCTCCGGCGCGCACGGCTTCCTCGCGGATCGCGTCCTGGGCCTGCTTCTTTGTTCCCACGAACAGCACGTCGCCGCCTGCGGCGACCGTCTCGCGCACGAACCGGTATGCCTCCTCGATCAGCGGAACGCTCTTCTGGAGATCGATGATGTGGATTCCGTTGCGTTCGGTGAAGATGAACCGGCTCATCTTGGGGTTCCATCGCCGGGTCTGGTGCCCGAAGTGGACCCCCGATTCCAGCAACTGCTTCATCGTAACTACCGGCAACTCGCAACCTCCCTTGGGATCCGAGGCCCGCCGAGATCCCGTTTGGTTTTCGCCTCCGCTTCCCTCATCCCCCCAGGCCGGGCCGAGGCCTCTGCAGGCACCCTCGGTGGGTCGGGAAACGTGTGTGGTGGGCGCCGCGGAGGATTCCTCGCCGCGGCAAATCCCGCGGTAGTATAGCACGCCGCGGCGGCGAAGGAAAACCCCGGTTCGCTATGCCCTTGGGTGCGCCGCGGCGTAGATGCGCTTGAGATGGTC
>JBBIOM010000016.1:0-47641 GCA_037443365.1 Armatimonadota bacterium
TTGCCGCGGTGACCCTGCAGGCCTCGCCGGCGCAGATGGGCGCGCTCTCGGCTGTGGTAACCGCGCCGCTGCTCGCGGGCCTGGGGTTCGTCCCGGTGGCGTTGGCCACCCCGGCGCTGGCGATCCCGCTGCTGACACCGCACAGGCTCCAGGGCCGCATGAACGCGACCATGCGGTTCCTGGTCTGGGGGACAATGCCGCTGGGCGCCCTGGCCGGCGGCGCCCTGGGTCAGGTCCTGGGCCTGCGCGCGACGATCGCGGTGGCCGCAGTGGGCGCGGCCCTGGCATCCTTGTGGGTGTGGCGCTCGCCTGTGCGGGCGCTGGAGGGGATTCCGGAGAGGGCCGAGGGCTGAACGGCTCACCCCCCAGGGATATCCTCGTGGCGGTCGCGAAGCATCATCGTGGCCCTGGCATCCGCGCCAGGCGAGGCGGCGCGGGGTGGACGGCCGACGCGAAAGAGGAGGAGTAACGTCATGATGGACACGCGCAAGCGCCCGGCCCGCCGGTCCTGGGCCGAACCGTGGAAGGTTAAGGTCGTCGAGCCGGTCAGGTGGACGAGCCGCGAGCAGCGCGAGCGGGCCATGAACGAGGCGGGCTTCAACACGTTCCTCTTGCGCTCGGAGGACGTCTACATAGACCTGCTCACCGACAGCGGCACCTCGGCGATGAGCGACTACCAGTGGGCCGGGATGATGCTGGGCGACGAATCCTACGCGGGCAGCAAGAACTTCTATCACCTGGAGGCCGCGATCCAGAAGTACTACGGGTACGCCTACGTCGTGCCGACCCACCAAGGACGCGGGGCCGAGCACATCCTCTCCCGACTGCTCATCAAGCCGGGCGACTTCGTCCCGGGCAACATGTACTTCACCACTACCCGCCTGCACCAGGAGCTGGCCGGGGGCACCTTCGTGGACGTGATCATTGACGAGGCCCACGATCCGCGGGCCTGGCTGCCGTTCAAGGGCAACGTGGACCTCGGCAAGCTGGAGGCCCTCATACAGAAGGTCGGTGCCGAGAAGATTCCTTATGTCAGCCTTGCCGCGACCGTCAACATGGCCGGCGGCCAGCCGGTCTCCATGCAGAACGCGCGCGAGTTGCGCGCGCTGTGCGACCGCCACGGCATCCGCATCATGCTGGACGCCACCCGCGCCGTGGAGAACGCCTACTTCATCCAGCAGCGCGATGAGGGTTACCGCGGTGTGCCTGTGGCCGACATCCTGCGCGAGTTCTGCTCCTACACCGACGGCTGCACCATGAGCGGCAAGAAGGACAGCCTGGTGAACATCGGCGGCTGGCTGGCGCTCAACGATCCGGCGCTCTTCGACGAGGCCCGCAACATGGTCGTGGTCTATGAAGGGCTGCACACCTACGGCGGGATGTCCGGGCGCGACATGGAGGCCATGGCCCGGGGCATCGAGGAGTCGGTGCAGGACGATCACATTCGGGCGCGGGTGGGCCAGGTAGAGTACCTGGGGATGAAGCTGCTCGAGTGGAGCATCCCGATCGTGGAGCCGATCGGCGGGCACGCCATCTATCTGGACGCCGCGCGCTTCTACCCGCAGGTCCCCCAGGACCAGTTTCCGGCGCAGACCCTGGCCGCGGAGCTCTACATTGACTCAGGGGTGCGGAGCATGGAGCGGGGCGTGGTCTCGGCGGGGCGCGACCCGGCCACCGGTCAGCACCGCTACCCGAAGCTGGAGCTCGTGCGCCTCACCATCCCCCGCCGGGTCTACACGCAGGCCCACATGGACGTGGTGGCCGAGTCCGTGGACGCGGTCTTCGAGGAGGCCGGCAAGACACGGGGGCTGCGCATGGTCTACGAGCCCAAGTACCTGCGCTTCTTCCAGGCGCGCTTCGAGCGCCTTTGATCGACTACGCCGGGCTGGCCGCCGAGTACGCGCGGCACCGCGGTGCGCACCCCGAAGTCTTGACCCGCCTCCACCGGCGCGGCGAGGTGACAGGCGCCTCCAGGGTGCTCGAGGTGGGATGCGGCACCGGAAACTACGTGGTGGCGCTGGAGGCGCTGTCCGGTTGCGCCTGCTGGGGGACCGATCCGCACGCGGCGATGCTGTCCAGGGCGCGCGCGCGGTCAGGGCGCGTGACCTTCTTGGAGGGCCGGGCCGAGCGGCTGGAGTTCCCGGAGGAGTCCTTCGACCTGGTGTTCTCCGTGGACGTGATCCACCACGTGGGCGATCGCGCGGCGCACTTCACGGAGGCCCATCGGGTGCTGCGCCCGGGCGGCAAGGTCTGCACGGTCACCGATTCCGAGTGGATCATCCGAAACCGCGAGCCCCTCGCCGTCTTCTTCCCGGAGACCGTGGAGGTGGATCTGGCACGGTACCCGTCGATCGGTGAACTCTGCGAGCTCATGCGGCAGGCCGGATTCACCGACGCGGACGAGGAGACCGTGGAGTTCGCGTACGTGCTCACCGACGCGCAGGCCTACCGCGACAGGGCGTTCTCGTCGCTGCACCTCATCCCGGAGGAGGCATTTCAGCGTGGCCTGGCGCGCATGCAGGCCGACCTGTGCGCGGGTCCGATCCCATGCGTGTCGCGCTACCTGATGCTGTGGGGGACGCGGCCCTAGCACGCCTAGACCGCAATGTGCCCGGCAGCAACCTGCACGGGGCGGGCTACTTCATTGACTGGGGCCAGCGGACCAGCCCTACCCCGGTGATCGTGACCGCGGCGCCGAGGAGGTGGCGCAGTCCGAACGGCTCGCGCAGCACCGCCACGGCGAGCCACACTCCCAGGACCGGGATTATATAGGAGTAAGCCGCGACCCGGGTCGGACCTATGCGGCGGATGCCCTCGTACCAGAACAGGTAGCCGAGCGCGCCGGCGCCCAGGGCCGCGTACGCGAGCTGTGCCCAGCCGGCCGGCGAGAGCGCCCACGACTGCCGCGCCAGGTCAGGCAGTCCTATCAGAACGAGCAGTAGCGTGCCGAACGCCATAGAAGCCGCCATGACCGGCAGGGTACTGTACCTCCGGTACAGCGGCAGCACGGTGACCGGCGTCACCGCGTAGGAGGCGGCGGCCAACAGCGTCAAGATGTCGCCCGCGAGGTGCCCCGCCGACAGCCCGCCCCCGGCACCGAGGAGGACGCCAGCCCCGCCCAGCGCCAAGAGCACCCCCAGGGCCTGCTGGCGCGTGATCCGGTCGGCCCGCGTCGCCGCCACCAGGAGCAGCGTCATGACAGGAGCCGTGTTGATGAGCAGGACGGAGTTGCTCGCCGTCGTCAGGCCCAGCCCGATGCCAAAGAAGGCCTGGTAGAGCGTGACGTTGCACAATCCTAGCCCGGCGATGCGCGGCAGGTCGCCACGCGCGAACGACAGCCGCTCCCCCCGCAGAGCGGTTATCGCCAGCAGCCCAAACGAAGCGATCACGAAGCGCGTCGCGGCGAACGAGAGGGGCGTGAACTCGGCGTAGGCCGACTTGATGACGACGAACGACGCCCCCCACAGCACCGCCGTCGCGAGCACCAGCAGGTCGCCCGCCCCAAGGGCCCTGCGCCCTTCGGCCGCAGTAGAGTCCGGCGCGGCCGGTTGGGCGCTCGCGGCGGACGCTCTACTCACGCCGTGGCTTGAGAAAGTCGAACTTCCCGGCCCGCGCCGCGCCGAGGTAGCGCTGGCAGAACTCGTCCTGGCCGAGCAGCATCTGTGCCGTGGCCAGATTGGCCATCAGGCGCCGGTCGAGCGGGTCGAGGATGAACGCGTCCATGCCGTGCGCCAGGCAGAGGACCAGGAACACCTGGTTGATCTGGGCGCGGTGGGGCAGGCCGAACGAGACGTTGCTCAGGCCGCAGACCGTGCGGACCTCGGGGAAGCGCGCCTTGATGAGGTCCTGCGCCTTCAGGAACTCCCTTACGCAGCCGCTGTCCGTGGCCACCGGGAAGACCAGCGGGTCCACGTAGATGTCCTCGGGCGGGATCCCGACACCTGTCAGCCCTTCCACCAGCCGCGTGGCCAGCGCCAGCTTGGCCTCCGCCGTGGTGGGGATCCCCTGGTCGTCCATGCACAGGGCCACGATCTCGGGCCGGAACTCCCGCACGACCGGCAGGAACCCGGTCCAGCGCTCGTGCTCCAGGCTGATCGAGTCCAGCATGGCCTTGCCCTTGTGCGCCTCCAGCCCGCGGCGCAGCGCCACCGGATTCGGGCTGTCCACGCTGATGCGCGCGCCGGTCGCCTCCTGGATCGTCCGGATGGCCCAGACCAGGCAGGAGACCTCGTCCTCCAGCAGCGTGGCGCAGTTGACGTCCACCAGGTGCGCGCCGGCATCGGTCTGCCGGCGCGCCAGGTCAACTATGGAGCCGGCGTCCCGCGCCTCCAGCAGCGGATGAATCTGCTTGCGCGTCGAGTTGATGAGTTCGCCGATGATCAGCATGGTCGCCCTCCGCGATGCTCGGAGCGGGTCACGCACCACTCGCGGACCGCTGCCGCGATCTGCCGTATGTGAGCGGGAGTGCTCCCGCAGCAGGCGCCCACGATGCTGGCGCCCGCCTCGAGGATCGCGGGATACCCGGCGGCCATCTCGTCGGGCGGCATATCGTAGACCGTGCGGCCGTCCACCAATCTAGGCAGCCCGGCGTTGGGATACGCGGCCAGCGGGAGCGGCGTTGCCGCGCGCATCTCGCGGATGATGATCGCGGCGCGAGCAGGCCCGCCCTCGCCGCAGTTGGAGCCGACGATGTCGGCGCCGGCGTCGGTCAGGAACCGGGCCGCCTCCGCGGGAGAAGAGCCCCACAGCGTCCGGTCGATCCCCCGCGCCGCGATGTGCTTGAAGAACATCGTGCACATCACGGGCAGGTCGGTGGCCTCCCGGGCCGCGCGGATCGCGATCAGCGCCTCTTCGGGCAGCATCATCGTCTCGATCGCCAGCAGGTCGGCGCCGGCCTCGGCCAGCGCCGAGGCCTGCTCGGCGAAGGCGGCGCGGAACTCCTCAAGCGGGACGCTGCCGATGCCCTCGACCGAGTCCGGGATCTGCCCGGTGGGGCCGATCGAGCCGGCCACGTACTTGCCCGGAGGGCAGACCGACCGGGCTATCTCGACGCCCAGGCGGTTGAGCTCGCGCGCGCGGTCGCCCAGGCCGTGGGCCGCCAGCTTGAGGCGCGTGCCGCCGAAGGTGTTGGTCTCTACTATGTCGGCGCCGGCCTCCAGGTACGCCCGGTGGATCTCCCGGACCGCATCGGGCCGCGTCGCGTTCCAGAGTTCTGGACAGACGCCATCCTCTAGCCCGGCCTCGAACAGCATCGTGCCCATTGCGCCGTCGAGCACCAGCGCTCCTGTGCGCAGGCGTGCGAGCAGATCAGATCTCCTGGATGCCATAAGCACTGGTCACTCCCATTCAATCGCGCCCTACCCGGGTTCTCCCGGAAGTGGAAACTGGAGAGCGTCGAGGAACGCCTCCTGGAAATCGGGGTGCGCGGCCAGCGAGACATGCTGGATCCTGGCCGCCAGGTCGTCGGCCCGCCGGCGCTCTGTCTCAGAGACCAGCGCCATCTGCGCACCCAGGCCCGCGGCGTTGCCGACGTAGCTGATCCTGTCACGCGGCAGGGCCGGGATCAGGCCGATGCGCACGGCGCTTCGCACGTTGAGGTAGTTCCCGAACCCGCCCGCCAGCATCAGGGCGGACAGGTCCTGCTCGGGCGTTCCACCTATCCGCCCCAGCAGGGTGATTCCGCTGCGGATCGCGGCCTTGGCGAGCTGCACCTGGCGTATGTCGGTCTGCGTCAGCACGATCTCCTGGCCTCCGGCGGTCTCGCCGCCCCAGGCCAGGACGAACGCCGGCTCGCCTCCTGCGGAGGTGACGATTCGCCTCCGTAGCGTATCCGGGGCCGCATCCGTCGCATCGGGACGCAGACGCCCCGCCGCGTCCAGGAGCCCAGCGTCGAGCAGACGAGCGACCGCGTCGAGCACGCCTGATCCGCAGATACCCAGCGGCGCGCCTCCGCCGATCACGTGGTAGGTGACGTCGCGGTCTATCTGGACCTGGTCTATGGCGCCGCGCGCCCCGCGCATCCCGCACTGGAGCTGCCCGCCCTCCAGAGCCGGGCCGGCGGGCGCCGAGCACGCGAAGATGCCCCTGGGCGATCCCAGGATTACCTCGCCGTTAGTGCCGATATCGGCGGCGATCTGGGGTCTTGCAGCGGCGTCGAGGCGCAGGGACAGGGCTGCGCCGACCGCGTCCGCGCCCACGAACCCGGCGACGAGGGGCAGCAGGAACACAGGTGCCTGCGCCCCCAGCCGCAGGCCGGCCTCGCGCGCCGTCAGGCGCAGGCTGCGGCGCACGCAGGGTGCAAAGGGCGCCTGCCCCACGCGCGTGGGGTCAATGCCCAGGAACAGGTGGTGCATGACGGTGTTTCCCACTACTGCGACCTTGTAGATGTGGTCAGGGTGGACGCCCGCAGCAGCGCCCAGCTCCTCGAGCTGCGCGTTGAGGAGCGCCGTGATCCGCGTCTGGAGCATCCGTACATTCGACGGGCGCTCCCCGGCGAACGCTATGCGCGACATCAGGTCGGCCCCGAACGCGGACTGGGGATTCAGGTTGGAAGCGGTTGCGACAACCGCCCCCCCGAGCAGGTCCACCAGGTATCCCACGACCGTTGTGGTTCCGATATCAAACGCGACCCCGTAGGCCGACTGCCGCGTGTCACCGGGCTCGACCGCCACGAGGCTGCCGTCGAACAGGGCCGCGGTGACGCCCCCAGGTGAGCGCAGCGCCGATGAAAGGCCGCGTAGCGCGTGCGCCGGTACCTCGGTGACCGCATCCGGAAGCGCGGACAGCAGTTCCTCCAGGTCCGAGGAGGCACCTGGCCGCTCGGCGGCGGGCCGCGGGCAGGCGAAGACTTTCTCCACGCCCGAATCGAGCAGGAAGCCCGCAGCCGTGAGCACGACTCGCGTATCCGACAGGATCTGAAATGCCGCCTCTTCCAGGGGCGGAGCGACCAGGACCGCTAGCGCCTCGCCCACCTCGGCCTGGCAGGCCAGGCGGAAGCCCTCGCGCACCTCGGCCTCACCGAGCTGGACGCGGTCGGCCAGCGTGGCCGGCGGCGCCGCGCCCGAGATGATCTGCACGCGGCAGCTCCGGCACCGCCCCCGCGCGCCGCACGTGGCGGCGATCTCCACTCCTGCCTGCCGCGCGGCCGCCAGGATCGTTTCACCCCGCGCCACCTCGACCCTGCGGCCGTTTGGCTCGAACCTGACCGCGATCATCGCGTTCCCCCAGGGATCAGGCCGTAGAGCCCTGTGACGGACTTCAAGGGTACCAATACGGCGGCCTCGGTCAGCCGCACGGTCACCCCGGCGCCTTCGAACAGCGCGAACAGGCCCCGCTGCTGCTCCAGGCCCCAGTCGCCGAATCCCGGTGCCATGCGCGCGCCAAGCCCGAGACCCTGCTCCTGGGCCTCTGCTGCCAGGCGCCGGCGGAGATCGGCGAGGCAGGCGTCAATCGCGACCCACCCTGCCGAGTCCAGCAGCAACCCCTCCACGAGATGCCCATCGCGCAGCATCTCCTGCGCGCGGTGCTCCAGGTCCGGCCCGACGGTGAGGAGCACCGCCACGACTGACTCCGCGGTTGCGAGCCGCCGGGCCAGCGCCCGGCTGCAGAAAGCGGGGCCGCCATGCAGGCGCACCGCGCCGTCGGGAGTGACGCCGTCGAGCCGCCCGACCCAGCGCCACGCCCGGGGCGCCACGAGCGTCTCGGCCAGCGCGGCCATCTGCCCCGCGGCTTCCACAACGATCGGCGCTACCGCATCGAGGCGCCTGTACCCCTGCAGCCGCAGGATCAGCCGTGCCTCCACGCGGGGCCGTGCCAGGTTGATCTCCCCGACCATCCGGTGGCCCTTCCATGAATCGCGGCAAAGCAGCGGTTCCCTCCTGCGGTTCGACCCACTGCCGCGTTCTCCTACCCGATGTGTACCCCCCGCGCCCTGGCAGGCCGCGGCCTCTGCGTGGTCGAAGTAGAGCGAAGGATCGTCAGACCGGCACGCCACAGCGAGAAAGGGGCGGATCAATGGAGGGCAACAAGAAGCTGCTGGAAGCGCTCAACCGGCTCCTCGCGGACGAGCTGACCGCCATCAGCCAGTACATGGTGCACTCGGAGATGTGCGCGAACTGGGGCTACGAGAAGCTCCACAAGGCCATCGAGGCCCGGGCGGTGGACGAGATGCACCACGCCGAGTGGCTCATCCAGCGCGTCCTGTTCCTGGACGGCACGCCGATCGTCTCGAAGCTCAATCCCATGAGGATCGGCTCGACCGTTCCCGAGATGATCAAGTTCGACCAGGAGGCCGAGCTCGACGCCATCGGCGCCTACAACAAGGCCATCGCGCTCGCGCACGAGGTGAACGATCAGGCCAGCGTGGACCTGATGATCCGCATCCTCAAGATGGAAGAGGACCACGAGGACTGGGCCGAGGTGCAGAACACCCAGATCGAGCAGATGGGCCTGGCGAACTACCTCACGAACCAGGTATAGGCGCCGGGGACCCAGGCCCGTGCGGGCAGGCGTACGCGCGCAATCGCTGGGCGAGGAGATCGCCAACAGCATAAGCCACGGCCTCGGCGCCCTGGCCGCGGCCGTCGCCTCTCCTTTTCTGATCGCCTCGGCCGTCCGGTACGGGGATTGCGCCAGGGTGGTGGGCGCCAGCGTGTTCGCGGCCACCACCCTTGTGCTCTACACGACCTCAACGCTGTACCACTCGCTGACCATGGGCAGGGCCAAGCGCGTGTTCCAGATACTGGATCACTGCGCGGTCTTTCTCCTGATCGCCGGCACCTACACGCCCTTCACGCTGGGCGTCCTGCGGGGCGCCTGGGGCTGGACGCTGCTCGGGATAGTCTGGAGCGTGGCGATCGCCGGCATCGTGTTCAAGGCGGCATGGGGGGTAAGATACCCGGTCCTATCCACGCTGATGTACCTGGGCATGGGGTGGCTGGTCGTCGTCGCGGCGAAGCCCCTGGTGCAGAGCATGCCGATGCCCGGGCTGCTCTGGCTCGTCGCAGGTGGGCTGGCCTACACCGTGGGTGTAGGGTTCTACGCGGCGCAGCGCGTGCGCTACGCCCACTTCATATGGCACCTGTTCGTCCTGGCAGGGACGGCCTGTCACTTCGTCGCCGTGTTTGGATGAGGCGCAGGGAGAGGGAGATACAGAGCCGAGGCCTGATCGCCGAGATCATGGCCCGGGCCCAGGTCTGCAGATTGGGGCTGTGCCGGGACAACTTACCCTACGTCGTGCCCGTCTCCTTCGGCTATGACGGTGAGTACATCTACTTCCACACGGCCACGGAGGGCATGAAGCTCGACTACCTGGCCGCCAACAACAGGGTCTGCTTCGAGATGGAGCACGACGTGTCGGTGGTCGCGGATCCCGATGCCGCCTGCCAGTGGTCTTTCTCCTTCTACAGCGTGATCGGGTTTGGGACGGTGGACGAGATAACCGACCCCGCGGACAAGGTCCGGGCCCTGAACCACATAATGCGGCACTACTCGGGCAGGGACTGGGACTTCGACGACCGCTGGCTCCAGAAAGCCCGGCTGTGGCGCATCACGATCGAGCAGGTCACGGGCAAGCGCTCAAAGGACAAGCCCGCGGGGTGAGAGCGCGCCGCCTCGCGGCCGATCAGAACCGTTCCATCCGCCAGCCGTCTTCGCGCAGCACCGCGGTCGCGTTGCAGCCGGCCTCGCGCAGCAGCGCCTCTGCCTCGGCGTAGAACGATGCGACGTGCTCGGGGCTGTGGGCGTCGGCCGTGACGACCAGTGGGATCTCCAGATCCCGGCACCGCCGGATGATCCACGGGCTCGGGTGCGCCTCCGCCGACGGGCTGCGCCAGCCCGCGGTGTTGACCTCCACGATCAGGCCTGCCCGCGCGCAGGATTGAAGCGTTGTCTCCACCTCGTCCCTGTACCACGCCGCGGCCTCATCGAAGTAGCGCCGGCCGTCGTTCCATCTTCTGATGTGGTCCAGGTGCGCCAGGATCGAGATGCGACCCCCGGCGCCTCCGCCCGCCGCGCCGCGGCGCGCGCCCGCCTGGCTCCAATCCGCCAGATCCCGCACCCGCGCGTAGTAGGCGCGTACCAGGGCCCGGGCGTCCCCGCCGAAGATCTCGCGCAGCCCCTTCTCGAACCCAGCCCGCGTATGGTCGAAGGCCCACGGCGCCCCGCTGGCGTCGCGCCCGATGAAGTGCACGCCGGCGATCATGTAGTCGAGGCGGACCTGCGCTACGATCGCCCACAGGTCCGCCAGGTACTCGGGGATGTAGTCGAACTCCAGCCCGAGGTGCACGCGCAGCCGCCCTGAGTAGGCCTCCTTGAGGCGAGCGACCTCGGCGCAGTAGGCCGGCAGCTCCCCGGCGCGCATGGCGAAATCGTTGGGAAACACGAGCGGGGGATGGCTGGAGACCCCCAGCGCCTCCAGCCCGGCCTCGAGGGCCGCCTGCGCGTACTGCGCGATCTCGCCCTCGCCGTCGCAGTAGCGGTTGTGCGTGTGGTAACTGGTCGTTAGCACCTAGCGCTGCTCCTCGGGCGGCCGGACATCGCGGAACATCCTGAAGAGGAGCAGGTCGTAGATGATCTTGAGCCCCCCTCCCAGGAAGAACGGCACACCCAGCCCCACGAGCTGCATCGCCACGCCGGCTATGACCGGTGTCGTGGCCTGCGCCAGGTTGCGCGCGATGTTGGTCACCCCGGCGGCTGCCGTTCGTTCCTCGGGATCCACGACTGCCACGACGTAGGACTGGCGCGTGGGCACGTCCATCTGCGAGAGGGCGTGCCGGGCCAGGATCAGGCCGATCGCCCACGGCAGCGACGGCGCCAGCGGGATGGCCGCCAGCAGCACGTTGGAAGGCAGGTGCGTGAACACCATGGTGTTTATCAGGCCGATGCGCTCGGCGACCCTTGCCGCGACCATGAACGAGGCGGCCTGGAGCAATCCGACGCCCAGGAAGATCGGGCCGAGTATCTCGGGACCCACGCCCCAGCGCAGGTTGAAGTAGTAGGCGATCAGGCTCTGCACCACGAACCCGCCGCCGAACGAGTCCAGGCTGAACAGCGCGGCCAGCCGGAGCACCGTCCCGCGCGAACGGCGCAGGCCATAGCCCGATGGGCTCGACGCCCCTGCCTCCACGCGGCTGCTCAGGCGCGCAAACAGCCACAGCGTGACGCCCGCCAGAGCGGCGTAGGTCAGGAACATCACCTTGAAGGACGTCCTCGAGTCTATCCCGAGGATCTGCTGCAGCAATACGGGCGTTCCAGCAGCCAGCGCGCCCAATGACCCGGCCAGGGCTCCGACCGTGTTGTAGACCGAGAACAGCCGCGTTCGGCGCTCTGCCGGCGCGGTCTGCGGCAGCATGGCCTGCTCGAGCGAGAGGAAGGGGCCGACCTCGCCCGAGGTCGCGCCCACCGTGCCGGTCAGGGACGCCAGGATGAGAACCGGGTACCAGGTGGTGAAGGCGAACGCCGCACCGCTAGAGGCCATGAAGACGGCGCTGAGCTGCAGCATCCTGCGCCGTCCGTACCGGTCGGCCGTTGCCGCGAACAGCGCGGTGAGCGCGGCCGACCCCAGAAGCGTTGAAGTCAGCACCGCGCCCACCTGCCAGGGCGCGAATCCTGCCGTGTTCATGTACACGCCGAGCAGCACCGACTGGAAGCCGTATGCAAAGGTGCGGACCGCGCGCGCACCCAGTATGAGTTGTCCGTCGCGCGAAACCCAGGAGGAAGCAGGTGGGTCTTGGGCAGAAGTCACTATGCTAGAGTGGTTTCGGCGTCCCGTTGACGCGTCCCTACATAGAGGTGCACGGCGATGCCATCGCGTTGCAGAATAGGCATCCTGACCGGCGGAGGAGACTGCCCAGGCCTGAACGCCGTCATCCGCGCCGTGGTCCTGTCCGCGGCCGATGGGATGGGCTGGGAGGTGCTGGGTATCGAGGATGGGTTCGACGGCCTGCTGCACGATAGGATCCGGCCGCTGGAGCGGGACGACGTGCGCGGCATCCTGACGCAGGGCGGCACGATCCTGGGGACCACCAACCGTGGCAATCCCTTTGCCTGGCCGGTCGAGCGCGACGGGCATCGCGAGATCATTGACGCGTCGCGCACGGTGCTGAAGCGCCTGGAGGCCCTGCGTCTGGACTCGCTGCTCGTCATTGGAGGCGACGGCACGCTCCACATCGCCGAAGCGCTCTGCCGGATGGGCGCGCCCATCGTTGGCATACCCAAGACCATTGACAACGACATCTCGGGCACGGACGTGACGTTCGGGTTCGACACGGCGCGGCTCACGGCGACCGAGGCGATAGACAAGCTCCAGACGACCGCCGAGAGCCACCACAGGATCATGGTGGTGGAGACGATGGGCCGCAACGCGGGTTGGATCGCGCTGGAGTCCGGGATCGCCGGGGGCGCGAACGCGGTGCTGATACCCGAGATCCCGTTCCGCCTCGAGGTGGTCGCGCGGGCGATCGAGGAGCGCGCGGCCCGGGGCAGACGCTTCTCGATCGTCGTGGTCTCCGAGGGCGCGGTGCCGGTCGGCGGAACGCAGGTCGTCCTGGAGGAGGGCGGACCGGACCGGCTGCCCCGCCTCGGCGGGATAGGTCAGCGGGTCGCCAACGCCCTGGACGAGATGACCGGGCGGGAGACGCGCTGCACGGTCCTGGGGCACCTGCAGCGGGGCGGGAGCCCCACGCCTTTCGACCGGCTCCTGGCCACGCGCTTCGGCGTGCGTGCTGTAGAATGCGTTATGGAAGGAAGGCAGGGACAGATGGTCGCGCTGCGTGGCCCGGAGGTGGTCGCCCTGCCGATCGGTGAGACCATCGCACGACCCAAGCGAGTGCCCCCCGACGGCGAGCTGGTTCGCACGGCGCGCGAGCTGGGCATGTCGCTGGGCAGCGAAACCTGATTGCTCGATCTGGAGGTGCGAAGATGCGTATTGCAGTGCTGACCGGCGGCGGCGACGTCCCGGGGCTGAACGCGGCCATCCGCGCGATCACCCGGCGGGCCCTCGATGGAGACCACGAGGTCATCGGGATCCGCAAGGGCTGGCTGGGTCTGCTCGACGGGGACACCTTCCCCCTGACCCGGGACAGCGTCTCGGGCATCCTGCCGCGCGGTGGAACAATCCTTGGGACGTCGCGCACGAATCCCTTCAAGGCCCAGGACGGCGAGGCGCGCATTCTGCGCACGATCGACCGGTTGGGGATCGACTCCATCATTGCCATCGGCGGGGACGACACGCTGAGCGTGGCCCTGAGGCTTTTCAAGGCAGGCGTCAAGGTCGTCGGGGTTCCTAAGACCATGGACAACGACGTCCGGGGCACCGACTACACGATCGGCTTCGACACGGCGGTGAACATCGTGATGGAAGCCTGCGACCGGCTGCACACGACCGCCGAGGCCCACCACCGCGTGATGATCATCGAGGTCATGGGCCGCGACGCCGGCTGGGTGGCGGCGGTGGGCGGTCTGGCAGGGGGCGCCGACGTCATCCTGGTCCCCGAGGTTCCGTTCACGATCGATGAGATCTGCGAGATCGTCCGGCGGCGTCATGCCCGCGACCGGACATTCAGCATCGTGGTCGTGGCCGAGGGCGCCCGCCCGACCGACTTCGCCGAGCAGGTAACGCAGGACGCGCGCGTGGATGAGTTCGGTCACGTGCGCCTGGGCGGCGTAGGCGCCCTGCTCGCGCGGGAGGTCGAGGCGCGCACCGGCTACGAGACGCGCGTGACCGTGCTCGGGCACCTGCAGCGCGGCGGGTCGCCCACGGTCTTCGACAGGGTCCTGGCCACGCGGCTGGGCGTGGCCGCGGTCGAGGCGGTCGAGGCGGGTCAGTTCGGCGCCATGATGGCCCTGCGCGGCACCAAGATCGTCAGCGTCACCCTGGAAGAGGCGCTCTCAGGCACAAGCCCGCTCGATCCGGAGGTGTACCGGCTGTCAAGGTTTTTCCATTAGGGCCTGGGCAACGCGCCTCTGTGCAGGAGGGTAGCGCGTCGCGACGAACGGTTTCCGCCGCTGAGAAGCGGCGGCCCCATTGAGGCATTGTCGCTCCTGGGAGGCGTTGCCTTTCAACGTCGTGCCAGACCTTCCCTCACGTGACCGCGCCTGACGGCCCGGCCTACTTCACAAGCCGCCGCCGCATGAGCACGACCGGCAGCGGGAACATCGTCACGGTGACCGCCAGGATCCAGGCCAGGTCCGTGGCGTGGCGTGGTTCCAGGGTGCCCAGCGACA
Organism: Armatimonadota bacterium; assembly: GCA_037443365.1. Taxonomy (GTDB): domain Bacteria; phylum Sysuimicrobiota; class Sysuimicrobiia; order Sysuimicrobiales; family Humicultoraceae; genus VGFA01. Next base: position 14,224 of record JBBIOM010000016.1, read on the forward strand.
GCGCCCGGGTGAGGCTCACCACGTGCGAGAGGGGCGTGACCCAGGCCGCGGTCTTGACCCAACCCGGCAGCGCATCGAGGGGGAAGAATATGCCGCTGAACATGAACATGGGCGTTACAAACAGCGCGAAGTAGAAGGTGTAGTAGTCTATGCTGGGGTTGACCGCCGTGAACGTCATCGCGATCACCGAGAACATCAACCCCGAGAGGAGGAACAGCGGCGGGATCAGCAGGGCGAGCGGCGAGCGCACCGTTCCGAACAACACGATCACGGCCAGGAACACCGTTCCGTAGAGCACGCTGCGGGTCGCTCCCCACCAGACCTCTCCGATCACCACCTCCTCGACGCCCAGCGGGGTGGTTATGACCGCGTCGTAGGCCTTCTCGTAGTACATCTGCACGTAGGCGTTGTAGGTGCACTCGTACGTGGCCCCGAACATCGCCGCCGTGGCGACGAGCCCGGTGGCGACGAACGTGAGGTAGGGAAGCCCGCCGATCGTGCTCAGGTAGGCGCCTATGCCGAACCCCATCGCCATCAGGTAGATGACCGGCTCCATGAAGTTCACCGCGACCGATTCGGGGAAGATGCGCCTGAAGATGTAGGCGTTGCGCTGCCAGAACCGGAACGCGCCACGCGGCGAGAAGAAGAGGAGGTTCCCCAGGATCGGTACGCGCGGCGCCATCAGTCGCGCAGCCTCCTGCCGGTAAGCCGCAGGAACGCGTCCTCGAGCGTTGTGCGGCGCTGCGTGGCCGAGGAGATCTCAATGCCCCCCTCGCGCACGCGCCGCAGCAGCGCCTCGCCGTCCGAGGTGTGCAGCAGGAGGAGGTCGCTGTGCACCTCGTGCATCTCGACCAGGTGCCCGGCCGCTCCCAGGACCCGGTCCACGGCGCCGGGGTCTCCCCATCCATCACCGACCGACCGCAGCTCAACCACCTCGCGCCCGGCATGGGCGGCCACAAGATCGGCCGGGGAGCCCCCGGCCACGATGCGCCCCTGGTCCATGATGGCGATGCGGTCGCACAGCGCCGCGGCCTCCTCCATGTAGTGGGTCGTGAGGATCTGGGTGACGCCGGTGCGCTTGAGCTGCCGCAGCTTCTCCCATGCCAGTTGACGCGCCTGCGGGTCGAGCCCGGTCGTGGGCTCGTCGAGGACGAGCAGGTCGGGCTGAGGCACGAGCGCGCGCGCCACCATGAGCCTGCGCTTCATCCCCCCGCTCAGGTACTCGACCTTGTCCTTCGCGCGGTCAGCGAGGCTGGCGAAATCGAGGAGCTCGTCGGCGCGCCGCCCGGCCAGCGCCCACGGGATGTCGAAGTAGCGCGCGAAGATCACCAGGTTCTCGCGCACGGTCAACGCGGTGTCCAGCGTGTTCTCCTGCGTGACGACTCCAAGGCGCGCCTTGATCGCACGCGGATGCTCGCGCACGTCCATGCCCATCACCCGGAGGTCCCCCGAGGTGGGAGGCAGCACGCAGTAGATCATCTTCATCGTGGTGGTCTTCCCGGCGCCGTTGGGGCCCAGGAACCCGAAGCACTCGCCCGGATGAACCTCGAACGAGATGCCGTCCACGGCGACCAGGTTGCCGTAGCGCTTCAACAGGGCGCGCGCGTTGACGATGGACATGCCTCTATCGCGTAGGCGTGACCTTGCGCAGCCCCCGGGGTTTGTCCGGGTTCAGCCCGCGTGCGACCGAGAGGTGGTAGGCGAAGAGGTGCACGGCCGGGGCGGCGGCGATGGGCGCCAGCGGCTCGCCCAGGCCGGCGCGTATGGGCACTTCTGCCGGCCCGCCGTCGAGCGCGAAGGTCAGCGTGGCGACCGATCGGCCGCGCAACTGCTCGCGGAGGTCAATGAGCCCGCCCCGGCTCTTCCCCGGCGGCAGCAGCAGCAGCACCGTGGTCCTCCGATCGAGGGCGGCGATCGGGCCATGCATGAGGGCGGCCGCCGAAAGCGACTCCGCCGCAGCGTAGGAGGTCTCCTTGAGTTTGAGCGCCATCTCGTCAGCCACGCCGAGCATGTAGCCCCGCGTGGTGACCACCCAGGGATCGCGCCGCGCGCGCCGCCGGGCGAGTGTCCTGATCTCACCGTCGCGCTCGATCGCGGCGGCGGCGGCGGCGGGCAGGCGGCGCAGGCCCCGCGCCAGGGACGCCGCCTCGGCCCAGCCCGCGACCAGGGCGGCCAGGACCGCGAGCGATGAGGTGAAGGTCTTGGTGGCGGCCACGCTGTGCTCGGGGCCGGCTGCCAGGGGCAGGACGTAGTGGCTGCCTTCGGCCATCGGCGAGGCAGGGTCGTTTGTGATGCCGACTGTCAGGGCGCCCTGCCTGCGCGCCGCGGCGAGCACCTCGGTCACGTCCACCGACCGGCCCGACTGCGAGATGCCGATCACCGCCGCACCGCGCCAGTCCGGCGTGCGGCCGTACAGGGTGGTCACCGACGGCATCGCGGTGCCGGTCGGGATGCGCAGGAAGGTCTCGATCATGTACTGTCCGTAGATCGCGGCGTTGTGCGAGGTTCCGCGCGCAACGAAGACCACGAACGGCGGACGCCGGCGCCGCAGCGCCGTTGCGGCCTCTGCGATCTCGTGGGCGTGCTCGCGCAGCACGCGCTCCAGTGCGGCCGGCTGCTCGCGGGTCTCGACGAGCATGTCGTGGATGGGCCCTGGCATGAGATATCGCTTCGCCGGCGCGCGCGCAGTCCCTATCTGCCGGGCGGGCTCTCGTACACCTGCGGGTTCACGACGTGGGCGGGGCGTTCTCCACGGAGCGCCGCCAGCACAGCATCGGCGCAGGCGCGCTCCATGCGGGCGAGCGTCTCGAGCGTGTGCGAGGCCACGTGCGGCGTGGCCACGACCTGCTCGAGAGACGCCAGCGACAGGTCCCGGGGCGGCTCGTCCCGGAACACGTCCAGCCCTGCGCCGGCCAGGCGTCCCTCGCGCAGGGCCTCAAGCAGCGCCGCCTCGTCAATCACCGCCCCGCGGCTGGTGTTGATGATGCACGCGGAAGGCTTCATCCGGCGCAGGGCCGCTTCGCCGATGATGTCCCTGGTGCCCGGCGTCAGTGGCACATGGATGGTGAGGAAATCGCTCTCGGCCAGGAGTGTGTCCAGGTCAACAAGCCCAACTCCCAGCGACGCCGCGGCCGCGGTGTCGGGGAGCACGTCGCAGGCCAGCAGCCGCATCCCAAACCCCGCCGCTCGCCGGGCGACTGCCCGGCCGATGGCGCCAAACCCCAGGATGCCCAGCGTCTTGCCCCAGACATCCACCGTGGGAACCCGGTCCCATCCCCCGGACTTGACCCCGCGATCGAGAGAGGGGATCCGCCGCGCCACGGCAAGCAGCAGCGCCATCGTGTGATCGGCCACGGTGTCGGTGAGCGCGCCGGCGGTGATCGTCACCGCGATGCCCCGCCGCGTGGCCGCCAGTAGATCCACGGTCTCGTAGCCCACGCCGCGGCGGGCCACGATCTTGAGGCGCGGCGCCGCGTCTATCACCCGCGCCGTTACCGGCTCCATCCCCGCGATGATGGCTTCGGCTTCGAGCGCAAGGCCGCACAGCACTTCCTCGGAAAGCGTGGCGCCGCTCGAGTTGAGCGTGATCTGGCACCCTGCCTCCCGCAGTCTCCGGAGCGCATCGTCCCCGGTGCGGCCGAAGCCCGGCGCCGAGATCAGCACACGTGGCTTTCCTGCGGGCGTTGTCGTCGCGGTCATGCTCTGCCTCCTGGCCGCAGTGATGGGAGAGGAGATGGCTGCGCACTGCTGGTATTACGCGCGTGGGGCCGCTTGCCCTGCCCGTGCCCCCAAGCCGCCCTTGGAGAGCGCTCATGGAACCTGCAACGATGATACGGGTCGCCCGCCTGACCTCACGCCTGGAGGATCTCTCCAAGATCGGAGGCATCCCCGGAGGCGGCATCAGCCGGTTCCCGTATTCGAACGAGCATGCCCAGGCAGTACGCCTGGTGGCCGGATGGATGCAGGAGGCCGGACTTGCTCCTGGGTGCGACGGCATCGGCAACCTGATCGGTGAAGTCGCGGGCTCGCATACCTCCGACGGATGGCCCGCGATCGTGCTGGGCTCTCACCTCGATACGGTGCCATGCGGCGGCATGTTTGACGGCGCGCTCGGCGTGGTTGCCGCGGTGGAGGTTGCGCAGGCCCTGCGCGAGGCGGGCCGTACGCTGGGTCACGCGCTCGCGGTCGTCGGGTTCGCGGACGAGGAGGGGCACGCCTTTGGAATGGGGACGCTTGCTTCCAGGCGCGCCGTCGGGGACCTCGCGCCGGAGAGGTGCGAGGGGCTGATCGGCCACGACGGCCGGACGCTCGGCGAGGCGACCCGGGCCTTCTCTCCGGGGCTGCCGCCTAGCCGCATCCCATGCCGCATAGGGGCATATCTCGAGCTGCACGTGGAGCAGGGGCCGCTGCTCTGGCGGTCGGGGAGGAAGGTGGCGGCCGTTGACGCGATAGCAGGCATTGCCAAGACAACGGTTCGCCTGGCGGGAGAGGCCAACCACGCCGGGACAACACCGATGTCGGACCGCCGCGACGCGCTTGCCGCCGCGGCCGAGTTCGTACTCGCCGTCAGGAACCTGGCGCAGGAGGCCGGCCCGCCGGCGGTCGGGACAGTCGGCGCTCTCTCGGTGAGTCCCGGCGCCTCGAATGTGATACCCGGCGAGGTCGAGATGAGGGTCGAGTTCCGCTCAACTGACGGCGCGCAGCTGCGGGGGCTGTGCGAGAAGGCCGCCCAGGAGTTGCAGGCCATCGGGCTGCGAAGCGGCCTCGACCGCCGCATGGACGCCTGGGATCTTCGAGAACCGGTGCTGCTGGACACCGGCATTCGCGATACTCTCCTGGCCGCGATGGCCGGGGCGGGCCTCGGGCCGCACGTCATGCCCAGCGGTGCCGGTCATGACGCGATGGTTCTGGCAAAGCACGTCCCCGCGGGCATGCTCTTCGTGCCCAGTGTCGGTGGGGTCAGCCATTCCTCGCGCGAGCAGACCCATCCAGGGGACGCTGCGCTCGGGGCCGAGGTGCTGCTCCGCGCGGTCCTGCTGCTGGACGGCCGCGGGCCGCTGCGCGCAGGCACGCTGCCGGATGTCGCCGGCGTCGGCGGTCCCCCTCCGTGAGTCGGGGATACCAGGCCAGCAGGAAGGAGCATCCCGGGATGAAGATCGAGTACAGGCCAATCGGCATCATTCACTCGCCCTTCACCCAGCCGGAGGGCATGCCCATTCAGCCCGCGGGCGCTGTGGGGATCCGGGGCACGGTGGAGATCTTCGAGGAGTTCCGGGCCGGCCTGAAAGACCTCCAGGGCTTCTCGCACGTGATCCTCGTCTACCACCTCCACCGCAGCGAGGGGTTCAAGCTTCACGTAGTACCCTTCCTGGACTCCAGGCCTAGAGGCGTGTTTGCGACCAGGGCGCCGAGGCGGCCGAACCCGATAGGTATCTCCGTGGTGCGCCTTCGCCGCGTTCGCGGCGGCACGATGTACATCGAGAACCTGGACATCCTTGATGGGACGCCGCTGCTCGATGTGAAGCCCTACGTGCCCGACTTCGACGAGCCGACGCAGGTGCGCACCGGCTGGCTCAATCGTGCGCGGCATGATGCGGCAGTCCAGAGATCGGACGGACGCTTCAAGTAGCGGTGCTGCCATGCCCGGCCCGAGACCCCCTAGATTGAAGGAGGTCGGGATGCCAGGGCGGAAGTCCCGGCGGTGATGGTCGCGTCCCCGGACGCTGCCGCCCCATGAGACTTCTTCACCCCTAATCGAATCAGGACAGAGACGCGATCGTCGCTTTCGGCCCAGCACAGGGCTTTCTCGAAAGGGGGGCACTATGCGTCGTATCCCGGTTCGCTTGCTGGTGCTGCTCTTGATTGTTGCGGCCGGCCTGCCACTCTCCGTGGAGGCCCAGACTCAACCGTCGGCTCAGACCGCGTACGCCCACGTAGAACACCTTGCCGGTGTAATCGGCCCCCGCCCCGGAGGAACCCCGGGCAATAGGGCGGCCGCCGAATACATCGCCTCTCAACTCCGGCAGCACGGCTACCAGCCCGAGTTCCAGGCCTTCGACTTCCTCTACTACGAGGAGCGCCGCGTGGAGTTCGCTCAGCTCACCCCATCGCAGCGGTCAATTGCGGCCAAGGCGATGTTCTACTCGGCAAGTACCCCGCCCGCCGGCGTGGAGGCGGAGGCCGTCTTCGTTGGTCTCGGCCGGCCGCAGGACTTCGAGGGGCGCAGGGTTAGAGGCGCCATCGTGCTCGCAGAGCCAGGCGAGATCCATCCGGCGTACAAGGTCGCCAACGCGGCACGGCAGGGCGCCGTCGGCGCGGTCGTCTACGACGACCAGCCGGGAGGGATAGTGGCCAGAACGCTGGGTGTTCGCTCGGCCATCCCTGCGGTGGCGGTCTCACACGAAGACGGTCGCCGGCTTGTCGCTGCCGCGCGAGAGGGTGGGGTGAGATTACGGCTGCTCGTCGACGGGCTGTTCGAGACCCGGTCATCGGCAAACGTCGTGGCCGCACGGAGAGGATCAAGCCGCGCCGACGAGATCATCGTCGTGGGCGCGCATTACGACTCCGTCGCCGGCTCCCCTGGAGCCAACGACAACGCCTCCGGCGTGGCCGTTGTGCTGGAGGCCGCGCGTGTGCTCGCGGCCACTCCGGTGGCGCGCACGGTCCACTACGTGCTGTTTGGTGTGGAGGAGTTCTATCTGTTTGGATCGATGGCCTACACGAAGGAGCGCAGTCGGGGTGTAGTCGCAATGATCAATCTTGACATGGTTGGCTGGGGACCCAGGCTGATGATCGGCAACTCGGCGGACCGTGAAGGTGCGGTCGTGATCGCCGCCATGCGGGTGGCAGCGGAGCTCGGCATCTTTGCGACACGATTTCACTCTTCAGGCAGCGATCACTACAGCTTCGAGCGCGCCGGGGTTCCTGCCGTCTTCATCCACAGAGGGATCGACCCGTACTACCACCGACCGACCGATGTCGCTTCGGTCGTCGACCCGCAGAACCTCGAGGAGGCTGTCCGGTTGACGGTAGGGCTGCTCTCACATCCCGCGTTTCCCTCTGCGGTGCTCTACCGCCGGACCGTCGCGATGGCCGCGCGATAGCCGCGCAGCCGGCCTCGACCGTCGGCAGGTACGGTGCTACGGCGCCGGCTGCACCGTAGCGATCACCATCCCGAAGGTTCCGAATCTGGGTGTGCCAACGATGGGAACCATCGCCTCTATCTTCGTCTCTCCGCCCGTCCCGTATCCCCTGGCATCGGTCTTGACGAACAGGAACGGCGACTCATTGGGCCCCCGGGGAGTCCGGGAGAGGTGTCGCGGATCCGGTAGTAGAAGTGCAGGCATCCGGTCGGATCCGAGCGAACGACGCGGTTTTGCAACTTCCCCCTGAATATCACTGCGCCGGTACGGTGTTCCCCCTCGGGCCGCGTGCACGGGAAGGGAGACGTTGTCTTCACGTCAAAGACCCACCCACCGGCACAGATTCTGGCTGGTGTCTCACCACGGGTGACTCACCGGTGTCCCTTGGAGGAAGAGGCGATGTGGAACCGGGCAGCAGCGATCCTGGTCGCATTCCTGATGGTTGCCGCAAGCGCCGTTGTGGCGGCTCCGGCAACGCCTCAGCGCGGCGGGGCGGCCGTCGTGGCCATCGGCGGCGACCCGGAGACCCTCAACCTGGGCATCACCACCGGCTACGCGGTCGGGGCAGTGGCCGCGAGCATCTTCAGCGGCCTGGTCTGGATAGACGCGCGGGGTGACATGCAGCCGTCTCTGGCCACCTCGTGGAGCACCTCGCCCGACGGGTTGATCTACACCTTCGAGCTGCGCCGAGGGGTCAGGTGGCACGACGGCCGGGCCTTCTCCGCCGTGGACGTCAAGTTCACGATGGAGCAGGTGACGGGTCTCTACCACGGGCGGTTCCGCCCTGCCTTCCTGAACTTCGAGTCCATCACCGTGACGTCGCCGTACTCGCTTCGCATCACCCTGAAGCGCCCCTACGCGCCGCTGCTGCGGCTGATGACGGTCTTCGACTGCCCGATCCTGCCGCGGCACATCTACCAGGGCGAGGACGTGACGCGGCATGCCCGCAACAACGAACCGGTAGGCACCGGCCCGTTCAAGTTCCGCGAGTGGGTGCGCGGCGACCGGATCGTGCTGGAGCGCAACGACGCCTACTGGGACCCTGTCTATCTCGACCGCCTGATCTTCCGGATCATCCCCGGCGCCGCAATGCGCGTGACCGCGCTTGAGGTCGGCGAGGTGGACCAGATCGCGGACTTCTACCTGCCCAAGACCGACGTGGACCGGCTCAAGCGCAATCCCAACGTGCGCCTGCGCCTGGGCCAGCCCATCCCCTCGATGGGGTTCGTGTTCATCAACACGCGCCGCGCCCCGCTGGACAACCCCAAGGTGCGGCGGGCGCTGGCGCTGGCGATCAACCGCGTGCAGATCGTGACCCAGGCGATGGGCAGCCTGGCGCGACCGGCCCGGGGGCCGTTCGGCGACGGGTTCAAGTGGGCCCACTCGCCCGAGGCCGACTACAACCGGCTCTACCCTTACAATGTCGATCAGGCCAACGCCCTCCTGGACGAGGCAGGCCTGCCCAGGGGCGCCGGCGGCGAGCGCCCTGTGCGCCTTCGCATCGTCTACGACGCGGCGCGCGCCCCTCTGGCGGCCACGGCCGCGATCATAAGGGACAACCTGCGCGCGGTGGGGATTACCGTGGACCTTGCGCCGATGGACCGCGCCGTCATGATCGACCGCGTCTACACCCGACCCGACTACGAGCTGACCGTGCAGACCTTCACCAGCGGCGGGGACCCGGCGATCGGATACCACCGCATCTACGCGTCAGCGGCGCCCGGGACCCCGTTCGTCAACGCCACCGGATACTCGAATCCAGAGGTGGACGCGCTGCTCGCCCGCGCCGCGGAGTTGCCCGACCGGGCCGCGCGCGGCAAGATCTACGCACAGGTCTCCAAGATCCTGGCGGCCGACCTCCCGACGCTGATGCTGTTTGATGAGGTCGGGGTGGACGCTTCGAGGGCTACGCTGCGGGGCGTGTGGGTGGGCGCGGAGACGCGCGACCGCTGGGACGCCGTCTGGGTCCAGAAGTAGCCAGGGACAAGGCGCGCGCCGAAGGCGGGACCGTGACATCTGGAGGCACACCGCTCTGGCGGTACGCGGTGGGACGGCTGCTGCAGGCCGTCCCATTGCTCATTGGTGTAATAGTAGTTAACTTCCTCCTGATATCCCTTGCGCCGGGCGATCCGGTGACCACGCTGCTCGGCGAGTACCCGGCCCCGCCGGAGTATGTCGCGAAACTAAGGAGCGAACTCGGTCTCGACCGGCCGGCGCCTGTTCGGTTGGCGCTCTACGCCTGGAACGTGGCACGCGGGGAGTTGGGATACTCGTTTGCCTACCGCATGCCCGTGTCCACGCTCGTAGCAGGGCGCCTCGGGAACACGTTTCTCCTGATGGCGACCGCCCTTTCGCTCGCGGCGCTCCTGGGAGTCGGGCTTGGCGTCGCCGCGGCACGCCGGCGGGGCTCGGGGCTGGATGGCGCGGCCACCGGCATATCGCTGGCCGGGTTCTCCATCCCCGACTTCTGGCTGGCGCAGCTGCTGGTGCTGCTCTTCGCGGTGTTCCTGGGATGGCTGCCGGCGCAGGGGATCCGCTCGGTCCGCGAAGAGCACACAGGGCTGGCTGCCGTCCTGGATGTGACGCGGCATCTGATTCTGCCCGCATCCGCGCTCTCGTTTCGCTACATGGCGCTCATCGCCCGTCTCACGCGCGCCTCGATGCTCGAGGCGATGAGCCAGGACTTCATCCTGGCCGCGCGCGCCCGCGGCCTCCCGGAGCGCCTGGTGCTGCTCCAGCACGGGTTGAGGAACGCCGCCCTGCCTGTTGTGACCGTGATCGGCTACAACTTCGCCTTCGTGCTGGCAGGGTCGGCGCTGGTAGAGACTGTCTTTGGCTGGCCAGGCGTGGGCCGGCTGCTGTACGACGCGATCCTGCAGCGCGACACCCCTGTTCTGCTGGGCGTGCTGCTCACGGTTTCCGCGACCGTCGTTGTCGTGAACCTACTTACCGATCTTCTCTACGCGGTCCTGGACCCGCGGGTGAGGTACTGATGTCGGTGGACATCTCGGCAGAGACCCCGCCCGCGGCCGACGGGCACGAGTTCTGGCGCCGCTTCCGCCGGAGCCGCGCAGGCGTGCTCGGCCTCTGCCTGGTCGTTCTCCTGGTTGCAGTCGCCCTGGCCGCGCCGCTGCTTGCGCCGCGCGACCCTCAGACCACCTCCATGGCCGCGCTCAATCACCCCGGGACGCCAGGGCATCCGCTCGGGACGGACAACCTGGGGCGCGACATCTATAGCGGCGTGCTCTGGGGGAGCCGCGTCTCGCTCACCGTCGGCGTCTGCGCCGCCGCCACCGCGGTGCTCCTCGGTGTACTCATCGGCTCGCTGGCCGGCTTCTATGGGGGTTGGACGGACGCGGTCCTGGGGCGCATCACCGAGCTGTTCCAGGTGATCCCGCGGTTCGTGCTGGCGCTGCTCGTGGTTGCGCTCTTCGGCAGTGGCCTGTGGAAGCTTATCGCCGTGATAGGGATTCTCTCCTGGCCACAGGCCGCGCGCGTCGTGCGCGGCCAGGTCATGGCGCTGCGCGGCGCTGCCTACGTGGACGCCGCGCGCGTGCTCGGGCTGCGCAACGCCCGCATCATCTTCTCGGAGATACTGCCCAACGTGCTGGCGCCGGTGGTGGTGATCGGGACCCTGGATGTGGCCGGCGCCATACTGCTCGAAGCCAGCCTGGGCTTCTTCGGTCTGGGGGATCCCAACCTGATGTCGTGGGGGATGATGCTGAACAACGCGCAGGCCCACCTGCGCGAGGCATGGTGGATGAGCGTGTTTCCGGGTGTGGGCATCTCGCTGGCGGTGCTGGGGTTCAATCTGCTGGGCGACGGTCTCAACGACGCGGCCAACCCCCGGCTCGATGTGTGAAGGGCCGTGAGCGCGAGCGGACCTCTCCTGCTGATTGAGGACCTCCACACGCACATCCCGACGCCCAGGGGCGTGGTGCGCGCGGTTGACGGCGTATCGCTGTCTCTTGCTCCGGGAGCCTCCGCGGGCCTGGTCGGCGAGTCCGGATCAGGCAAGACGATGACGGGGTTCTCGATCCTGCGCCTGTTCCCCACGCAGGCCGCGCGCATCGTGCGCGGCCGGATCACGCTTGCCGGGCGCGAGCTGCTCTCCCTCACCGAAGAGGAGATGCGCCGGGTGCGCGGCGGCGAGGTTGCGATGATCTTCCAGGATCCGACCACGTACCTCGATCCGGTGCTGCCGGTCGGGCAGCAGGTGGCCGAGGCGTACGCGGTGCGCCACGGCTGGGAGCAGGCGCGGGCCAAGGCGGTCGAGGCACTGGCCCTGGTCGGCCTGCCCGACCCCGGCGAGACCTACCGCCGCTTCCCCCACGAGCTCTCGGGCGGTATGCGCCAGAGGGCCGTGATCGCCATGGCGATCGTGTGCCGGCCCGCGCTGCTGATCGCCGACGAGCCGTCAACGGCCCTGGACGTGACCATCCAGGCGCAGGTCCTGGACGTGCTCGGGCGCCTTCGCCGCGAGATGGGGATGGCGCTGCTTCTGATCACGCACGATCTGGGCGTCGTGGCCGAGATCTGCGAGACGGTGCACGTCATGTACGCCGGACGGATCATCGAGTCGGCACCGGCCGAGGTGCTTTTCGCGTCCCCGGGGCATCCCTACACACAGGGTCTGCTGGCCGCCACGCTGGGCATTGACGAGGCCCGACCCATCACCCGGGTGCTGGAGGGAGCGGTGCCTGACCTGGCCCGCCTGCCGCGCGGGTGCCGGTTCCATCCCCGATGTCCGGCCGTGATGCAGCGCTGCCGGGTCGAGGACCCTCCGGCGTTCCGCCTCGGGGAGGATCACATCGTCGAGTGCTGGCTCCACGCGAGCGGGGCCGCGCCGTGATCCTGGAAGCGCGCGATCTGACGAAGCGGTTTCCATGGGGGCGGACCTTCACGGGCGTGCGCGCCTGGGTGCGCGCCGTGGAGGGCGTCTCTCTGGGCGTGGCCGAGGGTGACACCCTGGCGCTCGTGGGCGAGTCCGGATCGGGTAAGACCACGGTGGGCCGCATGCTGGCCGGGCTGGAGACCCCCACATCGGGCGAGGTGCACTATCGCGGGCAGGCGCTCTCGGCCCTCGCCGGCGAATCCCGGCGGGAGTTCCGGTACGGCGTGCAGATGGTGTTTCAGGACTCGCAGGCCTCCCTGAATCCCCGCAAGACCGTGGCGCGGATACTCGAGGTGGCGCTCTCCGTGCGCGGGGTGCCTGCTGGAGCGCGCCGTGATGCAGCGGCCGATCTGCTGGTCGAGGTCGGCCTGGAGCCCCCGGGGGTGTTCCTCGGGCGCTTTCCCCACCAACTCTCGGGCGGCCAGCGGCAGAGGATCAACGTGGCCCGCGCGCTGGCGGTTGATCCCGCAGTGATCATCGCCGACGAGCCGGTCTCGGCGCTCGACCTCTCCGTGCGGGCGCAGATCCTCGTGCTGATGCAGCGCCTCCAGCAGCAGCGGCGCGTCGGCTACCTGTTCATAAGCCACGACCTGGCCGTGGTGCGTTCGGTGGCGCGTCGCGTCGTGGTGATGTACCTGGGGCGGATCGTTGAAGAGGGCCCCACCGAGGCGGTCTTCGGTCGGCCCGTGCATCCGTACACCGAGGCCCTACTCTCGGCCACCCCGGTTCCCAATCCGCGTCTCGCCAGGTTGCGCCGCCGGATCATCCTTCCGGGTGACGTGCCCTCACCTGTGGCGCCGCCTCCGGGCTGCGCGTTTCACCCCCGCTGCCCGGTCGCGGTGGAGATATGCCGCCGTGAGTTCCCGCCGCCGGTGCATGCCGGGGAAGGGCACACCGCGCTCTGCCACCTGGGGGCGCGGCGTGTGCCTCACATCAAGTCGCCCACGGCGTCACGGAACCTGCGCACCGCCTCGATGTGATCATCGGGCGCCTCCAGGCCCGCGCGCATCGTGACGAAGCAGAGGTGCGTGGCGCCCAGCGTCTGCCACTCCTCGGCCTGGCGCCGCCAGTCCGCGGGCGTGTCCCCACCCGCGGCCACGCGCCCCTCGATGCCAAACGAGGCAGGGTCGCGCCCCGCGGCCCGGAGGTGCGCACGCAGGGAATCAACGAGCTCCCCCGGCTTCCTGGCGGGGCCGCGCCTGTACGGGTTGGGCAGGCCTCCACCGAAGAACCAGCCGTCGGCGATCCGGGCGCCCCGCCGCAGCGCTGCTTCCGACGCGCCCCCCATCCAAACAGGAATCGGCCGCTGCACAGGGAGCGGGTTCAGGCCGGCCTCGACAATCGTGTGCCACCGCCCCCGGTAGGTCACGATCTCCTGGGTCCACAGCGCCCGCAGCACCCTCACCTGCTCTGCGATGCGGGAGCCGCGGTTGCCGAAGTCCAATCCCAGCGCCTCGTACTCCACAGGGTTCCATCCGAGCCCCACGCCCAGCCGCAGGCGGCCGCCGCTCAGCACGTCCACCTCGGCCGCCTGCTTGGCGACCAGCGCGGTCTGGCGTTGCGGCAGGATGATAATCCCGGTGGCGAGCTCGAGCCGCCGCGTGACGCCGGCCAGGTAGCCGAAGAGCACGAAGACCTCGTGGAAGGGATCGTCCATATCGTATCCAAGCCATCCGGGCCGGTTGGCGGTATCGGCGCCAAGCACGTGATCGTAGGCCACCAGGTGGCGGAAGCCCAGCGTCTCGGCGGCCTGCGCGAAGTCGCGGATAACGGCGGGATCGCTGCCTATCTCGGTCTGGGGGAAGACTACGCCAAGGCGCATCCGGGGATTCCTCCTGCGGAGGTGTTGGGCTGAATCCCCTTCAGTATAGCAACGACAGACCCGCTTTGCGGGGAAGCCCGCCAACCCCGTCGAACAATGCACGAACAACTCGTGCCATCTGGAGGCAAAGCCATGTCGCTTCACGCGCGCGTGTTCGCCGGGGATAGCATCGAAGAAGCAACGATCGACGGATCGTCGGTTATAACGGCCTCCGGCCGCAGGATCCCGGTCGCTGATGCCCGGTTCTCCACGCCCTCCACGCCCAGCAAGATCATCTGCGTTGGACTCAACTACAGGGACCACGCGCGCGAGATGGGCCGGGAACTGCCCGCGGAGCCGCTGTTCTTCTTCAAGCCCCCGAGCGCGCTGCTGGCGCACGGCGATGCCATTGTCTACCCGTGCGAGACCAGGCGGCTCGAGTACGAGGGCGAGTTGGCCGTGGTGATCGGCCGGAGATGCCGCAACATCCGTCTTGGGGACGTGCGCTCGGTGATCCTGGGCTACTCCATCTTCAACGACGTCACCGCCCGGGACATCCAGAACGTGGAGGGGCAGTGGTTTCGCGCCAAGGGCTTTGATACGTTCGCTCCATACGGGCCTGTTGTCGCCACGCACATTGACCCCTCGAACCTGCGCCTGGTGACGCGCGTCAACGGGACTGTCAGGCAGGACTCGTCAACCCGGGAACTGGCCTTTGACGTCCCGATGCTCGTGGCGATGGCGTCACGCATCATGACGCTTGAGCCCGGGGACATCATCGCCACCGGGACCCCTTCCGGCGTCGGGCCGCTTCAGCCGGGCGACGAGGTCTCGATCGAGATCGAGGGGATTGGAACTCTCACGAACAGGGTCACGTCAGAGGGGTAGGGCATGCCCTCGAAGACGCGCTTCCCTCAGGAGATCGTTGGGCCGGCGATCGGGGTCGTCGGGCGCGGAATCCGCTATTCAAGGGCGGACACGCACCTGTGCTGCCGGATGGTTGTGGTCCGCAGGCAGATCCAGAAGAGGCGGATCGCACTGACCGAGTTCTGGACAGGCGACGGGTGCCGCTGCATGTGCTTCTCTCAGATCGAGGCCAACCTCACCAATCTTGCGTCGGGGGAGTACGAGATCACCGTCTACAGCGCCGGTGTTGAGCCCATCACGGGCAGACAGCTGGAGCCGAAGGTGCTCCTGACGCAGAAGGTGAGGATACCGTAGGCCGGCTCTACCCCAGAGAGGTATTGCGAAGTGGACCGGCAACCATGCCGTAGAGCTCCGGCCGTCTGTGCCGCAGCGAGGGGTTCTTCTCACGCACCCGGCGCACCCGGTCAAGGTCCACCTCGGCCACGATGAGCCCCTGCTCTTCGCCGCCGTCTGCCACGATTACGCCCATGGGGTCAACCACAAGCGATCGGCCGATGCGGTCGTGTCGGACCTGATTCGCCGTGATGAACCAGCACGTGTTCTCGATCGCCCTGGAGCGTACCAGCGTGACCCAGTGATCTTCTTTGAGCGGACCACTTACCCATGATGTCGGCACCACGATGACCTCGGCACCGCCCAGGGCCAGCAGCCGGGACCACTCGGGAAAGCGCACGTCGTAGCAGATCTGCAGCCCGAGGTGTCCCAGCGGGGTTTCAACCACGGGAGGCGGCGCGCTGGCCGGTACGATCCAGTCCGACTCCCGCCCGCTGAAGGCGTCGTAGAGATGGACCTTCCTGTAGGCGGCCAGGCAGTTGCCCTCGGGCGAGAGCAGCACCGCGGTGTTGTAGGCCCTGTTGGTCTCGCCCGGGGCCCTCTCCAGCATACCGACGACCAGGTGCAGCCCGTGCTTCCGTGCGGCGTCTGCAATCGCCTGGATAAACGGCCCGTCAATCGGCTCGGCGATCTGGCCAAGCGGCGTGGTCAGGTCTGCCGGCCGCTGGTACATGTACGTCTCGGGGAAGACCAGCAGATCCACTCCTTTATCTCCGGCCTCGGCTGCCAACTCAATCGCCCGGGCCTGGTTGGCCGCCACGTCCGGCGCCGGCCCGATCTGCACCAAGCCTACACGCATCACTGATCACCCCCGGGTCGTTAACGGTCGCTCTTCGCCCCGCCGCTGTATATCCTGCATGCGCGGGCTTGTTGTAACGCGCTCTGGCAAAGGCCCTACACCGTGATGACGTGGTCGGCTTCCATCAGCAGGCCGACGATGTCCTTCATTCCAACCACTTCGCCAACCGCAACCCTGTCGGACAAGTTGAAGTGTGCAAGACATGTTCCGCATACTAACAGGCGCACTCCCATTCCCGCCAGGAGTTGCAGACTCGCGACAACCTGCGAGCCATCACAAACCAGCTTGACACCCTCGGTATAGAAGCACATGGCAGTTGGCCTGATTGCCTCACCCTCGACGGCGTGTAGGAAACGATCGAACATCTCCACACCGAACGCCATGTTGTCGGGCTGGGTTACGCCCAGCCCTGCCTGACGAACCAACACCGTGACCTTACGCTCCATCTGGGGGCCTCCTCCGTGCGCGATAGCATGCGGCTCTCTATTTGGGGCGTGCGCTGGATCCTGGCACATCTTCCACGGGCGACCCCCAGCCCCCTACGACAGGCGGGGCGATCCCCGCGTCAGGATTTGATGATAGAAAGGCCCTACCTGTCTCCAAGTGGAAGGTGTTCCGCCGGTGGCCCAGCGAAGAATGGGTCGTCCCTGCAGGGATAGTAGTGCTCGACGAAGAGGAGGGTTGACTGCCGTGCAACGCCGGCGCACGACGACGCTCGCGATTCTGGTATCCCTGGCTGTCATGCTCACCTCGTTCGGGGCGATCGGTTTCGCCTCGGAGCCCGGATCGCCCAAGTACATCATCATCATGTTCGCGGACGGCGCGGGCCCCGGGACGTTTGAGCTGGGCCGCCTCTACCACAAGGAGGTATTGCGCAAGGGTTTCATCACCACCGACGTCATCATGGCCAACAACCTTGGGTTGATGATACACACCTGCGCCCAGGCCCTGGTGTGCGACTCCGCGGCCGCGGCCACGGCCATGTTCACCGGGTACAAGACCAACATCGGCATGATCGGGATGACGCCGAACAAGCAGCCCGTGCGCAACCTGGCCGAGGCCGCCAAGGACAGGGGCTACCGGATAGGGCTGGTCTCGACCGACGCGGTATGGGACGCCACGCCCGGCGCCTTCGCGGCCCACGCCGAGTCGCGCAGGGATGCGCACCTGATCGCCGAGCAGTATGTCGCCCTGGAGCCGACGATCGTGCTCGGCGGCGGCAGGGGCGCCTTCGTGCCCAAGGCCGCCGGCGGCGAGAGGACCGACGGCAGAGACCTCCTCGCCGAACTGCGCGCGCGCGGGTACTCGGTCGTCGCGACAGGCGACGAGCTGCGCAAGACAACCGGCGGCAAGGTGTTCGGGCTCTTCGATATGGGCGCGTTGAGTTTCGAGATCGAGCGGGATCCTGATGAGCCCTCCTACGCGGAGATGGTGGCCGCGGTCCTTCGCGTCATGAAATCCAGCCCGGGCAAGTTCATTGCCATGCTCGAGAACGAGAACACCGACGCGGCGACGCACGACAACGATCTTCCCGCAACGCTGGCGGCGCTCGAGGAGTTCGAGCGCGGTGTCAGGCTGGCCTACGGCTTCTACCTGGCGCACCCGAAGGAGACCCTGCTGATCGTCACCTCCGACCACGACACGGCCGCGCCCGGGCTGACCTACGCCCAGCGTAGCCTGTCGCATGCCGCCAGCGCCGACCGCGTCTACCCGACCGCCGCGCACCTGGCGGCGGCCCGCGTGGCCCGGACCTCGGTCAACACCGCCTCGACGCGGCTCGGCGCGCGCCCGACCGCCGCGGACCTGGACAGGGTCATCAGCGAATCCTACCCGGGACTGGTGATGCACGAGCGCTACCGACAGCACATCCTGCGCAACGAGATGATCAACGCCGCCCTTGCGCGGCGCATAAGGCAGAGCGCGTTCGGCATGATGCTCGCCGAGCACACGCTCGTCTACTGGGGATCCACCGGTCACACCCACATCCCGGTGCCGGTCGCGGCGATCGGGGTCGGGGCAGAACGCTTTAGGGGCTACATGGACAACACCAAGTTCGCGCAGATCCTGTTCGATCTGATGGGAGGGCGCTAGAGCCAGAGATGCCCTGCGGCGGTTCTGCCGACCGGCCGGTCGTTGTGACGCTTGCCGGCACGGTCGAGGAGAGGCTGTGCGTCCGCCTGTTGATTGAGAGCATCCGGACCTTCGGGGGCTCCCTGGGCGGCTGCCCGGTCTGGCTGTATGAGGCGGACCCTCTGGGCGCGCCCTGCGGCGCCCTGGAGGGTCCGGGCGTCACGGTGCTGCCGCTGGACGCGCCGCAGGCCGTGCGGCGCTACGTGCTCGGCGCGAAGGTTGCTGCCTGCGCCAGGGCCGAGGAGAGGGCTGGGCCGGCCGTCCGGTCGCTCGTCTGGCTCAGCCCCGATACCCTCACCGTCCGGCCACCCCGGCTGTTCGATCTGGGCGAAGGGTATGACGCGGCTGTCAGGCCCGTGCACCTCAGGAACATCGGGCTCCTGGAGACGGATCCGGTGGATGGCTTCTGGAAACGGGTCTACGAGGCGGTCGGCGCAGGAGAGCCGCGGATCAGGGTGGAGTCGTTCGTCGAAGGCGCGCGCATCCGGGCGTACTTCAACACCCACGCGGTGGCGGTGAATCCGTCCAGGGGGCTGTTCCGCCGGTGGCTCGAAGTGTTCGAGCCGCTCGTCGGCGACCGGGAGTTCCAGGCGGCGGCTTGCGGCGACAGAGCCCATCAGGTCTTTCTGCACCAGGCCGTACTCAGCGCGATCATCGCGGCCTCGCTCGAGCCCGAGCGGATCCGCATGCTTCCGCCCGAGTACAGCTATCCGTACCACCTGCAGCAGGCCATACCTCCCATCCGGCGGGCCGCTGCGCTCAACGATCTGGTAACCGTCGTCTACGAAGACCGGCCCCTACATCCCGACAGGATGGACGATATCGAGGTCCGCGAACCTCTCCGCTCGCATCTGGTCGCCCGGGCTACTGCTTCTTCCCCACCGCCTTCCTGATCGTGTAGGTGATCCAGAAGACGTTCCAGGCCACGAGCGCCATGCCCGCGAGCGCCAGGCGCGTCACGTCCGGGATCGGCTTCACCTTTGTCTCCTGGCCGGCGATCTCGACGATGGCGATCGGGCGCACGGTGATGCCGCCACCGCCGCCCTCGCCGCCAATACCCTCGGGCTTCGGCGTGGTGCCCTTCCCCATGCCCACCCCAATCATGGCGCGTACCTGGGCAACCGGGATGATCGTCCGGCCGTCCACCACGATGGGCTCCCCGAAGACGGACCTGGCCGTGGCCTTGCCCTGCAACTCCGAGAACCTGCTCATCAGATCATCTACTCCGCCTCGCCCTTCCGTGGACATCCTCTCCGCCTCCCTCGCCTTGGCTTCGTCAACCGCGCGCCAGCCGGCGCACCGCCTCGATGGCCACCTCTATCGCGGCGGCCTCTCCTTCCCTGAACCTGCGCTCGGCCTCCTCCGGGGGGAGCTTCTCCCGCAGGATGTTCGAGTCGGTTGCCAGCACCGCGCCGGCCCGGGCCCCGCGCACGTGGCTGACTATGAACACCGTGGCGCACTCCTGCTCCGCGGCCACAACGCGCCCCTGCGTGGTCAGCAACTCTGTCAGCGCAGGATCCTTCCTGTAGAAGGCGTCGCGCGTCGTGGCCACGCCGACGTACGGCTCGCGCCCCAGCGCGCGCGCCGCCTCAACGAGCGCCACCGTCACCGCGAGATCCGCGACCGCCGGGAACCCCAGCGGCAGGTAGGCGAGCGCCGTGCCCTCGTCCCGGTGGGCGGCGGTCACGATGGCCAGACTCCCGATGTCCATCTCGGGCTGCCTGCCGCCGGCCGAGCCCACCCTGATGAAGGTGTCCGCTCCCAGGTTGCACAGTTCCTCCACGGCTATGGAGGCGGAGGGTCCGCCGATGCCCGTCGAGCAGACAGATATGGGGACCCCGTCCACCTCGCCGGTGTAGCCGAGGTACTCGCGGTTGCGGATCACCTCGCGGGCGCGGTCGAACCGCCGCGCGATGCGCTCGGCCCGCGCCGGGTCCCCGGGAATCAGCACCGTGCGTGCCACGGCACCGGGAGTCACCTTCAGGTGGCGCTGAGGGAGTTCGCTGCTCACGGCTCATCCTCCGGGATGAAGAGATCTACCAGGCGTCCGCGGGCCACGTCCACCAGCCCGCGGTCGGTGAGCTTGATCTCCGGGCTGACCGCCAGGGTCAGCACTCCAAGCGTCATGATAGGGGAGCGGTGCCCGAACCCCAGGTCTGCGAGCGCGCGGCGGAACCGCAGAACCAGCGGTCCTGCAACCGAGACCGGCTGGTCGGATACTATCCCGGCCACCGGGAGCGGCACGCCCGCCAGCATCTCTGCCCCGCGCACCGCGGCCATGCCACCGCCCTGCTCGACCACCCAGCGGGCCGCCGCGGTCATCTCGGCGGCAGTTCGCCCGATCACCAGCAGATTGTGGCTGTCGTGCGCCCAGGTGGTCGCGACCGCGCCCTCGCGCAGCGCGCCTCGCACCAGCCCGTAGCCAACGCTCCCCGCGCGGCCGTGGCGCTCGAACACCGCGGCCAGGCACAGATCGCTCGCCTCCCAGTCCGGGTGTCCGTCCCTGAGCCGCAGCGAAGCCTGCGCGGGACGCGTGTGCGTGTTGACCAGGTTCATCTCGATCACCCGGACGCGCACAGCCCCGCTCGTGGCAGCGCGTCCGGGTGATGGCAGGCGGAAGCGCTCGATCCCCGGCGCCTTGATGCGCACCGTCCCAAGCGCGTCGGCCGGCGCGGGCCGCGGCGTGATCGCTCCGGGAAGGAGGCGTCCGCCCTCGGCCACGAGCACGCCCCGCGAGAAGACCTCATCGGCCCGGAACTCCTCCAGGCTGCCGACGAGCACCAGATGCGCCACCAGCCCTGGCGCGATCGCCCCGCGGTCGTAGAGCCGCATTCTCCGGGCCGGTGCCAGCGTGACCGCGCGGATGCCCTCGACCGGGTCCAGCCCCATGCGAATCGCCTCGCGCAGCACGAGGTCGAGCCCCCCGCGCGCCAGCAGGTCGTCAGGGGGCACGTCATCTGTGACCAGGCAGAGGTTGAGGGCGCGGGCCGCACCCTGGGCCGCGGCCAGCGTCTCGCGCGAGAGCGACTTCTCCTGCAGTTCCAGCGTCATGCCGCAGCGCAGGCGCTCCAGCGCGAGTTCGGGCGTCACGAGGGTGTGGTCGGAGCCGATCCCAGAGGCGACGAACGCGGCCAGGTCCGCCCCGGTCAGGTTGGGCGCGTGGCCTTCGATGACGGTTCCGGCTTCTGTGGCCGCCTGGAGGATCGCGGCCATGCGCTGGTCTCCGGCGATCACCGCCGGATAGTCCATCACCTCGCCAAGCGCTACCACGCCTTCCCAGCCCAGCGCCTCCGCCACATCCTCGGGCCCGATGCTCGCGCCCGAGGTCTCCAGCCCGGTCGCCGGGACGCAGGATGGGATCTGCATGAACACGTCCAGCGGCAACCCTCGGCTCTGCTCGAGCAGGAGGCGTATCCCATCCAGCCCCATCACGTTCGCGATCTCGTGCGGATCGGGCGTCACCGTGAGCACGCCCAGCGGAACAACCGCCTCGGCGAAGGCCGGCGGAAGGACCATCGTGCTCTCAAAGTGTAGGTGGCAGTCCACCAGCCCTGGGACGGCGAACCGCCCGCGGCCTTCAAGGACCTGTCGCGCCGCAGGGAGCGGGTCCTGGCGCGCGAAGATGCGGCCAAACAGCCCGCCGGCGATGCCGATGTGCCCGGGCAGCACCTCGCCTGTGAACACGTTCACCACTTGCACGTCACGCACCAGCAGATCGAACGCCCGGCGCCCTGCCGCCGCGTCAGCCGCGATGCGGTTGCTAGGAGGCATCGTGAACGACCGGGCCGGCCTTGGAAGCCGGCCCAGTTGCGGTCAGCACCGCGGCCAGGCCTGTGGCCGCGAGCAGCACGCCCGCGGCCGCGATGAAGGCCGCGTTGAATCCGCGGTGGTCTATCACGAACCCGATCAGCAGCGGCGCCACCATCGCGCCAACGTCCGCCAGCGCGCGGTTGATCCCGAGCGCCACTCCCCACCGCCTTTCAGGGACGACGTCCGTGATGAGCGCGACCACCAGGCTGCCTCCCAGGTTGGTCCACGAGACCAGGCAAACCGCGAGCACCACTCCCAGAGGCGAGCCCACGCCCACGAAGCTCAGCACCGAGAGCCCCAATGCCGCGAGGCCGGTCAGGATCACGCGCCGCGTGCCAAACAGGCTGGCCAGGTGGCCGCCCCCCAGCGCCGCGCCGAACCGCTGGATCGTGCCTATCATCAGGATGAGGCCGATCGCCGCCGGTCCCAGATGCACCTCGCGCGCGGAGAAGAGCGGGATAAGCGTGGCTATGACCCCGCCGTGAAAGAAGAACAGCGCCATCATGATGATGCCGGGACCGAGGATGCCGCGGGCATCCAGACCATCGGCGCCCTGGGATTCAACTCGCGCCGGTGCAAGGGGACGCGCGGACGAGGGATCCGCCAGGCGGCGGCCCGCCGCCAGCGTCGCGATTCCAGCCACTACCGCGAGCGCCAGCGAGTGGCGCCACGACAGCCAGCCGGCCACCCCGCCGGACAGGGCCGGTCCCAGCGCCGTCCCTGTGAGGGCCGCGACCTGGTGGTAGCTGAACAGCCGCGCCTTGTTGTCGAACGTGGCGACCTTGGAGATCCAGTACTGAACCGTGAGGAAGAACAGCGCGGACCCCACCCCCATGATTCCACGGCCGACCAGCACGACCGCAAACGAGGGCGCCAGGGCCACGACGACCGCGCCCGCGGCCAGGATCGCGCCGCCTGAGGCCAGCACCACGGGCAGGGCCGAGCGGGCCACGAGTCGGCCCATGGGCACGTTCACGAGCAGCCTGACCCCGTGGTACAGCGACAGCGCCAGTGCCACGCTGCCCGCTGACACACCGAACTCCCGCTGCACCTGCGGCAGGAGCGGGCCGAAGACCGAGACGCCTATCTCGAATCCTGTGAGAATGAGCAGGAGCGGCATGATGGCCGCCGCTCCTTTGTCTGCGCGGATGGATGCTGCGCCGGCCACGGTCCCGCGCGTGCGCTACAGGCGTGGGCCCTGGTACGGGCTCATCCGGTAGAACTCCGGCGGAGCGCCCGGCAGGCCCCGCTCGTCCTGCGGGCCGGGGCGCAGCTGGTAGAGCTGGCCTTCGTGGTAGAAGAGGATCGTGGGCTCGCACTCACCCTGCTGGGATTGCGCTCGCTCGCCTCCGGGTCCGGGCAGCGGGATGAACTCGCGCATCTCCGGGAGCGATTGGGCCGGAGGAGGCGCCTGCTGGGCGGTCATGGAGGTGGCGGCGGCGTAGGCGATGCCGCCCGCGGCCACCGCAACCCCCGCCAGCAGCAGCCGGCCTACACGCACATGCATTGTTCCTGCCATCCGCGCCTCGCCACCCCTTACGCACAGGTTAGCACAAACACCGGCGGGGTTCAGCAGCCGGCCGCAGGAACCCATGCCGCCGCAGTGTAATGGGAAACAGTGCGGTGGCACGTGGGCCAGGCGACCAGGAAGCCAGGGAAGCGAGGTGCAGCATGCACGACGAGGTCGCGGCCTTCGCGGGCCGCGTGGCTCGCATGCGCGAACTGATCGCGGCCAACCTCTCCGAGGACTGGCCCAACCTTCCGGTTGCAGGCGGCGAAGGCGCCTATCTCTTTGGCCTGGACGGCCGGCGCTACCTCGACTTCGTGTCCGGATTCGGCGCGTGCAACCTGGGGCACTGCCATCCGCGCGTCGTCGCCGCGGCAGAAGCACAGATGCGCCGGCTCATCCACGGCGCCCTGGGCCTGGTGGTGCACGATCCGGTGCTGCGCCTCAGCGAGGAACTGGGCAGGATCACACCGGGTGACCTCGACGCCTTCTTCTGGTGCAACAGCGGCACCGAGGCGGTCGAGGGCGCGCTCAAGCTGGCCCGCTACATCACGGGCCGGGCGGGCATCGTGGCCTTCATCGGCGGGTTCCATGGCCGCTCGCTCGGCTCGCTCTCGGTCACCGCGTCGAACGCCAGGTACCGCCGCCGCTACGAGCCGCTGCTGCCCTCGGTCTATCACGTGCCGTTCCCGTACTGCTTCCGCTGCCCGCACCGGGCAGGATCCATCTGCTGCGGCGAGCCCCTTGATGCGCTCGACAGGCTGTTCCGCTACGTGGTGCATCCCGAGGATGTCGCGGCGCTCATCGTGGAGCCGATCCTGGGGGAGGGCGGTTTCGTGGCGCCGCCCCCTGAGTTCCTGCCCGGGCTCCGCGACGTGTGCAGCCGGTGGGGCATCCTGCTCGTCTTCGACGAGGTTCAGACCGGGTTCGGACGCACCGGCGCGATGTTCGCCGCCGAGACGTTCGGCGTCACCCCCGACATCATGGCGCTCTCCAAGAGCATCGCTTCGGGCTTTCCCTTGGGCGCGGTGGCCGCCAGCCCGGAGATGATGCGGCGCTGGGGTCCTGGCTCGCACGGGACGACGTTTGGCGGCAGCCCGGTATCGTGCGCCGCCGCGATCGCCACGCTCGAGGTATTCCGCGAGGAGGGAGTACTTGACAACGTTCGCGCGCGCGGCGGGGAAGCAATGGACCGGCTCGGCGAGATCGCGCGGCGGTCGCCGTTCATAGGAGACGTCAGGGGAAGGGGATTGATGATTGGGCTAGAGTTCGTGGATCCGGCCACTGGCGGCGCGCCCAACGGCGGCGCGGTCCGCCGCGTCCAGGAGGAATGCCTGCGCCGCGGCCTGCTCCTCTATCCGGCCGGGCAGTCAGGGCACGTCTTGCGACTCACACCGCCGCTTACCGTGAGCCGGGAGGCTCTCGAGGAGGGGCTGGGCATCCTGTCAGAGGCGATCGCCGCGCTCTAGCAAGCCGCCTTCCTCTCCCAGCATCCGCAGCGTCTCCTCCCGTATCAGGCCGTGCACGCGCTGGCGCAGCGCGATGAACCCGGTCGTGTCCATCACGCCGACATCGCGGGGCCGGGGGAGCGCGACCGTGACCTCGGTCTTGATCCGGCCCGGTCGCGCGGTCATCACGTAGATCCGATCCGAGAGCAGTATCGCCTCCTCTATGTCGTGCGTGACGAACAGCACCGTCTTGTGCGTCTGCTCCCAGACCCGCAGCAGCAACTCCTGCATCACCGAGCGCGTCTGCGCGTCCAGCGCGCCGAAGGGCTCGTCCATCAGCAGGATGGCCGGCTCGTTGGCCAGGGCGCGCGCGATCGCAACGCGCTGCTGCATGCCGCCCGAGAGCTCCTTGGGATATGCCGACTCGGTGCCCCGCAGGCCCACCAGGTCCAGGTATCGGCGCGCGACTTCCTCCCGCTCCTCCGCCGGCCGCCCGCGCAGCCGCAGGCCGAACTCCACGTTGCCCTGCACCGTGAGCCACGGAAACAGCGTGTAGGACTGGAACACCATGCCCCGATCGGCGCCCGGGCCCTCGACCGGACGGCCGTCCAGCAGCACCTCGCCGGAGGCCGGCCGGATCAGGCCGGCCACGATGCGCAGCAGCGTTGACTTGCCGCAGCCCGACGGCCCGACGATCGAGACGAACTCCTCGTCGCGCACCAGAAGGCCCAGGTTCTCCACAGCGGTGACGCTGCCGCCCCTCCGGCGGGTGAAGACGACGCAGAGGCCGCGGATGGCGAGCTTCAGATTCTCGGCGACCACGGCAGCAACAGCCGGTGCAATCGCTTGAAGGTCATGTCGAAGAGGAACCCCAGCAGCCCGATGGTGAACAGCCCCACGAAGATGCGGTCGGTGAACAACCCTCTCCCGGCGTCCAGGATCATGTACCCCAGTCCTCGATTGGCCGCCACCAGCTCGGCGACGATCAGGTAGGTCCAGGCCCAGCCCATCGTGATGCGCAGGTTGTCCATCACCCCGGGCAACGTGGCCGGCAGCAGCACGCGCCCCAGCACGTCGGCGCGGCGGGCGCCCAGCGTGTAGGCGCTGTCGAGCAGGTCGCGCGAAACGCTGGCCGACACGTCCGCTATCAACAGGATCAACTGGAAGAAGGTGCCGATGAAGATCACCGCCACCTTCTGCGCGGTGCCGATCCCGATGTAGAGGATCAACAGCGGGATCATCGCGCTCACTGGCAGGTAGCGGACGAAGTCCACCACGGGCTCCAGCAGGGCCTCGACGAACTTCAGCGTGCCCATGAGAATCCCGAGCGGCACGGCCAGCAGCACCGCGAGCGCCCAGCCCGTCACGATCACGGTGACGCTGGCCCAGGTGTGCTCGGCCAGACTGCCGTCGGCGATCAGGGCGATCGCGGCCCGCACGATGTCGGAGGGTGAGGGAAGAAACAGCGGGGCGACCAATCCGCCGTACGTCAGGACTGCCCACAGCGCGAAGATCCCTGCGACCGACGCGCCGATGCCCGCAAGGTACGCGCCGCGGGAGATCGGCTCGTGCGGCCGCAGGTTCTCGCTCAGCCGGGCCAGCAGCCCGGGTCGGTCTCGATTCACCGCTTGATGCGTCTCACTTCCCTATGAACGAAGGATCCAGGATGTCTGCCGCCTTGATCCCCTTCATCCCGGCCTTGCCCAGACCGGTCCACAGGTCAATGGCGAACTGCGCTGTCTTGTAGCCGGTCCCAGGCTTGTCCTTCGTTCCGAAGAACTCCCGGGAGGCAGCCAGATCGTAGTAGCGGATGCCGGTCAGCGTTTCCGCGAAGACCTTGGGGTCCTTCAGCCAGCCGCCCACCGCCTCGGCCATGATCTTGTTGCTCTCCTCGGGGTTCTTCTTCCAGTAATCCACCGCGCGGTGCCAGGCCCGGACGAGGTTGGCCATGTCCCTGGAGCGGGCCTTGATCACGTCCTTGCGGAAGACCAGGACGTCCACGATCAGGTTGGGCGTCGCCGATGAGTCCACCAGGATCTTGCCGTGCGGCGCCTGCTTGCCTTTGGTCAGCCAGGGCTCCCAGGTTACGGCCGCGTCCACCTTGCCGGCCACGAAAGCGGCGCCGGCGTCCCCGGCGGTCATGTTGACCGCGGTGATGTCGCGAAGCGAGAGGCCGGCCTGCTTGAGGAGGAAGGCCAGGAAGAAGTGGCTGACCGAACCCTCGCTGAACGCCACCTTCTTGCCCTTGAGGTCCCTGATCGAGGCGATCTCCTTGCGCGCGACGATGCCGTCACCACCCTTGGAGTCGTCCATGGCGAGTACGGCGGCCATCTGGAGGTCGGGCTTGACGCGCTGGACCACCGTGTCGATCGTCGTCATCAGGCCGTCAATGCGCTTGGCGGCGAGTGCCACATACCGGGGCTTGGTGTCCTCCATCAGCACGAACTCGACAGATGTCCCGAGCTCCTTGAGGAAGCCCTTCTTCTCGGCGAGGAACAGCGGACCGTATCCCACCCAGACCGGGTAGCCGATCTTGAGCGGCGCCTGGGCAGGAAGTGGGGCGGGCCGGACGAGCGTGCCCGCCACGAGGGCGACTGCCAGGATGAGGGCGATGCGTCGAGCCTTCATCGTTCCACCTCCGGGTCAGATTGCCTACCTGCTTACAGCCAGTCGGGCGGATTCCCTGCCAGCATGTCTTCCGCGTCGGTCCTCGACCCGCGGTAGGGGCCGGGGTGCTCCATCTTCAAAGAGGTGACCGCGGCGGCGAAGCGGCACGCCTCGCCCGGGGATGCGTCCAGGCGCGTGGCCACGTAGGTGGCGAAGCAGGTGTCGCCCCGGCCGGTGCGCCCGCGCACCACGCGCGGGGTGAAGGCCGCCTCGAACAACTCTCCTCCCGCACGAACGACGATCCCGCCCGCGTGCGTAAGCACCACCTCGCGCGGGCCCAGCGCGGCCAGGGCTTCGGCCGCCTCCCGGAGGTTGCTTCGCCCGGTGAGCACCTCGGCCTCGGCGTCATCGGACTTCAGGAACGTGACGCCGGCCAGGTCGGATGCCTTGCCGGGCCAGTCTTGGGTCACCAGCGTATCGCCCTGGCGCACCCGGACGAACCCCTGCACGTCGAGCCCGACCGGCCCTCGCGCCACCAGGTCCCGCACCAGGTCGGGTGTGATCTCGCCGGCCATCAGGGGAGTGATGATCGTGACGCGCGCGTCCAGGCGCGGGATCTCCTCAGAGGAGAACGGACCGGCGAACGCCATCGGCCGGCAGATCCGCCGGTCCATCTCCTCGCCCGGGTAGACGTTCTCGATGCCCGTGGTCT
The DNA here is from genome assembly GCA_037443365.1 of Armatimonadota bacterium. GTDB lineage: Bacteria > Sysuimicrobiota > Sysuimicrobiia > Sysuimicrobiales > Humicultoraceae > VGFA01. The sequence goes on from JBBIOM010000016.1 coordinate 42,334, forward strand.
CGGGTGCCGCGAACGCCCAGACGGTGATCCCCTGGCTGCGCATCTCGTCAAGGAGGCCGAAATCGCGCGGGTGGAGGCGGGTGGCGACCGCGACGTCGTAACCCAGCCGGCGCAGCGCCATGGCTCCGTAGTAGACCCCGCCCCCGGACGCCATCTCCGTGACCCCGCGGAAGACCAGGCGATCCCTGGCGAAGTGCCCGATGAACGCGACGTCGGTCATCAGGGCTTCATCGAGGCGATGAAGGTGTCAATCGGGATGAGCGGCAGCGTCTGGATCTTCACGCTGCCGCGCGCGCCGAGCTCGATCGAGACGCGCGCCACGACTTCCGCGCTGGGCGCTTCCAGGATCGTGGCGAAGTCGAACGGACCCAGCACGGCATACTGCGCCAGGACCCTGGCCCCCCAGGCCTCGACCTCCTGGTTGACCTCCTTTATCCTGGCCGGGTTCTTCTTGATGGTCTCGGCGCCCTCATCGGTCAGGTTGCTGAGCAGCAGATAGGTTCCCATGCGCCTGCCTCCCTGGCCTTTCGGATGCCCGGAGGACCGGTGCGCCCCCGGGACGAGCACCTCCAGGATCCCTGCCCCGACACGATTCGATAGGAGTGGGGCATTCACCCCCCGAATGCTTCACTCATGGCCATCGCAGATGACGCAGGGAACCGCGATCTCCGCGCCGGACGCAGGGTGCCCGCCGACCAGGTGCGCTGGACCTGCCGGCCGGACGACCTGCCCTTTCAGACCACGGCCGACCTCCCATCTGGGGAGAGCATCGTGGGGCAGGACCGGGCCGTCCGGGCGCTCGACTTCGGGCTTACCATCGCTCAGCCCGGCTATAACATCTTCGTGGCCGGGCCCGTCGGGACAGGGCGCACGACCTATACCCAGAGCCGGGTGGCGCAGGTCGCTGCCGCCCAGGAGGCGCCTTCCGACTGGATCTACGTGCACAACTTCCAGCGGCCGGACCAACCCATGGCGATCCCGCTCCAACCGGGCGAAGGGTCGCGGTTCCGGCGCGAGACCGAGCGCCTGCTGGACGAGCTGAAGGACTCGATCCGCAAGCTGTTCGCCAGCGAGACGTTTGAGGCCAAGCGCAGCGGGGTCATTCAGACCTTCGAGCAGCAGGCGAACACGATCTGGCGCGACCTGGAGGCCGAGGCGCGGCGGCTGGGCTTCGCGCTCCAACGCACGCCTGTTGGAATAGCGACGATTCCGATCGCGCCGTCGGGAGAGCCGCTGGCCGACGAGCAGCTGGCCCAGCTCGCAGCCACGCATCGCCAGGAGTTGGAGCGCAGGGCCAGGGCGCTGCAGGACAGCGTGGGCGACGCCACGCGCAAGGTGCGCGTCATCGAGCGGGAGGCGAAGGACGCCGTTCAGGAGCTGGAACGCTCGGCCGTCCTCTCCGTGGCCAGCCACGCGGTGGAGGCGCTCAAGCAGCGCTACGCCGCGCACGAGCGCATCGTCGGGTGGCTGGACGCCTTCCTCGCCGACGTTGTAGAGCGCCACGACGACTTCAAGGAGGAGGCGGCCCAGCAGCCGCAGCTCCCGTTCCTGCCGCGGCGCGCCGAGTTCACGCGCTACCAGGTAAATCTACTGATAGACAACAGCCAGACCCAGGGCGCGCCCGTGGTGCTCGAGCTGAACCCCACCTACTACAACCTCTTCGGGAAGGCCGAGTACCGCGGCGAGTTAGGCGCCATGGTCACCGACTTCACGATGATCAAGCCCGGGGCCATACACCGCGCCAACGGCGGCTACCTGATCGTGCAGGCACGCGACCTGCTGGTGGCGCCGTTCTCGTGGGAAGGCCTCAAGCGCATGCTGAAGAGCCGCGAGGTGCGCATCGAGAACATCGCCGAGCAGTACGGGATGTTCGCGACAGCGACGCTGCGTCCCGAACCGGTCCCCCTGAACGTGAAGGTGATCCTCATAGGGTCATCGCTGATCCATCACCTCCTGTACCAGTTCGACGACGACTTCGCCAAGCTGTTCAAGATCAAGGCCGACTTCGATGTGGACGTCGAGCGCACCCGGGAGTCCATGGTCGAGTACGCGCAGGCGATCGGGACGATCTGCCGCCGCCAGGGGCTGCTGCCCTTCGACCGCGGCGCCGTGGCACGCACGCTCGAGCAGAGCGCGCGCATCGCCGACGACCAATACAGGCTCTCGATGCGGTTCAACGAGATGGTGGACGTGATCTACGAGGCCGCGGCATGGGCCAGGGCCGAGGGCTCCCAGGTGGTCTCGGCGCCTCACGTCGTGCGCGCGATCGAGGAGCGGATACGCCGCAGCAACCGGATCGAGGAGCGCATCCGCGACCTGATACGCAACGGGCAGATCCTGGTAAGCGTGGACGGTGCCGCAACCGGCCAGGTGAACGGGCTCTCGGTCCTGATGCTGGGCGACTACGCCTTCGGGAGGCCGTCGCGCGTGACCGCGCGCACCTTTGTGGGCGGCCGGGGAGTAGTGAACATCGAGCGTGAGACGCAGCTATCCGGGCGCATCCACAGCAAGGGCGTCTTGACGCTGTCGGCCTACCTGGGCGGGAAGTTTGCGCGACGGCGCCCGTTGTCGCTGCACGCCTCGATCACCTTTGAGCAGACCTACGAGGAGGTCGAGGGCGACTCGGCCTCGTCCACCGAGCTGTACGCGCTGCTGAGCGACCTGGCAGGCACCCCGATAGACCAGGGGATCGCCATCACCGGCTCGGTGAACCAGAAGGGCGAGATCCAGCCGATCGGCGGCGTCAACGAGAAGATCGAGGGCTTCTACTACACCTGCAAGGCGCTGGGGTTGACAGGCCGGCAGGGTGTGCTCATCCCCCACCAGAACCTGCGCAACCTGATGCTGAACGACGAGGTGGCAGCGGCAGTTGGTGAAGGCCGGTTTGGCATCTGGGCGGTGCGCTCGATAGATGAGGGCATCGAGGTGTTGACGGGGCTGCCCGCGGGCGAGGCCGACGATCAGGGGAACTTCCCCGAGGGCACGGTCAACTACCTGGTGGCCCGGCGTCTGGAGGAGCTGGCAGACCTGCTGCGGCGGTTCACGCCTCCGCGCGCGGCGCGCGAGGAAGGTGGGGCCCGCGAGGAAGCCGCCGGGCAGGAGCCGCCTCCCGACGCGCCTCCCGATGCGCCCCCGGACGCGCCCCCAGACCCTCCGGCTGGCGACTAGCGCCGGCCCTACCTGGTCCAGACCTGGCGGAACACGCGCAGGGCGTTTGCGCCCAGGATCTTGTGGATCTGCTCGGCGTTGTAGCCGCGGCGCAGCAGCCCCGCGGTCAGGTTCGGCAGTCTCGAAACGTCCTCGAGCCCGCGCGGGGTCTGCGGCATGCCGTCGAAGTCTGAGCCCAGGGCGACGTGGTTGACGCCCATCGTCTTGACCATGTGGTCAATGTGGTCCAGCACGCGCTCCAGGGTTGCCTCGCCCAGGAACTCGTGCCAGAAGTTCACGCCGACCACGCCCCCGCGCCCTGCTATGGCGCGCAACTGCTCGTCGGTCAGGTTGCGCACGTGCGGCCGGAGCGCGGCCGCGTTGGAGTGCGACGCGATAATGGGCCCGCGCGTGGCGCGCAGCGTGTCCCAGAAGGTGGCCTCCGAGAGGTGGGACACGTCCACGATCATGCCCATCTCCTCCATGCGCCGCAGCACCGCCCGGCCCAGATCGGTCAGGCCGCCGTGGTCGCGCCCCTGCACGCCGTCGCCCAGCGGGTTGCTGGTGTTCCAGGTCGGACCCAGCATGCGCACGCCCTGGCGATAGAACTCGTCGAGGGTGCGGAGGTCGCGCCCCAGCGCATCGCCGCCGTTCTCCAGCGCCAGCACCGCCGCGATCCTGCCGGAGCGGCGCGCCTGCTCGATCTCCTCCACCGTGGTGGCGAGGCCGACCTGCGCAGGGCTGGCCGCGGCCGCGGTGTGGAAGGCCCGGAGCAGCTCCAGTGCCCTGGCTACCCCTCTGTGGGCTTCCTGAGGCGCGATCCAGGCGGCGAAGACCTGGACGCTCACCCCGCCTTCGCGCAGGCGCGGCAGGTCCACGTGCCCGCGCGCCGACCGTTCGCCGAGCGTGCGCCGTCCTGCCTGGATGTCGAGGAGGGTATCGGCGTGCAGGTCAACGACAGTCGCGGACCTGTGCACCTCCGCGGCCGTGCTCTCCGCCTGACCGGCACCCAGCCCCTCGGGAGGTGCGCAAGTGAGGCCCGCCAGCACCAGGGCGGCAATTACCGCTCGCATAGGGCTCCTCCTCTCGTGCCATCGTCGCTTGCGCAACTCATGCGGGTCCGGTTCGGGATCGGCCGGGAATACACATGGCCGTGCACCCGCCTTCGACGACCATCTCCCGGACGGTATCCATGCCGCCTGCTCAGGTCAGGTTTCCCTGCGGCACACGGGGCGGCTGACGTACCGTTGCTCCCTTCCGGGCCTGGCGGGGTTGGTCAGTTCCCGTTGCACAGGACCCGGCCCTCGTCGCCGCGCGCACAGGCCTGGCCCCACGAGATGGCGCCTCTGGGCGGGAGTTCAGCCCCGCTGTAGCGGATTGCGGGTACAGGGAACCGCTAGCTCCCCGCCTAGCACGGCCAAGGGAATCATACCACTGCTCGTGACGCTGGAGGAGAGGGGATGCGTGACGCGCGCGCATCGCACCGCCGAGATCGAGCTCGGGCCTCATCGGTTCGGGGAGACCGTCAACCTGAGCGTGCTGGCCGGCAACGAGCGCCTTTGCGTCGCGTCCGTTGAAGGCGTCCACGAGCTGCGCTCCGTGGGGGCGGTGGGGCAGCGCTCGCCGCTGCACAGCGGGGCCGCGGCGCGCGCCATCCTGCGACACGATCACGGACCCGGCTCGGTTGTGGGAGACCGTGTTGGAGACTCGCAGGACCGGCTACGTCATTACCACCGGCGAGCGAACCCCTGGGGCGACCTCGGTCGGGGCGCCCGTGCGGGACGCCTCCGGTGAGGTCATCGGCAGCATCAACATAACAGGGCCAACCGCGCGCATGAACGCCTACTCCGCCGACGCCCTTTCGGGCGCCGTGGTTGCAGCCGGGCTGGCGGTGTCACGCGCGCTGGGCTACATGCTCGCCCGAAGCAAGAGCGACGCGCCAAGAAGAGGGGGAATGTAGGCATGACCGGATGGCTGCACCTTGCGGCACCGCTGATTGTCGCACTGTCGCTTGCCGCGACGCCCGTGCCCAAGACGATTCGGGTGGCGCTGCCGGCCCACCCCACACCGCTCGACCCCGGCAACCACCGCTCGCGCATCACCGAGACGATCCTGCGCAGGCAGTCGAGCGGCTCGCCCGGCGACACGGATGTGCTGGGCT
>JBBIOM010000017.1:0-46612 GCA_037443365.1 Armatimonadota bacterium
TCGCGTCAGTTCGGCGAGTGCGCGTGCGAGCAGTCCGTGGTGATGGTGCTGGAGCACAACCGATCCGGGGAGGTCGCGATGAACGAGCACGCAATCCGTGAGGCGGTACGCGCGCGCTACGCGCGCGCGGCAACGGCCGGTGTGTCGTGCTGCGGCGAGGCAGGTGGAGGAGGCGAGGCGCCGTCGGAGTGCTGCGCGTCGCCTGGCCGTGGCGCGTCGCTTGACTGCGGCCCATCGTTGGGCTGCGGCGCGCCGGTCGAGGCAGCGGCGCCGCGGCCAGGGGAGACGGTCGTGGACCTGGGCAGCGGCGCCGGGCTGGACGTTTTCCTTTCGGCCGAGCGCGTGGGACAGGGTGGCCGGGTGATCGGCGTGGACATGACCCCGGAGATGATCGCGAGGGCCCGCGCCAACGCCGCCCGCCTGGGCGCCTCGAACGTCGAGTTCCGCCTGGGCGAGATCGAGCACCTGCCGCTGCCCGACGCCTGCGCCGACGTGATCGTGAGCAACTGCGTCATCAACCTGCTTGTGGACAAGCGCCCAGCGTTCTCCGAGGCCTTCCGCGTGCTGCGGCCCGGGGGCCGGCTCGTGGTCTCGGACATCGTGAGCGCGGGACCCCTGCCTGAAGAACTCAAGACCCCGGAACTGTGGAGCGCCTGCGTGGGAGGGGCCCTGCCCGAGGCCGACTACCTGCGGATCATCGCGGAAGCCGGCTTCGCGCCGGTCGAGGTGCTCTCCAAGCGCGGATGGGAAGCCGCGGGCCTGTTCAGCGTCACGGTGCGCGCGGTGAAGCCCCTGGGCGGGTGAGCGTCGCGGCCGCGCGTGCGCCGGCGCGGTCCTGGATCCTGGTGGCCGTGCCGGCCGTCCTGGCCGTCCTGACCGTCCTGGCGCTGCCGGCGCCGGTTTCTCCGGGCGCGGAGATCAACCTCGACGCGCTGCGCGCCGCCTACCGGATGGGGCGCGATCTCACCCTGGCCGGCCGCCACGCCGCGGCCGCCGAGGCGTTCGGGCAGGCGGTTGCGCATCCCACGCTGCGCGCCCACGCGCAGTACGAGCAGGCGGCCGCGCTGCTGCGCTCGGGCAGTCCCGGCGCCGCCTCCGCGGCGGCGGGCATCCTTCGCTTCGCGGCGCACTCGGCGCCCGCGCGCTTGCGCGGACGCATGCTGATTGCGCTCGGAGAGGCCGAGATGGCCCTCGGGCGGCCTGCCCAAGCGGTCGCCGCGCTACAGGAGGCGGCGGCGCTGCGCCCGGACGACCCAGACGTGTGGCTGCGCCTGGGAAGCGCAGCCGCGGCCGCGGGTCGCAGGGATCCCAGGCGGGCCGCTGAGATCGAGGCGAGATACCGGCTGCACCGCGGCAGGCGGCTGGCCGCAGACGGCGAGTGGTCCCAGGCCGCGACCGAGTTCCGCGCCGTGGCCGCGTCCGCCGCTGCCCGAAGAAGCGTCGCCGGCGAGGCCTGGTATCGTCTCGGCGAGATCCACATCTACGCCGATCCGCGCGGCGCGCACGACGCGTTCCGGCGCGCGGCGCGTCTCGGATGGAACATCCCGGCCGCGTGGTACTGGGCCGCGGTTGCGGCCCGAAGGGCAGGCCTTGGCGCGGCGGCGCGGCAGGCCGCATCCGCGCTGCTCGAGGCGCAGCCGCGCGGGATCTGGGCCAGCCGGCACTGGCTCGGGATAGGGCTGCGTGCCGAGTCCGCCGGGCGCCGGGGCGAGGCCGCCGCGCACTACGGCCGTGCGATCGCAGCGGCGCCCGGCTCCGGAGAAGCGGCCGAGGCGCGCTGGCGGCTGGGGTGGATCGCGCTGATCGCAGGGAGGTCCACCGAGGCAGAGGCGCGTTTCAAGGAAGCGGCGCGCGCCGCGCCTTATCGAAGCGAGGAGGCGCGCGCCTGGTACTGGGTCGCGAAGGCGCTGGAGGCCCGCGGCCGGCGCCCGAGCGCCGGCCGCGCTCCCTCAGGTGAAGCCGAGGCGCTGCTCCGCAGGATCGCCCAGGAATACCCGCTCACCTTCCACGGCCAGCGCGCCAGGGCCCGCCTGGGAATGCCCGCGCCCACACTTCAGCCCGCGCCGGCCGCCGCGCCCGAGGCGCTTCACGGAGCCCAGGCCGCTCCGGCGCACGAGGAGCTGGCGCGCCTCGGGCTCGATGCCGATGCCGCCCTGGCCGCGGAGGATTCCCTGGACGCGAGCCCGGGCCGGCGCGACCTGCGCGTCGTGCGCTTCCTCGCAAAGACCCATGCGCGCCTGGGCGCGGTGCGCCGCTCGGTCGCGTACGCAGAGGAGGCGCTTGCTGGAGGAGTACGCGACGAAGCCGTCTGGCGCCTGGCCTATCCCAGGGCCTACTGGCCCGAGGCCACACGCGCTGCTCAGGCGGCCGGAGTGGACGCCCTGCTCCTGCTCGCGCTCGTGCGTGAGGAAAGCCGCTACGATCCGGTGGTGATCTCACCTGCGCGCGCCGTTGGCCTGGCGCAGATCCTGCCGACCACGGCGCAGGCGATGACAGGCGACGCTTCGATCACAGCATCGCGCCTCAAGGATCCGGAGGCCAACCTGTTGCTGGGCGCGCGGTACCTGCGCCTCCAGTTGGACCGGTTCGGCGGCGACCTGCGCCTGGCGCTGGCGGCCTACAACGCCGGGCCTGGCGCGGCGTACCGGTGGAAGGACCTGGATGCGGATCCCGACTACTTCATCGAGAAGATCGGCTATGCGGAGACGCGCGCCTACGTGCGCAGGGTGCTGGGATCATATGGGGTCTACCGGCTGCTGTGGTGACTGCTGTGGTGATCGGTGCTGCTCCGGCTGCGTGGAACGCAGCGTGAACGAGAGAGCCCTCTCCCACACCTCCCCTGGGGCCAGGCGCAGCGACCAGACGCAGAGCAGCGTGACTCCCTGGTAGGTGCGCTCGAAGCCTGCCTCTGACGCGGAGACCACCTCGATTGGAGCCACCCAGAGCGCCGCGTCCGGAAGCGCGGCCTCCACTTCCAGTCCCCACCCCGCATCGCGCAGCGCGAAACCACCCGCGCCATCCAGGCGCGCGGCCTCTCCCACCCGATGCGCGGCCGGCTTCTCCGGGCCCGATGGCCCTGCCCAGACCAGCGCCTGGGGCCCTGATGTCCCCCAGCAGGTCTCGACGGCAAACTCCGCGTCCAAGGCAAGCGCGCCGCGGTTGGCGACCCGATAGGACACCTCGAGCCCCAGCACACCCGCGCGCAGGGTCAGGACCTTCTCGACGCGCACGGGCGAGTGCACGCCACCCACCCACACGCCCCCATCGCGGGCCAGGTGAACGGCCGCCTCTCCCGGCGCGTGCCGCGTCTGGACCTCGTAGGGCTGATTCACGAAGTCCCCCAGCTCGCGCACGAGGCCCCGGATGAACGCCGCCGGGCTGCCCCCGGGTTCCAGGAAGTGATCCAGGAAGCTCGACCGGCGGTACCAGTCGGTCACCAGATGCCGGTCCAGACCCCACTCCTTCACGCGCACGCGCGAAGTGTGGATCGTCTCCACATCGCCGCCGGATGAGAGCACCGCCTCGCCGCGCGCCAGCGCCCTGCGCAGCACCTCGTGATAGCCCTCGGCGCGCCGCGTCATCACGTTGACCAGGTTCACGCCGGCTTCTCGCGCGTCCCAGGCAACCACGCTGCCGCCCTCGGCCGGGTCAACGGTAAGCACCTGCGCGTCGGAACTCACCAGCACCTCGGGCCGTCCGTCGGCGTCGAGATCCTCGAGGCGCGCCTCGACCCATCGCCGCGGCCTGCGGCCGCGGTCGGCCAGCCGTTCCGCGGCGATCAGGTGGGAGTAGTTGGCCGCTCGTACGTGACCCAGGTAGATCCCGCCGAACACCCCGTGCCAGTACGGGCAGTTGCACTGCGCCTGCCAGAGGTGGTCCAGCGCCGCATCGCGTCGCACCCCTGGTCGCATCCGCCACACCTTGCGGCTGACGCGCAGCATGGTCTTGTGCAGCGTGTTGATCTCGGGGTATTTCACCATGAAGTGGCGCCAGTAGCCGCCCCGCAGGAAGGGCAGCACGTCGGCTCGGCCCGCGGCCTCCATCTCGTGCCGCAGCGCGGGCAACCGCGCCGCCGCTTCCGGGGGCAGCGCCCACTCGGCCATCTCGTCGTAGGAGTCGGTCGGCAGGTAGATGCGGCCTGCCGGGGGATGACGCCCTATCCACTCTCCGGGCGGAACCGGCGTCAGCCAGTCCCGGGCGTCCTCCAACGCGGTGAAGAACGCCTCGACCCAGCCGCGATCCCAGCACAGCGCGCGTGTGCCCGGCCACAGCCCGAACTTCTCGCCGTCGTCCCCCATGACCAGGATCCTATCCGGGTCGCCGGCCTGGGTGCGCAGCCATGACATCAGCGCGTCAACTGTGGCCCAGGGGATACGGTATCGCAGCGCCTTGAGGCTCGGGAAGATGCGGATCTGCCAGCCGTCCTCCTCGGTGATGAAGTATCCGGACAGGTCCGCGGCCTCCAGGCCGACGTGGCGGAAGTGCGCGTCGTCAACGATGGTGTAGCTGACGCCGCAGGAGGCCAGCGCCTTTGCCAGGTGGGGCTCCCAGACGCGCTCGGCCAGCCACAGGCCGGTGGGCTCGGCGCCGAAGAGGTCGCGCACCGCCGCGGTCATCTTGAGAATCTGCCCGCGCTTGTCCCGGTCCGGAATGACCGGCAGGATCGGCTCGTAGTAGCCCCCGGTCATGATCTCTACCTGCCCGCGCGCAACCAGCGCGCGCACGCGCGCGATCAGCTCCGGACGCTCCCGGAGCAGCCAGTCCAGCAGCGGCCCTGAGTAGTGCAGGGCGACGCGCACGGCAGGATGCCTCTCGAGCGCCGCGATCATCGGTCCGTACGCAGCATCGCATGCCTGCTCGAAGACCGACGGGAAGTTGCCCACCGGCTGGTGGTTGTGCAGGGCGAGCCCAAGCGTCAGGCGCGGCATCAGGTGCAGGGAGGCGCAGGCGCGCTCATCACAGGCCGGCCACGAACCGGCCGGGGTTGAGGATACCCCTGGGGTCGAACGCCTGCTTGATCGCGCGCATGATCTGGAGCGTCCTGGGCAGGGGAGCGGGCGCCCAGACATCGCCCGCGGCCTTCAGGCGAAGCGGCGCCCGCGCGAGGAGCACGTTCCCGTGATGGGCCGATGCGATCTCGCGCATCGCGCCCAGCGCCTCCGGCGTGAGAGCGGCGGGGTCGGTCTGCACCCAGACGGTGCCGCTTGCCGCGTGCGCCATAACACCTGACTGCGCAGGCAGGACCGGGCGCAGGCGGCCGAAAGCCGCTGGGACCTCGCCCGAGGGTACCGTGACCCGAATTGAAGCCCCCTCTCCCTCCCAGCCGAAATCACGAACGGCACGCCAGAGCGCCGTCTCGGATTCGCCCTCCAACACCTCGGTCCCAAGCGCCTCCGCCTCGGCGGCAGCGATGACGTCGCGCACCTGGCGCGTCACCGCGGCCTCGAACCCGGTCGCGCGCACCAGCAGGCCTGCCGAGCCTCGCCCCAGGGCGCTGGCGGCGACTGAGTCCACAACCGCAACCGCCGCTGGCAACAGCGCCGATGCGAGCACGCGGCCCGACAGACGCAGCAGATCAGTAGTATCGACGCCCCAGACCGCCACGGTGCGCGAGGCCTCGGGCAACGGAAGAAGCCGCAGCGTCAGCTCGGTGAGGACGCACAGCGTTCCCAGCGAGCCGACGAGCAGCTTGCACATGTCGTAGCCCGCGACGTTCTTGACGGTCTTGCCTCCTGCCTTGATCAGCGTGCCGTCCGCCTGCACGGCCTTCGCGCCGATGACCAGGTCGCGCGCCGATCCGCAGTGCGCGCGGCGCGGCCCGTTCAGGTCAACCGCCGCGGCTCCCCCGGCCGTGGCGCGCTCGGCGCACGGCGGCTCCAGCGGGAGGAACTGCCGCTGCCCGAAAATCGCGCCCTCCAGCGCGCCCAGCGTCATCCCCGCTCCGACCGTCGCGGTCAGGTTGGCGGCGTCGTGCTCCACGAGCGCGGACAGGCGGTCGAGCAGCAGCGCCACGTGCGACGCGCGCGGAGGATTCCCGACCCCGACCGCGGTGCCCCCGCCCCAGGGGATCACCGCGGCGCCGGCCTCGCCGCAGACGCGCAGGATTGCTCCCACCTGCTCGGCGTCGCCAGGCCGCAGCGCAACGCCAGGGACCACCCCATCCACCGCCCACCGGGAGGTGTCGCCGGCGATCACCCACTCCGCGCCCAGCAGGGCTTCGAACCTGGGAGCCAGGGACATGGGATCGGCGATCATGCGCCCGCCTCGTCCAACAGGTCCATCAGGTGGGCGACGCGCACCGGTACCTCGTAGCGCCGGGCGCCGTAGTGAAGCTGCATCATGCACCCGGGATTCGGCGCCACGACCACCGACGCGCCGGTCGCGCGTATCGCCTCCATCTTCTCTGCCAGCAGCGCCTCGGATGCCTCGGGCTGCAGGAAGTTGTAGATGCCGGCGCTGCCGCAGCAGCGATCCGAGGCGGCCATCTCCCGCAGCGTGGTGCCGGGGATCGCGGCAAGCAGCGCGCGGGGCTGCGCGCGCACCCCCTGCCCGTGAGCCAGGTGGCAGGGATCCTGATAGGTGACCACGCGGGCGGCGGCGGCAGGCGAACTGCGCAGGCCGAGGTCGGCCAGGAACTCGCCAGCGTCGCGCACCAGCGCGCTGAATCGCGCGGCGCGCTCGCGGTAGTCGGGGTCGTGGCCAAGCAGGTGGCCGTACTCGCGCATCGCGGCGCCGCAGCCCGCGGCGTTCGTGAGGATCGCGTCCACGTCGGATGGGAACGCGTCCACGTTTCGCCGGGCCATCGCCCGGGCGCTACCCAACTCGCCGTTGTGCATGTTCAGGGCGCCGCAGCACGCCTGGTTCCGCGGGATCAGGACGTCGCACCCGTTCCGCCGCAGCACGCGCACGGTCGCCTCGTTGACTCGGGCGAAGAAGAGGCTCATCGCGCAGCCCGAGAGGAACGCCACGCGCGCGCGCCGCTCGCCAAACGCGGGCAGCAGGTCGGCCTCGGGCGCAAAGAACCGCGCGGACGCCTCGGGCAGCAGCGCGGCCGCGCGCCGCAGGCGCCGGGGAAGCAGCCGGCGGGCCAGGGTCGCCAGGCCGATTCGCTGGTAGAACCGGATCAGGCCAGCCAGGAAGCGCAGCCGGCCGGGGTGCGGCATCAGGTGCCGCAGGGCGAGGCGCACCACCACGCGCGCAAGCGGGCCCCCGGGCGAACCCGCTGCCTCGCGCGCGGCTTCTGCCACGCGCCCGTACCGCACACCCGAGGGACAGGCGGTCTCGCAGGCGCGGCACGCCAGGCACAGGTACAGGTGATCCAGCACGCCCCGGGTCATGCTGAGCCGGCCCTGCGAGGCGGCCTCGATCATGTATATGCGCCCGCGCGGTGAGGCGGCCTCCAGGTGCGTCAACCGGTAGGTCGGGCACTGGTTGAGACAGAGCCCGCAGTGAACACAGGCCTCGACCTCGGGGATGACCGGCATCGCGCGGGTCACGGGCATCGCGCGTATCACCGGCCCCCGCCCCCCGGCGCCCTGGCCGACGGGATCGTGCCGTGCACCGGACGGCCGGTGGGAAACACCTTGTCCGGGTTCATCGCGCCGTCCGGATCGAACGTCGCCTTCAGGCGCCTCATCGCGGCGATGTCGGCCTCCGAGTACATCCAGCCCAGGTACTCGCGCTTCTCCATGCCCAACCCGTGCTCGCCGGTGATCGTGCCACCGACAGCGATGCAGGCCCACATTATGTCCTCGGTGGTGGCGACAACACGCGCGTACTCCGGGGACTTGTCGTCGAACTCGAACAGCAGGTTGGGGTGGAGGTTGCCGTCCCCCGCGTGGAAGAAGTTAGCTACATCTATGTTGAGACGCTTCCCGGCCTCGGCGATCTGCCGCATTATCGCGGCCAGATGCGAGCGCGGCGCGCACACATCGAGCATGATCGCCCTGCGCGCGAGCTTGCCGAGCGCGCCGTAGGCGTGCTTGCGGCCCTTCCAGAGACCGATGCGGTCAGCGGCGGCGGACGCGGTCTGGATGCGACGCGCGCCCTGCCCGCGGCAGATGGCCTCGATCCGCTCGATCAGCACCGGCACCGATTCGACGAGCCCCTCGACCTCGATCAGCAGGGCCGCCTCTGCGTCCTCGGGGAAGCCCGCGTGCAGCGTCCTGTTGACCGCACGCATGGACATCCCGTCAATGATCTCCAGCGCCTCGGGGATGATTCCGGCGGCTATCACCGCGGAGGCAGCCTCGCAGGCGGCCTCCATCGTGTCGTAGATCGCGAGCAGGGTGCGCACGGACTCGCGTCGCGCCAACAGGCGAATCGCGGCCTTGGTCACGATGCAAAACGTCCCCTCCGAGCCGACCAGCACGCCCGTCAGGTCATACCCGGGCGCGTCGTGCGCGCGCCCGCCGAGCCAGGTCACGCTCCCGTCGGGGAGCACCACCTCCAGGCCCAACACGTGGTTGCTGGTCACGCCGTAGGCCAGGCAGTGCGGCCCGCCGGCGTTGTTGGCCACGTTGCCGCCGATCGTGGCCGCCACCTGGCTGCCGGGGTCAGGCGCGAAGAACAGCCCATAGGGCTCGAGCATGGCGCCGAGGTCGGCGTTGACCAGGCCGGCCTCCACGATCGCGATGCGGCTTGTCGGATCCACGTCGTGCACGCGCGTCATGCGCGTCAGGGCCACTACCACGCCGCCGCGCTCCGGAATGGCGCCGCCGGCAAGCCCGGTGCCGGCCCCGCGCGGGACTATCGGAAGATCCGCCGCGCGCACGGCCTTCACGACGTCGGACACCTGATGCGTCGTCTCGGGAAGTACCACCAGGTCCGGCATGTGCCGGCTCACCATGAGGGCGTCCTGCTCGTAGACGATCAGGTCTTCCGGACGGTGCAGAACGTAGGCCTCGCCCACGATCGCCTGCAGCCGTCTGACCAGCGGGGCGAGCGTCATGCCCCGATTATACAGGTGCGGCGGCGCGGCGGCGAGAACTCTCCGGATAGGGGGGTGAAACCATGTGCGGGTCTCGCGCCCTTGTCCTTGCCACCCTTGTGGCAACCCTGGGATCAGGAGTGGTGTTGATGTCACAGAATCCAGGTCAGCATGGGGCGGCGGCCTCCGGGCCAGCAGGCGAGCGCGTGAAGCTGCCGGCGCCGCGGACAGAGAGCGACACCTCGGTGGAGGGCGCTCTCCAGCGCCGCAGGTCGGTAAGGGAGTACCGTGACGCCCCGCTGTCGGTTCCCGAGATCGCGCAACTCCTGTGGTCGGCGCAGGGGATCACCGAGCCCCGGGAGTCGCGCAGGACGGCGCCGTCCGCGGGCGCCACATATCCTCTGGAGACGTACTTGGTCAGCGGGAACGTCGCGGGACTGCCCAGGGGGGTCTACAAGTACAACCCCCAAGGGCACGAGATCAGCAGGCTTAGGGATGGCGACGTGCGCAGGGACCTGGCGGCAGCGGCGCTCGGGCAGTCCTGCGTCGAGCAGGGCGCCGCCGTCCTGGTGCTCTCAGCGGTGTACGAGCGCACGACCCGGCGCTACGGAGAGCGGGGTGTGCGCTACGTGCACATGGAGGCCGGGCACGCCGCCCAGAACGTCTACCTGCAGGCGGTTGCGCTTGGCCTGGGCACGGTGGTCGTGGGGGCGTTTGATGACGAGCGGGTACGGCGGATCGTCGGGATGCCCGAGGGCGAGCACCCGCTCTACATCATGCCATTGGGGAAGCGATAAGCAGCACGATCACCTCGGTGGGTCCGTGCGCGCCGAGCACCGGGACGAGCCCGATGTCCGCGCTGCGGCTGGGTCCGGTGATGAGCACAAGCGCCGAGGGCAGCGGACCGCGCCGGTCCAGGAGCGCGGCCGGGTCGGCCACGATCTGGTCGGCGCGCAGCAGCGCCAGGTGCACGGGCGGTAGCAGGGATACCGCCTGCGGCCGGCCCGGCGCGGTGGACAGGACAAGCGACCCGGTCTCGGCTACTCCCGCCTCCGTGCCGGTGATCCCGATCTCGGCCGCGGCGAGCGTCTCGAAGCGCGCCCGGGGGTCGAGGATCTCCACCCCGGCGGCGCGCAGGCGTTCCTGAATCAGGGCCACATCGGGCGCGTCCCACAGCACGGCGCGTCGAACGCGCCGCTCCCTGCACAGCGCCACCGTCTGCTCGGCCGCTTCGTCGGCGCTGCCCACGGCAATGACGGCCACGCCCGCCTGTCCGGCGCGCTCGGTGAAGAGATCTGTCAGCGTTCGCTCCTGGCTCATCCGCGTCCCCCTCGCGGCCCCCTCCACATGCTACGGAAGGGCCTGGGCGCAAGGACCGGTGCACAGCGGTGTGCCGTCCATCCCGCGAGCGGGGGAGGCAGGCGCTCGATCCTTCCGCCCCTGGCCAGCAGCCGCTGCGCCAGGCGTCCGAGAGCCCCCCCCAGCGCGAACCGCGCCGGGCTGCGCGTGAAGAAGGTCCACGCACCCACCAGCATCCTGTCCCGCCAGGGCGCAAGCCCGGCGCGCACCGCGCGTGAGCGCAGCTCGACCAGCATGCCCGGCAGGTCAACCTTCACCGGGCAGACGCCGGCGCACGCGCGGCACAGCGTGGACGCAAACGGGAGATCACGCGCGCGCTCCAGGCCCTCGTAGGCCGGCGTCAGCACGGCGCCGATCGGGCCGGCGTAGACCGAACCGTAGGCATGCCCGCCCGCGTGCCGGTACACCGGGCACTCGTTCTGGCACGCGCCGCAACGGATGCACCGGAGCGCCTCGCGCATTGCCTCATCTGCCAGCAGGCGCCTGCGGCCGCCATCCAGGATGACCAGGTGCAGAGCCTCGGGACCGTCGGTCTCCCCGGGCCTGCGCGGGCCTGTCAGCAGCGACACGTACGCGCTCGCGCGCTGCCCGGTGCCGCTGCGGGCGAGGATCCGCAGGAAGACACCGAGGTCCGCCAGGCCGGGCAGGACCTTCTCGATGCCCATCACCGCCACGTGGACGCGCGGCCGGGCGGTGGTGAGCCGGGCGTTGCCCTCGTTCTCCACGATCACCAGGGTGCCGGTTTCGGCGATCGCGAAGTTCACGCCGGTGATCCCCATCTCGGCGGCCGCAAACTCCGCGCGCAGCACCTCCCTGGCCACGCGCGCCAGGTCCTCGGGCCGCTCGTAGCGTGGGGTACCCAGCTTGCGCGCGAACAGGTCGGAGATCTCCTCGGTCGGCTTGTGGATCACCGGCGCTATGAGGTGGCTGGGGCGCTCGCCTGCGAGCTGCGCGATGTACTCGCCGAGGTCGGTCTCCACGACCCTGGCACCGATCGCCTCGAGGGCAGGATTGAGGCGTATCTCCTCGGTGGTCATGGACTTGCTCTTGACTATGCGGAGGGCGCCATGCGAGCGGGCCAACCCGGTGATGATCGCGCGCGCCTCCGCCGCGTCGGCGGCCCGGTGAACGATGCCGCCCAGCGCGCTCACGCGCGATTCGAGCCGCGCGAGGTACTCCTCCAGGTTGGCAAGCACGTGATCCTTGATCTCGGCCGCCGCGCTGCGCAGGGATTCCCACTCGGGCAGCTCGGCGGCGGCCTCGGCCCGCGCCCGGCGGGACGCCGGCATGGCCTTTGCCATCTGGCGCTGCAGGGACTCATCCCGCAGCGCCCGCTCGATGTTGCGGAGCATGTCTATCCGGGGCGCGCAGTCGGGCATCACGATTCGGCCAGGATCTCGGCCAGGTGCACCGCGCGCACGCGGCTGCCCCTCCGCGAGAGTCCGCCTGAGATGTGCATCAGGCAGCTCACGTCGGTGGCCGTGACCACCTCGGCGCCGCTGGCCTCTATGGTGTCGATCTTGGCGGAGAGCATCGCGCCGGAGAGCGCGGCGTACTTGATCGAGAAGAACCCCCCGAACCCGCAGCACTGCTCGGCGTCGGGCAACCCCACGAGGCGCAGATCGCGCACCGCGCGCAGCAGGGAGAGCGGTTCTTCCAGCAGCCCCAGCCCTCGCAGGCCGTGGCACGACGGGTGGTAGGCGACCGTGGCGGGGAAACGGGCGCCCAGGTCCGTGGCACCCAGCACACGCACCAGGTACTCGCTCAACTCATAGGTACGCGAGGCAACGGAGCGCGCCAGGCCGGACAGCCCCGGCGCATCCGCGAACAGGCGCGGGTACCACCCACGCACCATGTCGGCGCAGGAGCCCGAAGGCGCCACTATGGCCGGCGCATCTGCAAACACCTCCAGGAAGTGCCGCGCGAGCGTGCGCGCCTCTTCCTGGAACCCGTTGTTGAAGGCGGCCTGGCCGCAACAGGTCTGCGCCCGCGGGAACGCTACGGCGCAGCCGGCGCGCCCCAGGACGCGCGCCGCGGCCTCGCCCACCTGCGGGTAGAGCTGGTCCACCAGGCAGGTGACGAAGAGGGCAACCTCTCTCACGGCGCGTCGCGGCTATCTCACAGGAGGGCCGCCGCCTCGAGCGTGGCGGCTCCCTTAGGCATCCGGACCCCCTCGGCAGTCAGGACCGACTCCAGCGCGCCAAGGAGCAGCAGGACCCAGCGCGGCTGGCTGGAGTGTCCCATCAGCCCGATCCGCCAGACCCTGCCGCGCAGCGGTCCCAGCCCGCCGGCGATCTCTATCCCGTACTCCGCCAGCAGCCTGGCGCGCACGCGCGCGTCGTCGGCGCCTTCGGGCACAACAACCGTCGTTATGGTGGGGGAGCGGTCGGGCTCGCCAGCCAGCAGCTGCAGGCCCATGGCGCGCAGCCCGGCCCATAGGGCGCGGGTGTGGCGCCAGTGACGCGCCACCCGTGCCTCGATCCCCTCCTCCACCGCGAGCCGCAGCGCCGCGCGCATGGCGTAGATCTGCTGGACCGGCACGGTGTGGTGGTAGGCGTGCGTGGGCCCCCAGTACTTCCACAGCTCCTCGAGATCCAGGTAGTAGGCCGCGGGCCGCCCCCGGCCGCGGGTGCGCGCGTGCGCGGTCACCGGCGCCATGCCGGGAGGCGCGCTCAGGCACTTCTGCGACCCGCTGTAGCAGGCGTCTATGCCCCAGCCGTCCACCGGCAGCTCGGCGCCGGCCAGGGAGGCCACGGCGTCTACCAGGAACGTCGCGCCGTGCTCGTGCGCCACGCGCGCGAGATCGGTCAGGGGTTGCAGCACACCCGTCGAGGTCTCGACGTGCACCGCGGCCACGCACGCAACCTTCCGCCCCCCGGGAGGCGAAGCGAGCGCTCGCTCGAGGTCGGAGGGGCTCACGGTGCGGCCCCAGGGCGCTTCGACCCGGATCACCTCGGCGCCGATGCGCGTCGCGATCTCGATGATGCGATCGGCGAAGAACCCGGCGGTGCAGACGCAAAGTGCCTCGCCCGGCCGCACCATGTGCAGCAGCGCGGCCTCCATCCCCGCCGTGCCGGTTCCCGAGACCGGCAGGGCCAACTCGTTGGCGGTCTGAAATACGCGGCGCAGCAGCCCGACGGTCTCGTCAACGATGCGGAGCATGTCGGGATCCATGTGCCCGAGCAGCGGCTGCGCCAGCGCCTCGGTGACCTGGGGAGGGAGCATGCTCGGTCCCGGGCCCAGGAGGATTCGCTCGCTGGGGGTCTCACTCATGGCGGCCTCCTTCGCTGCTACTCCTTGTCTCCTCCGGGCGCCAGCACCTCGGCGCCCACCTTCATGGCGCACTCGCGCAGGAACCGCGCGCCCTGCTCGGGCACGACGGGGTTGATGTAGAACCCCGATCCCCACTCGAACCCGGCAACCTGGGTGAGCCGCGGCATGATCTCGAGGTGCCAGTGATAGAAGTGCCCGGCGTGGTCCGAGTAGGGGGCGGTGTGCACGATGTAGTTGTACGGCGGGTTGTTCAGGCACGAGTGCAGCGCGCCAAGCGTCGTCCTCAGCGCGTCGGCAAAGGGCAGCATGTCCGCCTCGTCGAGCAGCCCGAACGAGGCCCGGTGCTCCTTGGGCAGCAGCCACGTCTCGAAGGGAAAGCGCGCAGCGTAGGGCTGCATCGCCACGAAGCGCTCGTTCTCGAAGACGATGCGCTCGCGCGCCGCCAGCTCCTGCTCGATCAGGCGGCAGAAGACGCACACCGCGTTCCTTCCGAAATAGCGCTCCGCCACCTCCAACTCCTCGGCCGCGCGCCTGGGGACCACCGGCAGGGCGATGAGCTGCGAATGAGGGTGGGACAGCGATGCGCCCGCGGTGCGACCGTGGTTGCGGAAGAGCAGCGCGTACTCGAACCGGTCGTCGCCGTCCAGGTCGCGGTAGCGGTGCAGGTACGCCCTTACAACGTCGGCAACCGCGCCCGATGGCATCAGCCCCAGGTGCGTGTCGTGATCGGTTGACTCGATGATGACCTCGTGCGCGCCGACCCCATCCATGCGCGTGAACATCCCCCTGGTGCTGCGCGCGGTGTCGCCCTCGATGCGCAGGGCCGGGAACTTGTTCGAAACGACACGCACCTGCCATCCGGGCGCGTCGCGCGCCGTGCCGTCTTGGCGAATGGCGAAGACCTCGGGCGGCGTCTGGCCCTCGCGGCCCGGGCAGAACGGGCAGCGCTCCAGGTCGTTTACCTCCACGGGTGAGGTCCGGAAGTCTGTGGGCCGCGCGGCCCGTTCGGTCGCGATGATCACCCAGCGGCCGGTGATCGGATCCGTGCGCAGTTCAGGCAAAGCCGCTCACCTCGTCTCGATGATTCGCCGCCTCAGAACGGGCGCTCCGTGGCCCTCCGGATGGCGGCCCCGTACAGTTCGATGTAGCGGCCTGCCACCCTGTCCCAAGAGAAATCGGCGAGCATCCCTGTCTGCTGCAGCGCTCGCCACAGACCCGGGTCGCGATAGGCCGCTACGGCGCGGCCTATCGTCGCCACCAGCGCTTGGGGCGAGTAGTCGTCGAAGACGAAACCGTTGGCGCGCCCCAGCGCGACGTTCTCCGGCGTGGCGTCCACTATGCTGTCCGCAAGCCCGCCCGTACGCCGCACCAAAGGGGGAGTACCATATCGGAGGCTGTAGAGCTGGTTGAGGCCGGACGGCTCGAAGCGCGACGGCATCAGGAAGATGTCGGCGCCGGCCTCGATCCTGTGGGCAAGTCCCTCATCGAATCCCACGACCGCGCGCACCTGGTTGGGGAACCGCGAGGAGGCCTGCCGGAACGCCTCCTCGAAGGCCGGGTCGCCCGCACCGAGGATGACCATCTGAACCCCGGCGGCAACTATCGCGTCCATCGCGGCGGCCACCAGGTCGAACCCCTTCTGGGACACCAGGCGGGCGACGGTTCCGATCAGCGGCACGTAGGCATGAACCGGCAGGCCCACCTCCTGTTGGAGCGCCGCCTTACAGCGGGCCTTCCCGGTGAGGTCCCCTGCATCGTAGTGCGCCGGGATGTGAGGGTCGGATACGGGATCCCACTGCGCATAGTCCACGCCGTTCAGGATCCCGAAGAGATCGGCCGAGCGCGCCCGCAGCAGCCCGTCCAGGCCTGCCCCGAACTCCTCGGATTGGATCTCCCTGGCGTACGTCTCGCTCACCGTGCTGAGGGCGTGTGAGTACACAAGGCCCGCCTTCAGGACGTTGACGTTCCCGTAGAACTCCAGGCCGTCGGGCGTGAAGGTCTCGGGCGGCAGGCAGACCAGCGGGAACTTCTCGCGTGCGAAGATGCCCTGATGAGCCAGGTTGTGCACCGTGAACAGGGTCGGAAGGGGATCACGGTGCGCCCGGAGGTAGGCGGGGACGAGCGCTGTGTGCCAGTCGTGGCAGTGCACCAGATCCGGCGGCCATGCATCGTACATCAGCCCCAGCACGGACTGACAGAAGAAGGCAAACCGCACCAGGTTGTCCTCGTAGTCCTGCCCCTCTTCGCCGTAGATGCCGTCGCGGTCATACAGGGCTGGCTGGTCCAGGAAGTAGCACGGCACGCCGTCCGGGGATGTCCCCTGCAGGACCGTGCCCTCGATCGCGGCCCCGCCTATGACACTGTAGACCTGCTTGACCGGCTCGAGCCCGTCGCGGCCGATGCCGCGGTAGAGAGGCATCATCACGCGCACGTCCAGGCACTTGCGGCGCAGCGCAGCGGGCAGGGCCCCGGCGACGTCGGCAAGCCCTCCTGTCTTGGCGTACGGCACCGCCTCCGACACGCAGAACAGAACCTTCACCGATGTCCCTCACTCTCTCTCCTGTGCGGGCCCCAGGAGCCCAAGCCACAGGTCGTTGACGTTC
Source organism: Armatimonadota bacterium (assembly GCA_037443365.1). Lineage (GTDB taxonomy): Bacteria > Sysuimicrobiota > Sysuimicrobiia > Sysuimicrobiales > Humicultoraceae > VGFA01. The sequence goes on from JBBIOM010000017.1 coordinate 16,165, forward strand.
GTGCCCGTCGGTCCGCTAACAATGAGATCGCCCAGCGCATCAAAGAACGTGTAGGCGTCGTTGTTGGCCAGATGGGCGGACGGGTCGAGCCCCAGGGTGCGGGCCCGCGCCAGCGTCGTGCCGTCGGCCACCGCGCCCGCGGCGTCGGTGGGCCCGTCGGTGCCATCTGTCCCAAACGCCGCCACAAGCGTCTGGGGGAGGCCGGCGACGGCCGCGGCCGAAGCCAGCGCCAGCTCCTGGTTGCGGCCTCCCCTGCCCTTTCCCACCACCGTAACCGTGGTCTCGCCGCCGGCTATCAGGCACACGGGCCCTGCGCGTGGCGCGCCGGCGGACCGCTCGTCACGCACCCGCGCACCGAATCGCGCCCCCACTTCGCGCGCCTCGCCCTCGGTGTCGGTCGCACACAGAATTACATTGTATCCCAAAGCGTCGGCGCGCTCAACCGCGGCCTGCGCGGCCAGGGCGATGTCGCCGACGACCACCGTCCTGGCCCCGGCGAAGGCCGGATCGCCTGGCTTGGGATTCTCGGGCAGGCCGCCGGCCGCGCCGCGCTCCAGGCGCCGGCGAACCGAGGCGGGCAGCGCGCCGCGCAACCCATAGCGGTCCACCACGCGCAGGGCATCGGCGAAGGTGGTCGGGTCGGGCACGGTCGGGCCCGAGGCGATTGAATCGAGGGGGTTGCCCAGCACGTCGGAGAGGATCAGCGTCACCACGCGCGCGGGCGCCGCCAGGCGGGCCAGCCACCCGCCCTTTATCCCGGAAAGGTGCCTGCGCACGGTGTTGACCTCGGTGATCGTGGCACCCGAGCGCAGCAGCAGGTCGGTGGCGGCGATCTTCTCTTGCAGCGCGATGTCTTCGGGGGGCATGGGCAGCAGGGCCGACCCACCCCCGGAAATGAGCGCGAAGACCAGATCGCCCGGGCCGGCTGACTCTGCGATTCGCGCAATCAGTCGCGCGCCCGCCAGCCCGGCCGCGTCCGGAAGGGGATGGCCGGCCTCTGTGACCCGAATCCTCGCAAGGGGCCTGCCGTGTCCATACTTGGTTGTGACCGCACCGCCGGCTATCCGGTCGCCCAGGAGGGCTTCCAGCGCCGAAGCCATTCCGGTCGCGGCCTTGCCGGCACCCACTACGAAGATCCGTCCGCCCGGCGGAAGATCGCAGGGTTCGCCGCCGGCTGTCAGGCGGCCTCCGTGCACCTGCACGGCCCGGAGCACGGCTGATGCGGGATCGGCGGCTGAGGTCGCGGCCTGAAGGATCAAGGCGGCGTGACGGCGCAGCCCTGCGGTCTCACCGTGGAAGAGCCTGGCATCGATGCGCGCAGCAGGCATCATGCCGGGGCGACGTTCCACCAGGGCCCGGCCTGGTTGGGACGCACCGCCACGACGCGCACGCCGTGCACCCCGGCGGCTTCCAGCGCGCACCTGACGGTGTCCCGCGCCAGCGGCGCGAGGTTGTTCACCTCGCTCAGGTGAACAAGGCACACGGTCTGCCTCCTGCCGTCGGCCGCCGCGACCGCCGCGCGCGCGGCGCGGTCGTTGGACAGGTGACCCCGTGTGCCGACGATGCGGTTCTTGAGGAACCACGGGTAGGGCGAGACCGCCATGAGCCCGAGGTCGTAGTTGGCCTCGAGGATGAACAGGTCGGTGCCCCGCGCGCGGGAAAGCAACTCGTCCGTGACCTCACCCAGGTCGGTGGCGATGACTGCCCGCATGCCGTCACTGGCGATGTCGAACCCCACGGGCTCGGCGGCATCATGTGGGAGCGGAAATGGCGTGACCTGAACGCTCCCCAGATGAAGCGGCTTCCCTGATCGGAACAGCTCCATCCTGGCGCCCCCAAGCTGCCAGCCGATCTCCCCGGCGGTCGGCGCGTTTGCCATCACCACGGCCCCGGTTGCGCGGGAGAGGGCTGCGGCTCCCCTGGAATGGTCCTCGTGCTCGTGCGTCAGGAGGATCGCGTCGAGACGCGGGGCCAGGCCGTCCTGGCCTATCTCCTTCAGGATCGCGTCCGCGCCCAGCCCCGCGTCAACCAGGAGGCGCGTCGCCCCTGCCTCGACAAGGATCGCGTTGCCCAGGCTGCCGCTGCGCAGCACGCGTGCGCGAAGCGCGCTCCCGGACGTCATGCCCGCGACATCTCCCCGAGTGAGGACTCGAGGAGCAGGGCGCCCTCCTCCGCCAGTGCCGCAGCCGTTCTCAGGGTCTCGATCATCTCAGCCAGCGCGCCGGGCGTGCCGGCTACCGTTGGTCCGCCGGCTGCCGATGGAACCGCTGCTGCGCTGGGAGGCCGGATAGTGAGCGTGATCACGCTCCGCGGCTCGGGGATCCCTGCCATCTCGCGCGCTCGGCGCACGGCGAGGGGAAAGTCGCCGATCTCGTCGATGAGGCCGCGCTCCATCGCCTGCCGGCCGGTCCAGACGCGCCCGCGCGCGATCGCTTCGATCTCGGCCTCGCTCCTGGCGCGGCAGCGCGCCACACGACTCACGAAGCGCTGGTACACCGCCTGGGTTGTCTCGCGGACGCGCTCGATCTGGGTCGGGGTAAACGGCTCGAAACCCGAAGGCATCGTGGCCGCCTCACCCCGCGCCACGATCGCGCGGTGAAGCCCTATCCTTCCGAGCAGGCCCCGAGCCGTCAGCTTACCGCTGATCACCCCGATCGAGCCGGTGCGGGTTGCGGGCTGCGCCACGATGTGTCCGGCCCCGCAGGAAACGTAATAGCCGCCCGAGCCGGCGACGTTGCCCATAAAGACGACCACGGGCTTCTTGGCCTTGATGCGAGCGACCTCGCGCCAGATCAGGTCGCTGGCCAGGGCCGATCCTCCGCGCGAGTCCACGTGGAACACGATCGCCCGCACACGCGGGTCGCGCTCCGCAGCCCGAAAGGCCCGCGCCACGGTCTCGGAGCCCGCGAAGCGCGATCCAAGGAACGGAAGCGGGAACGGCAGGCTGCGGCTCTCACCGGTTACGATCGTACCGACAAGCTCAACGACTCCCACAACCGCGGTGCGCGACCGCCACCGGTAGGGGATCGGCAGGCGCCGGCGGGCCCGCTCCCACGGCAGCAGCGCGGCCGGGCGCGCGGGAGATCCCAGATGGGCCGGCAGCTCGTCCTCGTAGCAGACGCCGTCAATCAGCCCGGCACCCCAGGCGTCGTGCGCGCAGAGAGGGGCGCGGTTCACGGCTTCCCGGACGCCGCCCGAATCGAGACGCCTCGCCGCGGCCACGTCGTTGGCGAACTCGTCCATGACCGAGTCGAGAACCGACTCGACGACCTCGCGGTGGGACTCGGACAGGTCCGACCGCATGAAGGGATCGGCGGCGGTCTTGTACTCGGCGATGCGCTCGAACTCCGGGAGAATCCCGGCGCGATCAAAGGCCTCGCGGAAGAAGGTGATCTCGGTGCGCAGCCCAAGGGCGGCCCAAAGGGCGGAGGACGGCATCCAGATCTCGTCGGCCGCTGTGGCCAGGTAGTAGGCAGGTAGATCCGTATCCAGCAGATAGGCGACCACTCGCTTGCCCCGGCCGCGAAACTCGCAGAGCGCAGCCCGGAGGCTCTGCACCGTGGGCATCTCGGCCCGCAGGTCGCGCACGCGCAGCACGACCCCCCGCACGCGCGCATCCCCTGCGAGGCGCTCCAACCGCCCACGCAGCATCTCCATGCTCTCCTCCGGATGCACCAGGGGGCGCGTCAGCATCCGCTGCAAGAACGACCGAGGAGCGGGCGAGCGTTCGGGGTACGTGCCGCTCAGCTCGACGACAACGTAGTCGAGCGGCGGGCCGGGCAGGCGGGCCAGGATATTGAGAACGAGGAGCAGGCCGTTGCGCAACAGATCCAGAATCCAGATCATGGGACTATTCTAACCACAGGCGGCGGCCACGCCTAGCGTCATGCGCCCTGACGTACCCGGAACAACGAAATGGTGGGGCTGGGGGGATCCCGCCAAGACATATGCGCTCGACCGCCGCCCGCGATTCTGGCCGTTTCTTGCATCGAAGATAGGAAGGGCGGCGCAGGCGCCGGTGCCTCGGGTCGCGCTCGAGCAGATCGAGGTCCCGGCGCAGCGCATCCCGGCCCAGACCCTGGAGGCGCTCGTCGCATGCGTGGGAAGCGGGTGCCTCTCGGTCGCGGCAGGCGACCGCATCACGCATGCCTACGGCAAAGGGTATCAGGACCTGGTGCGATTGCGGCGGGGCGACCTTGCGCGGCCGCCCGACGCGGTGGCATTCCCGTCCTGCGAAGAGGCGGTCTCGCGCCTGCTGGGCATCGCGGGCAGCGAGGGGATTGCCGTCGTGCCCTTCGGCGGCGGGACCAGCGTGGTGGGCGGCGTGGAGGCGCCGGCAGGCGAGCGCCCGGTCCTGTGCGTTGACCTGCGTCGCATGAACCGCCTCGTCCGCGTAGACGCACATGGCCTCGCGGCCACGGCCGAGGCAGGCATCCTGGGCCCTGCGCTCGAGGCCGGGCTAGGCGCGCACGGCCTGACGCTGGGGCACTTCCCTCAGTCGTTCGAGTTCTCCACCCTGGGAGGATGGATCGCCAGCCGCTCGGCCGGATACGCCTCAACCGGCTACGGCAAGATCGAGGCGATGGTCGTTGCGCTGCGCGTGGTCACCCCGCGCGGGATCATCGCGACTCGGGTTGCGCCTGCCAGCGCCAGCGGACCTGATCTCGACCAGCTCTTCGCGGGCTCGGAAGGCGCACTCGGAATCATCGCGCAGGCCACGCTGCGCGTGCACCCAACCCCAGAGGTGCGCGACTACCGGGCCTGGATCTTCCGCCGCTTCGAGGAAGGCGCAGGCGCCGTGCGCGCCATGATGCGGGAAGGGCCCATCCCAACAACTGTCCGGCTCTCGGACGGACCCGAGACCGAGGCCCACATGGCGATGAGGGAGCGTTCTCCCGGCCGGCTTGCGCAGGCGCGGGAGTGGGCGGAGGCGCGCGCGGCGCGGGCGCTGGGCATGGCAGCCGGCGGCATGTGCCTCTGCATCCTGGGGGTCGAGGGAAGCGCGGCAGGGGTGGCGCACGCGTGGCGCGGCCTGGGGAAGGTGCTGAGACGGCACGGTGCGGTCCCCCTAGGATCCGGACCGGCCCGCGCCTGGTACCGTGAGCGTTTCGAGATTCCCTACCTGCGCGACGTGCTGCTCGATGCCGGCATCATGGTGGACACGCTGGAAACCGCGGCCCCCTGGGACCGCCTGCTGTCGCTGCGCGCGAGCATCGGGGATACGCTCCGCGATTGCCTGACCTCGCAGGGCACGCCCCCGCTCGTGCTCTGCCACCTCTCGCACGCCTATCCCACCGGCGCCTCGCTCTACTTCACCTTCCTGGCCCGGCAGGCCCCGGGCCGCGAGATGGAGCAGTGGCGGAACGCCAAGAGCGCGGCGACCGACGCGATCGTATTAGGAGGCGGAACGCTCAGCCACCATCACGGCATCGGCACGGTGCACCAGGCCTGGATGCGCGAGGAGCACGGCGAGGACGGCATGCAGACGCTCCGGGCCATCAAGACCGCGCTGGATCCCGACGGCATCATGAACCCGGGCAAGCTGGTGTCCTGAGAAGATGCCCGCGGACGAGTTCTCGATCGCGACGCGACGCGACAACCTCGACCGCGCCGGGCGGGGCGTCTGGGACCTGCTCGTCATCGGAGGCGGCATCACCGGCGCCGGGCTGGCGCGCGACGCGGCGCTGCGCGGCTGGCGTACCGTGCTCGTCGAGCAGGACGACTTCGCCAGCGGCACGAGCGGCCGCTCCGGCCGCATGGTGCACGGTGGACTGCGCTACCTGGCCGAAGGGCATATCCGGCTCGTCGCCGAGTCGCTGGCCGAGCGCGCCGCGCTCCAGCACACCCTGCCGCGCCTGGTGACCCCGCACCAGTTCATGCTCCCCGTGTGCGGAACCGGCCTGGCCATGGCGCGAATGGCCGCGGGAATGGCCCTGTATCAGGGGCTGGCGCTCGGCCGGGCCGCGGGCCCGGCACGCCTGGTTTCCCGGCGGCGCGCCCGCGACCTGGAGCCGCTGGTTGCCCCGGATCGGCTCGCGGGCGCTGCCATCTACTGGGACTGCCTGACGGACGACGTGCGCCTGGTGCTGGCGCTCGTGGCTGACGCGCACAGGCACGGCGCAGCCGCGATCAACCACGCGCCCGTCGTGGACCTGCTCGTCTCCGGCGGACGCGTGGCCGGGGCCGCGGTGCAGGATGCCGTCTCCGGACGCACCTTCGAGGTGCGCGCGCGTGTCGTCGCCAACGCCACTGGCCCCTGGGCCGAGCGGACCCTGGCGATGGGCGGGGGGCGCGCGCTGCGCCTGCGTCCGACCAGGGGATCCCACATTGTGGTCGAGCGCGCCCGCCTGGAGACCCGCCGTGCGATCATATTCTCCTCGCCGCGCGACCGCAGGAACCTCTACCTGGTACCGTGGGGGCGGTACTGCATAGTGGGCACCACCGAGACCGACTACCCGGGTGATCCCGCAGCAGTCTCTACAACCGCCGGGGACGTGGCCTATCTGCTGGAGGCGGTCCGGAGCACCTTCCCCGGAGCCGGTCTGGGCCCAGGGGATGTCGTCAGCACATTCGCAGGCGTGCGGCCGCTTCTGGACCGCCCCGGGCTCGCGGCCCGAAGCGTCCCGCGCGATTACCGCGTCGTCGAAGACCCTCCGGGCCTCATATCCGTGGCAGGAGGCAAGCTCACGACCTTCAGGCGCATGGCGCAGGATGCGGCAGACGCGGCCGCGAGGTCCGCCGGCGGCATCGCGGCAGGGCAGCGGAGCCGCACCGCCTTCGTGACCGTTGCGCCTCCGGCAGAAGCCCCGCCTGACATTGCCGGCCTCGTTGCACGCGCTGTCAAGCATGAGATGGCGGTGACGTTATCTGACTGCTTGATCCGCCGTCTCGGCCTGATCCACGAACTGCCCGACCAGGGGCTGGGGTTCGCCCCGGAGGCGGCGCGCCTGGCGGCGCCGCTGCTCGGGTGGACCGGTGCGCAGGAGCAAGACGAGATCCAACAATACCGGGCCGCCGTGGCGTTGACGCAACGGTGGCGGATCGCTTCGGGGTGAGGGGATGCTGACGGACTCTGAACGCGCTACCCTGCGGGCGCTGTGTGACGCCTTCGCTCCCGCGCTGAACCGCGACGGCGATGAGCACGGCCTTCTGCGACGGCGCGGGTCGGACCTCCGCCTGCCGGCCCTGATTGAGGAGGGGCTGTCGGAGGCCCCGGCGCATCTGCGCGCGCAGCTGCGGCGGCTGCTCGGCATGATGGGCAGCCCGGTCGCGAACCTGCTGCTGGCCGGCCGGGCCAAGGCATTGGCGGCGATGTCCGCCACCCAGGCAGAGGCGTATCTCCGATCGTGGGGCACGAGCTGCCTGCCGCACAAGCGCGCGGCGTTCCAGGCCCTCAAGCAGGTGATCGTCTTCCTGTTCTACGCCGCGCATCCGCCCGGGGAACCCAACCCCAACTGGCCCGCCATCGGGTTCTCCCCGCATCCGCCGGTGGAGCCCGGGCCGGGCGCGCGAATAGCGCCGCTGACGGTCGCCTCTGACACGCACCTGGAGACCGACGTCTGTGTCATCGGATCAGGCGCAGGCGGCAGCGTCGCCGCGGCCGAGCTGAGCCGCGCGGGCCGCCAGGTCCTGCTCGTCGAGCGCGGGGGTTACTACAGCCAGGGCGACTACAACGGCGACGAGTACGAGATGCTGCGGCGGCTCTCGCTGGGCAAGGGCCTGTTCGGCACCGCCGACGGCGCCTTCGGGCTGCTGGCGGCGACGTGCCTGGGAGGAAGCACCGTCGTCAACTGGTGCACGAGCCTGCGGCCCCCATCCGACGTGCTGGAAGAGTGGGAGCGCGTGCACGGCATTGACGGCGCCTCGGGCCCGCGGTTCCAGGCGGATGTAGAGGCCGTGCTGGACAGATTGAACGTGAACACGCTGGAGAGCGGCCACAATCCCAACAACCAGGTACTGGTGGATGGCGCCCGGGCGCTCGGATACCGGGTCGAGACGATCCCGCGCAATGTTCGGGGTTGCGACGACTGTGGTCCGTGCGTCTACGGCTGCGCACGCGGCGCCAAGCAGGACGCGCTCGTCACGTACATCAAGGATGCCTGCGATGCGGGCGCGCGGGTGCTGGTGCGCTGCCGTGCCGAGCGCGTGCTCGAGCAACGCGGCGAGGCGACCGGCGTCGAGGCGGTGGTTGCGGATCCCGCCTCGGGCAGGGAGTACCGCGTCACGATCCGCGCCAGGACGGTGGTGGTGGCCGGCGGGGCCATCTTCTCGCCGGCGCTGCTGCTGCGCTCAGGGCTGGGCAACGCAATGGTGGGGCGCGGGCTGCGTCTGCACCCCGTGACCGCCTGCCTGGGCGTGTATCCCCATCCGATCAGGATCTGGTCGGGAGCCGGCCAGACCGCCACCTGCAACGAGTTCGCGCGCACCCGCGGGATGCACGGCTTCTGGATCGAAGCGTCCCCAGGGCATCCCGGGCTGGCGGCGATGGCCATGCCCTGGATCAACGGCGAGGATCACAAGCGCCAGATGGCGCGCCTTGAGCACACGGCCGCGCTGATAGTGCTGGTGCGCGACAGCGGCAGCGGCAGGGTGACGCTGACGCGCGACGGGAATCCGCTAGTGCGCTACTCCCAGAACGCGCAGGACCGCGCGCTGATGCTGCGGGGACTCGAGGAGATGTGCAAGATCCACCTTGCCGCCGGCGCGCTGGAGGTGGCGAGCCTGCACACCGGCGGAGTGCGCGTGCAGGGCAGCGATTCCGGCGCCGCGGCGCGCTTCGCGGCAGGGGTCCGGCGCGAGGGGATCCGGCCCAACGCGCTCGCGTTGTTCAGCGCGCACCTGATGGGCGGCCTGCCCATGGGTGCGGACCCGCGCCGCGCGGCCGTGGATCCATCCGGGAGGCTCTACGGCGTGCGCAACCTGTACGTGGCCGACGCCAGCCTCCTTCCCACCGCGCCCGGCGTGAACCCGATGATCGCGATCATGGCCATGGCCCGCCGCGTGGGGAGGCGCATCGCGGGGACGGGCTAGATGGGGCTCACTCGTAGCCCAGCTCGGCCAGGCGATCCTCGTCGAGCCCGAAGTAGTGCGCGATCTCGTGCACGACCGTGCGGCGTATCTCTTCGCGCATCTCGTCCTCGGTATCGCACTCTTCCTGTATCGGACCCTGGAAGATCGTGATGACATCCGGCAGGGTGTAGGGCAGCATCGGGCTGCGCTCGGGAAGCGGGGTCCCGTGATAGAGGCCGAACAGCACGTCGCCCGGCCGCGTACCGGCGTCTTCGAGGTGCTCCGCGGTGGGCCAGTCGTCCACGACGACCTCGATGTTGTCCAGGGCGCCGCGCAGGTCTTGGGGAATCCCGCGCAGGGCGTCGGCCACTAGCTGCTCAAACCGCCTGCGGCTGATGCGCATCGAACTACCCCCAGATTATCACCCGGCCGGGCATATTGCCCCCGGGCGGACCGTTATCCCACAATGTGTGTTGGCCTACCCGGCCGAGACGCTCCCGGAGGTTCAACCCGCGATGCCGATCTACGAGTACGTGTGCAACCGGTGCGGCCAGAGGTTCGAGCAGCTGGTCTGGAGCAGCACGCCCGTCGAGGAGATCGCCTGCCCGTCCTGCGGTGAGAGCGACGCGCGCAGGGTGATGTCCACCTTCGGGGTGGGGCGCTCGGCCGGCGCCGGTGCCGGAACGGGAGCGCTCTGCCCGGCGGCCACGCCGGGGTGCGAGAGCGGCGGCTGAAGGCTCCGGTAGGGCGGCCGGGCGCCGCCTACACCTCAAGCCATCCCCGCGTGCGCTCCACCGCGCGCTTCCAGCCCCGCAGCGCCGATTCGCGACGGTCCTCGTCCCAGGCCGGATCAAAGGTCCGCTCTGCCTGCCAGAGGGCGCGCAGCTCGTGCGTGGACGCGAACGCGCCCGACGCCAGGCCCGCGGCGTAGGCCGCGCCCAGCGCGGTCGTCTCGCGCACCGCGGGGCGCACGACCGGCACTCCCAAGATGTCGGCTTGGAGCTGCATGAGCAGGTCGTTGCCGGTTGCGCCGCCGTCCACCTTCAGCACGCTCACGGCGTGGCCGCTGTCGGCGACCATGGCGTCGAGCACCTCGCGGCTCTGGAAGCAGATCGCCTCCAGCGTCGCGCGCACGAGGTGCGCTCGGGTCACGAACCTTGTGAGTCCAACGATGGCGCCGCGCGCGCTCATGTCCCAGTGCGGGGCGAACAGCCCGGAGAACGCCGGCACGAAGTAGACCCCTCCGGCATCCGGGACGGCAGCGGCTATCGCCTCGGTCTCGGCGGCGCTGGAGATCAGCCCCAGGTTGTCGCGCAGCCACTGGACGGCGGCCCCGGTGATCGCGACCGATCCCTCCAGCGCGTAGGCCCGCCCGCGGCCCAGGTCGTATGCGGCGGTGCCGAGCAGCCCGCGCGTGCTGCGCACCGGCGCCGCTCCGGCGTGCTGCAGCAGGAACGAGCCCGTGCCGTAGGTGTTCTTCGCCTCTCCGGGCTCGAAGCACGCCTGTCCTACCAGGGCGGCCTGCTGGTCGCCCAGGTCGCCGCATACGGGCACCGCTTCGCCGAAAGCGCCATCGGCCGTCGTGTAGCCGAACGGCTCGGCCGGGGCCGAGGGCCGGATCGCGGGAAGCGCGCCGGCCGGGACGCCGAAGCGCTCCAGAAGCACCGGGTCCCAGGCCAGATCGTCGAGGCGGCACAGCAGCGTGCGTGACGCGTTGGTGGGATCGGTCGTATGCGCGCCGCCACGCGGCCCGCCGGTCAGGTTCCATATGACCCAGGTGTCAATCGTGCCGAGGCACAGGTGCCCGCCTGCGGCCAGTGCCCGCACCTCGGGCACGTTCGAGATCAACCAGCGGATCTTCGTCGCCGAGAAGTAGGTGCTGATGGGCAGTCCCGTGCGCGCGCGCACGTCGTCGGCCCATCCGGCCTCGATCAGCGCGCGGCAGTCGGGCTCGGTGCGTGTGTCCTGCCAGACGATGGCGTTGTAGATGGGGCGGCCTGTGCGCGCGTCCCATGCCACCACGGTCTCACGCTGGTTCGTGACCCCCGCGGCCAGCACGCGCCCGCGCGGGGATGAGGCCAGCGCCTCGCGCACCACTTCCTGCGTGCGAGCCCAGATCTCCAGCGGGTCGTGCTCCACCCATCCGGGCTGCGGGTAGATCTGCCGGTGCTCCCGGTAGGCCGATGACACCGCGCGTCCCCCCAGGTCGAACAGGATGCAGCGCGTGCCCGTGGTGCCCTGGTCGATCGCGGCAAGATAGCCCGTCATCCGTCACCTCGCCGTCTGCGACGCCTGGCCCTCTCGGGGAGCGGGGACGCGTCAAGAACATCCCGCGCATCTTGGGCGAAGCGCCCACGCAGGGATCCTAGGGAATCACTTGCACGATAGTCAGCAGCTCTTACGCAACTTCTCGAGGACTTCGCAGATCTTCTCCACATCCAAGGCGATTTCCATCAGCCCCAGGTGCTCGGCCGACATGGCCGGGTCAATCTGATCCTTGATTACTGGTTCCATGATGTGATAGACGGGTAACCCGAGCGACACTCCCGCCAGCGCCCCCGCCCAACTTGGATCCCCCTTTGTGACGGTCTCGGCATAGAGTTCGGCGCTGTCCGCATCGGGCGCACCCAGCACGACGATGACGTCGTCCTTGCCGTGTTGTTCTATGTAGTTCTTGATGCTCTCTTGACCCTCCAGGTCAAAGGCGCCGGCCGATGTTCAGACGAAACACTGGGTCTGCGTGATGACCGGCTCTGCGCCGGCGCTCCTCACGCAGGCTTCGATGGCCGGACCCTGCACTCCATCCCGTTCACCGATGATGATGACCTTCGTCGACTTCAGCAGCATTCCGGCTACACACCTCCTTTGTTCCGTTCCAATAGGAATGACATCCCGTCGGCAAGCTGGGTCATGCGCCCCAAGAAGAGGCTCCCCTTGGCCACAAACATGGTGTTGTTCATCTCACCCGACAGCATCTTCCTGACCGCGTGTCCCAGCACGGGCACGGCGGAGGCGGTATGCCCCTGAGTGGGGGAGAAGCCGAGCATGCCGTGTTCTTCAACGAAGCGGTCGAGATCCGAGCGTTGGATCTCTCCGCGCAGGACCGCAAAGCTGCCGATGACCCGGTAGTTCGTCCTGGGAACATTGCCGCTTCCCTGCGGCTCGGTGATCTCGGGATTGTGCATTTCCGTGGCGTACTTGTCGATCTGCGTTAGTTTTAGTCCCAGCCGGTCCAGTGGTTGCACGACCAGGTTGTCGAAGATGGCCTGCTGGCTGGAACCCGAGGCGATCTCGTGCTTTCCAATGGAATCGAGCCGAATGACCGGGCTCTTCCCGTCATCCTGCCCCACCCGCACCGCGACGGCGGCGATCACGTCCTCCAGGATCGGCATGTCATGGCGAAGATGACCCTGGAACTTCATCCCGAGCTTGGCAAAGGAACCACCGGCCACGACAACCACATCCCTGAAGATTCCAGACGCGACCAGGCCCGCGGCCACCACGATGGCATGGATCGTGCCGGAGCAGAAGGCCTTGACATCGCCGCCCCCTGCTCTCGAGCACCCGCACAGCTCTCCGATGGCCTTCGCCATGTTGCCGCCGCCCCGGTTGTAGCGATCTCCGACCGCCTCCTCGCCGCCCCCCAGAAGGAAGTCCACGGCCTCGGCCCTCCCCGTCGCCGCGACCTGGTGCCGCAGCGCCAAGGCGCCGGAGGCCCTGACGGCCAGATTCTCCATCAGAATCTCCGCGGTGAGGTTGGGGTCTTCTTCATGCCCGGTTCGAACACACCCGACGAGCCGACCGCCTCGCTCGTACATGGGGAGGGTCATCCCATCGGTTAGCTGTTGCTCGATGTCGGCCAGGGAGACGCCGTTGCCGAGTCTCAGGAGATCCGCTTCCGAAAAGAGGGGGTGCTGCCTGAGTTTCGCCGTGACGTCGCGTACAAAGCCTTCTTCCAGCAAGACCAGCTGGAACTCATCGCAGATCTTCATCATTCCGTAGAACTCGTCCTCGGGCATGATCTCGCCAAAGGGGCCCCGTCGAGAGCCGTCACGCGCGGGATGCTTGTACCAGGGAGACGGAACACGCGCCAGGTCATCAGGGTCAAGATTGCCGATGAATACCTGGTTCGGTGGATAGGCGACGGCCTCTTCGAAGGTGCGCAGGTGGCTCCGGAACGACTCCAGCAAGGCGGGATTCTTCCTTATCTCACGCGACGGTTTGGAGCCGTGACAGGTCAGTCCGGGCACATGAGCGAGGAAATACGAAACCCCCCGCACGACGGCCGCTGCAGGTTGGTCATGGGCTGTAGGGCTCACGAAGGACACCTTGCCAGACTGCACATCTTGTGCGCCGAGAGCGCGGCGGTCACGCCATCGCCTACGGCGGTAGCGATCTGCCTGTCCGAACCGTGCCGTATGTCGCCCGCGGCGAAGATCCCCGGGACAGACGTCTCCAGTTTCTCGTCCACCATCACGTACCCCTTGTCGTCCAGCGACACCAGGCCCTTGATATAGCCGGTGTTGGGCTCGATCCCGATTCGGACCAAGACGCCGCCCGCTGGCAGTGTCGTCCTCTCGCCTGTCAGGACATCGACCAACTCCACCTCCCTGACGTGGTCGTCGCCCCTGATGGCGTCAATCCTTGTCCCGCAGCGCATCTTGATCTTCGGGTCGGCCAGGGCCCTGTCGTGGAGAATCCTCGTGGCGAGCGGCTGAGACATGATCTCCACCACGATGATCTCAGAGGCGAGTCGCGACAGATACAGGGCTTCGGTCAACCCGCTGTCACCCCCGCCGGCTACCACGACGACACGATCCTTGAACTGCGGGGCGTCGCATACACCGCAGTAACTCACGCCCTTCCCCAAGAACTCGCTCTCTCCCGCAACCCCCATTCTCCTCGGCGAGGCGCCACCGGCGACGATCACGGTTCTCGCCCGATAGGCGGCGTCTCCCCCTCGGATGAGCGTAGCCCTGACAACCTTGTACTCATCGTGCGGCTCGATGCTCTCAACCCGACCCAGCTTGAACTGCACGCCAAACTTGACCGCCTGCTTCATCATCTCCAGGCCGAGCTTGGCTCCGGAGACCCCGTCTGGGAACCCGGGGTAGTTCTCCACCAGCGGGATGCTTCGTATCCCGCCCCCGGCGGCCTCGTCCCCCAGGAGGAGGACCGTCAGGCCGCCTCGACTCGCATAGAGGCCCGCCGCCAATCCGGCGGGGCCGCACCCTACGATGACGACCTGGTAGTCCTCGTTCATCTCCCGCCCGAACTACGCGTCGAACACGGTCTGCTTCTCCACATCCGTCTGCAGGGCGCGCAACCCCTTCTTGACCAGGCGCAGACGCAACTCCCTCTCCTCGCGCTCCGGCAATGTGGGATTGCCCAACGGATGCGGGATCGCGACTGCCGGCACGATGCGATTGGCTCCCACGGTCATCGAGATCGGCACGATCGATGCCACGTGGACGACGGGCAATCCCTTCCGGTCGATTTCCTTTGTAAGCGTTGCGCCGCAACGCGTATCGGTCCCTCAGGTCGAGGTCAGGATCACGCCATCGACGCCGGCCGCCAGAAGCCTCTCCGCGATCGCTCTGCCAAACTTCTGCGCGTTGGCCACCGAAGTGGCGTTGCCGACCGTGACGAAGTACTCCTCGTGCAGACGGCCGATGACGCCCTCTTTCTCTAGGGCGCGCGCCGCGTCCAACGGCAATACCCTGTCCGGGTCTTCGTTCGCGTAGACCGGATCATATCCGCCGTGACATGTCTGGTAGGCGTCCGCGGTCAGGTCGTCCGTGCCGGCGATGTTGTACGCGGCGAACTTGGAGGCGCTGGCCGCCTCTATGCGGTCGGGGTTGCCTCGGGGCACGATGCCCCCTGTCGTTACGAGGGCGATGGTCGCCGCGCTCAGTTCCTTGATCGCCGGGCTGGGAGGGATGCGCTCAAAGGTGGGCATCGGGTATTCGGTCTGAAATGCCTCCCCCTTGAGTTTGGTCAGCAGCATGTCGACCGCTCGCTGGGCTCCGGTTCGCTCGGCGAACGCATTGACCCGTATGCCGCGGGGCAGGTATCCGTCCGCCTGGGGAGCGCCGATGGGCTGTCCGAGGCCGAGCTTCCGCACGAAGCCGGCAAGCCTGGGAATCGCCTCTCTCATTCCTTGAACGGAGCGGGCCGAGGGGATCACGAACACTTCCTTGCGGTAGAGTTCCACCCCAGGGTTCTCCTCGTACATGGCCGTGACCACCGGCACGCCCAGCCTTCTGCTGACGGCAGTGCACGCCGCTCCGCAGGCGACACCGTACCTGCCGGCATTGAATGCCGGTCCCGCCACGAAGACGTCCGGCCTGTGGGGCGCAACGAGTTCCACGACGGCCTCAGCCGCGGTCTCTATGTTCTCGCCGAAGTAGGTGTCGCCGCAGATCACGGTAGCGACGATCTCTCCCTCGTCACCCAGCGCCTGCTGCAGGGGGATGCCCGGACCAACAGCGCCCTCCCTGATCTGGGGTGGGACATCGGCCTTCTCCTCGCCCCCTATTTGCGCGAAGAACTGGTTCAAGTAGTGGACCACTCTATAGCGTCCCCTTACCATCCCTTTGCTCCCCGCCTTCGAGTTAAGATCTCTAGTGCTCCTGCGCGGCCAGCTTGCCAAGACCCAGCTGGCAGGTAGACCCCATGATGGCTTGTATCTCCACGCTCAGGGCTCCATCGGCGGCTACGCTGCCAACGAATCCCCCAGCAATCACCTCCGCAGACCTCAGGTCTCCAACGATCCGGTCCATGGGGGGCAGTCCAACTACCGCGTTCGCGTTCCCGACGCTCACCACCGCGTCCGCCTGTGGCACCGTGTCTGCCAGCGACTGCGACATGCCGTCACTGCCCGCGTACTCATCGGTAATCAGCACGGTCCTGATCCCGCTGTCCTCGATCTTCTTGCAGAGCATCATCACATCAGCATCGGGATTGCCAAAGCCCTCTTTGGTAATGACCGCTCCGTTCGCGCCGAGCAACTTCACCAGCTTGGCGGCATAGCTTGAAGATCGTTCCTTGTCCGCCAGTGTGACGTTTAGATTGGTGACGACCACGCCGACGAAGTTGAGCTCGCTGCCGTGCCTCCGGTAGAGCTCCTTGATCACAGGATTGTTCAGGTGATGGTAGGTCGTGTGCTTGTCGCAGGCAGAGACGCAGTTGCCGCTCACTATCGCCCCATCGAGGGCCTCATTGGGGTGGATCAGTGTGGGCAGGAGGCCCTTGGCGTCCGCACCGTAGAGATAGGTGTCGTGCAGCAGCCCCTGTGACAACAGCGGGTACACGTAGGCAACTCGCGGGAGGGTGAGGTCTATGGCGCCACCCAGGTCATAGACCTGAACCTCGTCGGGGGCCACGCCACGGCTGGCTTCGCCCAGGTAGATCGCCGCTCTCAGCCCGGCGAGACGTACCGCCTCCTCGTGCGCGTGCTCGGGCAGCCCATCCACGGGTTGCAGGATCAGC
Organism: Armatimonadota bacterium; assembly: GCA_037443365.1. GTDB lineage: Bacteria > Sysuimicrobiota > Sysuimicrobiia > Sysuimicrobiales > Humicultoraceae > VGFA01. The sequence continues at coordinate 32,665 of JBBIOM010000017.1, forward strand.
ACCACGTTGTTCGTATCGGAGAACGGCGAGTACGCGGCGGCCGGACCGGTCATGTCGACGAAGCCTTCCTGATAGCCGACGATCCGTCCCACCGTCAGAACCGTGATTCCCCTGAGCACATTGGTCCTACCCGACCCGGTGCTCCTCATGCCGCCGATCATTCCCGGATAGTAGCCCTCTGCGCCGTCCGCCTTGATCCTCGGCTCGATCACGTCCTTGACCGGGATGATCCTGACGCTCTCTCCCGGCCGTGCCAGCTCCACGTCTGCCACGGCCAGCCGGGGGTCGCGCAGGGAGAGGGCAATCAGCTCGCTCTTGCTAACGTGGAGAACGCCGTTCTCGATGCGGGTCGTCTCGCCGAACTGGACATCGCGGATCTTGACTATCCCTAGCTCCAGCCGCACGATGCGCCTCCTCGTGTCGATGGCGTAGGTCCAGTTGACAAGGTCTTGGCGCGGACACAAACACCTGGGACTTCCACTCTGGGTTCCCGAACTCCTCCAGTCGGAGAGGGCCGGGCCGATCTCCAGCGCCGACCGTGCACGGCGGCCGCCTGGCAGGGAGGATGCGGCGACGCCCAAGGCAAACCTACCTGCAGCCCGGCCGAGAAGCAGACCCAGGAGGTCGAGTACGTTGAAGGTCACCCAGTGGGCACTTCTTGCAGTCCTCATCGCGGCGCCGCTCGCCGTGGCGGCTGAAGTTCCTGTCGCGATCCGCTACTACGGGCACTCGTTCTTCCTGCTGACGGCCGGGGGCTTGCGCATCGCGATCGACCCGTACGGCGACATCGGGTACCCGATGCCCGAGGTCGAGGGAGACGTGGTGCTGGTGACACACGAGCACCGGGATCACAACAACGCGGGGCTGGTGCGCGGCGCGCGCCGGGTCCTGCGGGGCCTGACCGAGGGTGGGCGGGATTGGGCCAAGATCCACGAGCGCATCGAAGGCGCCCTCGTCTACGCCGTGCCCTCGTTTCACGACGACCAGTTCGGAACCGCCCGCGGCCTGAACACCATCTTCGTCGTCGAGGTGGCCGGTCTGCGCATCGCGCATTTCGGGGACATCGGGCAGCCGCGCCTGACTGACGGCGTGCTGCGCGCGATTGGCCGGCTGGATGTCATGATGATCCCGGTGGGAGGGGCGCCGTTCACGATCGGGGCCCGCGAGGCCACGGAGATCACTTCCCAGATCCGCCCCAGGCTCGTCGTCCCGATGCACTACAAGACGGCGGCCAGGCCGGACTGGCCGGGGACGGACGAGCGCCCGTTTCTGGAAGGAAAGCCCGACGTGCTGCGCCTGGGCAGCCACACGCTCAGCGTCGCGCGCGACCATCTCCCGACGGCGACGCGTATCGTGGTGATGAACTGGCGCTAGCCGCGCGCCAGCAGGGCGCGGATCGAGGCTATCACCGCGCGGCCTTCGTCGCTGTCCGTGACGAACTCTATCGCGCCCGGTGAGGGGACGCCCAACCCCAGTTCGACCGCGCGCCTTATCTGCTCCTGATCGAAGATGCGTCCGTCCGCCACCGGGCTGCCCACCCCGTGCATGCGCAGCAGCGCCACGCCCGCGGCATCGAGCGCCACGCGGTCGGTGCCGGCAAGCACCACCCCGGGCCGCGCCAGGCGCCCGGCCTCGGGGCCGGCGTCCACAAACGCCAGGATCCCATCCAACACGACCATCGCAGGGCGGTAGAGCAGGTTCAGCTCGGCGATGAGCGAACGCTGCAGCGGAGAGCCGTGCAGCTCACGCATGTACTCGTAGCCGTCCGGACCCGTGCGCGCCACCATGCCCACCGAGTTCTTCAGCGCCATCGTGAACTGCCCGCCGAAGCGGTGGGTCTTCAGGCAGCAGGTCGAGATTATGAGATCCGCCCGCTCGAACAACACCGGGTAGAGGACGCCGCGCTGCCAGTGTCCCCGGGGAATGGGACGCGCCACCCACTCGGACGCCGGGAGGGTCTCCAGGGGCACCACCCGCACGCCCATCTCGCGGCCCATCACGTCCAGCCCCTTCTCGCGGATGACCCGGGGCGTGTCGCCCATGCCGGCGCGGTCGGCGACGATGATCTCACGCGCACCGCCGGCCTTGCAGACATCAATGAGCGTGCGCAGTGTCTCCTCGTGGGTCGAAGCGGGGAAGGCGTGGGCGCTGTTCAGGTTGGGCTTGATAACCACCGACCGCGCTTCCAGGCGCATCGGGGGCAGGAGGCGAAGCGCGCGCAGCACACCGTCGCGGTGGCTGTCGGTCTTGACTAGCGCCACCCGGGCCGTCTCGGTCTCGGAGGCCTGTGCACGGGCAGGCCACATGCGCAGCGCGAGTGCACCACCTACGGTTGCGGCGGTCTTCAGGAATCGTCGCCGGCTCTGGCGCATAGCAGGATGTCCCCCTTGCCGCAAGAATTCGGAGGGTGGCTCCTGGTTCTCCTGCCTAGGGCGGGAGAAGCGCACCACCGGGAATCCGGTCATGCACCGATGCCCCGGGGGTGGCGCAGCCTGTACATTCGGTGCTGACGGCAGCCGGCCCGAGGGCGGCAGGCCGCCGAGCGGTGCGTCAGGTGATGTGCGCATGGCGAGGAAGAAGGCAGGCGAGATCAGGATAGACGAAGCATGGTGCAAGCGGTGCGGCATCTGCGTCGCGCTCTGCCCGCGCGCGGTCCTGACAGAGGGCGACGGAGGAATGCCCCGGGTTGTGGATCTGAACGCCTGCACGCTCTGCGATCTCTGCGTGCTGCGGTGCCCGGACTTCGCCATGGAGGTATTGGAGGACAAGGAGGCGCCATAGCCCGATGCAGCAGCCGCGACTGATGCAGGGAAACGAGGCCTGCGTGGAAGGGGCGCTGGAGGCCGGGCTCCAGTTCTTCGCCGGGTACCCGATCACGCCATCCACGGAGATAGCCGAGATGCTCGCTGAGCGCCTGCCCAGGGCCGGCGGGGTGTTCATACAGATGGAGGACGAGATAGCCGGCATGGCCGCTGTCATCGGCGCCTCACTGGCGGGGATGCGCTCGATGACGGCGACCTCGGGACCCGGCTTCTCGCTCAAGCAGGAGAACCTGGGCTACGCGGCCCTCACCGAGACGCCCTGCGTGGTGGTGAACGTCCAGCGCGTGGGCCCCTCAACGGGCATGCCGACCTCGCCGGCGCAGGGCGATGTGATGCAGGCGCGCTGGGGCACGCACGGAGACCACCCGATCGTGGTGCTCTCGCCTTCTTCGGTGATGGAGACGTACGTGCTCACCGTGAGGGCCTTCGCGATCTCCGACGAGCTGCGTCTGCCGGTGGTCCTTCTGACCGACGAGATCACGGGACACATGCGCGAGCGGGTGGCGTTGCCCGACCCCGGAACCCTCCCGCGCTCCAGCCGGCCCCGTGAAGGCCAGGCGCCCCCGGACATCCCGCCCATGGTGCACTTCGGGGAAGGCCGGAGAGTGTTGGTCACCGGGCTATACCGCGACTCCACCGGCTTCTGGACCGAAAGCCCGGAGGAGGCCGATCGGCTGGTCAGGCGGCTGGCCGGCAAGGTAGAGAGCAGGCGCGAGCAGCTCACCATGGTTGATCGCTGGCATCTGGATGACGCGCAGATCGCGGTGGTGGCCTACGGGTGCGTGGCCCGCTCTGCCCAGCGGGCCATGCGGCTTGCGCGCGAGCGGGGGAGGCGCGTCGGCATGCTGCGCCTGGCCTGCCTCTGGCCGTTCCCGGATCGCGAGATCGCGGCGGTCGCCGAACGCGTGGAGCGCATCGTGGTGCCTGAAATGAACCTTGGCCAGATCGTGGGCGAGGTCGAGCGGGCCGCCCGCGGCCGGGCCAAGGTGATCGGGTACAGCCGCGTGGACACGGAGCTGATCCGCCCTGAGGAACTGCTGCCTGTGCTGGAGGGGGTGTAGCGGTGGACGAGATGCGGTTCCTGCGCCGCGACCGCCTGCCGCACATCTGGTGCATCGGGTGCGGGCACGGCATAGTGTTGGGTGCGGTGATCCGCGCCATGAACAAGGCCGGCCTGGATCAGGACCGCACGGTCGTGGTCTCGGGCATCGGCTGCTCGTCGCGCGCCGTCGGATACCTGAGCATGGATGCCCTGCACACGACGCACGGCCGGGCCCTGGCCTTCGCCACCGGGGTCAAGCTGGCCCGCCCCGACCTCCGGGTGGCCGTGCTGGCCGGGGACGGCGACCTCGCAGCCATCGGCGGCAACCACCTCATACACGCCGCCCGGCGCAACATCGGGATCACCACGGTGTGCTTCAACAACGGGATCTACGGCATGACGAGCGGGCAGTATTCACCGCTGACGCCGGCGGGATATCGCACCACCACCTCGCCGTTCGGGCACCTGGAGCGCGACTTCGACCTGTGCCGCCTCGTGCAGGCCGCCGGCGCCACCTACGTCGCACGGAGCACGGTCTACCACGTGCACCAGACCATCAACTACGTGGAGCGGGCCTTCAAGCACGATGGGTTCTCATTCGTGGAGGTGTTCTCGCCCTGCCCCACCTACTTCGGGCGCCACAACCGCATGCCCGATCCGGTGACCATGATGGAGTGGCTGCGCGATAGCGCGGTCCAGGCCGGGCAGGCAGCCAGGATGAGCCCCGAAGAGCTGCGCGGCCGGGTGGTCATCGGCGAGTTCCACAGGACGACAGAGGTGCCCGAGTACGCCCGCTCGTACCGCGAGATGGTCATCCGTCTGGCTCAGGGTGGAGATCGCGATGCAGGGTAGCCGTTGGGAAGTGCGCCTCGGAGGGGCCGGCGGGCAGGGCCTGATTACGGCTGGGATAATCCTGGCCGAGGCCGCGGTGCTGGCCGGGCGGAACGCGGTGCAGACCCAGTCGTACGGGCCGGAGTCGCGGGGCGGCGCCACCCGCGCGGAGGTCGTGATTGCCGATGGCGAGATAGACTACCCGAAGGTGACGAACCCCGACGCCCTGCTGGTGCTGACCGCGGAGGCCTATCGGCGCTACGGGAACAGGATCAAGGAGGGCGGGCTGCTGGTGGCCGATGCCGACCTCGTGGGGGAGATACCCAAGGGCCCCTACAGGACCGTGCGCGTGCCCATCACCCGAATAGCCCGCGACGAGTTGAAGCGCGAGATCGTCGCCAACATCGTGGCCCTGGGCGTGCTCGCGGCGCTCACGCAGGTGGTCCCGGTGGAGGCGCTGGAGCGCGCCGTGCTGGCGCGCGTCCCGAAGGGCTCGGAGGAGTTGAACCGGCGCGCGCTGGCATGCGGCGAGGCGGCAGGCCGGCAGGCGCTGATCGAAGGGTCTGCCACAGCATGAGCCCAGCCGCCTCCTGGCGGGACGGGGACGACGAGCAACTGCTTCTCGACGAGGTGTCGCTCGACGAACCGTGGGCGTTGATCGAGGCGTACAGCCGTCTCGTGCGCTCCTCCGGCACGAAGCACGAACGGCGGGCCTTCGACTACCTGAGCAGGCGCCTCAAGAAGCACGGCGTGCCCCACGCGATCCACACGCCGACGCTGCTCATCAGCGTGCCCAGGCGCGCGCGCCTGGAGGTCCTCGGGCCCGAGCGCCGGCTGCTGGCCGTCAAGACCCCTTCGATGTCGCTCTGCACGCGCGGCCGGTGGAGGCGCGGGGAGATCGCCTACGTTTCCACACGCCACATGAGCGATATCCGCGAGCTGTTCCGGGGCGTGGATGAGGAGCCGGTTGGAATCGCAGGAAAGATCGTCCTGACCGAGGGCTACGCCTCGCCGGGCAAAGTGGCCGACTTCACCAGGGGCGGCGCGATCGGCGCCATCTTCATCAGCCCCGGCGAGCGCATCCACGAGGGCATCTGCACCACGATCTGGGGCTCGCCCGACCTGGACTCCTGGGAGCGCAAGCCGGCCATCCCGGTGGTCTCGATCAGCAAGACCGACGGCGCCTGGCTGCGTGAGATGGCGCGCCAAGGCGGCGTCAAGGTTAGGATCTCAACGAAGCTGGACGAGGGATGGGTGGAGTGCCCGGTGTGCGTGGCCGAGATCCCAGGACAAGAGGCGCCCGACGAGTTCGTGCTGGTGCATGGCCACGTGGACGGCTGGCACCAGGGTATAGGCGACAACGCCACGGGCGACGCCACGCTGCTTGAGCTGGCGCGCGTGCTCTGGAAGCACCGGAACCGGCTGGCGCGCACGGTGCGCATAGCGTGGTGGTCAGGGCACTCCCAGGGCCGCTACGCCGGCTCGGTCTGGTACGCCGACGCCTTCGGGCCCGACATCGACGCCCACTGCATCGCACACATCAACTGCGACTCGACCGGATGCCGTTGGGCCACGGTGTACGAGGACGTGTTCTGGATGAGCGAGGCCGAGGGCATCGCGAAGGCGGTCATCAGGGATGTGACCGGGCTCGAGGCCTCCGGCGGCAGACCGCTGCGCGCGGGCGACTGCTCGTTCTCGAACATCGGCGTCTCGACGTTCTACATGCTCTCCTCCACGATGCCGAAGCCCTTGTTGGAGGAGAAGGACTACTATCCGGTGGGCGGCTGCGGGGCCAACATCGCCTGGCACACCGAGGACGACACGCTGGAGATCGCCGACCGCGACAACCTGCTGCGCGACACGAAGGTCTACCTGGTGGCCGCGTACCGCACCGCCAACGCCACGCTGCACCCGCTCGACTTCCGCGCCACTGCCGATGAGATACAGGGCACGCTGCGGGCCTACCAGGAAGCCGCCGGCGGGGCGTTTGATCTCGGCCTGCCGCTCGCCGAGGCAAGGGCGCTCCGCGCCGACCTCGACCGGTGGTACAGGGAGCGGCAAGCCCTCGCCGGGCGTCCGGCATCGGATCCCGCGGTGCGGGCGGCCAACGCCACACTGCGGAAGATCGCGCGCATCCTCGTGCGCATCGACTACACCCGCGCGGGCCGCTTCCGCCACGACCCTGCTGTGGACGTGCCACCGCTGCCCGATCTGGCGCCGACCGCGGCCCTGCGCGGCCTGCCGCCGGGAAGCGACCGATACCACGTGACGCAGAACCACCTGGTGCGCGGCCGCAACCGCGTCACCGCGGCGCTGCGCGACGCGCGCGCGCTGGTGGTTACGAGCGGGTAGCGCTGTCTCGCAGGATCGCTTCGAGATCGAAGAACCGCGCGCCTTCCAGCCCCCGGTACCGCTCCGGATGGCAGGTCAGCACGAGCACCTGCAGCCGTTCAGCGGCTTCCGCGAGAACGGGCAAGACTCGCGCCAGGCGTCCGGCATCGGTCGCCGTCAGCACGTCGTCGAGCACGACGAGCTGACGCTCGTCCTTTGCCAGCACGTCCGCCAGCGCCAGCCGCGTGGCAAGGTGGATCTGTTCCTTCTCGCCGCCTGATAGGTCTTGGATCGCCACGGATGAGTCTGCGATCCCGGGGCGGACGCCCTCGGGCTCAAACGCCTGCCCGATCTGTACGCGGCCCAACCCGCCTCCGGCAATGCGGTGGAAATAGCGTGTGGCAGCCGCCTCAACCGGGCCGGCAACGGCTGCCAGGGCTTCGGACCGGCACTGCGCCACGGTGTCGTGAAGCAGCCGGATGGCGTTGGCGCCCAACTCCTCCCGCGCGATCTCGTCTTCCAGGCGCGCGACTTCCTCCTCGGCGCTGACCAGGGCCGAGTACGGCCCGGCGGCGGAGAGGTGCTGGAGCCTGCCTTCCTCGCTCTTCTCTTCTTCCAGGGCTCGGGTTGCCTCGTTCCTGACAGCCTCCAGCTGGCGTTCGAGCGTCGCGGCGGCCTCGCTCGGATCGCCACCGAAAGCGTTCACCCTCGTCGCGATGTCATCCAGCCCGGCGGTGGCCGCTTCCCAGGCCATCGCGGCCCGCCTCAGATCGGCCTCCCGCTGGTCGTCCTTCTTCCCGTCGGAGGCAAGATCGTCAAGCCGGGCCCGCAGCGCCTCGGTCCGCCGGTTGCCTTCGGTTACTTGAACCTCAATCGCCGCGAGCCGCCCGCGCGCCGCGGCCAGGGCCGCCTGCGCCGATTGCCACTCGACCTCCGCCTTCTCCACAACCGTTATGAAAGAGCGCTCGATCCCCTCGGCCGAGGCCCGCAGGGCCACGGCATCCGGCAGGGCCTTTCGCCAGAGCGGACGATGCTTGAGGATCTCCTCCACATCTGCCATGACCCGCGTCAGTTCGGTCTCGACCTCTCCAAAGGAACGCCCTGACAGCAGCGTCTCAATCTGAGCAGTGGCCTCGGCGACACGCTTGTCCAGATCCCTTGCCTTCTCCCGGAGCGACTCCAACGCATCCGGATCCGAGGTGCCGAACCCCCGCGTCAGTTCCTCCACCCTGCGCGCGGCGGCATCGCGTTCCTGGCGGATCTCGTCGGCAGACGCGGCGGGTCCTCGTGCGCGCAGCCGCGCCACCCCTGGCAGATTGACGACAACCTCGGGCGTGCCCTTGACAATAGTGGGCCTGCCTGGCACGAGTGTTCGGCGCCCGGTATCCTCACCGACGACCACCTCGACCGCACCTTGCTCCTCGGGCACGATCTCGAGCGTGATCAGCGCGGCGTCCAGGCGGACTTGGGCGTCGTCGCGTGCTTTCGCAGCCCGCCGGATGGCCCGCATCGTCTTGTCGTCCGGGGCCAGCAGCTCGATGCGCGCCTTCCTACTCCTGTCGAGCGCCGCGGCGGCCTCGCTGATTCGGCTAAGGAGCTCCCCCGCAGCCTTCGCCTTCTCGCTGGACTCAACGTAGCGCCTGGCGTCCTCGGCCTCTCGCCGCGCCTTCTCTATCCCGTCACGCCCTCTGCGGGCGTCCTCCAAGGCGCTCTGGGATTTCGCGGCAGCAACCTCGCGCTCGCTCACCTCACGGGCCAGCTGCGGTGTCTCCGCCAGTGCGCGCTGTAGCGTCTCCCCGATTACCCCCAGTTCATCCCTGGCGGCCTTGATGTGGCCTATCTGCTGCTTGAGCGCGCGGTGGGTGGCATCTGCCGCCTTGACCTGCTCCTCCCGCGCCCGCTTCTCGGACAGCAGGGCCTTGAAGGACTCCGCCTGCCTGCGGGCCTCGGCCAGAGTCCTCGTTATCTCCTCCTCGTTGCGCCTGGCCTGAGCGCGCCGGGCCCTTAGGTCCTCGACTTTGCGGCTGGCCTGCTCGAAGACCTCGTACTGCGCCCGCGCGTGCGTCCGCGCCGTGCGGGTTTGCGTCAACCGATCGCGCAGTCGGACGAGCGGAGGCGCGTCCTTCCCACGCCTGAGCTGACCGCCGGGCGTGTAGATCGCCAGGTAGACATCCTCGATCGCTTCCTCTAAGGGGCCGCTGCCCGGTCCAGAGACCTGCGCGCCAAGGGACTCTCGAATACGGGCGACCACGTCGCCTGAGAGGCCTGGCAGCGCCAGTTCTCCCTGCGGCACCCACAACACCTGGGCCAGGCCGCGGTTTTCGGGCCGCGCCAGGCCGCGCCCGGGCGGGTTGTGCGTCAGGAGTTGACGCACACGATCGTCGGCCGCGTCGCCTTCGGCCAGACGCGCGAACCGGCCTCGCTCCCGGCGCTCGAGCTCGGCGGTGGGCCGGTCCAGGAATCGCTTGGTCAGCCGGTAGTCGGCGCCGTCGTGCGCGAACTCCACCGTGACCGTGGGCGCAAGAACGCGACCCCATGGACGCAGCGCTTCCACGTCTCTGCCCGTCACGCGGTGTCCATCGAGGAGCCCGCGCAGCAGGGCCTCGAACAGGGTGGACTTGCCGGTGGCGTTGGGCGCGTGGAGCACGTTGAGGCCGTCGCCAAACGGTCCGACCTGCACGGCGTCGGCGAAACACCGCCAGCCCTGCACGCGGATCGTCCGGAGAATCACCGCCGGGCCTCACCGGCGCCGGCCGCGGCGGAAAGCGCGTAGAGCTCCCTGAGGGCCCGGGAGGCAACCTCGAAAGACGCCCCCTCTGGCCGCACCCCTTCGTACGCGGGGTCAGCAAGCTGCCGGAGTCGCTCGGCGGCATCCCGCACCACGCCCACGGGCAGACCGGCCGTCCAGCTCTCATCCCCAGGGAACGGTCGCAGCTGGGATACGTCCACGCGACCGTGCAGGAACCGGGACGCGATGATCTCCTCGATGCGCGCTAGTTCGTCCTGGTCCGCAGCGGCGAGAAGGCCGGTCGCGCGCACCTCCAGCAAGGTCGCCGCGGCATCCCCCAGCGCTTCGATCCTTGCCCGAAGGCGCGGTAGATCGCCGGGCTCGCGCAGCTCCGCTTCGAACACGATCCAGGCAAGTCGGCCGGTGCGCACGGGCGTGATAACCGGCGTCGCCCCGGCCCCCGCGATCTCCACGATCAGCGCGTTCCCGCTGTCACGCTCGCCAAACCTGGTTGTCTCATGGGTGCCGGAATAGGCCGCGCGGATCGCACCATCGGGGGACGTGTAAGTCGTCGTGGAGTGCCAGTGGCCGAGCGCCAGGTAGTCGAGCCCTGCGCGCAGGGCGGCGTTGCGCGGGATGGGATAGTCGGGTTCTTCTTGATGGACCCCCTCCACCGTCCCGTGCGCGAGGCCGATGCGGATGCCGTTCTCCTCGCGCACGTTCCCCTCGCGTGGTGGAATCCAAGCGGTCGGGTCTTTGCCGGAGTGCTTTGTGCGGATCGGACACGGGAACAGCACCCCGCCCTGGAGCGGCACCGGCTTCTCTTCGGTAAGCAGTTGCACCCCCGCGGGCCGCGCATCACCGCCGCCTTCCGGCGCGCCCGCACCCTGCCTCCAGGCCGGGTGTTCCCACACCGAGCCCGGCACCAACGGGTCGTGGTTGCCAGGGATGACGTAAACGGGACCCGCGAACTCGGCCAGGATGTCGGCCACCCTCTGCACAAGGACGCGGTCTACCCCGTTGTCTTCAAAGGTGTCCCCGGCGAGCAGAATGAACTCGGCGCCGGCGGCGCGGGCCTCCCCGACCACCCGCCGCGCAGCGGCCAGGCGCTCCTCGCGCACGCGGGCGGCGGCCTCGCCCGCGTGTGCGACCCGCATGCCTATCTGCCAATCGGCCGTGTGGAGGAACTTCACCGGGTCCTCCTGTTGGGGATCTGCGCGCAGGCGCTGGATTCTGCACCGGCCCAGATTCCGTGGACGCGTTCTTGGATTCGATGACCGGGCCTCCCCCGCCTGCACGACGCTCGCGAGGGTCTCGTACGGGTCGCACGCGGCGGGCATCCGTGATGCCCCTCCGCGTCATTACCAGGAACTCCCTGTGATGATCCTGCCTGGGCCACCATGCGGATGTCCTTCGTTGGCCCACGCGGCAGGGGCAATCGCCAGCAGAGCGGTCATCCCGATCAACAGGATTTCTCTTATGCGAGCATCATCCTCATGGGCTGTAACTGCCGTGTAAATGGATTGAGGACGAGCCCCAGAATCTCCAAGGTGACCGTGCCGAGCAGAGCCTCGTCGCCGGGCTCGCCAAGGACCACGGGCGTGTGTCCCTGTCCCTGCGGTAACGAGATGTGGCACTCGGACACCCGACGCTCAACCGTAGTGCCGTCCGCCAGAGAAAACGTCATGGTCCGCGTCGCGGCCAGCGCTACGGATCGCCAGATCTCGTGGGGGAGCAACGTGTAGGTCGCTCCGCTGTCCACCAGGAAGAGCACGGTCGCCCGCTGGCCGCTGGGACCGGTAATGGTTCCCTCGACATGCGTCATGCCCACCGAGTCCACCCCTACCCCTATCATCGTCGGGCGGGGTCACCTTGTGAAGCCCTGGTGTGCAGGGGCGCCTACGAAGCGATTCTCCCGTCAATCCCCACGACGACTACCTCTGGCACGATGTCCGCGCCCGACTGCCGGACGGCCTCCTCGACCATGCGCACGAGCCCGGAGCAGCAGGGCACAACCATGATGGCCACGGTCAGCGACCGGATGTCGTTTCGCCGCAGGATCTCGGCCATCTTCTCCACGTAGCCCCGCGTGTCATCGAGCTTGGGACAGGCGATGACGAGCTTCTTCCCCCGCAGCAGGTCCTGGTGGAAGCTCCCCAGCGCGAAGGCGGTGCAGTCCGCGGCGACCAGCAGGTCGGCGTTGCGCAGGTAGGGTGCCAGCGGCGAGACCAGGTGGAGCTGCACCGGCCACTGTGTGAGTTCAGACCTCACAGGGACGGACCGCTCGTCGAGTGAGGGCTCCCTCTCGATTGTGATGGCCCGGCTCCCCGGGCAGCCCCCGTGGAACTGCATCGGCGCGCCGTGGACCTGGCGGGCCGCCTCCTCGCCGCGCGTCCTCAGCACGTGCGCGTGCGTGGCCCCGGCGTCGTAGGCCTCGCCCTCACGCTCCACGATGCGCAGCGCACCAGGCGCGCAGACATCCAGGCACGCTCCCATCCCGTCGCAGTAGATCTCGCGTACGAGGACGGCCTTACCCTCCGAATCGAGAGCGAGGGCGCCTTCAGCGCAGGCCGTGGTGCACAGGCCGCAGCCGTTGCACAAATCCCGATCGATCTCGATGACCTTGCGCTTGACCATGGTTGTGGGCATTGCGAGGTCCCCCCTCCCTGGAATCCCGTCCTCTAGACCCCGTCCTCATGCCCGGGGCGCTCGAGGCGTTGCCGAATGCGCCGGACAGCCCGATCTCATCACATCCGGCTGGGGGCGTCCTTGATCTGTGTCAAGAGGCGGTACTTGAGGCCGTCCGGGAAGTCGTCCGGGCGGCCTCCCGGGCGGCGCGGCTCACTCGCCGGCTTCGACCCTGAGCCGGGCGCAGTCCTTGATGCGGATGCGCGGCCCGCGCACCTCTATCAGGCCGTCCGTCTGGAGCTGCCTGAGAGTCCGGGAAAGGGTCTCGCTCGCGGTGCCGAGCAGCCGGGCCAGTTCGCCCTTCTTGATGCCGAGGGTAACAACGCAAACCTGCTCTCCGGCGCAGTTGGCGCACAGGTATCGCGCCAGACGCTGGCGCACTGTGCGCAGCCCGAGACTCTCCAGGCGGCCGCCGAGCAGCAGGCACTTGCGCGCCAGCAGCTCGATGAAGAAGCGCGCAGCGCCCGGGTGGGTCTCGATCGCGCGAAGCACGTGCGCGGCGTTGAAAGACAGCGCGCGCGTCTGGACCACGGCCTGGGCGTTGAAGGGATAGCGGCCGCCCGCGAACGCCACCGCCTCGCCGAGGAAGTCCCCGGGGCCGAACCGCGCCACCTCGAGCTCCCTGCCCTGCTCGTCCGTCTTGTACACGCGTACGCCGCCTGAGACCACGCGGAAGAACTCCGCCGCCAGCGCCCCGGCCTGGAACAGCAGGGTTCCCGACGGGTAGCCGCGGAGGATGCCCAGGGACTCAATGCTCGAATCAGGCCTGCTCATGTCGCGCCGTGCTCATTCGCCAGGCGGCCGCGTGCTCACCTCCTCGGCGCAGAGGCTATGGCAGCCCCTCTGCCGAAGCCCGAGGGCGGGAAGGGGGTGGATGGCGATGAACCTCCTGCGAAGGCTTGCTTCACTGGCAGGCCGCAAGGACGCCGGCGAGAGAGCCATGGCGATGGGCGCGGAGGACCCGCACGCCATCGTCTTCTATGTGCGCTGCGAACACTGTGGCGAGGTCGTGCGGGTTCGCGCCGACAGGCGGTGGGACCTGGTTCAGGAATTCGGCGACGGCGTGGTTGGCTACACCCTGCACAAGGAGATCCTGGGCACGCGCTGCAACCGCATGATGACGGCGCGCATCGGCTTCGATGGCAGGTACGCCATCACGTCCCAAGAGGCGCACGGCGGTGCCTTCGCTTCGCAGGAGGAGTACGAGGCGGCCCGCGCCGGCATGTAGGGGGCTTCCGGAATGCGGGCGGCCTCAGACACTGACCACAGCCGGCCTTCGCCGTCGAACGTAACATCCTCGATGCCGATGACCATGTCATAGCGCGCGATGGTGGAAGCGCACGGTGCTTGGGCTGGAGCAGGGAGAGCTGCGCGCGGGGCAACGCGCCGAACTGGCCATTCTGTTAGCGTATCAGGCCGGGAGCCAGCGGCCATGCAGATGGGGGGCCACCTAGCCCCCCATCTGCCGTTCTTCGATCGGTGCCGCCGGGCGTGCTAGCGTATGAA
>JBBIOM010000018.1:0-36425 GCA_037443365.1 Armatimonadota bacterium
CAGGACGGCCAGAGGACCAGTCGGCGATGACGTTCGGGCGGCCAGGCGCGGCCTCATAGACCGAGACAACCAGCCCGAGGTCGCGGAGATATGCCGCGAGGAACCCAGCAGCCGCGGCTTCGTTGCCCTCCGGATCGCCGGGGCGGTAGACGCTGGGGATGCGCACCAGATCGCGGGTCAGGGCCACTACCTGGTCGGCGTTGACTGCCGCGGCGGCCAACCCGGCGAGTCCTTCCCGAGCATGCTCCGCCTCACGCCTTGATCCGCTCCCAGCCATTCCGAACCCTCCGATTCCGGATTCGCGGTCCTGCCAAGCGAAACCTGGGACCTGGGCTCTCGTGCATCGGTGGAAGAGCACTCCTGTGCCGCAGCCTTCACCGCGCCGGCCGCAGGCTCTTGCGCCGTGGATCGGTCCAGTCGCGCAGGCCGTCGCCCAGCAGGTTGAATCCCAGCACCGTAACCGCGATCCCCAGGCCGGGCCACAGGGCCGGATACGGCGACAGGAACATGAAGCTCTGCGCCTCCCTCAGCATCCGCCCCCAGCTCGCTGTGGGAGGCTGCGTGCCCAGCCCCAGGTACGAGAGGGCCGCCTCGATCAGCACCGCCGCCGCCATCGCGAGCGAGGCCTGGATGATCAGCGGCCCCGTGATGTTGGGCAGGATATGCCGCAACAGCACCCGCGCGTCGGATGCTCCCAGGGCGCGCGCGGCCTCGGCATAGGGCTGCGCCCTGGCCGCAAGCACGCCCGCGCGCGCCAGCCGTGCGAAGATGGGGATGGTGGCGAGCCCGACGGCCGCCATGGAGCTCGTCGCGCCCGGCCTCCAGGCTGCCGATAGCAGCAGGGCCAGCAGCACCGCGGGAAAGGCGTATAGAGCCTCGAGCAGGGTCATCAGCGCCCGGTCCATCCACCCGCCGAAGTAGCCGGCCAGAATGCCCAGGACCACGCCCAGCGTCAGACCGATCCCCACGGCCACCATCCCGACCCACAGCGCGTTCCTTGCGCCGGCCATCGTGCGCGCCAGAAGGTCGCGTCCGAAATGATCCGTGCCCAGCGGGTGCTGGGGTGACGGCGGTGCGAGTCGCTGCAGGAAGTCCGCCGCGTCGGGATGTTGCGGCAACCAGACCAGGCCCACGACGGCCACGCCGATCACCGCCAGGACCAGCGCGCCTCCCACGCGCAGCCCAACCGGGAGCCGCCAGCCGGCTCGCGCAGAGGTCCTGTGCGCGTCACGCATACGTAACCCTGGGATCGAGGAGCGCGTACAGCAGGTCCGTGAGCAGATTCAGCAGGACGATGAATGTGGCCAGCACGAGCACGATCCCCTGCACGAGCCGGTAGTCACGCGCTTCGATGCCGGTGAGTGCCAGCGTCCCCAGCCCCGGCAGGGCGAAGACCGTCTCGACCACTACGGCCGCGGTAAGCAGCTGCGCGAACTCCAACCCCAATACCGTGACTACCGGGATCGCCGCGTTGCGTAGCGCGTGGCGGTAGACGACGTGCCATTCGGCGACCCCCTTGGCCCGCGCGGTGCGGATGTAGTCCTCGTGCAGCACGTCGAGCAGGCTGCCGCGGACGATGCGCGTGAACAGCGCCGCCCGGGCCAGCGCCAGCGTCAGCACCGGCAGAATGAGGTGGGACAGCGCCCGGCTGAGATCCTCCCATCCGGGAAAGCTGCCCGACGGCAGCAGGTGGAGCCTCACCGAGAAGAGCAGTATGAGCATCAGACCGACCCAGAACGATGGCAGCACCAGGCCTGTCAGCGCGAAGCCGCTCACTGCCAGGTCCAGCCGCGTGCCACCCCACCGGGCCGCGATGCTCCCAAGCAGCGTGCCGAGCGCAACCGCCACCGCCAGGCTCATGAAGACCAGCGGTAGGGTCAAGCCCAGCCGCCTCAAGATCAGCTCGTGGACCGGCTGGCCGTACCGGATGGAGGTTCCCAGATCGCCGCGAACGACCTTCCCAAGCCACTCCGCGTAGCGATGGAGCGGCGGACGGTCCAGACCCAGGGAGCGGCGAAGGGCCTGGAGGACCTGAGGATTCGGCTCCAGGCCCAGGATCGCCTGCGCCGGGTCACCCGGCACGAGCAGCAACGCGGAAAAGACGAGAACCGTGGCCAGCAGCAGCGTGACAGCGGCTCCCAGGAGCCGCTGCGCCACGAACTCCCACATCAGCGCGCCCGGTACACCTCCGTCACGTTCAGGCTGGGAGTGGGTTGATCACCCCACCATCCCCTGACATCCCTGCGCATCGCGGCTAGGTACGGCCCGTTCATGACCCAGACGTTCACCGCATCCTCTGCGAGAATCCGCTGCAGGCCCTTCATCAGGTTGCAGGCGCGGTTCGCGTCGGCGAGCCGCTGGTACTCCTGGAGGGTTTGCTGGAAGCGCGTGCTGTTGTACCGGAAGTAGTAGTCCGGGTTCGCGTAGATCGAGATGTCGTTGGGCTCGGAGTGCCCGATGATGGTCATGCTGTAGTCGGCGCCGCGGAAGACTCGTGAAAGCCACGTGGCCCACTCGACCACCTCCAGCCTGGCACTGACACCAACGCGCCCCAGTTGGGCGGCGATTGCCTCGCCGAGCCGCCGCTCGTACGGGTACGGGGCCGCCAGGGTGAAGGTGAAGGTCAGTGGATTCGTGGGGCCGAAGCCGGCCTCGGCCAGCAGCGCTCTGGCCCTGGCCGCATCGGGCATGTAGAAGGTCGAGAGATCAACGTAGCACGACTCGGTCGGGGAGCGGTGGCTGCCTATCTTGGTCCCAAAGCCCATCATGACACCCGCCACCAGTTCGTCCTTGTTGATGGCGTGCTGCATCGCCCGACGCACCCGGATGTCGTCAAAGGGCGGACGGGAATTGTTCATCCCAACAGTGATCTCGGCCGTGGAGGTGCCGTGGATAAGCGTGAAGTTGGGGTCCCGCTGCACCGCCAGGGCGTTCTCGGGGATCACGCCCGTACCCAGGACGTCAAGGTCTCCGGCGCGAAGCCCTGCCAGCTGCGCGCTCTGGTCCGGAAGAATCCGGAAAAAGACCCGCTCAAGGTACGGGCGGCCCCGGACATAGTACTGGCCGAAGCGTTCGAGCCGGATGCCAACACCGCGTTCCCACGCGACAAACCTGAACGGGCCCGTTCCTACGGGCTCGGTTCGCTGCGCTTCAACCCGCCCTTTCGGCGCGATGACCGAGTCAGAGCGAGCAAGATTCAGCATGAACTCGCTGTTCGGCTGCCTCAGACGGAAGACGACGGTGTACGGATCTGGCGTCTCGATGCGAGTGATGTCCTGGTAGTACTCGGGGTGCGTGTGGCCCGACTTCGGATCCCGGGCCCGTTGGAACTTGAACGCGACGTCCTCGGCCGTAAAGGGAGACCCGTCGTGGAACTTGACATTGCGCCGCAGTGTGAAGGCGTATGTGAGTCCGCCGGGCGAGATCCTCCATCTCTCGGCCAGGGCCGGGATGATCTCCCCCTTGGAGTTGAGCTTGACAAGTCCCTGCAGCACGTTGTCATAGAAGACGCGAGCAATCTCCATTGAGGTGGATGCGGTGGGGTCCAGCAAGGGTGGTTCGGCGTTGATCGTGATCGTCAGGCTGCCACCGGGTGTCTGCGCCCACGCGAAGTTCCCCAGGCCCAGCAGGATCGCCAGGCCAAGGTAGAAGTATCTCATTCTCGCCCCCCCTCTCAAGATGCCATGCGAGCGCGTCACTGCTCGAATCAAGGGTCAAGGGGAATGCCGAGCGCTCATTTGCCGCCGGTAGTTCGTTCACCCCAACCCTGAATCCTGCGTGAACACACGGCACCGCGACATTGGGCGCCCCGATGCCCGTCCCGCTCCCCACTACCGCTGCCCCTGCCGCAGGCGGGGATCGAGCAGGTCGCGCAGGCCGTCACCCATCAGGTTCCAGCCCAGCACCGTGGAGGCGATCGCGAAGCCCGGCCAGATCGCCATCCACGGCCTGACGAAGAGCACGTCGCGCGCCTCCAGCAGCATTCCGCCCCAGCTGGGGGTCGGCGGCTGCGTCCCCAGACCCAGGTAGGAAAGCGCGGCCTCGGCCAGCACGGCTCCCGAGAACGCGACCGTGGCCTGGATCAGCAGCGGCCCGGCTATGTTGGGGAGGATGTGCGACGTCACTATGAGGATGTCCTTGGCGCCCATCGCCCTGGCGGCCACGACGTACTCCTGGCCGCGCACCGCCAGCGTCTGCGCGCGCGACAGGCGCGCGAACACGGGTATCAGGACCACGCCTATGGCGATCATGGTCTGGACGTGCCCGGGACCCAACGCCGCCACAACCAGGATCGCGAGCAGAAGGGACGGGAACGCCATCAGGCCGTCCATGATGCGCATGAGGACGGCATCCACCCGGCCGGCCCTGTATCCCGAGAGGAGGCCGATGCTGGTGCCGGCCCCGGCGCCTATCGAGACCGCCACGACGCCGACGACCACCGCGACGCGGCCTCCGTAGAGGATCCTGCTCAGCACATCGCGTCCCAACCGGTCGGTGCCCAGCGGATGCTCGGGCCCCGCGGGAAGCAGGCGGTTGGGAGGATCTACCTCCGTGGGATCGTGCGGCGCCAGGGTTGGCGCCAGCAGCGCGGTTGCAGCGACCAGCAGGACGAGCGCGCCGCCGATCAACAGGGGCAGGTTGTAGCGCCGGCGGCGGGTGGCAACCATCAGTCGTAGGTGATGCGTGGATCCACCACCGCGTACAGCAGATCCACAAGCAGGTTCAGCAGCGCGAACATGATGGCGATGGTGATGACCACGCCCTGCACTATGAGCAGGTCGCGAGAGAATATCCCGTGCAGGAGCAGCCGGCCCAGCCCGGGCAGGCCGAAGACCTGCTCGATCACGATGGCGCCGCCCATGAGGTACCCCAGCTGCAGCCCGGCCACGGTGAGCACCGGTATGAGCGCGTTGCGCAGCACGTGGCGGCGCACCACGTACGCCTCGACCAGGCCCTTGCTCCTGGCGGTGCGCACGTAGTCGCGGTGGAGCTCGTCCAGGGTCGCGGCGCGGCTCAGCCGCACCAGCGCGGCGGCCCGCTCAGTGCCCAGCGCCAGCGCCGGCAGGAACAGGTGCCGCCCCCACTCGAT
Organism: Armatimonadota bacterium; assembly: GCA_037443365.1. Taxonomy (GTDB): domain Bacteria; phylum Sysuimicrobiota; class Sysuimicrobiia; order Sysuimicrobiales; family Humicultoraceae; genus VGFA01. The sequence goes on from JBBIOM010000018.1 coordinate 5,090, forward strand.
CGGATTGCTGCCAAGTGCCACGTAGCCCTGCAGCGGGAAGATGGGGAGCGCCGCTGCCAGCCCCAGTATCAGCAGTATGCCCATCCAGAACGCCGGCACCGCAAGGCCGGCCTGCGAGCCCGCCAGCACCGCCAGGTCCACCAGCGACCAGGCCCTCCGGGCAGCGATCACGCCCAACGGGAGAGCCACCACGATCGCGATGAGCATGGCGGCGCCGGCGACCGAGATCGTGACAGGGAGCCGCGCCAGGATCAGGCGCGCGACCGGCTCCCTGTAGCTGATCGACATCCCAAGGTCGCCGCGGGCCAGGTGGCCCAGCCATTCCAGGTACCGCAGCGCCAGGGGCCGGTCGAGGCCGAGATCGCGGCGCAGCGCCGCCAGGTCCTCCTGCCGCGCGTCCACGCCGAGCATGATCTCCGCTATGTCCCCTGGGATGACCTGGAGTGCGAAGAAGGTGACGGTGGCGACCACGAGGACCGTGGGCGCCACCGCAAGCAGCCGTCGAACGACGAACGGCATCTACTTCGTGGTCTTGCGGAAGTCGTACGTGTCGACGGCGTACACCTGCCGGAAGTCCCGGACGCCCGCGCGGGTCGCGACGTACCGCGCCGGGGATCCGAGGATCACCATCATCGCCTCCTCTGTCATCATCTTCAGGGCCTCGGCGTAGATCCGCCTGCGGTGATCCGGGTTCGAGGTGATGCGGCCGGCGTGGATCAGATCAACGACCTTCTGGTTGTCGTAGCGTATGTAGTTCCTCGTGGGATCGCCCCAGCCCACCAGGCGACCCTCCGGGTCAAGCTTGCCGGTGTGGCCGATGACGGTTAGGTCGTACTCGCCGCCGCCGAAGACGCGCGAGAGCCAGAAGGCCCACTCCACCACGCGCGGGCGTGCCGTGATGCCGACCCTCGCCAGCATGGCCTGGACGAGCTGCCCGGCTTCGATGTGCATCTGGTACGGCTGTGGCAGTGCAAGGTCGAGGGTCAGCCCGGCGCCGTGCCCGGCCTCCGACAGCAGCCGGCGCGCGCGCTCGGGATCAAACGGGTACGGGTCTCCCACGTCGACCCAGAAGGGGCTCGTGACGTCCATGAACACCGCAGAGGTCCGGGAATCAGTCCCGTAGGCCGTCCTGAGGACCTGCGTGCGGTCTATGGCGTGCCACAGCGCGCGACGCACGCGCACGTCGCGCAGCGGCCCCCGGCTGTTGTTGACGGCGACCACGTTGACCAGGCTGGTGAGCTGTGTGATGACCCTGACGTCCGGGTTGGCGCGGACGCGCGGCAGGTCGTCCGGGTCTATGGTATCCACGATGTCGAACTCCCCGGACAGCACGCCGGCAACCTTCACGGCCCGCTCGGGAACGAATCGAATGAACACCTCGCGCAGCCTGGGCTGGCCGCCTATCCAGTAGCCGTCGAAGCGCGCCAGCCGGATGAACGAGTCGCGCTGCCACTCGCCCAGGGTGAACGGGCCGGTGCCGACCGGCTTGGTGCCGAAATCGTGCTTGCGGGCAACGAGATCCGCGGGCAGGATCGCTCCCCACCCCTCGGCCAGGGCCGCGAGAATTGGCGAGAACCGCTCCGCGAGCACGACCCGCACGGTCAGCGGATCCACGACCTCCACGGCGCGGATCGGCCCGATCTGCAGACGCCGGGGTGATCGTGTCGCCGGATCGAGGATGCGCTCCAGCGTCGCCTTGACGTCAGAGGCATCGAGCACCTTGCCGTGGTGGAAGCGGACGCCCGACCGCAGTTTGAACGTCCAGGTGATGCCGTCGGGGGAGACGGTCCACGACTCGGCAAGGGCCGGGACCAGCTTGCCCTCGTCGTCGGGCTCGACCAGCGTGTCATACAGGCTCTTCATCACCATGAAACTCAAAGTTGCCGCCGTGCCGTGGGGATCCAGCGTGTCAGGCCCCCCCGACAGCGCAAACGTGAGGCGATCTCTGGGCGGCTGGGCGCTGGCCGGAGCGCCCGCGGCCGCGAGCGCGGCGGCAAGCACGAGCACGGCCAGCCTGCCTGCCCAGCGGGGCGCCCCCAGATCGCATACCGCCTTGCTCTTCATGGCTGTTCCCTCCTCGACTGGAGATCCTTCGAGATACGCTCGAGCGCCTTTCGGGATGCTTCAAGAGACGCGGCCTCGACAACGACATTCCGCACCGAGCCGGGCAGGTCGCGGGCCAGGTCCACGACCTGGGTGATGTCACCGTCGCCCCACGCCAGGTGATCGTCGCGCCATCCGTGGTTGTCGCTCACGTGCACATGCACGACATCGTGGTCCGCCAGCATCGCCCGGAGCACGTTGCCTCCGGCCAGGTAGGCATGACCCAGGTCCAGACACAGGCGTAGCGATGGGTGGTCCACCTGCTCATAGATGTCCCGCAGTTCATCGTACTGCACGCCGTAGGAGAAGGGCATCGGCGGCACGCCGTCCGCGATGGATACCGCCGGCATGTTCTCCAGGTACACCTCGACGCCGACCTCGGCAGCCGCCCCGGCCAGGCGGCGCAACGACTCTACGGCGTAGGGAATCCCGCGTTCCCGTCGGAAGATCTCCTTGTACGGCGGGATGCCGGGATGCACCACGACGCCGCAGGCACCCAGCCGCGCCGCTTCACCAACTGTTGCCAGCACCTGTCGCACCGACTCCTCGCGAATGCCGGGGTTCGTGCTGGCCATGTTGATTCCCAGGATCGGCATGTGCAGGCCGAGCAGAGGGCCGTTGTTCCACGGCACCGGCGCCGGCCAGGCGTGCGGGCACTCGCACATCACCTCCACGCCGGCACCCATGGCGCAGAGCTCTGCCTCGACCTCAGCGAGCGGCTGCCGTATGGCGGCGAAGCTCGACACTCCCAGCCTTACACCCACCTGGTCACCTCCCGGACAGATCGGCGCGGGCCGGGATCCCGCCGAGGCCCCGGGCCGCCCGGACTGCGCGGCGGGTGGCCTCTGCGGTCATCTGGGCCGCTGCTTCACCTATCTGGATCAACTCCTGGGATTGCCCGGCGCCGATCTCATCCCGGCCCGTTGCCAGGACGAACACCGCGTCGCCGTCATAGAGCGTGTGCGAGGGAACGATCGCGCGCGAGAGCCCGGCGTGTCCCTGGACGGCGAGGCGCCAGGCCTGGGCCTTGGACAGGGCCGCGGTGGTGGCGATCACGGCCAGCGTCGTGTTCCCGCCGAACGGCATGCCAGGCGCGCCTCGGAGCAGCGCCTGCGATGTGCCCAGGCACCGGCCGTCGGGCCCCCGGACGCCGGCCAGGATCTCGCCCGTCTGTTCGTCCACGACATCGCCGTAGGCGTTGACCACCACCAGCGCGCCTACACGGGAGCCACCGGGCAGGTGGACGCACCAGGACCCGATGCCGCCCTTCATCGCGCGATCCATGCCCAGCGCCTTGCCGACGGTCGCGCCGGTACCGACGCCCACGCTACCCTCATCCACCGCATCGGCGGAGGCCCGCCGGCAGGCCTCGTATCCCATGGCGGCGTCGGGGCGCGCGCGCGGATCGCCGATGGCGAGATCGAATATCACGGCAGAAGGCACTATCGGGACCCGCGCCACCCCTGTGTCGAACCCGGTTCCGCGCTCTTCGAGATACCTGACGACCCCGTCGGCCGCGGCCAGGCCAAAGGCGCTCCCCCCTGCCAGAAGCACCGCGTGCGCGTGCTGGACAAGCGCCGCGGGGTGCAGCAGATCGGTCTCGCGCGCCCCCGGCGCAGCCCCGCGCACCTCTCCGCTGGCGACGGCTCCTGCTTCGCAAAGCACGACGGTGCAGCCGGTTATTCCTGCCGGGTCTGTGATGTGCCCTACGCGGATGCCGGGAATATCTGCAAGTGACGGCACGACTGTGACCCCAGTATATGGTCGAGCACCCGCGAAGGGCAAGACGGTGCACCTGTTCAGACGTCGGCGCGGTAGGAGTGGTGCCGGGGGCGGGACTTGAACCCGCAAGGGGTGACCCCCAACGGCTTTTGAGGCCGTCGTGTCTGCCTGTTCCACCACCCCGGCGTGTGCAGGCCTTGCGACAGGCAAAGGAATCATAACACCCCGGTCCGGGGGCGTTCAATTCAATGGTGCCTGCTATTCGATGGGCTTGGAGTGCTCGAACTTGGCGACGCCCCTGTGCGCCGGGACAACGAGATCGTTCTGCCGGCTGATGACGACGACCATTCCCAGGGCGCGCAGGCCTTCGACCAGTCCGCCGCGGATGTTGAGCGCGCCCTCAAGCGTGGCCGGGTCGCCCAGCGCCACGATCGTGAACGGGCCCACCAGCCGGGCCAGGTCCACGAGCACGGTCCCGCCGACCTGTCCGAAGCCGGTGGTGGCCGTCACGCGCTGGTTGTTCACGGCGACGGCTTCGGCGCCGGCGGCCCACAGCTCGTTGATGACGCTCACCAGATCCTGGTAGGTGACAACGACGGGGCTGCTGCCCGCGGGGTTGGCCTTGGCATCCTCCAGGCGCACGACGATCCCCGGCCCCTTCATCGGCCTCAGCCCGGCGAGCACGCGCAGGCTCTCCAGCTCCTTGCTCATTGCCGCCGCCAGGGTGCGGCCTTCAGCGGTGGCCTGCTCGTACTCCGCAAGACGCCGTTGCATCTCGCCGACCTTGCGCTCGAGCGCCGTGCGCACCTCGCGCTCCTGACGCAACAGCGTTGCCAGGGCGTAGACGTTGCGGGTGGGCACCTCCGGCTGAGCGCTCAGGAACCGGCTGGCCCGAAACTGAACGATAGACAGGAACCCCACTCCCAACAGCACCACCGCGGCAATCACCTGAGGACCGCCGACACGTGCACGGGGCCGCAGGGTCATTGCCTTTCTCCTCCCGGGCCATTGGTGCCGTCGCCCGCATTGGTGCGCGGGGGAGCCTGAATCCATGACGCGGTGCCCGGGCCCAACAGCTTCTCAACTGCCTCGACGACCCGGAGCCCTGCCGCAACGCCAATCTCCCGGGCATGCATGCGCACCTGCCGGCCCTCCGCGGCCACCGTCAGCAGCACCGGCCGATCGCCGCCGTGGCGGGAGAGCAGGTCCCGCAGCCGTTGGAGCCCTTCCTCCCCGTGCCGATCGGCGTCCACGAGGACATGCAGCACCGACGCGGCGGGCTGGGCCGTCGCAAGCGGCGAGACCCCGTCGGCCAGGACCTTGACCTGCTGTTCGGAGGAATCCAGACGGCCGCGTACCACGACGATGGCGTCGCGGCGCATCTCCAGGCGGCTCTGCTCGTATGCCTTGGGGAACACGATCACCTCGGCGCTGCCGGTGTGATCCTCCAGCGTCATGAAGGCCATGGTGGCGCCGTTCTTGGTCGTGGTGCGCTTGAGCGCCGTAATCATCCCACCGATAACCACGCTGGTGCGATCGCGCATCTCCGGCAACTGCGCGATCGTCGCCGTCACGCTGGCCGCGAGCCCTTCACGCACGTGCGTCAGGGGGTGGTCCGAGACGTACATGCCGAGCATGTCGCGCTCCATCGCCAGGAGTTCGGTCTTGGAGAACTCCTCCTCCCCGGCAGGTGCCGCCGCCGGTTCCGTCGGTGGCGGCCCGCCCGCGTCGAAGAGCCCGGTCTGAGCGCCCGCCCTCGCCTGGCGCCCTCCGGCGGCAAGAGCGAAATCGAGCCGCCGCAGCATCGCGGCGCGCGTGCGGCCGAGCGAGTCGAGGGCGCCGGCCTTCACAAGGCTCTCCAGCACGCGCCGGTTCACCACGCGGCCGTCCACCCGCGCCACGAGGTCCTCCAGGGAGGAGAACGGCCCTCCCCCCGAGCGCGCGCGCAGGATGGCGTCCACCGCACCGCCACCCACGTGCTTGATCGCGGAGAGGCCGAACCGGATGCCCCTGCCGGTCACGGTGAAGCTGTCCGCCGATTCGTTCACGTCCGGGGGCAATACCCGGGTGCCCATGCGTTCGCACTCGGCGACCGCGGATGCGACCTTGGCCATCCAGTCCTGCCCCTGCGCCTCGGTGGTCAGCACCGCGGCCATGTACTCGGCGGGGAAGTTGGCCTTAAGGTACGCGGTCTGGTACGCGATCAGCCCATAGCACGCGGCGTGCGCCCTGTTGAAACCGTAGCGCGCAAACGGCTCGAACTGCTCCCAGACCTGATCTGCCCTGCGCTTGGACACTCCCCGCCTGCGGGCGCCTGCGATGAACTGCTCGCGCTGGGCCTCCAGCTTGTCCTTGATCTTCTTGCGTATCGCGTAGCACAGGACGTCGGCCTCGGCCAGGGTGTACCCCGCCAGCGCCTGGCACACCGCCATGACGTCTTCCTGGTACACCATCACGCCGTAGGTCTCGCCCAGCACCGCCTCGAGAGAGGGGTGCAGGTACGAGATCGGCTCCTGCCCGTGCTTGCGCCGTATGTAGGACGGGATGTTGGCCATCGGTCCAGGACGGAACAGGGCCACCATCGCCATGATGTCCTCGATGCGGGTGGGCTTCAGCTCCTTGAGGTGCCGGGTCATGCCCGCGCCCTCGAGCTGGAAGATGCCCACGGTCTCGCCCCGCGACAGCAGGTCGAAGGTGGGCCGATCGTCGAGGGGAATGGCCTTGAGGTCGATCTCCACTCCCCGCACCTGCTTGATGATCTCGAGGGCCCGGTCCAGGATCGTCAGGTACGAGAGCCCCAGGAAGTCCATCTTGAGCAGGCCGATATGGTCAACCGCCCCCATGTCGTACTGGGTCATCACCAGATCGCCCTTGGTGGCGCGCTGCAGCGGTACGAGGTCGATCAACGGGTCGCGCGATATGATCACGCCCGCGGCGTGCGTGCTGGCGTGCCGTGCCACGCCCTCCAGCTTCTGCGCAAGCCCGATCAGACGCCCCACCGTCGGCGCTTCCTCCGAAGAGCGGCGCAGTTCTGGGTCGGCCCGCAGGGCCTCGTCGAGGGTCGCGTTGAAGGGGATCAACTTGGCGATCCGATCCACGTCCGAGTACGCGAGCCCCATCACGCGGCCTATGTCCCGGACCGCCTGGCGGGCTCCCATCGTCCCAAACGTTATGATCTGCGCCACGTGGTCGGCCCCGTACTTGCCGATCACGTACCGGATGACCTCGTCGCGCCGGCTGTCCATGAAGTCCACGTCTATGTCCGGCATCGTGTACCGCTCGAGGTTCAGGAACCGCTCGAATGGAAGCCGGTAGCGAAGCGGGTCGACGTCGGTGACGCCCAGCGTGTAGAGCACCAGGCTGCCGGCGGCCGACCCCCGCACGGTGGTCAGGATGCCCCGGCGTCGAGCGAACGACACGAAGTCCCAGACGATGAGGAAGTAGGCGGCGTAGCCCATGAGCGCTATCACGCGCAGTTCCTCGTCCAGGCGAGCGCGCTGCGCCGGGGTGACCTGTCCAAAGAGACGGTGCAGCCCCTCCTCACAGAGCCGGCGGAGGTAGGTGTCGGGCGTCTCGCCGTCGGGCACCGGGAAGTTGGGGAGTTTCAGCCTTCCCAGTTCCATCTCCAGCCCTACGCGCTCGGCGATCTCCAGGGAAGCGCGCAGCGCCTGGGCGAGATCCGGGAAGCGCGCAGCCATCTCCGCGGCGCTCTTCAGATAGAACTCGGGCGTATCACCCATCCGGGGCTTGTCCTTGGACTCGAGCGTCACGTTCATCTGGATGCACATCAGCGCGTCCTGTGCCTCGGCCTCGTCGCGGCGCACGTAGTGGACGTCGTTGGTGGCCACCAGCGGCAGGTTGAGGTCGCGGGCCAGCCGGAGCATGCCCCGTATGTTGACCTGCTGCTCCGGAAGGCCGTGGTCCTGGATCTCCAGGTAGTAGTTGCCCTCGCCCAGGATCTCGTGGTACGCGGCCGCCGCCTCGCGGGCCCCGGCGTAGTCGTCACGGACCAGCGCGCGTGAGACCTCGCCCTGCAGGCAGCCCGACAGGCCCACGAGCCCCTGGCTGTGCTGGACCAGCAGTTCGCGGTCGATGCGTGGCTTGTAGTAGAACCCCTCCAGGTACGCGGTCGTGGTGAGGCGCAGTAGGTTGCGGTAGCCCTCCGGATCCATCGCCAGCAGGACCAGGTGATGCGGGTTGGCGTCGAGTCGGGGGTCGCGGTCGGTGTGACGGCGGGGAGCCACGTACGCCTCGACACCCAGAATCGGGGTCAGGCCAAAGTGGCGCGCCCGCAGGTAGAACTCCACCGCGCCGTACATGGCGCCGTGGTCGGTCATCGCGATGGCCGGCATCCCCATCTCGGAGGCCGCGCGCATCAGCTGCTCTATGCGGGCTGAGCCGTCCAGGAGGGAGAACTCGGTGTGGAGGTGACAGTGAACGAATGGATCGGGCATGGGCTCACGGGCATTGTAGCACAGGCGCGGCCGCCCGAGGCGGCCCGCTCTAGGAGCCGGACGCCCGGCCTTGACGCAACGTCACGGCGAGGTACACGTGGCCTGTCTGCGGCAGCACATCCACGGGCTGCACCGCCACGGTCTGATACCCGGCCCGCCCCCACCGGATGATATCGCCGGCGCAGGTCGCCAGCGAGCGCGACAGGTACGCGACGCGGGGGACCCCTGCGGCGGCGACCGCCTCGAACACCTCTGCGTCGAGGCCAGGACCCCGGGCGGTCGCGACCACCGCGTCCGGCCGGGTGCGGGCGGCCATCCGCTCCAGCACGCGCAGCGGGCTGCGGGCATAGAAGACCGCATTGGCTACGCCGTTCCACTCGGCCGCTCGCCAGGCGTCCGCCATCGCCTGGCGGCCAGGGGCAACCCCGATCACCTGGGCGGCATCCCGGGAGAGCGCCAGCACGACGAGTGGCGTCGCGGCCGCGAGATCAAGCGCGGTCTGGCCGGGCCCCAGGGCCGCCGCCTGCCGGATCGCGTCCAGCAGCAGGGGCACGGCGCTCGGGTTGGGCCAGACCTCTGCCTGCGGGCGCAGCGCCACCTTGAACCCGCCGATCTCGTCGGCGATGCTGTCGCGTCCCCACAGCAGGCGCAGCCGGGGGCCCAGGAGTTCAGGGCCGGGTCCGGGCCGCACCGTGGCCAGGATGCCGGCGAGTCCTGGTACCCGGTCGATGAGCGCGCGCACGAGCGGCGCCGCATCCGCCAGGGACCTGGCGAGCGACAGCACCAGCAGCGCCTCTCCGGTGGCGAAGGACGCGAGCCCCACGACCCCCCGCACGAGCCCGGCGCCGCCGCCGTCGTCGTACACCGGCAGCCGCAGGGCGCGCACCGCGCCGCGGGCGGCGTGCAGGATCGCCTCGTTGGCCGGGTGCTGAACAGGGCACCGCGAGATGTCGATCACCCTCTCCGAGGAGGCGGCGCGGAACCCGACGACCGCGGTGCCATCGCGCCTTGCGAACGCGGCGCGCATCGTGCTGCGATAGGCCCAGGCGTCGGCGCCGGTGGCATCGCGTACAAGGTCGCGGCGAACGCCGGCATGCTCCTTGAGGAAATCCCTGACCATCGTGGTCTTGAGACGGCGCTGCGCCTCGGGCACGATGTGCTGCCACTGGCAGCCGCCGCACCGTCCGAAGTGAGGGCAGCGCGCCACGACCGTACTGGCCGACTTGCGCAGCAGCGCCACCAGGCGGCCCTGCGCGCGGCGGCCGCCCCTGGTGACCTCGACCAGGGCCTCCTCGCCGGGCACGCCAAACGGCACCGCCAGCATGACAGGGCCCATGCGCGCGACCGCCACGCCGTCCGGGTTCACCGCTGACAGGCGCACCGTCAGCCGCTCCCCAACGTGCACCGTGCCCAGGCCGCCGCGCCGCGGGTGCCGCGTGGGAGGCCCTGCGCCGGGGATCATACGCGTGGTGCGCGGCATCAGGACAGCCGCTCCTGCAGCAGGCGGTTGATCGTCTCGGGATTGGCGCGGCCGCCGGTGGCGCGCATCACCTGCCCCACCAGGAAGGCCAGCGCGCGCGCCTTGCCCGCGCGGATCTCGGCCGCCGGCCCGGGGTTCTGGGCTATGACCTGGTCCACGACGGCGCGCAGCGCGGTCTCGTCGGAAATCTGCCGCAAGCCGTGCGCCTCCACGACCGCCTCGGGCTCCTGATCGCGGGTGATCATCTCCACCAGAATGTCCCTGGCGGTCCGCCCGCTGACGATACCGGCGTCCACGAGACGGAGCAGGGCAACCAGGCGCGCCGGGCTGAGCGCGATGCGGTCGATGTCCGTGTCGTGCTCGTTCAGGTACGACGCCACCGGGCCCAGCATCCAGTTGGCGACGGCCTTGGGGCTTCCTCCCAGGGCCACCGTCTCCTCGAAGAACCCGGCCATCTCCGGTGTGGCCGTGACCAGATCGGCGTCGTAGGCCGAGAGGCCAAAGGCCGCGATCAGGCGGTCGCGGCGGGCCGCGGGCAGCTCTGGGAGCGCATCGCGGACCGCCTGCACCCAGGCCTGGTCCACGTCCAGGGGAACCAGGTCGGGCTCGGGGAAGTACCGGTAGTCCTCTGACTCCTCCTTGGACCGCGAGGCGAACGTCAGGCCGCGCCGCTCGTCCCAGTGCCGTGTCTCCTGCACAACCGCCTCCCCGCGGGCGAGCACCTCGTGCTGCCGGGCGGCCTCGAACGCCAGCGCGCGCTCGACCGCACGGACCGAGTTCATGTTCTTCACCTCGGTGCGCACGCCGGGCGGGCCCCCGGGAGACCGCAGCGACAGGTTCGCGTCACAGCGCAGCGTGCCCTCCTCCATGCGGCAGGTGCTCACCTGCGCGAACTGGAGCAGGCGGCGAAGCGCGTTGAGGAACCCGCGCGCCTCGGCCGGGGATCGCAGGTCGGGCTCGGTCACGATCTCCATCAGCGGCACGCCAGACCTGTTGTAGTCCACGAGGCTGAACGAGGAGCCTCCCTCACCCGGAGGATGAACCAGGCGGGCGGTGTCCTCCTCCAGGTGCACTCGGCGGATCGCGATGCGCCGGGGCCGGCCGTCCGCCTGGATCTCCAGTGCGCCACCGGTCGCCAGCGGCGGGTGGTCCGCGTACTCGTACTGCGAGATCTGGTAGTTCTTGGCCAGGTCGGGATAGTAGTAGTTCTTGCGGTGAAACCGGCTTCGGGGGCTGACGTGGCAGCCCAGCGCGATCGCGGTCCGCAGCCCCAGCCCCACCGCCTTCCGGTTGAGGACGGGCAGGGAGCCCGGCAAGCCCAGGCACACGGGACAGACGAGCGTGTTGGGCGGCGCGCCGAACGCGGTGGCGCAGCCGCAGAACATCTTGGACGCGGTCAGTAGCTGGACGTGGATCTCGAGCCCCACCACCACCTCGTGGGTTCGACCGCGGGGATCCTCTGGGCGCACCGAATCACGCCTCCGGAGGCCGCCGCAGGTGCCAGGAGGTCGCCTGCTGGTAGGCGCATCCTGCCCAAAGCAGCGTGGCCTCATCGAACGCCCGGCCCACGAGCTGCATCCCGACCGGCAGCCCGGCGGAGAAGCCGCATGGCAGCGCCAGGCCCGGCAGGCCGGCCAGGTTCACCGGAATCGTGAACGCATCCGACAGGTACATCCACAGCGGATCGTCCACCCGCTCCCCGGCGGCGAAAGGCGGCGTCGGAGAGGTCGGCATCACGACGATGTCCACCTTCGCGAAGGCGCGCTCGAAGTCGCGCGCTACCAGCGTGCGGACCTTCTGCGCCCTGATGTAGAACGCTTCGTAGTAGCCGGCGGACAGCGCGTAGGTGCCCAGCATGATGCGGCGCTTGACCTCGGCGCCGAATCCCCTCTGCCGGGTCCGGGTCACCATCTCGTAGAGATCGTCGGATTCGTCCCTGGCGCCGTACCTGACGCCGTCGTAACGGGCGAGGTTCGAGGAGGCCTCTGCCGGCGCGATCAGGTAGTAGGCGGGAAGCGCCACGTCCAGCGTGGGCAGGGTGATCTCCTGGACCTCAAGACCCAGATCCTGGAATGTATCCAGCGCCGCCCTCACCGCCTGCGCCACGGCCGCGTCCACGCCCGGGCCGAACGCCTCCGCCGGCACCCCCAGGCGGATCCGGTCCCGCCCGCGCGCGGCGCCCTCCAGGAAGTCGGGGACCGCCACGTCGGCCGATGTCGAGTCGAGCGGGTCGTGCCCTGCGATGACGCCCAGGAGAAGGGCGCAGTCGGCCACGTCCCTTGCGAACGGCCCGATCTGATCCAGGGACGAGGCAAAGGCCACCAGCCCGTACCGCGAGACACGCCCGTAGGTGGGCTTCAGCCCGACCACGCCGCAGAAGCCCGCGGGCTGCCGGATCGATCCGCCGGTGTCAGAGCCCAGCGCCAGGGGAACGCACCCCGCGGCGACCGCCGCGGCCGAACCGCCACTCGACCCTCCGGGAACACGCCCGGGATCCCAGGGATTGCGCGTGGGCCCGAACGCGGAGTTCTCGGTTGACGACCCCATGGCGAACTCGTCCATGTTGGTCTTGCCGAGAATCACGGCGCCGGCCCGGCGCAGCCGCGATATCACCGTTGCATCGTACGGCGGGATCCAGCCCTCGAGGATCCGCGATCCGCACGTTGTTGGGACCCCCCGCGTGCAGAGGTTGTCCTTGACGGCGACCGGAACTCCGGCAAGCGCGGGCAGCGAGCCGGCGTCCGCTTGCCCTCCTGCGCGGGCATAGAGCCGGTCCCACTCGAGCGCCTCCTGACGCGCGCGCTCGGCGTCCACGTGTAGAAAGGCATGAAGCAGCGGGTCGCACGCCGCGATCCTCTCTAGGGCCGCGCCGACGACCTGCGAGGGAAGCGCCGTCCCGGAGGCGAAGGCGCCGCGCAGGGCCCGCGCCGATTCCCAGACGCCCGGGGGCATCCGGATCGCTCCTACTCCAAGGCGAGCACGCGCGGGACCCGGAAGAACCCCTGCGCGTGTGCGGGCGCCGCTGCGAGCACCTCGTCGCGCGGCAGCGACGGTTCCGGTGCGTCCTCGCGCAGCACATTGACGATCGGAAGCACATGCGAGGTGGCGGGCACGCCCTCGATTGGGGTGGCGTCCAGACGCGCGCAGTGCTCAAGGATACGGGCAAGCTGGGCGGCGAACCGCTCGCGCTCCTCGTCGGTCAGCGCGAGACGCGCAAGGCGCGCCACGTGCAGGACGGTCGCGCGCTCAATCGCCACCGGCCACCCCCAAGGATCAGGTCGAGCCGCGCAGGCGCGGGTCTAGGATGTCCCTGAAGGCGTCGCCCAGCAGATTCCAGCCGAGGGTGAAGAGGAACAACGCGGCGCCGGGGAAGACCACGGTGTACCAGTACTGGAGGGCGTTTCCGGCGCTGCCCAAGATCCAGCTCCGCGAGAGACTGACTATCTGTCCCCAGTCGGAGTAGCCGACCGGTGCGCCCAGACCGAGGAAGCTCAGCGCCGCCGCGTACACCACGATGCTCCCCATGTCGAGCGTGGAAACAACCAGCACAGGGTAGATGCTGTTGGGCAGGACGTGGCGGGCGATGATCTTGGGATCGCTGGCGCCGAGCGCCTTGGCCGCCTCCACGAAATCGCGCTCGCGTATCGAGAGGACCTCGCCGCGCAGCAACCGGGCGTAGCCGGGCCAGCTCACCAGGGCCAGGGCGATCATCACCCTCTCCAGGCCCGGACCCAGAATCGCCACCACCACCACGGCGAGGATCAGGCCTGGAAAGGCCAGGAAGACGTCCACGATGCGCATCAGGGTCTCGTCGAGCCGGCCGCCGTAGTAGCCCGAGATGCCGCCCAGCACGATCCCGATGGTGACCGCGGTCGCCACGACCACCAGCCCGACGCGGAAGGCGGTGCGCGCGCCCCAGACCAAACCGTAGAAGATGTCGAACGCCTGCTCGGTCGTGCCGAGGGGGTGCCCTGGGCGCGGCGGCTGCGGATCCGGGCTGTAGCCCTCGTGGGGCATCATGTAGGGATCTCTGGCCCCCTCCTTCGGAGGCGCGATGACCGGCGCCAGCAGCGCGGTCAGCACGAAGGCCACGATGATGGCCAGCCCCAGCATGGACAGGGGATTGCGCCGCAGCCTGCGCCAGGCCAGCTGCGAGGAGCCCAGCGTCCTGGGCTGGGAGGGCCGCTCCAGGGCGGCTCCGCGGGGCGCTGTGTCGGTCGTCATCGCAGCCGGATGCGCGGGTCAATCACCGCGTAGAGGACATCAGCGGTCAGGTTGCCCAGGACCAGCAGCAGCGCGTTGAACAGGGCAAACCCCGCCACCGCGGCCGCGTCGAGCTGGATCGCGGCGGTCACGCCCCATAGCCCTATGCCAGGATAGCCGTAGACGGTCTCCGTGATGGCCACGCCGTTCAGGAGTCCCACGAACAGCAGGGCGGAGAGCGTCACCACCGGGATCATGGCGTTCTTGCGGGCGTGCTTGTTCACCACCACGGTGCTCTCCAGCCCCTTCGCCCGCGCGGTCCTCACGTAGTCCTGCCGGAGCGTCTCCAGCATCGAGGAGCGTGTCACGCGCACGAGCGTCGCGCAGCTGACCAGGCTGAGGGTCGTCACGGGCAGGGCGAGATGGCGCAGGGCGTCCACGAAGATCCATATCTGCCCGTTCAGCAGGGAATCAACGGTCACCAGGCCGGTGTACGAGCGGAACTTCGGAGAGAGCACGTACATGCTGGGCTCGAGCGACAGGCGGCCCGGCGGGAAGAGCTGCCAGGCCCCATAGAACGCCATCAGCAGCAGCAATCCCCAGACAAAGGTGGGCATCGAGGTGCCGCTGATGGAGAAGAACCGCGAAAGGTGGTCAATGACGCGGTCACGGTTCACCGCGGATACGGTTCCCAGCCAGATGCCGATGATGATGATGGGCATCACCGCGAACAGGGTCAGTTCCAGGGTCGCGGGAAAGAAGGTCCGGATCGCCTTTGCCACAGGCATCTTGGCGGTTTCCGACCATCCCAGGTCGCCCCTTACCACCCGGCCCAACCACCCCACGTACTGCTTGTGGAAAGGCTCGTCCAGGCCGTGCGTGCGAATGATGTCGTCTATGGCGCGCAGCTGGCGGGGATCGGTCACGTAGAGCGCGGCCCGCATCTGCGGCGAGAGCATCTGCAGCAGCCCGAATATGAGCAGGGTTACCCCAAGGGCGACAAAGGGCAGGAGCAGCAACCGCCGGAGGACAAACGCCGTCATACAGAACCCGCACGGGGGATCGGGAGGGGGTCCCCTCCCGATCCCCGTGGGCAATGGCTATCCCTTGAAGATCGTGTAGTAGTAGGTCCCGGGGAACACGGGGTTGTTGTACCAGCCCCGGACCCAGGAGCGCTGCACGCGGAAGACCACCTGGTGGACCGGTGAGACCGACGGCGCCAGCTCGAAGAACTTCTGGTTGATCTGGAAGTAGAGCTTCTGCCGCTTGTCGCGGTCCGTCTCCTTGATCGCCGCCGTGACCATGCGGTCAAGTTCGTCGTTCTTGAACCGCTGGCCCTTGGGGAAGGTCCCGTCGCTGTGCAGGAAGTGGAAGGCGAAGTTGTGCGGATCCGGGTAGTCGGCCACCCAGCCGACCCAGAAGACCGGCAGCTTCCCGTCGTTCATCGCCGCCAGGTACGAGGCCCAGGTGATGCCGCGCACGTCCAGCCGGAACTTGGGGTTCAGCGCCTCGACCCCGTCCTTGAGGATGCGCGCGCCCACCTCGCGAACGACGTTGCCCGTGTTGTACAGCACGGTGGCCCGGAAGCCCCGCTCCCACACCTGGCCGCCCCATGCCTCCCGGAGCTCGGCGATGGCCTTCTCCCGGCTGAAGCTGAAGTACTCCGCGTTGGGGTTGAAGCCCAGCATGCCGGGCGGGATCACACCCTTGGGCAGGGTTCCCTGGTTGCGGAAGGCGTCGCGAAGGAACGTCGCGTAGTCAAACGCGTAGGCGAACCCGCGCCGGACGCGGACGTCCGAGAAGAAGTTGGCAGGGATCCCGGCCCCGTCCAGCCGCCCGCTCCCCACGTCGGGGTTGCCGCGGGTGTCAATGTCAACCGTGAAGAAGAAGGCGTCGGCGCGCAGCCAGGGCAGGTTGTCAATCAGCCTGATGTCCGGGTCGCCTTCCACCTGCGGCTGCTCGCGCCGGCTGATGGCGATGCTGTCGGCGTCGCCCGCCTTCAGCATGAGCACGCGGGTGGCGGCCTCGTCTATGCTGCGGAAGACCACGCGGGCCAACCTGGCCGGCGTGCGCCAGTAGCCGTCGTTGCGCACCAGGATGACCTGCTTGCCGGCCCGGTCCCACCGCTCTAGCTTGAACGGCCCGGTGCCGTTGGCGCGCTCGAAGAAGGCGCTCGACTCTCTCTTGAGGTTGTTGTACTTGGCCATGGTCGCCGCGGTGCCGTCCCAGTCGCCGTTGGCGATCGCCCACTTCTTGGAAACCACGTTTGACCACAGCGCCATGATGCTCAGGAACGGGCCGAACGGCTCCTTGAGGGTGACGACCACGCTGTTGCCCTTGACCTGGACGGCGCGCTGAAGATCATCATACCGCAGCACCAGGTTGCCCTTGTCGTCGCGGGTCTTGGTCATTCCCAGGATCGGCTCGAGCAGGAGCGAGGTGGGTCCGCCGTCGCGATCAATCATCAGGAATCGCCGCAGGGAGTACGCGGCGTCCTCGGCGGTCATGGGCGTCCCGTCGTGGAACTTCACCCCCTGTCGGATCGGGAAGGTGTAGGTCCTGCCGTCCGCTGAAACCAGCCCGTTCGCCACGCTGGGCACCGTGGTGGCAAGCCTGGGAACGAAACGATCCACGCGGCCGCCGTCGTAGAAGATCAGCGGCTCGTAGACGTTGAAGATGATGGTGTGGCTCGACGTGTCGTAGGCCCACGCGTAGTCAAAGGTATCCCAGTCGCCGAAGCTGACCTGGATGAAGGTGTCCGGGTTCTTGATCGCCTGCCCCGTGGCGGTTCCTGTCAGCCCCACGAGGGACAGCGAGAGCGTCAACGCGAGCAGGAGCAGCACCTGCCTCCGCAATCGTCTCATCTGTCATCCTCCTATCGGTCTATCTCTCTTGCGTATCCGCTTGGCCTACCGCATCGCCCGACCTGCACAACGCCGCACGCCCACCGCGCTCCGCGGGCGGGCGGGGCGATGGGCCAGGAGGGCGGCTATGTGGCTGTGGCCTTGAGCACGGCCGCCCTGCTGCGCTGGTGCTTGAACGGCTGAACCGGACACGCCACATAATGCCCATCCGCAACGTCCACCATCGGTGGTTCGTTCACACGGCAGGACTCAACGGCGTAGAGGCACCGCGTATGGAAGCGGCAGCCGCTGGGCGGGTTGACCGGGCTGGGCACGTCGCCGGGCAGGATGATCCGCTCACGGCGCATCCCGGGGTCGGGAATCGGCACGGCCGACAAGAGGGCCTCGGTGTAGGGGTGCTGAGGGTTGGCGAAGAGTTCTTCGGCCGGGGAGACCTCCACGATCTTGCCCAGGTACATCACTGCGATCCGGTCGCTAATGTGCTTCACGACCGACAGGTCGTGGGCGATGAACAGGTAGGTGAGGCCGAACTCCTTCTGCAGTTCCTCGAGGAGGTTCAGAACCTGCGCCTGGATCGAGACGTCGAGCGCGGAGACCGGCTCGTCACAGATGATGAGCTTGGGGTTGACCGCCAGCGCCCGGGCGATGCCGATCCGCTGCCGCTGCCCTCCGCTGAACTCGTGCGGGTAGCGGTTGGCGTGGTAGGGCGACAGGCCGACCACCTCGAGCAGTTCCTGTACCCTGCGCACCTTCTCCTTGCCCCGCGCCAGGTTGTGGATCTCGAGCGGCTCGCCGATGATGTCGCCGACGGTCATGCGGGGGTTGAGCGACGAGTAGGGGTCCTGGAAGATGATCTGCAGGTCGCGCCGCATGCGACGCAGGTCCTCCTTGCCGAGCGCGAAGATGCTACGGCCTTCGAACACCGCCTCGCCGGCGGTGGGCTCCATGAGCCGCAGGATGACCCGGCCGGTTGTCGTCTTGCCGCAGCCGGACTCACCCACGAGCCCGAGCGTCTCGCCCCTGCGGATGAAGAACGAGATGTCATCCACGGCCTTGACGGCCCCGACCTCTTTCTGGAAGATGAACCCCTTTGTGATGGGGAAGTACTTGCGGAGGTTGCGCACCTCCAGGATGGTGTCGCTCAACGTCCCAGTAGCCACAGTCTACCTCCTACGCGCTCCGCATCGAGGCCAGCAACCCCGCCGCCTCGGCCGCCCGCTTCTCTTCCCCTGTCGCGTGATCCGTGTACAGATAGCACTTCGCGTAGTGCCCAACCTGGATATCCACTTCGGGCGGGTCCTTCTGAACGCAGATCTCCATGGCGAACTGGCACCTGGGCGCGAAGGGGCAACCCTCGGGAAGGTCAATCAGGCTGGGCGGCTGGCCCTCGATGGGAATCAACCGCTCCTTGCGCTCGTGCAGCTTCGGGATCGAGTGCAGCAGACCCCACGTATAGGGGTGCTTTGGGTCCCGGAAGGTGCGCCTGACGTCGGCGTGCTCCACCGGCTTCCCGGCGTACATCACCACGACGTCGTCGGTCATCTCGGCCACGACGCCCAGGTTGTGGGTGATGATGATCACCGACATGTGGAACTCCTGCTGGAGTTCGCGGATGAGATCCAGGATCTGCGCCTGGATCGTGACGTCCAGCGCCGTCGTGGGCTCGTCGGCAATCAGGATCGAGGGGTTGCACGACAGCGCCATGGCGATCATGACGCGCTGCCGCATGCCCCCGCTGAACTGGTGCGGGTAGTCCTTCACACGCTCGCGCGCCAGCGGGATCTTGACCCGCTCGAGCATCTCCGCGGCGCGGTCCCATGCGGTCTTCTTGTCGAGCTTCTGGTGGAGAATGACCGCCTCGGCGATCTGCTCTCCGATGGTCAGAACGGGGTTCAGCGACGTCATGGGTTCCTGAAAGATCATGGCGATCCGGTTGCCCCGAATGTGCCGCATCTCCTCGTCTGAGAGCGTCAGCAGGTTGCGGCCCTCGAACCAGATCTCGCCGCTCACGATCTTGCCAGGCGGGGTGGGAATGAGCCGCATGACCGACAGCGCGTGGACGCTCTTGCCGCATCCCGACTCGCCCACGATCCCCAGCGTCCCTCCCCTCGCCAGGTCGTAGGTGAGCCCATCCACGGCCCGCACCACGCCCTCATCGGTCTGGAAGTAGGTCCTCAGATCCTTGACTGATAGAAGCGGCTCTGCCACACGCCTCACCTCTCCATGGTCTTCCAGAATCTTCTCTGCCGGCCGGGCGTATCCTGCTCCCGGCCTCGGACGGCTACTGCTCTCCCCACTGCCACTGCCAGATGTTCCAGGGCAGGTAGTACGTCCCCAGCCCCACCGGCTTGACGTTCCTCATGGCCTTGGGGAAGGTGGTCAGGTCGAGCCGGAAGTACAGCGACAGGCTGGGCAGCTCCTCCGCGAAGATCTCCTGTTGCTTGCGCAGCAGCGCGGTGCGCTTCTCCACGTCCAGCTCGGCGATTATCTGGTCCCAGATCCTGTCGTTCTCTTCATGGCGCCAGCCCACGCGGTTGTTGCCCGACCAGTTGTTGGCGAGCGTCGGGATGCCGATACTGTGGAACCTGTCGTGGGGCACCGACTCCGGGGTGAACAGGCTGGCGTACATGGCCATGTGCGGGAACTGCCGCCGGGTCGTGTAGGTGCCAAAGAACACCGAGGCCGGCCGATTGCTGATGCGCACGTCAATGCCGACCTGGCGGAGCTGCTCCTTGATAATCTGCTGGATCTGCTCGCGGATGGCGTTGCCGGCCGTGGTGGAGATCTCCATCTCCACGCGCTTCCCGGCGGCGTCGCGCAGGAAGCCATCCGGGCCGGGCCGGAATCCCGCCTCGGCCAACAGCGCCCGCGCCCGCGCCGGGTCGGGGTCGTATTTCTTCACGTTGGGGTTGGCCGCGGGATGCCCGGGCGCCATCCACGAGTTCGCCACCGGCTGCCGGCCGCCGGCACACGAAACCTCGGCGATCGCCTTGCGGTCGAGCGCGAATGCGATCGCCTGGCGCACGCGCTTGTCCTTCAGCCATGGGTCATCCAGGTTGAAGTCAATCCGCTCCCAGACCATGGCCTCGCGGTAGTGGGTTTTCACCCGAGGCGCCCGTTCCGCGATCTGCTCCATCTGCATGCAGGAGAAGTTGCTGATCTCGGTGGCGTCCACGCCGCCCGAGATCGCGTTGGCCTGCAGCACCGTGCTGTCCAGGATGAACCGGACGGTCAACTTCTTGATCGCCGGCGCGCCCAGGGGCCACTTCTCGTGGGCCTCGAAGCTCATGTGGCTGCCCGCCACCCACTCGGTTATGCGGTAGGGCCCGTTCGCAACCGGCAGCCGGAAGTACGGCTCGGCCCGCAGGTTGGCCGGGTTCGCCAGATAGGGCCGCTCCAGGACGTGCCGCGGCAAGGCGTAGGGCTGGCCGAACGGCTCGCTGCCGGCGAACGGCCAGAGCTCGTTCCACTGGACAACCATCTCGTAGGGATCGTTCATGTTGGTGACCAGGATGTTGTCCACCTTGTTCACCACGAACCGGGCGGTCGAGGGCGTGCGCGGGTTGCGCAGCATGCCGTAGGTGAACCGCCAGTCCAGCGCGGTGACCGGCTTGCCGTCGTGCCAGGTGAAGCCGCGCTTGAGCTTCCAGGTGACCTTCATCTTGTTGCCGGGAAGCACCACCCAGTCGCCGTCCTTCAGCGTCGGGAGCTTCTCGGCCATGATGGGAATCCGCTGCCACTTCTCGTTGAACGGCGCGGCGTACCCGAAGATGATGTTGTGGATAACGCCGGTTGCGGCCATGATCGAGAACGGACCGATGATGTCCGGCTCCTGGGCCATGCCGATGATCACGCTGTCGCGCCGCTGCGCGACGGCCGCGGGCGCAGCCGCGGACAGGACCAGGCCGACTACAAGGAGGAGTACAGTCCCACGCACCAGTCTGTGCCTCATGTCAAACCCCCCTTCTATGCCTATGTCTTGAGCCTGGGGTCGAGCGCGTCGCGCAGCCCGTCCCCCAGGAAGTTGAACGACAAGACCGTGATGAAGATGAACACCCCCGGGAACACGGCCAGCCACGACGCCTTCAGCAGGTACTCCTGGGCGCGCTGCAGCATGTTGCCCCACGACGGTATCGGCGGCTGGATCCCCAACCCCAGGTACGAGAGGCCCGACTCCGACAGGATGGCGGTCCCCACCGTCAGCGTCGCGGCCACGATGACCGGCGCCAGCGCGTTGGGGATCAGGTGCCGCAGTATCAGGCGCGCCTCAGAGGCGCCCATCGCGCGTCCCGCCTCCACGAAGTCCTGGCCCTTGAGTGACAGGATCTGACCCCGCACCAGCCGCGCCACGGTCGTCCAGCCGAACATCGTGAAGATCAGCACGATCCTGCCCACCCCGCCGCCGGGTATGAGCGCGGCCAGGATGAGATAGAGGGGCAGGAGCGGAATCGCGATCAACATGTCCACCAGGCGCATCAGCACGCTGTCCACCCACCCGCCGTAGAAGCCGGCGACCGCTCCGACGAGCGAGCCCGTTATCGAGATCGAGACAGCGGTCACATATCCCACCACGAGCGAGATGCGCCCGGCATACATGATGCGCGTCAGCACGTCGCGCCCCAACTCATCGGTCCCGAAGGCGTTTCCGGTCAGCCGGGGATGGGTCCAGCGCGCGTTCAGGTCGATGCGGTCAAAGGAGTGAGGCGCGATCCAGGGCGCCAGCACCGCCATGAGCGTCAACAGGATGCACGCGGTGCCTCCGAGCATGGCCAGCCGGTGCTTCAGGAAGCGCCGCCAGGCTATCTGCCAGTACGATTGGCCCACGGCATATCCTGCGGCCTGCTTCCGGCGCTGCTCGAGTTCCAACGCCAGCTCTCGTTGCGCCGATTCACCCGGCATGAGTCTGCCCCCAACCCGGATTAGTCATAGCGAATGCGCGGATCCGCCAGCCCGTAGGCGAGATCCGCGAGTAGATTGCAGATCACCGTCATCAATGCCAGGAACAGCAGGACGGCCATCGCCACGTTGTAGTCGTGCCCGAGCACCGCTTGGAAGAGCAACAGCCCCATCCCTGGCCACGAGAAGACGGTCTCGGTCAGCACGGCCCCGTTCAGGATCCCGGGAATCGAGAGGGCAATCAGCGTGATGATCGGGATCAGGGCGTTGCGCAGGGCGTGACGGTTGATGACAACGCGCTCGGGATTCCCCTTGGCGCGCGCGGTGCGCACGTAGTCCTGCCTGACCACCTCGAGCATGCTGCTGCGCATGTAGCGCGTCCACGAGGCCATGCCGCTCGTGGCCAGCACCGACACCGGCAGCACCAGATGCCAGAGCCGGTCCCAGAACATGGGCCAGCCGGACGCCACGCCGGGGGTCATCATGCCGCCGGCCGGAAACCACGGCAGCCACACCGCGAAGATGAGGATGAAGACTATGCCCTGCCAGAACACGGGCATGGCCAGGCCGGCGAACGCGGCCACCGTCACCGTGTAGTCCGCGGCCGAGTACTGGTGCAGGGCCGAGTAGATGCCCGCGGTAATGCCCACCGTGAAGGCCACCCCGACCGAGGTGGCCAGGAGCGTCAGGGTATTGCGCAGCCGGTCCACGACGAGCCTGGTCACGGGCGTCCCGTAGGTCCGGGAGTAGCCGAGATCGCCCTTGAGCACCGAGCGCATCCACTTGAAGTAGCGCACGTATATCGGGTCGTCCAGCCCGTAGTACTGCCGGAGCATGGCCACGTCTTCGGGCCGTATGTCCGGGTTGCTGGCGGCCATGAGCTCCACCGGATCCCCCGGCGTCAGCACGAGCAACGTGAACATGAGGATCGACAGGCCGATCAAGATGACGACCCCGTGAACCAGCCGGCGCGCAAGAAATCGCTGCATCGCCACCCTCCGAACCGAGGGGGGTGGGTGTCCCCACCCCCCTTTGCCGATATCGGCGTGCCCTAGACTACTGCTTCCACTCCCACGTCCGGGAGTTCCAGTTGATGTAGGTACCCGCGAGCCCTGTGGGGCTCACGTTCGTCAGCTTCTTGTTGGACGTGGTCAGGTGCAGCCGGAAGTACAGCGGGATGGAGGGCAGCTCCTCCGCCCAGATCTCCTGCTGCTTCCTGAGTAGCGCCACGCGCTTCGCGGCGTCGATCTCGGTCATGTACTGGTCTATGATCTTGTCGTTCTCGGCGTGCCGGAATCCCGGGTAGTTCTGGCCCTCCCAGTTGTTGGCGGGGGTCGGAACCTGGGTCGAGTGCCAGAAGGTGTTGCCCAGCGTAGTGGGCGACATCAGCCAGGCGTACATGACCAGGTGCGGGAACTGCCGCCGCTGGGTGACCGTACCGAACAGCACGCTGGCCGGCCTGTTGTCGATCCGGAGATCAATACCCACGACCCGCAGCTGCTCCTTGATGATCTGCTGGATCTGCTCGCGGACCGCGTTGCCGGCGGTTGTCATGATCGTGATCTCGAACCGCGCCCCCTTGGAGTCGCGCAGGAAGCCATCCGCGCCCATCGTGAAGCCGGCCTCCGTGAGCAGCGCGCGCGCCCGGGCCGGGTCGTGGGCGTACTTCTTGACGTTGGGGTTGAAGCCCTCATGCCGCTCCGGCAGCCAGGTGTGCGCGACCGGCTGCTTGCCGTAGAAGAGCTTGGTGCTGAACTCCTCGCGGTTGATCGCGTGGGCAAGCGCCTGCCGCACCCGCTTGTCCTTCAGCCACTCGTTCTCCACGTTGACATCAATGTGCTCCCAGATCATGGCCGGCGTGTAGTGCGCGGCCACGCCTGGGTTGCGGCGCTCGATCTCGATCATCTGATCGATCGAGAAGTTGTTGATCTCGGTGGCGTCCACCTGGTTGGCGATGACGTTGGCCTGCAGGACGGTGGCGTCCAGGATGAAGCGCCACACCTGCTTCTTGATCTTGGCCACGCCCTCGGGGAACTTGTCGTAGGCCTCCAGGGTGATGTGGCTTCCCGGCACCCACTCCACCAGCTTGTAGGGGCCGCTTCCGATTGGATTCCGCGCCTGCTTGTGGGACTTCAGGCCCGCGGGATCCCGAAGGTACTCGCGCTCCATCACGTGCCGCGGATAGACGGTGTGCCCGGTGTTGGCGAACGGGTAGGTCTCGTTCCACTGTACAACCAGCGTGTAGGGATCCTGGGGGTTGGGAACGAGCATGTTCTCGATCTTGCGCAGGACGAACCTGGTGACAGCCGGGCTGCGCGGGTTGCGCAGCATCAGGTAGGTCCAGGACGCGTCCAGCGCGGTGACCGGCTTCCCGTCGTGCCAGGTGTAGCCCTTCTTGAACTTGTAGGTCACCTTCATCTTGCCGCCGGGAAGCAGCTGCCAGTCCCCGTCCTTCAGGGTTGGCACCTTCTGGACGGTCTGGGAAAACAGCTGCCACTTGTCGTTGTACGACACCATCTCGGCGAAGATGGAGTTGACGACGGCCATGCCCGCGGCCATGGAGCAGAACGTCATGATCAGGCAGTCGGGCTCCTGGGCCATGCCGAAGACGACCGTGTCGCGGCTCTGCTGGGCCCCTACCGACGGGATGTTGACCCCCACGGCCAGCGCGGCCACGATGGCCAGCGCCAGAAGGGATCGTGTGAGAATCCTCATGCTGCTACCTCCTCCTGCCGTTGTGTGGTCCTCGAGTGCTCGGGTGCTGGGCGAACCTAGTGTAGTTCCGCTCGACACCTCACCTCCCCTGCACGGACCGCGAAATCAGTGCAGAATCCGCAGGATCCAGTTCACCGGGCTGTCCGGCGCCGTCTCGGGATCCCAGGGCTGCGGCCTCTCGCGAGCATGGGTACCCACGTAGATCTCCTCAGGCCGCGGCTGCCGCACGGGCCCGGAGCGTGCGGTCCGTAGGGGCGACTCGCGGACAGGCGCCGGGTTCCTCGGCTCCGCCTCCACGTGCCGGGCCTCCAGGAACCGGTCCACGTCCGCCCGCAGTATGCGGTAGAGCTTGCCGATCCTGGCTGCTGGAATCCTGCCCTCGCGCACGTAGCGGTAGACGGTGAGCCGGTTGAGTTGGAGGTAGGCCGCCACCTGGGCCACCGTCATCACCTGGCCCGAACCCGCTGCCTCTGGGGCCCTGGATCGTCTCGGCATAGGCGCGTCTGGCCTGATTATATACCAGACTACACGATTGTATACTACACGGCACGAAAAAAACCTGCTTGCCGGGGTCAGCGGGGGGCCAGGGGGCCTGAGTGCTCCACCTCGAACTGCCCGTACTCCTGCCCCTGGCGGGCGGACACCGTGGTCAGGAGTGTGCGCCCCGCATACAGCCGGATCGTCACCTGCCGTACGGAGGGCTCGGCAGAAAGGACGAGCTGCGCCCCGAGCCGTCCCTCGGTGCTCAGGTGCTCCCGGTTCTCCTGGGGGGTCCTCCGGGCGTCGTAGTACCGCGAGGTCGCGTCCACCCGGGCGACCCCGACCGATGGGTCGAGTTCCGCCCTCCGGACGCTGTCGCCACCCGAGATGCTCCGCACCGCGCCGGCCACGCGCACCTCCGGGCCCGGGGGTTGGGGCTGGCTTCGAGCCTGCCAGGCCCTGTCCACGCCGACCAGCAGGGCGGCCACCGCCAGGACACCAACTGCCCAGAGCAGGGGCCCGATCCAAGACCGGGCCGCGAGGCGGGCGCCCCTGCGCCCGAGGGGTCCCAAGCGTCGGAGACTGCGGCCGCTGCGCATCAGGACTAGGAGGCGGTCCGGTGGCGCGGGTCCAGCGCGTCGCGAAGGCCGTCCCCGAACAGGTTGAAGGCCACCACCGCCGCGATGATGAACAGCCCCGGGAACAGCAGCCAGGGCGAGAGGATCAGCGTGGGGAGGTTGGAGGCGGTCGTCAGGAGGTTGCCCCACGAGGCACACGGCTCCCTGACGCCGAAGCCGAAGAACGAGAGCGCCGACTCCCCCAGGATCGCGCCGGGTATGCCGAGCGTCACGACCACGATCACCAGTGACGAGGTCTGCGGCAGGATGTGCCGCACGATGATCCGGAAGTCGTCGAGCCCGGCGGCCTTGGCCGCCAGCACGTACTCGCGCTCCTTGAGCGACAGCACCAGACCGCGTATCAGGCGCGAGAAGCCGGCCCACCCGATGAAGGACAGGATGAGGGTGATCATGTAGAACCGCGTTGTGCACCCCACCGCCGAGGGCAGCACGGCGCTGAGCGTCAGCAGCAGGTAGAACTCGGGAAAGGCGATGATGATCTCCGACAGGCGCATCATGATGTTGTCGGCCCTGCCGCCGTAGTAGCCGGCCAGGCCGCCGTAGATCATGCCTATGGGGATGGTGACGGCCGCTGCCATGATGCCTATGGTGAGCGAGATGCGCGAGCCGTACAGGATGCGGCTGAACTGGTCCCGGCCCGACTGGTCGGTGCCCATCAGGAAGACGCGGCCCGGCTCGTCCACGCCGAAGAGGTGCAGCGTCGAGGGAACGACGCCGAACAGCCGGTAGGGCTCCCTGCGCACGAAGAACCGGACGTAGTATCTGCGCTCCCTGTCCACGTCGAACCGGCGCAGGCCCGGGTCGGCCAACGTCGTGCCGTGAACGAACGGCCTCAGGCTGAACCCGGCCGCGTCGCGAAACGTGGGGAGAACCGGCGGGTGGAAGAACCGCTCCCGGTCCGCGTAGTCCAGCGTGTAGGGCGCGATGAACTCGGCGAAGATCGCAAGCGTGTAGAGCACGACCAGCACGCCGCCCCCGAGCAGGGCCATCCGGTGCCTGCGGAGCTGCCGCCAGGCGAGCTGAAGCTGCGTGCGCACCTGTCCGGGCGGGGCCGGTGTCCTCCGTGCCAGCCCGATCGCCCTGCTCCTGTCCTGCTCCATACCCGGCCCGTACCTCCTAGTCGTACCGGATGCGGGGATCGCTCATGACAAGCAGCACGTCCGCGATGAGGTTCCCCGCGACCAGGGTCACGGAACCGATGACCAGCGACGCCATGACCACGTAGAGGTCCTTCTGGATCGTTGCCTCGACGATCAGCTTGCCGATCCCCGGCCACCCCATCACGTTCTCCAGGATGGCCGAGCCGCCAAGCAATCCGCCCAGGCTGAAGCCGAAGATCGTTATCAGGGGGTTTATGGCGTTGCGCACCGCGTGCCTGTTGATCACCGTGCGCTCCGAGAGGCCCTTGCTCCGGGCGGTGCGAACGTAGTCCTGGCGCAGGACCTCCAGGAGGTTGGCCCGCATCTGGCGCATCAGCCCGGCCACGCTCAGCACGCCCAGGACCAGCACCGGCAGCACCATGTGGTGGGCCACGTCGAGGATCTTGCCCCACCAGGGCAGGATATCGTGGTCAATGCTGGTCATGCCGCCGATCGGGAACCAGCCCGTCTTGAAGGCCAGGTAGAGCAGGAACAATCCCGAGAAGAAGGTCGGGGTCGAGATGCCCAGGTACGCGCTGAACGAGAGCGCGTTGTCGGAGAACGTGTACTGCCGTCGGGCCGCGTGGATGCCCAGTGGTATCGCGATCGCCCAGGCGACCGCGAACGCCACGAGATTCAACATCACCGAGTTGGCCAGCCGCGACCCGATCAGCCATATCACCGGCACCTGGAACGCGAACGAGTAGCCGAAGTCAAGCCGCAGCGCGTTCCAGAGCCACCTCAGGTACTGGATGTGCAGCGGCTGGTCCAGGCCGAAGTTGGCCCGCATCCGATCCACCGTCTCGGTGCTGACCACGGGGTTCATCCGAATCTCGGCCAGAAAGTCCCCGGGCGAGAGCTGGATGATGGCGAACGAGATGAGCGTGATCCCCAGGAGCATGGGGACTAGGTGGAGCAGGCGGCGTGCGATGTGCGCCAGCATCGGAATCGGGCAGGAGGGGGGCGTCCCCTCCTGCCCTGCGAAACCTACCGGTACGGGGTCCTGTAGTACAGCTCCTCGATGTCGGCCGTGCTGCCGCCCAGCCCGAGCCGGATGTTGCCCAGCGTGTTGCGCACCGCCGGCTGTGTCAGCGTGGTGGTGAAGTAGATCATCGGGACCTGCTCTGCGACGATCTCCTGCCAGCGGTTGTAGAGCTGCTTGCGCTTGTTCTGGTCCACCATCTGGGCGGCCTGGTCGAAGATGCGATCTATCTCGGCCTCCCAATCGGTGGCCGGGGATTCCTGGCGCGGGTGCCACATGTGCAGCGAGCCGGTCGAGCGCCAGACGTTCTGGCCGGTGTGCGGCTCCAGCCCGCCGGTCAGCCCGATGATGATTGCCTCCCAGTTGAAGGTGCCGGTCAGCTTGCCCACCAGGGTATTGAACGCCTCGGGGGCAAACGTGACGCGCATCCCCAGCCGGGTAAGGTCCTGTCGCACCAGGTTGCCGATCGCCTCACGGTCGGTGTTCCCGGCGTTGGTGGCCATCGTGAACTCAACGATGTTGCCGGCGGAGTCGCGCAGCAGCCCGTCGGGGCCCTTGCTGAACCCTGCCTCACGGAGCAGCGCCTCGGCGCGGGCGATGTCGTAGGGATAGCGGCGCGTGTTCGGGTTGAAGAAGAACTTGTTGGCCGGGCTGACCGGGCTGAACTGGGCGGTGGCACGCCCGGCGTAGACCTGGCGCAGGATCGCGTCACGGTCAATCGCGTGGCTCACGGCCTGCCGGAACTTCGTGTTCTGGAACCACGCCAGCTTGGGGCCGGAGATCCCGCGGGGGTTCTGGTTGAAGACCAGGAACTCGGTGGAGAAGGTGGGCGGGCCGTCGAAGATCGTGAAGTTGCCCGCGGCCTCCTTCTGCTTGAACTCCGCGAACTCGCGGGGCCGCGCGGCGTAGTGGTCGGTCTCACGCGCCTCGAACTTGAGCCGGGCGGCGTCGAGGTTGGGCACGACCACGATGACCAGGCGCGCCAGGTACGGGAGCCGCTGGCCTTTCTTGTCCACCCTGTAGTACTTGGTGTTGCGCAGGAACACGATCCGCTGCCCCGGGACGTACTGCTGCATCACAAAGGGCCCCTGGCCCACGATCTCACGCGGCGGGGTCGCCACGCTCCACGCGCGGTTGAACTCGGCAGGGCCCTGCTTCAGGGCGTCCTCCAGCTTGTGCTTGGGCAGGACGCTGAACCCGATCGTGCGCAGGAAGGGGCCGAACGGCTGCTCCGTCTTGAACTCGACCGTGAACGTGTCCACCTTCCTGTACTGGATGGGCTTGCCAGCGATCGTCAGCACGTCGGGCAGACTCGACTGAACGCCCTTGGTGAACGCCGCGTCCAGCGTGAACACGACGTCATCGGCCGTGACCGGCTTGCCGTCGTGCCACGTGACGCCCCGGCGAAGCCGGAACTGCCAGGTGCGGCCGTCACGGCTCACGGTCCAGGATTCGGCCAGCGCGCCCTCGATCTCGGTCGAGATCCGGTTCGTCTCTACCAGCCCGTCGAAGGCGTAGCCCAGGGGCACCGTGGATGACGTCTCCTGAGCCACCACCGCGTTGAAGGTTCGTGGGTCCGAGATCGAGGTGGTCACGTAGGTGCCGCCGAACCGCCCAACCTCGCCCTCGGCCACCACCGGATTCGGGACGTCCTCCAGCGTCAGCCTGGGGGACTGAGCCACAACGGGCGTCGCCACGACGAGCGCGCCCGCGATCGCCATCGCAACCAGCCGTGGGATCATCCTTCGCATGTTGCGCCTCCTTCTTGGGGGCCCGTGCCAGGGATCGGGCCGGCCTTCGGCCATCCCTGCTCTTCCTGGCGACAAGTATACCAGCAGCGCGCCACTGTTGCTCAGTCGGCACGCTCCAGCGGAGCGTAGCACAGCGCCAGGCGCCGGACCGCGCCGGAGAACCGGACGGTAACGATGGCCCCTTCGCCTTCTCCCTCCGTCTCGAGCACCTCGCCCTCGCCGAACTTGGCGTGCCGGACGCGCATCCCCGCCTCGAAGCGCTGGGGCGGACGCACTGCGTCCGGGCGCTGCGTGCTCGGACGGCTCTGGCCTCCCCCTGGAGGCGCGGCACGCCCTGGACCGGCCTGCGCCGGCCACCCGGCGAACGAACGCGCGACCCCCTCGGTCAGCTCGGGCGGCACCTCCTCCAGGAAGCGCGACGGCACCGTCAGGTTGGGCGCGCCGAACGTGGCGCGCGTGCGCGCGTGCGTCAGGTACAACCGTGCCTTGGCCCGCGTGAACCCCACGTAGCAGAGGCGCCGCTCCTCGTCCAGGCCGCCTTCCTCGTCGAGTGAGCGGATGTGCGGGCAGAGTCCCTCCTCCAGACCGGTGACGAATACGGCCGGGAACTCGAGACCCTTGGCGCTGTGCAGCGTCATCAAGACGACGCGGTCCAGGTCGTCCCGCAGGGTATCCACGTCGGCCACCAGAGCCAGGTGCTGCAGGAACGCGGCCAGGCCGGGATCGCCCAGGGAATCCTCGAGCTCGCGCGCGACGGTTACGAGCTCGCGCAGGTTCTCGAGCCGGCTGGCCGCCTCCTCGGTGCCCTCGGCCTGCAGCATCGCCTGGAAGCCCGTCTCGACTATCGCGCGGGCGATGACCTCGGCCGCCGGGAGGCGGGCCGCGGCATCGCTCAACCCGGCGATCAGGCCGGCGAACCCCTCGAGGGCGCGGGATGAGGCGCGCGGCAGGCCCTCGGTGATCTCGGGGCGCCGCATCGCCTCCAGCGTCGTGCACCCGGCGGACCGTGCGGCGGCCTCGATGCGCGCCAGGGAGACGTCCCCAATCCCCCGCCGCGGGACCGCGAGCGCGCGGCGCAGGCTCACCTCGTCCCAGGGTGCCACGGCCAGGCGAAGGTAGGCCAGGATGTCCTTGATCTCCCGGCGCTCGTAGAAGCGCACGCCGCCCACTATCTGGTAGGCGATCCCGGCCCGCAGGAGCTCCTCCTCCAGCACGCGCGACTGCGCGTTGGTGCGGTACAGCACCGCCACATCGCGCAGCCGCAGACCCTGCGCGGTCAGGGCGCGGATCTCGCCGGCCACGAACCGCGCCTCGTCGCCGGCGTCGAACGCATCGTAGACCCGTACTGCCTGGCCCTTCTGGTTGCCGGTCCACAGCTCCTTGGGATGGCGGTGGGGGTTGTGCTGGATCACCGCATGCGCGGCGGCGAGGATTGTCTTGGTCGAGCGGTAGTTCTGCGTGAGCGTC
This sequence comes from Armatimonadota bacterium, assembly GCA_037443365.1. Taxonomy (GTDB): domain Bacteria; phylum Sysuimicrobiota; class Sysuimicrobiia; order Sysuimicrobiales; family Humicultoraceae; genus VGFA01. The sequence continues at coordinate 35,984 of JBBIOM010000018.1, forward strand.
ACCACCCTGGCGTCGGGGTAGTCGCGCTCGAACTCCAGGATGTTGCGGACGTCGGCGCCGCGCCAGCGGTAGATTGAGTTGTGCACCAGCACGCCGTTGGCCACGTAGTTCCGCAGATCGCGCACGTCGAGGTCGAAGACGGGCCCTTCGTATTGCCCCATGGTCCGGCTCCTCACCTCGTCCTCCACCACGCGCCCGTCCGCCACGACTGCCAGCCGCATGCCCGGGTGGAGATGCCCGACCGGCAAAACGAGGTGGACCGGCTGTGACCTCGATGCCGGTTGCCCTGTGGTCGCTGCAGCGCCCACAACACGGGCGCGCAGCACAGGATCTCCCTCCACCATAGCCGCGAGGTGTCGCGCCATGTGCCACCCGGCGTCGTAGTCACGGCCATCGCCGAACATCGTGAAGTGCACGAGCCGTCGGGTCGTCTGGCCCCGAA
>JBBIOM010000018.1:36525-41532 GCA_037443365.1 Armatimonadota bacterium
ACGGTCACGTTCCGGTGCCGGCCCGCCAGCGAACGCACCAGCAGGTACTGCGCGTGGTTGGTGTCCTGGTACTCGTCCACCAGCACGTGCTCGAAGCGCTCCTGATAGCGCCGCAGCACCTCGGGATGCTCGTCGAACAGGCGCAGCGTCTCGCACATCAGGTCGTCGAAGTCCAGCGCGCCCCGGGCGCGCAGCACGGCCTGGTAGGCCGCCCAGACGCGCGCCGTCGCCTCCTCCATGAACGTCGAGGCGCGTGCGGCATACCGGGCGGCGTCAATGACCTCGTCCTTGGCCCGGCCGATCATGGCGTGAATCGCCAGCGGCGGGTAGCGCCGCTCGTCCAGCCCCAGGTCGGCCATGCAGTCGCGTATCACCTTGCGCTGGTCTTCCTCGTCGTAGATCGCGAACTGCGCCGGGACGCCGATCGCTTCGCCGTCGGACCGAAGGATACGGCTGCAGGTGGCATGGAAGGTGCCCACCCAGACAGCGCGCGCAGCCGCGCCGCCCAGCAGCGCATGAACGCGATCGCGCATCTCATGGGCGGCCTTGTTGGTGAAGGTGACCGCCAGGATGCGGCCAGGAGCGATGCCGCGCGCCCGGATCAGGTAGGCGATGCGGTGCGCCAGCACGCGGGTCTTGCCAGACCCGGCGCCGGCCAGCACGAGCAGCGGGCCGCCCGGATGCGCAACGGCCTCGCGCTGCGGTGGGTTCAGGGACGAGAGCAGATCCATGGTCCGCCGTCCACTATATCGGCGGCGGCGGGACTGTGCAAACGGGGCTGGGGCCTTACGGGGCCAGGCCGAGCCGTGCGAGTGTGGCGTCAGGGGCTTCCGGATTGATCCCCTCGTAGCCGCTGAAGTCGCTGATGTTGTACGTACAGATGGTGCCGATGCCCGCCGCGCGCATCTGGGCCACGAGAAACGCATCGAAGATCGACTGGGCCCGCGGGCCACGCCGTTCCATTATGTAGGTGAATTCCACGAGGGCCTGGCGCTGCGGATACACCACGGGTATCAGCCCGGCCAGGCTGCTGATCTCGGCCCAGGCCGCCTCTGGCCCCAAGGGGGTGACCACGCGCCGGCCGTCGGTCAAGACGGCGCTGGCCTCCAACAGAACCTGAGGCACGAGCACGGCCGACAGCCGACGATCCCGGGCCGAGGTGACAACGGCCCGTGCAGCGCGGTGCCCCGACGCCCTAAGGTCGAGGCTTGCGACGAGGACGTTGGCGTCGAGTAAGATCACGGCGCGGCGCGATGCGGTCGAGTCGCTCTTCGTAGAGGTCACCCCGCTTCCACGGGATGATAGCGCCGAGATTGTAGCGACCCAGTTCCCGCGGCCGCTCCCTCAAGAACCGCTCAAGCGCCTCCAGGACGATCTCGTTCTTCTGCCGGCCGGTCTCACGGCTGGCGCGATCGAGCGCCGCAAGAACCTCTGCCCGGGACCTGGGAACGTACACGTTCAGCTGCATGGGAGTCACCAAGCACATCCTCTCCTGCCTACTAGCTGGTGTCAATAGTGATTCCTCTCCAAAGTCGGCCGTCTGCTTCTTGAATCGTCCGGGCCCAGAGGGTCTTACAGGGAGCAGGAAGGCGAACCGGCGCGGGTGCGCAGGGGAATGTTCAGCCCTACTCCCACTCGATCGTTGCCGGGGGCTTGCTCGTGATGTCGTAGACCACGCGCGTGACGCCGGGCACCTCGCGCGTGACGCGGCTGGCGATGGCCTCCAGCACGTCGTCGGGCAGGCGCGCCCAGTCGGCGGTCATGCCGTCCTCGCTGGTCACCGCGCGCACGACGATCACCTGGCCGTAGGTGCGGGCGTCGCCCATGACTCCTACCGTGCGCACCGGCAGCAACACCCCGAAGGCCTGCCAGATCTCAAGGGTCAGGCCGGCCTCCCGGAGTTCCTCCAGGATGATGGCGTCCGCCGACCGCAGGAGCTCGAGGCGCTCACCCGTGACCTCGCCCATTATCCGGATCGCCAATCCCGGCCCTGGGAAGGGATGGCGCACGATCATGCGATCGGGCAGGCCGAGCTGCCGGGCCACTTCGCGCACCTCGTCCTTGAACAGGTCGCGGAACGGCTCCACCAGACGCAGGCGCATGCGCTCGGGCAGGCCGCCGACGTTGTGGTGCGTCTTGATGCGGGCCGCTGTGCGCGTGCCGCTCTCGATCACGTCGGGGTAGAGCGTGCCCTGCACCAGGTACTCGACCGCGCCCAGGCGCGCCGCCTCTTCTTCGAAGACGCGCACGAACTCCTCGCCGATTGCGCGCCGCTTCTGCTCCGGGTCGGTCACGCCGGCCAGGCGGGTGAGGAATCGCCCACGCGCGTCCACGTGGATCAGGGGTACCTGGAAGGCGTCGCGGAAGGTCCCAACCACCTGCTCGGGCTCGCCTTTTCGCAGCAGGCCGTGATCCACGAAGATGCAGGTGAGCTGGTCGCCGATGGCGCGGTGCACAAGGGCCGCGGATGTGGCAGAGTCCACCCCGCCCGAGAGCGCGCACAGCGCGCGTCCGCCGCCCACCCGCTCCTGGATCAAAGCGACGCTGCGGTCAATGAACGACGCCATGGTCCACGACGGCTCGCAGCCGCAGACCCCGTAGAGGAAGTTGCGCAGGACCTCGATCCCCCACGGCGTGTGGGAAACCTCGGGGTGGAACTGCAGGCCGTAGAGACGGCGGGAGCGGTCGGCCATCGCGGCCACCGGGCTGCCGTCAGTGTGGGCGAGTGACGCGAAGCCCGGCGGCAACCCGGCCACCGAATCGCCGTGGCTCATCCAGCAGATGAGACGGTGCTCCAGCCCGGCGAAGAGGTCGGACCCGTCGTCCACGAACAGGCGCGTGCGCCCGTACTCCCTCTGCAAGGCGGCGGCCGTGCGGCCGCCCAGAAGGTGCGCCAGCAGTTGCATGCCGTAGCAGATCCCCAGCACCGGCACGCCGGCGTCGAGCAGCGCCGGATCCACCATCGGCGCGCCCTGTTCGCCCACGCTGGCCGGACCTCCGGAGAGAACGATCCCCTGCGGACGGCGGGCCAGGATCTCGCCAAGCGGGGTGTCGTAGGGGAGGATGATGCTGTAGACCCTGCTCTCGCGGATGCGCCGGGCGATCAACTGGGCGTACTGCGCGCCGAAATCCAGGACCACAACCGGCCGGGGCGGTTCACCGGAGGGAGTTGAGAGCAACAACTGCGGCTGCGCGGGCGTCAGCGTCCCTGCCCCACCTTCTGGCTGAACTGCGCGGCCTTGCCCTCGGTCGAAAGCGCCGGGGCGAGCACGATCTCCGCGGCGTGCATCTGGCGGATCGTGGCAGCCCCGCACATTCCCATCGCGGTGCGCAGGGCTTCGATCAGATTGTGGGATCCGTCGTCTGTGGCGGCCGGGCCGAGCAGGATCTGCCTGAGCGTGCCCGTTGTCCCGACGCGGATCCGTGTGCCGCGCGGGAGCGCGGCGTGCGGTGTGGCCATCCCCCAGTGGAACCCGCGGCCTGGGGCCTCCTCTGCCCTGGCCAGCGCCCCGCCCAGCATCACCGCGTCGGCCCCGCAGGCGATGGCCCGGGCCAGGTCTCCGCCGACCGCGATCCCGCCGTCGGCCACCACCGGTACATATCTGCCGGTCCTGCTCTGGTGTTCGTCGCGCGCCGCCGCCACATCGCAGATCGCGCTCGCCTGCGGAACGCCGATGCCGAGCACCCGGCGGCTCGTGCAGGCCGCGCCCGGGCCGACCCCCACGAACAGCGCCGCCGCTCCTGCCTCAAGCAGCCCGGCGGCCGCCGCGTATCCGACACAGTTGCCCACCATCACGGGGATGCGCATCCCGGCAGTGAGCGCCCGCAGCGATATCGCCCTGCCGCGCGAGGATCGGTGCTCCTCGGTGATCACCGTGGATTGCACAAGCAGCAGGTCGGCTCCGGCCTCCTCGGCCATCGGCGCCAGGCGGGCTGCCGCGGACGGGGTCATCGAGACCGCGCACACCCCGCCCGACGCCCTGATGGCGCGGATGCGCGCGGCCACGAGCCCGTCGTCAATCGGCGCCGTGTAGAGCCGCTGGAGCAGGCCTACCACCTCGTCTTGCGGCGCCGCGGCGATGGCGGCGAGCGGCGCTTCCGGGTCGGCGTAGCGCGTCTGCAGGCCTTCCAGGTTGAGCACGGCCAGGCCGCCCAGCGCGGCGATCGCCGCGGCGGTAGGGACATCCACCACGCTGTCCATAGCCGAGGCCACGACGGGCAGCGCGAAGGTGCGGCCTCCCACCTGCCACGAGCAGTCAACGTCGTCGGGGTCCAGTGTCGAGGCCGCCGGCACCAGGGCGACGTCGTCGAGGCTGTAGGTCCGCCGCACGCGCCGGCCCGCGCCCAGCGCTTCGCCGGGTGCGTCGGGCCAGCCGACCCGGGCGGCGTCGCGCGTCGGGGTCTGGACGGTCATGGCTCTTGCCTCCCTGTGGCTAGATGCCGTAGAGCTCGGGCTTCAGGACGCCGATGAACGGCAGATTGCGGTAGCGGCCCGAGTAGTCGAGCCCGTACCCGATGACGAACTTGTCGGGGATCTCGAATCCGCGGAAGTCTATCGGCACCTCGCGCCGGCGCCGTGGACGCTTGTCCAGGAGCGCGCACACGCGCAGCGAGGCCGGGTACCTGGCCTTGAGCGTCTCGAGCAGGTAGTCCATGGTAAGGCCGGTGTCTATGATGTCCTCGACCACCAGCACGTGCCGCCCCTCGATGCTCTGGTTGAGATCCTTGAGGATGCGCACGATGCCGCTGCTCTGGGTGCCGTCCCCGTAGGACGCCGTGGCCATGAAGTCCACGTTGCAGGGGATCGTGATCGCCTTCAGGAGGTCCGCGAGAAAGACGAAGGCACCCGTTAGGATGCCGACGAGCAGTGGTTCCTTCGTTCCGTACTCGGCGCTGATGCGCCGTCCCAGCTCCCGGACTCGGTCCTGCAGGACCTCCTCCGGGATCAGGATCTCGTCAACATCATCTGCCAGGCCCAACGGCGGCACTCTCCCAGCGAGGAGGTTT
>JBBIOM010000019.1:0-37291 GCA_037443365.1 Armatimonadota bacterium
CCGAGAAGGCGGGCGGACGGTGGGCGCCGGCGTCGTCGTGAAGGTGGTGGAGTAGAGCGATGACGGTGGCGCAGAGGATCCGGATCAAGCTGAGGGCCTTCGACCACAAGGTCCTCGATCAGTCGGCTGAGAAGATCGTGAGTGTGGCGCGGAAATCCGGCGCGCGCGTCTGCGGCCCGGTTCCACTGCCGACGAACCGCAACACCTTCTGTGTCATCCGATCCCCTCACATCGACAAGGAGTCGATGGAACACTTCGAGATCCGGACGCATCGGCGCCTTATTGACATCCTGGAAGCAACGCCGAAGACGGTTGACGAGCTCATGCACCTTGACCTTCCGGCCGGCGTTGACATCGAGATCAAGCTGTAGGAGTTGCAGGAGATGGCGGCCATCCTTGGACGAAAGCTCGGCATGACCCGCGTCTTCGATGAAGAGGGGACCAGTGTCGCCGTGACGGTCATCGAAGCGGGTCCCTGCGTCGTCATTGATGCGCGGACGCCGGAGCGCGATGGCTACACCGCGATGCGGGTGGCCTTCGAGCCCGTGCCCGATCGCAAGGTGAACCGCCCGACCAAGGGCGTGTTCGCCCGTCGAAAGATGGCAACCCATCGGGTCATCCGGGAGCTGCCCCTGCCGGAGGGCGGGGTGGAGCCCGGGCAGGTCATCACGGTCAAGGAGTTCTCTCCCGGACAGGTCGTGGATGTCACCGGCACCAGCATCGGCCGCGGATTCGCCGGCGCGATGAAGCGACACGGCTTTGGCGGCCAGCGCGACTCGCACGGCGTGTCGCTGATGCACCGCGCCGTGGGCTCGATAGGATCATCGGACATAGCCCGGGTGTTTCCTGGGAAGGGGATGCCCGGACGTCACGGCAACAAGCGGGTCACCGTCAAGCGGCTTCGCGTCCTCCGCGTGGATCCCAAGAACAACCTCCTGCTGCTGCGCGGCGCGACGCCGGGCGTGCGGGGAGGGCTGCTGGTGGTGAGGAGCACATGACTACCGCGACGCACAAGGCGATGACCTTCGATGCGACTGGCGCGCCGGCCGGCGAGATCGAGCTGCCCGCGTCGGTCTTTGGCCTGAGGCCGAACCGGGCCCTGATGCACCGCGCCGTTGTGGCCGAGATGGCGAACGCGCGGGCGGGTACGCACGCGTCGCGCACCAGGGGCGACGTGAGGGGGGGGGGCCGCAAGCCCTGGCGTCAGAAGGGCACCGGGCGCGCGCGCGCCGGAAGCCGGCGCTCTCCGCTCTGGACGGGTGGCGGGACGATCTTCGGTCCGCAGCCCCGCGACTACTCCCAGAGGCTCTCCAGGCAGGAGCGAAGGCTGGCCTTTCGATCGGCGCTGTCGGCGCAGGCCCAGGCCGGGCAGATCGTCGTCCTCGAGCGCCTGGCCGGTGGTGGGCCCAAGACCAGGACCGTGCTAGCGCTGCTGGAGAAGGCGGGGGTGAGGCCCCCCGCGGTCATCATCGCGGCCGACGGAGAAAGGGATCTGGCACGCGCCGCGCTCAATCTGCCGGGCGTGCGCGTGCTCTCCGCGCGCCGCCTTGCGGTCCGGCACCTGCTGACGCCGCACCCGCTGGTGGTCACGAGAGCGGCGTTGGCCGTTTTGCAGGAGGCATGGGGATCGTGAATCCGCGCGAGATCATCCGTCGTCCGATTCTGACCGAGAAGAGCCTGCGCGGCAACGAGGGCGGCAAGTACACGTTCGAGATCGCCCGGGGCGCTAACAAGATCGCGGTGAAGCAGGCGGTTGAGGCGATCTTCTCGGTGCGCGTGAGCCGCGTCAATGTGATCAACATCCCCGGACGCACGCGGCGGCGAGGCCGGTACGAGTTCACGTCGCCAGGCATGCGGAAGGCCGTGGTCACGCTGGCCCCGGGCAACAAGATTGATTTGGAGAGCATGACGTAGGCCGACGACTGGGAGGCCGCGATGGGAATGAAGAAGTTCAAGCCAACGACGCCGGGACGCCGGTTTGCGACCGTCTCCAGCTTTGAGGAGATCACGAAGACCCGACCCGAGCGCCGGCTCCTGGAGCCGGTGCGCCGGCGGGCGGGCCGCAACGGGCAGGGCAAGGTGACCGTGCGCCATCGGGGCGGCGGGCACAAGCGCCGCTATCGGATCATCGACTTCAAGCGCGACAAGGATGGGATTCCCGCCCGCGTGGCCGCGGTGGAGTACGACCCGAACCGGTCGGCGCGCCTCGCGCTGCTGTACTACGCCGACGGCGAGAAGCGATACATCCTGGCGCCCGTGGGCCTGAGCGTAGGTGACACGGTCTCCTCCGGCGCGGAAGCCGACATCCGGCCCGGCAACGCGCTGCCGCTGCGGGCAATTCCGGTGGGCACGGTGGTTCACAACGTTGAGTTGATGCCCTCCCGTGGCGGCCAAATGGTGCGGGCCGCCGGTGCCGGCGCGCAGCTCATGGCGAAGGAAGGTGGGGTGGCCCACATCCGGCTGCCCTCGGGCGAGGTCAGGCTCGTGCCGCTGGACTGCCGCGCCACGATCGGCCAGGTGGGCAATGTCGACCACGAGGCCACCAAGATCGGCAAGGCAGGGAGATCGCGGTGGCTCGGGCGCCGGCCTTCGGTGCGCGGCGTGGCCATGGATCCTTCGAGCCACCCGCACGGCGGCGGGGAGGGGCGGTCCCCGATCGGGATGCCGGGCCCGGTCACCCCGTGGGGCAAGCCCACGCTGGGATACAAGACGCGCAAGGCCAAGCGCTCCGACGCGTTGATCGTCAAGCGGCGCAAGTAGGGCGAGGGAGGTCGGCACCAGCCATGGGACGATCGCAAAAGAAAGGGCCGTTCGCGGACCAGCACCTGGTTCGGAAGATAAAGGAGCTGAACCGGTCCCGTGAGCGGCGCGTCATCAAGACCTGGTCGCGACGCTCCACCGTGCTCCCCGATTTCATCGGGCACACGATTGCCGTCTATGACGGCCGCAAGCACGTGCCGGTCTACGTGACCGAGCAGATGGTCGGACACAAGCTGGGCGAGTTTGCACCGACGCGCACGTTCAAGGGGCACAGCGCGCACACCGAGCGCGCGACGACGCCCAAGTAGGCCGCCGGACCTGACGGGAGGAAGAGCATGGAAGTCAAGGCCATCGCCAGGCACGTCAGCATATCGCCCCTGAAGGCCCGACGGGCGCTGGCGGTCCTTCGCGGGCTCCCGGTCCAGGAAGCCGAAGCGCGCCTGAGAGCCGCGTCCGACGCGGCATCCAGCGTGGTGGCCAAGGTGCTGAAATCGGCCGTGGCCAATGCCGAGAGCAACCACGAGATGGACGCCGAGGACCTGATCGTTGTGCGGGCCTATGCCGACCGGGCGCCAGTCACCAAGCGGGTCACGCCGCGCGCGCGGGGGCGGGCAGACATCATAACCAAGCGCAGCAGCCACATCACCGTCGTTGTTGGCGAGCGTGCGGGCCGCTAGGTCGGGCAGCGCGATTCCGGAGGTGTGAGGTGGGGCAGAAGGTCAATCCAGTCGGGCTGCGGGTCGGCATCATACGGGACTGGGAGTCCCGGTGGTACGCCCGGAACATGGCGGATCTGATCGAGGAAGACCAGAAGATCCGGCAGGTGATCAAGAAGAAGCTCCACCGCGCCGGGATCTCGCGCGTCGAGATCGAGAGGGCGGCCACCCGCATCCGTGTGGTCATCCACTCCGCCCGCCCCGGCATCATTATCGGGCGCGGGGGAACCGGCATCGACGCGCTCAAGAAGGAACTGGACGCCCTGACGGGCCGCCAGATAATGCTGAGCGTCAACGAGGTGCGGCGGCCCGAGATCGAGGCGCAGCTTGTCGCCGAGAACGTGGCGCAGCAGCTGGAGCGGCGCATCGCCTACCGACGCGCCATGAAGCAGGCGGTACAGCGCAGCCTCCGGGCGGGAGCCAAGGGCATACGCATAGCGTGCAGCGGGCGGCTCGGGGGCTCGGAGATCGCACGCTACGAGTGGTACCGCGAAGGGCGCGTACCGCTGCACACGCTGCGCGCCGACATCGACTACGGGATAGCCGAGGCGCTGACGACCTACGGCCGCATTGGCATCAAGGTCTGGATCTACCGGGGAGACATCCTCCCCGAGAGCCGCCGGCACGAACCCGAACACCGCCGGCCGCCCAGGCATGAGCCATCCACCGGCACCGGGCCGGTTGTGATTCCCAGCCGAACGGCGTCGGTGAGCGTGAGGAGGCAGGAACGCGATGCTGATGCCCAAGCGGACTAAGTTCCGCAAGGCGCACCGGGGAAGCATGGCTGGCAAGGTTCGGGCCGGCACCACCATGGCGTTTGGGGAGTATGGCCTTCAGGCCCTGGATCCGGGATGGATCTCGAGCGCTCAGCTCGAGGCGGCCCGCCGCACAATCACCCGGTTCATCAAGCGAGGCGGGAAGCTCTGGATCAGGGTCTTCCCTGACAAGCCGGTCACGAAGAAGCCGGCCGAGACGCGAATGGGCAGCGGCAAAGGGAACCCCGAGTTCTGGGTGACCGTCGTCAGGCCGGGTAGGATTCTCTTCGAGCTGGCCGGCGTGGCTGAGCCCCAGGCGCGTCAGGCCATGTCCCTGGCCTCGCACAAGCTGCCGATCAAGACCCAGTTCGTTTCCAGGGTGGTGGCCTGAAGATGAAGGCGAGCGTGTTGCGGGAGATGCTCCCGGCTGAGATCGAGAAGAAGATCGAAGAGGCCGAGCGCGAGTTGTGGTCGTTGAGGATCAAGGTCTCGCAGCAGCGCAACACGGCGCGGATCCGCACGCTGCGGCGCGACGTGGCGCGCATGAAGACGGTGCTGGGTGGCCGCATGGCGGCCGGCCATAAGTAGGGTCGGGGGGCTGAGCATGGCGGAGCGGGCGATGCGCAAGAACCAGGTGGGCGTTGTAACCAGCGCCAAGATGACCAAGACCGTGGTGGTGGAGATAGAGACCGCGATGCGCCACCCGCTCTACAAGAAGACCGTCCGACGGTCCAAGTCGCTCAAGGTTCACGATGAGCAGGGTGCTGCACGCGAGGGGGATCGAGTGCGGATCGTGGAGACACGCCCTCTGTCCCGCGACAAACGGTGGCGGGTGGCCGAGATTCTCGAGCGGGCGCGCTAGGCCCGCGGGCCGGATTGGGGTGCAGCGATGATTCAGCAGGAGAGCCGACTGAAGGTGGCCGACAACACCGGCGCGCGAGAGCTTCTCTGCATCCGAGTCACGGGGGGCTCCCACCGGCGGTACGCCAGCGTGGGGGATGTCATCGTGGCATCGGTGAAGCAGGCCGTCCCCAACAGCCCTGTGAAGAAGGGAGAGGTCGTTCGCGCGGTAGTCGTGCGCACCCGGAAGGAACTGCGCCGTCGCGACGGGTCCTACATACGGTTCGACGACAACGCGGCGGTCTTGCTGTCCGACGCCACCAATCCACGGGGCACTCGCATCTTTGGCCCGGTCGCGCGCGAGCTTCGAGAGAAGCAGTTCATGAAGATCATCTCTCTCGCGCCCGAAGTGCTGTAGCGGGGGACTTGAACGGAGGCAGGGACGATGGCGGTGGCAACAATGCAGGGACGGCCCCATCTCCGCAAGGGCGACATGGTGGAGGTGACCGGCGGCAAGTTCAGCGGAAGGCGGGGGAAGGTGCTCAGGGTTTCCCCCCGTGACGCGCGCGCCATCGTGGAGGGCGTAAACATCGTGAAGCGTCACGTGAAGCCCAGTCGCAAGACGCCCCAGGGCGGGGTGGTATCCAAGGAGGCGCCGATCCCGGTGGCGCGACTGATGATAGTGTGCTCCAGATGCGGGGAAGCCTCGCGGGCAGGGCACCGATACCTGGAAGACGGAACCAAGGTGAGGTACTGCAAGCGCTGCAAGGAGCAGATGGACAAGTAGGCTGGCAGGAGCGGGAGATAGATGGCCACCAGGCTCAAGGAACGATACCAGACAGACGTCATGCCGAAGATGCTCGAGCGGTTTCAGTATCGCAACCGCATGGAGATCCCTCGGCTCGAGAAGGTCGTCATCAACGTGCGGGTGGGCGGCGCTGTGGCGGATCCTCGCCAGATCGACAAGGTGGTCGAAGATCTGGTGGCGATCACCGGCCAGCGCCCGGTCGTTACGCGGGCTCGCCGTTCGATCGCCGCATTCAAGCTGCGGCAGGGCATGCCGATCGGCGTGAAGGTAACCCTGCGAGGCGACCGGATGTACCACTTCCTGGACAAGCTCTTCAACATCGCCCTGCCGCGGATCAAGGACTTCAAGGGCATATCCGAACGCGCGTTCGACGGCCGCGGCAACCTCAACCTGGGTCTTCGGGAGCAACTGGTCTTCCCCGAGATCGAGTACGACAAGGTTGACAAGATTCGCGGAATGGACGTGACGGTGGTCACCACCGCGCGTTCGGATGAGCAGGCGCGCGAGCTGCTCCGGGGTCTGGGCCTCCCACTGCGGGAGGCCGCGCAGGGCGCATAGGTCCGAAGGAGGAATCCGCGGGTGCCAAAGAAGTCGATGCTCGAGAAGTGGAAGCGCAAGCCCAAGTTCGCCGTGCGCAAGTTCAGCCGCTGCCGCCGATGCGGCCGGCCCCGCGCCATCTACAGGCGCCTGGGGCTGTGCAGGGTGTGCCTGCGGCAGCTGGCATACCGGGGCGAGATCCCGGGCATGGTGAAGGCGAGCTGGTAGGGAGGGTAGCCCCGTGGGTGGAGTTGTCACGGATTCGATTGCGGACATGCTGACACGGCTGCGGAACGCTAACGCCGCCAAGCACGACAACGTCATCGTTCCAACCAGCAGGATGAAGCTGGAGATCGCCAGGATCCTGAAGGCGGAAGGGTTCATTGCCGACTTCCAGGTCGTGGAGCGCCAGCCGCAGGGCCAGTTGCGCATGACGCTCCGGTACGGACCCAAGCGTCAGCAGGTGCTGACCGGCGTCCGGCGCGTGAGCCGGCCCGGGCTGCGGATCTACGCCAAGCGCTCGGCCGTTCCCAGGGTCAGGGGCGGGATGGGCGTCGCGATACTGTCAACATCCCGCGGGATAATGACAGACAGGGAGGCCCGCCAGTCAGGAGTCGGCGGGGAGGTCATCTGCTATGTCTGGTGATTGCAGGGCGGGGAGGGACTGGCCATGTCACGGATAGGGCGCATGCCCGTCAACCTGCCCGCGGGCGTGGGCGTGGCCGTGAGCGGGCGGAGCGTCGAGGTGGCGGGCCCCAAGGGGCGCCTGGTCCGTCAGGTGCACCCTGACATGCGCGTGGTGGTCGAGGGCGGCGCGGTGACGGTTTCCAGGCCGACGGACCAGAAGTTCCATCGCGCGCTGCACGGGCTAACCCGGGCGATGATCGCCAACATGGTGCGCGGTGTCGTGGATGGTTTCCGGACTGATCTGGAGATCCACGGCGTCGGATACCGCGCAGCGAAGCAGGGACGAGGGCTGGTTCTTCAGGTGGGGTACTCTCACACCGTTGAGCTGACCCCGCCCGATGGAGTCGAGGTGGAGGTTCCTGCGCCCAACAGGATCTCGGTCGTCGGCACCGACAAGGAAGCGGTGGGGCAATTCGCGGCGACCCTGCGGGCGGTCCGGCGCCCGGATCCTTACAAGGGCAAGGGCATCCGGTACGCGGGAGAGCGCCTGCGCCTGAAGGCCGGCAAGGCCGGGCGTACAGCCGGGAAGGCGTAGGGAGGTCAAGGACCGCGATGTACACTCTACCCGATCGCAACGCGCTTCGCCGCCGGAGGCACCTGCGTTCCCGGAGGCGGCTGGCCGGAACGGCTGATAGGCCGCGCCTCTCGGTGTTCCGCAGCCTGAAGCAGATCTACGCGCAGGTCATCGATGATCAGACCGGCCAGACGCTGGTGTCGGCCTCAACGCTTGACGCCGAGGTGCGACCGCGGATCGCCGCCAGGAAGAAGACAGAAGCCAGCGCGGTCGTGGGCGAGGTGCTGGCCCGGCGCGCCCTGGCCAAAGGCATTGCCGCGGTTGTCTTCGACCGAAGCGGATACCTCTACCACGGCCGCGTTCGTGCGCTGGCCGAGGCGGCGAGGTCGGCTGGGCTGCAGTTCTAGTCACTCTGGAGGAGTCACGTGCCGCAGCGCATAGATCCGTCATCTGTCAACCTGACCGTCGAGAAGGCGGTGTTCATCAACCGCGTCGCCAAGGTGACGAAGGGCGCGAAGAGGTTCAAGTTCAGCGCCCTCGTGGTCGTTGGGGACGAGGACGGGCACGTCGGGGTGGGACTGGGCAAGGCATCCGAGGTGCCCGACGCGATCCGCAAGGCGGTCGAGGACGCGAAGAAGGGGCTCATGAAGGTCCGCCGGCGGGGCACCACGATTCCGCACGAGATCGTGGGCACCTACGGCGCGTCGCGCGTTCTCCTGCGGCCGGCGTCGCGGGGGACCGGTGTCATAGCGGGGGGCGCCGCGCGCGCCGTGCTCGAGGCAGCCGGGATCAAGGACATCCTGACCAAGGCGCTGGGATCCACCAACTCCATCAACGTGGCCCGCGCGACGCTGGCCGGGCTGGAAGCGCTGCGCCTGCCGGAGGAGACGGCGCGCCTGCGCGGCCGGCCGGTCGAGGCGATGACCCGGAAGGCCTGAGGTGGGGCGCGTGGGGGACGGGACAGAGGCACAGGAGTCGCAAAGGAGCACGATGCCGATGCTGGGAAGGTTGAAGCCGCAGCGCGGGGCGCACAGGCGTCGCCGACGCGTGGGCCGGGGGCTGGGCTCAGGTCGCGGAGCGTATTCGGGCAGGGGCCGAAAGGGCCAGAAGTCCCGTGCGGGCTCGGGACCGCGCCCCGGGTTTGAGGGAGGGCAGACGCCACTCATCAAGCGCCTGCCGTTCCGTCGCGGCGTGCGCGGCGCCGGCAGCAACATGACCGGCGGTGGGCCCAGGCCCGCGATGCAGGAGGTTCGGCTGCGCGACCTCAACAGGTTTCCATCCGGGAGTGAGATAACGCCGGCGCTGTTGCGGCGCACCGGGATCGTCGGCGCGGGGCGTGTCAAGGTCCTGGCCACCGGCCGCCTGATGCACCCGCTGACCGTCAGGGCGCAGGCCTTCACGGCTGGTGCGCGCCGGGCGATCGAAGCCGTCGGCGGCCGTGTAGAGGTCATTCCCTCGTGATCCAGGTACGCTCGATGTCCAACCCGCTGCGCATCCCCGATCTGCGGCGAAGGCTGCTCTTCACCGCCGCCATGCTCGCCCTCTACCGGCTTGGAGCCCACCTGCCCGTGCCCGGCGTGAACGTCGCCGCCATCGAGAGCCTGTTCAAGCAGAAGGGCAGCCTGTTCAGCTTCCTCGACCTGTTCGTGGGCGGGGCGCTCTCCAACTTTGCCATCTTCGCGCTGGGCGTCTTTCCATACATCACCGCGTCCATCATCTTCAGCCTGCTGCAGGTGGTTTTCCCGCGTCTCAAGGAGATGGCCACCGAGGAAGGCGAGGCCGGCAGGCGCCGGATAGGGATGTACACGCGCTACCTGACCGTGGTGCTGGCGGTGATGCAGGGCGTCGGGCAGGTCTACCTCATCCGGAGCCAGGGCGCCGTCCTTGACCCCCGGCCGCTGATAATGGCCACGATCATCATCACCCTTACCGCGGGGACCATGCTGCTGACATGGATGGGCGAGATCATGACCGAGTACGGGGTCGGAAACGGCATCTCGCTGATCATCTTCGGCGGCATCGTCGCCCGGCTCCCCGCGCAGAGCGCCCAGACCCTCACGCTGGTGAGGGCGGGCGAGGTCGCGATCTGGAAGTTCCTCCTTGATATCGTAATAATACTGGCCAGCATCGTCGCCGTGGTGTTCATAACGCAGGCGATGCGCAAGATTCCCGTTCAGTACGCCAAGCGCGTGGTGGGCCGTCGGGTCTACGGCGGACAGTCCACGCACCTGCCCATGCGCCTCATCCAGGCCGGCGTGATCCCGATAATCTTCGCAGTGTCGGTGCTGCAGTTCCCGGGCACGATCGCGCAGTTCTCTCGCTGGGAGTGGATGCAGCGGTTTGGGCAGCGGATACTCCCGGGCCAGCCAATGGGGGACCTGCTCTACTTCGCGCTCATCATCGTGTTCACGTACTTTTACACCGCGGTGTCGTTCAACCCGAACGACGTTTCGAACAACATCAAGAAGTACGGCGGGTTCATCCCGGGCATCCGGCCGGGGAAGCCGACGAGCGACTACCTGTCGCGCGTCACCGAGCGCCTGACCTTCGTGGGGGCGCTGTCGCTGGCCACCATCGCCATTGCCCCGGTCTACCTGGCACAAGGCGCCGGCGCACTCACCCTGTATCTTGCAGGGACCTCGCTGCTCATCGTCGTCAGCGTGGCCCTTGAGACCATGAAGCAGCTGGAGGCCTATGTGCTCATGCGCCATTACGAGGGTTTCATGAAGTGAGCGGCCTGGCGCGATGAACCTGGCATTCCTCGGCCCGCCGGGCGTCGGCAAGGGCACGCAGGCACGCATGATCGAGCGGCGGATGGGCATCCCGCAGATCGCCACCGGTGACATCCTCAGGTCCGCGATCGCCCGCAAGACCCCGTTCGGCGAGGCGGCCGACCGGTACGTGAGCCGCGGCGAGCTGGTGCCCGACGCCGTTATGATCGAGGCGGTCGCGGACCGCCTCCAGCAGCCCGACACGGCGGGGGGGTTCGTGCTGGACGGCTTCCCCCGAACCATTCCCCAGGCCGAGGCGCTGGACGCGGTGCTGGCAGGCATGGACCGCCGCCTCGACAGGGTCGTCTTCTTTGAGGCGGCCGAGGAAGTGATCGTGCGCCGCATGAGCGGTCGGCGGATTTGCCGGGCATCTGGGCACATCTACCACCTGGACTGCCACCCACCCGCCGTCCCAGGGATCTGCGACATCGACGGAAGCCCGCTCTATCAGCGCGACGACGACCTGAACGCGACCGTGCGGCGCAGGATGCAGGTGTACCGCGAGCAGTCCGAGCCGCTTGTGGGCTTCTACCAGGCGCGGAACGTCTTCGCGTCGATCAAGGCCGAGGGCGGGGTCGAGGAGGTCTATCAGGCCTTGCTGGCCCTGGTGGTCCCGAAGGTGGTCGGGTGAAGCCCACTAGCACGATCGTGCTCAAGTCGGCGGACGAGATCGCGTGCATGCGGCGCGCCGGGCGGCTGGTGGCACTCGCGCTGCGCGAGGTGGCGCGCGCCGTGGCCCCGGGCGTCACGACGAGCGTCCTGGACCGCACCGCAGAGACGTTCATTCGCGACGGCGGAGGCACACCCTCGTTCAAGGGCTACAGAGGATACCCGGCGAGCATCTGCGCGTCGGTGAACGACGAGGTCGTCCACGGCATCCCCGGCACCCGCGTCCTGGAGGCGGGGTCGATCGTCTCGGTTGACCTGGGGGTATTTCTGGATGGCTTCCACGCGGATGCGGCGCTGACGGTGCCCGTGGGCGAGGTGAAGCCGGAGGCCCGGCGGCTGCTGGCGGTGGCCGGTAAGGCGCTTGAAGCCGGGGTGGCGGCGGCGAGACCGGGCAGTCGTCTGGGGGACATCGGGTGGGCGGTGCAGTCGGTGGTAGAGGCCGCCGGGTTCTCCGTGGTCCGGGACTACGCTGGGCACGGGATAGGACGGGCGCTGCACGAGGATCCGCAGGTGCCAAACACGGGCCGCCCCCGGACAGGCCTGGCGCTCGAGATCGGCATGACCCTGGCCATCGAGCCCATGGTCAATGCCGGAGGGCCCGAGGTTGCCCTGGACGCCGACGGCTGGACCGTGCGCACCCTCGACGGCACGTGGTCGGCGCACGCCGAGCATACCGTGGCCGTAACGGAGGATGGGCCGGTGGTTTTGACTGGACTACGGAGCGGCGGGGCCCTATACTAAGTCTTTACGGGGTCTTTACGGGTCAGACCATGGATAGAGCCCTGGGAGAGCTGGTAGGCATGGTGGTTACCTCGCGGGCAGGCCGCGACGCGGGAGACCGCTACGTGGTGGTAGGAGCCGCGGGTGACGACATGGTGCTTGTGGCCGATGGCCGGCGCAGGGGCGCCGGCCGCCCCAAGCGCAAGAACCTGAAGCACCTCGCCGTGCACGGCCCGGCGGGTGATGTTGCCGAGCGGCTGCGTGGGGGGCAGGTCGTGACCGACGAGGACATACGGGCCGTACTGGCCAGGCCCACGGAGGGCCGATGACAAAGAAGGATGCCATCGAGGTCGAGGGAACGGTCGCGGAGGTCCTGCCGAACGCGATGTTTCGCGTAACGCTGGCCAGCGGGCACAAGGTGCTGGCCCACATCTCGGGCAAGATGCGCATCCACTTCATCCGGATACTCCCCGGTGACCGTGTCAAGGTGGAACTGTCGCCGTACGACCCTACGCGCGGCAGGATCACCTACCGGTACCGATAAGGATTCCGGCAGAGGGAGCGGGCAGGCATGAAGGTTCGAGCGTCGGTTCGCACGATGTGCGAGAAGTGCAAGATCATCAAGCGGGGACGGCGGGTGCTGGTCATCTGCGAGAACCCCAAGCACAAGCAGAAGCAGGGATAGGAGGCCGAGGATGGCACGGATCGCCGGGGTGGATCTGCCGAGAGACAAGCGCATCGAGGCGGCGCTGCCGTACATTTTCGGCATCGGGCCTAGCCGGGCCCGGGCCATCTGCCGCGCGACCGGCGTGAGCCCGGACACGCGGGTGCGCGCGCTGGCCGAGGACGAGATAACGCGGCTGCGCGACTTCATCGAGCGCAACTACAAGGTGGAGGGTGACCTGCGCCGTGACGTGGCCATGGATATCCGCCGGCTCGTGGAGATAGGCTCCTACCGCGGGCTCCGGCACAAGAAGAGCCTGCCTACCCGCGGTCAGCGCACTCGTACGAACGCGCGAACCCGCAAGGGACCGAAGAGAACGGTAGGGGTCCGTCGCAAGGCCGCATCCGCGCCTGCGCCGGCCACCAAGTAGGCGCAAGGGGGATCGAGGATGGCAAACAAGCCCAGGGGCCGGAAGCGCGAGCGCAAGCATGTGCCGGTGGGGATCGCCCACATCCGGTCAAGCTTCAACAACACGATCGTGACGATCAGCGACCCGCGCGGCAACGTCGTGGCGTGGTCGAGCTCTGGGACCTCGGGGTTCAAGGGCTCCCGGAAGGGCACCCCCTTTGCCGCCAGCGTGGCCGCGGAGACCGCCGCGCGCAGGGCGATGGAGCACGGCCTGAGGGCGGTGGAGGTGTTCGTGCGAGGCCCGGGTGCAGGCCGTGAGGCAGCCATCCGGTCGCTGCAGTCCGCAGGGCTAGAGGTCAACATGATCAAGGACGTTACGCCGGTGCCGCACAACGGGTGCCGTCCGCCCAAGCGGCGGCGCGTGTAGGGGGAGCGGATGGGACGCTACACGGAATCGGTCTGCCGGCTCTGTCGGCGTGAGGGCATGAAGCTCTATCTCAAGGGAGACAAGTGCTACACCGAGAAGTGCCCGGTGCACAAGAGGCCGGCGCCCCCCGGGATGCACGGCGTCTCCAGGCGCAAGCTGAGCGAGTTCGGGGTGCGGCTTCGCGAGAAGCAGAAGCTCCGCCGCATCTACGGGGTCTACGAGGCGGCATTCAAGTCGTACTTCCAGCGCGCCTCCAGGTCCAAGGGCGTCACCGGAACCCGTCTGCTTCAGATGCTGGAGACCCGGCTGGACAACGTGATCTACCGGCTCGGCATGGCCTCGTCCCGCAAGGAGGCGCGCCAGCTCGTGGCCCACGGACACGTGGCCGTGAACGGCGGACGCGTGAGAGCCGCTTCGTACCAGGTCCGGCCCGGGGAGAGGGTGACGGCCGCGTCCTCCGCCGGCTTCCCCCCAAAGGTGAAGGAACTGGCGGCGACTCCCGGGCGCAAGCCCCCTTCCTGGCTGGAGTTCGATCCCACCCGCATGGAGGCCCGCGTGCTGGCGCTTCCCTCGCGCGAGGAGATTGACGTGCCGGTGCAGGAGCAGTTGATAGTCGAGTACTACTCCCGGTGATGATACCTTGGGAGCTCCCGTAGGGGGCAGGAGGTAGGTTGACCATGACCGTGGGCATAGTGTGGGAGGCTCCGACGCCCAAGGTAGAGCAGGCCGAGCTTTCCGACACGTACGGCAAGTTCGTGCTGGAGCCGCTCGATCACGGCTTTGGCGTGACGCTCGGGAACGCGCTGCGCCGGGTGCTGCTGTCCTCGATCACGGGCGCGGCGGTGACCTCGGTCAAGATCGACGGCGTGCTTCATGAATTCTCGACGATCAGCGGCGTGGTCGAGGACGTCACCCAGATCGTGCTGAACTTGAAAGAGCTCACGCTGCGGCTCTACACCGACAAGCCCAAGTTGCTGCGGCTCGACGTTCGGGGGAAGAGGGAGGTCACGGCCGCGGATATCCAGGAGGACCCCGAGGTCGAGATCATCAACCCCGGCCTGCGCATCGCGACCCTGGACCGCAAGGACGCGCACCTGGCGATGGAGATAGTCGTGGAGCGCGGCAAGGGCTACGTTCCCGCCGAGCGCCATCGTCGCAGCGAGCACGTGATCGGCGTGATCCCGGTGGATTCGATCTTCTCGCCGATCCAGAAGGTGAACTTTGCCGTTGAGGACACGCGCGTGGGCCACTCGATCGACCTCGACCGGCTGGTGCTGGAGATCTGGAGCGACGGATCCATCCGGCCCGAGGAGGCCCTGCAGGAGGCGTCGCGCATCCTGATCGATCACTTCCGCCTGTTTGCGGGGATCGCGGACGAGTCGGGTCCCGGGGTGATCTTCGGCGGCTCCGATGATCCCGGTGTGGCCCGTGCCGCGACGATGCCGATCGAGGATCTCGACCTGTCGGTGCGGCCGTACAACTGCCTCAAGCGTGCCGGGGTGCACACCGTGGGCGATCTGATTCGGAAGACCGAGGACGAGGTCGTAGCGGTCAAGAACTTCGGCCGGAAGTCGCTGGACGAGGTGAAGGAGAAGCTGGCCCTTCACGGATTCAGTCTGCGGCAGAGCGAGCCGTCGTAGGCGTAGGGAGCGAAACAATGGGCATGGGAGCGAAGGGCCGCAAGCTGGGCCGCGACACGGGAGAGCGCCGGGCGCTGTTCCGCGATCTGGTCGGCGCGCTGATTGTGCACGGGCGGATCGAGACCACGGGCGCCAAGGCGAAGGAGACCAAGAAGATCGCCGACACGCTGATCGCCACGGCGATGGCCAACGACATGCACGCGCGGAGGCAGGTTCGCCGCTTCCTGGGGGACAGGGCCGTGCTGACGCGGCTCTTCAAGGACGTGGTCCCCAAGTTGCAGGCCGGCCGCGGCGGGTACACCCGCATCATCAAGACTCGGACCCGCCGAGGTGACGGCGCGGAAATGGCGCTGGTCGAACTGGTCAAGTGAGGAGGGGTTCGCCACGTGCGCGAGCCCCTGATTGAAGTAGCAGATCTCCGGCACGTCTATCATCCGAACACCCCGCAGGCCGTCGTGGCGCTCGACGGCCTGTCCTTTTCGGTCGAGCCCGGGGAGTACGTTGGGATTGTCGGCGGCAACGGATCCGGGAAGTCCACCCTGGCCAAGCACCTCAACGCGCTTCTCGCACCCACGGCCGGCTCGGTGCGCGTGGGGGGCCTCGACACGCGTGACCGCGCGTCGGTCTGGGAGACCCGCCGCCGGGTGGGCATGATCTTCCAGAACCCGGACAACCAGCTCGTGGCCACGGTCGTCGAGGAAGACGTGGCCTTCGGGCCCGAGAACCTCGGTCTGCCGCCGGCGGTGATCCGCGAACGCGTGAGCGAAGCGCTTGCGGCAGTGGGGATGGCGGAGTTCCGCCGGCGGCCCCCGCACCTTCTCTCGGGCGGGCAGAAGCAGCGCGTGGCGATCGCGGGCATCCTGGCCATGCGGCCGGAATGCCTTGTGCTGGACGAGGCGACGACGATGCTCGATCCCGCGGGCCTCGCCGAGGTGCTGGAGACCCTGGCGCTTCTCAACCGGCGTGACGGCGTCACGATCATTCTGATCTCCCATGCCATGGAGGATCTTCGCGACGCCCGGCGCATCATCGCGCTGGACCGAGGGCGCATCGTGCTCGATGGTCCGGCCGCCCGGGTCATGGCGCAGGCCGAACAGATCCCGGGCAAGCGTCTGTGCGCCCCGCCGATGGTGAGGCTCGCGCGCTGGCTCCGTGAGGACGGCCTCAACCTCCCGGAGGAAGCGAACACTATCGAGGCCCTCGCCGAGGCGGTGACAGCCGCCGTGGGCCCCGGGGCTGCGGGCGATGCCTGACCCTCTGATCGCCTGCCGCGGGCTCTGCCACGTCTACCTGCGAGGGACGCCGATGGAAGCCGCGGCCCTGGACGGGGTCACGCTCGAGATCCGCACCGGAGAGATCGTGGCGATCATCGGCCCGACAGGGTCGGGCAAGTCCACGCTGATCCAGCACTTCAACGGCCTGCTGCGCCCGACCGCGGGTGAGGTGAGGATCGCCGGGTGTGACCTCTGGGGGCCACGCGCCGACCGCCGCCGGGCCCGGCAGCAGATCGGGCTGGTCTTCCAGTTCCCCGAGTACCAGCTCTTCGAGGACACCGTGCGCAAGGACGTCGCCTTCGGGCCCAGGAACCTGGGGTTGCCGGCCGATGAGATCGCCTCCAGGGTGGAGGAGGCGCTGCGCCAGGCCGGTCTGGATCCGGAGCGATTCGGCGATCGCTCCCCCTTCACGCTCTCAGGGGGCGAGATGCGGCGCGTTGCGCTGGCAGGCGTGCTGGCGATGAAGCCGCGAGCCCTGGTTCTGGATGAGCCCACCGCCGGCCTCGATCCTAGGGGCAAGGAGGAACTGCTCGACCGCATCGCCGCCCTGCACCGGGGGGGCATGACGCTTGTGTTCGTAACGCACAGCATGGACGAGGCAGCCCAACTGGCCCGGCGCGTTGTGGTCATGCACTCCGGACGCGTGATGGCGGACGGATCCCCCCGCGAGATCTTCGCGCGCGAGGATGCGCTCCGGGGTATCGGGCTTGCGCTGCCGCAGGCCGCGCGGCTTGTCCGGCTGCTTCGCAGTCGCGGAATGCCGGTCGGTGATGCGCTGACGATCGCGCAGGCACGGGCGGCCATCATGGCCGCGGTGCGGGAGATGCGGCGTGGAGCTCACTAGGTACATCACCGTCGGGCAGTACCTGCCCCGGGGGTCGCCGCTTCATCGCCTGGACCCGCGCACCAAGATCCTGGCCACGACGGCGCTCATGGTCACCCTGTTCCTGATCCCCTCCTTCGGGGGCCTCGGCCTTCTGGCCGCGGGCCTGCTGGCGCTTCTGGTGCTGGGGCAGATACCGCTGGGATACGCGCTTCGGGGCCTGCGGCCGATCGCCGTCCTGCTGCTGCTGACGGTCTTCCTCAACACCTTCTTCGGCGGAGGTGAGGGAGGGAGGGTCCTGTTCCAGGCCGGCCCGCTCGTTGCGACGGAAGAGGGGTTCAGGCGCGCTCTTTTCGTGGGGAGCCGGTTCATCCTGCTGGTGACCGCGGCCACGCTGCTGACGTTCGTCACCTCGCCGGTGGAGTTGACCGATGGCCTGGAGTGGCTTCTGCGCCCGTTCCGCCGCGTGGGGGTGCCCGCGCACGAGCTGGCGATGATGATGTCCATCGCGCTGCGCTTCATTCCGACCCTGCTTGAGGAGACCGAGAAGATCATGAAGGCCCAGATGGCCCGGGGGGCGGAGTTCGGCCAGGGTTCGGTGATCCGCCGGGCCCGCGCCTTCGTGCCCGTGCTGGTGCCGCTGCTGATAAGCGCCTTTCGCCGCTCGGAGGAACTGGCGCTCGCGATGGAAGCGCGCTGCTATCGAGGAGGGGAAGGACGCACACGCATGAAGGAACTGCGGTGGCGCGTTGCCGATCTTGTGGCCGGAGCGTGCGTGGCCGCCGCCGCGGCGCTCCTGATTGGGTTGCGGTAGTCGTCCTTGCGAAGGCTCGCACTGCTGATCGAGTACGACGGGACGCGATACGCGGGCTGGCAGCGCCAGCGCTGTGCCCCGACGATCCAGGGCGCGATCGAAGCCGCCGCGGGCTCGATCCTGTCGGAACCCATCTCCGCCGTCGCGGCGGGCCGCACCGATGCCGGCGTCCACGCGCTCCGACAGGTGGCACACCTTACCACCCGCAGCGCGCTGCCCGTGGAGCGAATCCGGAGGGGCCTGAACGCGCTGCTGCCCGACGACATCGTTGTCCGAGATGTGCTGGAGGTGAGCCCGGGTTTCCACGCGCGCTACGACGCGCGCCTGCGCATCTACGGGTACGCGCTCCTGGCCCGTCCTGCGCCCTCGGCGCTTCTTTGCCGGTACACGCACCACGTGGCCGCGCCGCTGGACCTGGAGGCGATGCGCGCCGGCGCCGCCGGGCTCGCTGGCCGGCATGACTTCTCCGCGTTTCGCGTGGCGGGGACCGCCACGGCATCCGCGATCTGCACCGTGCACGCGGTGGAGGTGGAGCGCCGGGGTGATCTGGTCGTGGTGACGGTCGCCGCCGATCGCTTCCTCCGACAGATGGTGCGGTTGATGGTGGGGTCGCTGGTGACCGTCGGACGCGGCAGCGCGCCGCCCGATGCGATCTCAGAGATCCTGCAGTCCAGGGGGGACCGCCGTGCCGGTCCCGCGCTTCCCGCGTGCGGCCTCTTCCTCGTGCGCGTGCTCTACGGTCACGAGCACGATCCCATGCTGAGCGGATCAAGACGCGCCTCGGGCGACGGCGATGCTGTGCTATAATCTTCGCGCGGGCCCGTAGCTCAAGTGGCAGAGCAGCGCCCTCATAAGGCGCCGGTTCCTGGATCGAGGCCAGGCGGGCCCACCACCGCACGCTCGGCCGCAGGGGTGATGTCCGTGGAGGAACACGAGCGCACCGGTATCTTTCAGTTCGGTGACCTCAGGGCGCAGGGCGTGCAGGAGATCCTCAGGTTCGTCTACCGTGCGCTCCTGGAGCGGGGGTACGACCCTGTGGATCAGATCGTCGGGTACCTCCTGTCAGGAGACCCGACCTACATTACCAGCCACGGCGACGCCCGGAAGGCCATTCGTCAGGTGGATCGGATCCTGCTGCTAGAGGAGCTGGTTCAGGCCTACGTGGACGCCAGGTTGCGCGCCAGGACGCCGTAGCATCGCACGCGCTCACTTCTCGGGAGGGTCGTCTCAGTGGAGTTGATCGTCAACGGCGGCCGCCGCCTGCGCGGCGCCGTGAGGGTGGCCGGGGGCAAGAACAGCTCGCTGGCCATCATAGCCGCTTCCGCGCTTGCCCCTGATGTCTCGACCCTCGAGAACGTGCCGCACTGCCGCGACGTCCTGACGCTGCTGGAGATCCTGGAGGCGCTGGGCGCGCGCACGTCGCTTGGCGCCGGACGCCTGACGATTGACGCGCGCGGGATGAATGGCCACGTTGCGCCCTACGATCTGTGCCGCAGCATGCGCGCCTCGTTCTACACCGCGGGGGTCCTGCTCGGACGCGCGGGTAGGGCCCAGGTTCCCCTGCCGGGAGGCTGCTCGATCGGCGCCAGGCCGGTGGATTTTCACCTCCGGGGCTTTGCGGCTCTCGGCGCCCGCGTGGTCACGGAGCACGGGTACATGAAGGCCTCGGCGCGTCGGCTGAAGGGCGCTACCTTCTACGTCCCGCGCAGCAGCGTGGGCACGACGATCAACCTCATGATGGCCTCCAGCACCGCGCGGGGCACGACGGTCTTCCAGAACGCGGCGCGGGAGCCGGAGGTCGTGGACACCGCGGTCTTCCTGAACCTCATGGGCGCCCGGATCAAGGGGGCCGGCACGCACGCCATCACGATCGAAGGGGTCAAGGAGCTGCACGGCAACTCCTACGCCATAATCCCCGACCGGCTGGAGGCGGGAACCTTCCTCATGGCCGGCGCAGCCAGCGGCGGCGACGTGCTGGTGGAGGGGATGATCCCCGAGCACCTCACCGCGCTGCTGGCCAAGATGGAAGAGGCGGGAGTCGAGATCATACGCAACACCGACGGCGTGCGGGCGCGGGCCGGCGCCGACCTGCGCGGCGTGGACATAGACACCGCCCCGTACCCGGGATTCGCCACCGACCTCCATCCCCAGATGGCAGCGCTGCTGACCCTGGCCCGTGGCTCGTCCACCATCCGCGAGACCGTTTTCGAGGCGCGGTTCGCCTACACCGACGAGCTTCGCCGGATGGGAGCGAACGTCAAGGCCGAGGGCGACAGCGTCCACATAACCGGCGTGGAGCGGCTCACCGGCGCGCCGGTCGAGGCGCCGGACATACGGGGAGGCGCGGCCGTGCTGATAGCGGCGCTTGCCGCCGAGGGCGAAACCGCGATAGGCCGGGTCGAGAATCTGGACCGCGGCTACGAGGGGCTCGAGCACAAGCTCGGGCTGCTGGGGGCGCACGTCACGCGCACCGGCTCTGCCGAGTCGCGGGAGGCGGGATAGGCCAGGTCCTGCCCGGGGCGCCCTACGTCACGCGCTCCTTCGTGGCGCGCGCCAGATTGAGCCGGTTGACCTGCGTGACGGCGGGGATCTGGCTCAGCAACACCACGATGACGATTGCCACCGCGGCTATTACGTAGGTTCGCGGGTACACCACCGTCTTGAACGCGAAGAGCTCCATCTGCTCCTCGGTTGAGATCGCCTCGATGAAAGCGCTCACCAGGAACCTGCCCGCGGGCAGGCCCAGGCACACCCCGATAGCGGCCGTCAACGCGTTCTCCAGGGTGATCATCCCCAGGATCTTCCAGCGGCCGATGCCGAGCGTGCGCATCGTGGCCACCTCGCTGCTTCGCTCGAGCACGTTGATCGTTATCATGTTGAAGACAATCGAGAAGGCCAGGGCCATCCCGAACAGGAGCATGATCGCGAAGACGTTGCGCATCACGGCGAGCATGTCGTCCAGCATCCTTCGGAAGTCGGCGAGGACATTCACAGCGCCGGCCCCCGGCAGGCCCAGCAGGCGCTCCCTGATCTCGGGCAGATAGCGCAGGTCGGCCTTGACACGCACGCCCGTGATGGCGCCGGGCGGGAGGGGGAGGTCTGCGCGGAACAACTGCCTGGCGCGGTCCAGGGGCAGGTAGGCCACCGTTCCGATCGACTCCCACACGAACCCGGCCACCCGCGCCGTCCGCTGCACCGGCTCCTGCTCAGAGCGAGTACGGGGCAGGGAGACCAGCACCGTGTCGCCCTGCTCGACCCCCAGCTTCGCCCGCAACACCTGGCCGAGCAGCAGGCCGGCTTCGGTGGGCCGCATCCTCTCCCCGCCCTCGGATTGCAGGCGGTGGAGCCGGCTGCTGCCCTCGAGCCCCACGAGCAGCGCCGAGTAGGTTCGGTCTCCCTTCCTGAACTCCACGGGTATCTCGAGCGCGCCCTCGGCCCAGATGACCCCTGGTATTCCGCGCACGCCGTTGACCACGCCGCGGTCCTGGTACGTTGCGAACTCCACGCGTACATCGTCGTGGAGGGTGTCGTGGATGAAGGAGTCCATGGCGGCCTCCGAGGAGTCCAGTAGCCCCTGGGAGACCATGATCAGCGAAATCGCGGCCGCGACGCCGAAGACCGTTGAGATGGTCCGCCTTGGATGGCGAAAGACGTTGCGGAGCGGAATGCGCCAGGCCAGCGCCATCTTCCCAAGGCCGGGCATCACCCGGTCGAGGAGAACTACGCGCCCGCTTGAGGGCACCTCGGCCCTGAGCGCCTCGGCCGGGCTCGTCCGAGCGGCCGCCCGGGCAGGCAGGATGCCGGCGGCCAGGCAGACCCCGGTCCCGATCATGACCCCGACCAGTATCGCTCCCCAGCGGGGGACCAGCATGATGTAGGGGACGGACAGGAACGAAGCGTAGAAGCGCGTCACCAACCCAGAGAGCCAGAAGCCCGCGGCGCTGCCCAGCACGCTGGCCAGCCCGCCTACCAGCAGCGAGGCGGACAGGTAGTGCACCACGACGCTGCGCCGCGAGAAACCCGTTGCCATCAGCATCCCTATCACGGGGCGCTGCAGACGCACCATGCGCATCAGCAGCGTATACACCGTAAGCCCGGCGACGCTCAGGAAGAAGAACGGGAACAGGACGGAGTAGGCCCTGAACGAGGTCAGGTCCTGCTCCAGGAACTGGTGGCTGGGTTGATCCTCGCGGGCCACCGGTTCCTCGGCCCCGTAGGCATCGAGCAGCCGCTTGGCCTCCTGCATGATCGCGGGCCTGCGCCCCGGGTCGGAAGTGGTGGCCACGATGCTGCTGATGAGCCCTGGTTTGCCCACGAGAGGTCCGAGGACATCGCCCGAGACGAACATGACCCCGAAGGAATCGGGGAACGGCATCAGGTCCTGCTTGCTGCGGATCACGTACAGGTACTCAGGGCTCATGGCCATCCCGGCGATCCGGAACCGCGCCCGCGCGCCGGCGCGCTCGACCTCGATGGCGTCCCCTGGCCGCAGCTTGTGGTGCCGGGCGAAGCTGTTCTCGAGGATGACCTCGCGCGCGGTCCTGCCGGAGAGATACCGGCCCCGCGTGATGAGCAGGTCGTTGACAGAGGGCCGGCGGTCGCTCGGGATGGAGATGAGCCTGCCTATCAGCTTCTTCGTGGACCTGCCCGGGATCTCGATCACGACATCCTCGATGAGACGCCCTTCGACCGCCCGGACGCCTGGTATCCGCCGCACCCTCTCCGCGACCCGCTCGGGCGCGGCGTGGAACGATACGCCGAAGTCCTCGAACCGAAGGCGATCGTAGGAGTGCCGGAAGGACGCATCCAGGTTTCCGTACGACATGTACGTCGCGCCGTATAGGGTCACGCCCAGCATCACCGTGAAGCCCACGGCGAGATACTGCCAGCGTGATTGCCACAGATCCCTTACCAGCTTCAGGGCCAGGAGCGACATCTCACCACCGGAGCCCCGCAGGATCCGCCGGAGCCGGGTTCTCCTCGAGCGAATCCACCGTCCCGCTGCGCAGGCGGACCACCAGATCGGCCATCGGCGCAATTGCGGAGTTGTGGGTGACCAGCAGCACGGTGCGGCCCTCACCGCGATTTATCTCCCCGATCACCTGGAGGATCCGTCGGCCGGTCTCGTGATCGAGCTCTCCGGTCGGCTCGTCGCAGAGCAGGAGAGGAGGGTTCTTCACGAGGGCCCTGGCGATTGCCACCCGCTGCTGCTCTCCGCCGCTCAGCTCCCCGGGGAAGTGGGCGGCCCTTTCACCCAGGCCGACGGCGTCCAGCACCTCGTCCGTGGGTCTGGGGCTGCGCACCAGCTCTGCGGCCAGCTCGACGTTCTCGCGCGCCGTCAGCGTCGGGATGAGGTTGAAGAACTGAAAGACGAAGCCGATGCGCTCTCTCCGGTACGCGGTGAGCTCGGCGTCACCGTACCGCACGATGTCCACGCCGTCGACCACGACGCGCCCCGAGGTCGGGACGTCAATGCCGCCCACCAGATTGAGGATGGTCGTCTTGCCCGACCCGCTTGGACCCAGAATGACCACAAGCGCGCCCTGACGCACGGAGAGGCTGACCTCGCGCAGGGCGTGAACCTCGACCTCTCCCATCCGGTAGGTCTTGGAAACCCGCTCGAGCCGTATCAAGGCCTGGTCGTTCGGCGGCATGTCAGGGCCTCGCGCTCGGCACCACCCGGACGCGCCTGCCGTCTTGGAGGGTGTCCTTGCCTCCAACCACCACCAGATCGCCCTCCTTCAGCCCATCCAGGATCTCGGCCGCTGCGGGCGTCATGTATCCCACCCTTACCTCGCGCAGGCGCGCGACATCGCCCTCAACAAGGAAGACCACGTTCCGGTTGTCGCGGAACAGGAGCGCATCGCCCGGGACCGAGAGCGCCTCGGGGACCATGGTGCCCTCTCCCTCCACGTCCACCTCCAGCCCGGGCCTGAGCAGATCCACCCCTTCCAGGAGCCGTACCTTGATCCGGACCACGCGCGTGCGCAGCGCCGCATCCGGCTTGAGTTCCGCCTGCGGCGCGAGCTCCTCGATGCGTCCCCGGAACCGCTGGCCCGGAAGGGCCGGGACAGTGACCGTGACGTCAGGGGAGTTCTGGGCCTTGGCGGCGTCCTCGTCGGCCACGTCGGCCGCGATCCAGAGGTCGGCAGGGTCGAACAGCGTGGCGACCGCAAGGCCCGGGGAGACGAGCTCTCCCACCTCGACGCCGATGCGGCTGACCACGCCCGCGAAGGGAGCCCGCAGGGTGGCCCCATCCAGCAGGGCGGCAGCAGCCAGGACCGCGGCCTCCGCCTGCAGGACCCGGGCGCGTGCCGCCTCGGCGTCGGTCTCCCTGAGACGGATCTCGCCGCGCGCGCTCCTCGCCGCCTCGACCCCTGCCCTGGCCGCGTCCACCTGTGCTTTGGCGGCGGCCAGTTCTTCGATCCGCGCCCCTGCCCTGATCATGTCCAGGGCCTCGCTGGCAGCCCGGAACTGAGCGCGCGCGATCTCGTGGCGCGCCTCCGCCTCGTCGAGGTCGGCCCGGGCGATGGCTCCCCGGGCGTGCAGGTCACGGGCGCGCTGCAGCGCTCCCTGGGCGGCCGTGACATTCGCCCTCGCCTGCTCCACCTGCTGCTGGGCCTGGGCCACCTCCTGCGGCCGGGCTCCTGCGCGCAGCTGCTGAAGCTGCGCCTCCGCTCCCCTGAGGGCGGCCTCGGCCTGCGCCTCACGCGCCCCAACCTGCTGCCGTGCAAGCGCCAGCGCGGCCTCGGCCTGCCGCACCCCGGCGCGCGCGGCGCGCAGCGCGGCTTCGGCCTCGTTCTGGCCTGCGCGCAGGTCGCGGGCGTCGAGCCTGACAAGGACGCTCCCGGGCTGGACCTGCTGGCCCTCGCGCACGAGGATCGCCTCAACGCGCGCCGCGACCTTGGTCGCGATGTTGACCGTCTTGCCCCTGATGACGCCGTCGGCCGTGAACGACGCGGTCAGGGGCCCTCGGCTAACCCTGGCAACCTCCACCCGGACAGGCCCACCCGATCTCGACCATTGGGCATAGACCACCAGGACCGCGACAGCCAACACGATGCCCAGGTAGACCTTCCACCGCTTCATCGGACACCTCGTTTGAGAGGCAATGAGCCAGGCGATGAGCCTGTGTCCTGGATTCGCTGGGGGGCTTGCGCTTGCCTGCTGGTGGGCGAGGAGGGTCTCGAACCCCCGACCTCCTCTGTGTAAGAGAGGCGCTCTCCCGCTGAGCTACTCGCCCGGCGAGAAGCATATCACCATGGATATCCTGTGGACAAGCTGCTGCTATGTCTGAACGAGGAGGCCTGATGGGTTTAGTATTACTTATCTTCATGTAGTCTTGGTGCCAGAGGCGCGAATGACCCACACCGCTGAGAGCCTGACCAGGCGAGCCCTCCAGGGCCTGGTGGTGCCCGGAGCCGCCTGGCAAGCCCATCTGGCCCTTGTTCGCAGGGGAAACCCGGTCGCAGGGCGAAATCCCCGCAGCAAGCACGGGCGACGAGGCCAGTGGGATTCCCGGAGGGCGAAGTCTCGCCGGACGGTACTTTCGAAGCCGAGGTGAACCCTGGTGAAGAAGCAAACGCCTGCCCAGCTCGAAGCGCTCCAGCGACTGATGCAGATGGCCGATACCCCCCCGAACCTGGAGGCGATGCAGTATGTCGTGTTCCAGTTCGACTTCCGCGACTACGACCAGTTCATCGTTGAGTGCCCGCCGGGTAGCATTCGCTTCAACAACCTGATCCGCATGGCCGTCTTCTGCGACAATGTTGGTTTCCTGGTGGAGAACGGCGTGGTGGATCGCGAGGCTGTATTCGAGCTCTTTCCCGTCCCCTGGGCGAAGGTCGAGCCCGTGATCCTGGGGATGCGCAAGGACCTGGACTGGCCCGACACCTTTGACTACTTCGAGCGTCTGGGGAGGGAGTACGTGAAGTGGTGGGAGGCCAAGCGCAAGCGGCTCAACGTACCGCCCAGTTCGCCCGAGCTGGGTGGCATGCCCCGGTCACTGGCCGTGGGCAAGCCCCGGCCGCCGGTCCCGGCCAGGCCTGCCCCGCCACCCAGGCCTGCTACGCCCACCCGCCCGCCAGCGCCCGTCCCTGCTGCGGCTCGCGCCCCTCACCTCGCGCCTCCGGCGGTATCCGCCGAAGCCGCGCCGGTGAAGCGCACGCTGCGGGTCAAGGTCCCCTCCAGGACTCCGTACAAGCCGGTCAGGATCGTCAGGAAGGAGAAGGCGAGCCCACGTCCCCGGCCAAAGGCGCGCGCCAAGGCCGCGCCCGCGAAGAGCAAGCCGAGGAAGCGATAGCCGGGTGGCCGCACTCCAGCTCTATGATCTCCAGCAGCTCGATGCGGCCGTCGCACGCACCGTAGCGACTCGCGCCGGCCTCGACGACGGCGCCGCGCAGCGCGCGGCGGTTGCCGTCGCGGTCCAGGAATTGGACAATGTGCGGGATCGGCTGGCCGCCTGGCAGGCCCGCCTGCGCGTGCTCGACCTCGAGACGAGTTCCATCGAGGCCAAGCGCGCCAAGTTCGAGTCCGAGCTCTACAGCGGCCGCACCGGCAATCCGAAGGAGCTGGCCGCCATGGCCGACGAGATACGCCTCCTGGAGCGTCTGAAGGCGGGTCTTGAGGAGGAGACACTGGTGCTGATGGAGCAGGTCGAGCGGGCCGAGTCGCAGGCGCGCGAGACCGCTGCCGCCCTCGCGGCCAACCAGGCCGCGTTGACCCGGCAGGAGGCTGCGTTCGTCGCGGCGACGGCGGCCGCCGATGACGAGATCGCGAGCCTGACCGCCCGGAGATCGGCGCTCGCGGCTCAGATTGACGAGGCGTTGCTCCGGCGGTACGAGCGGCTGCGCGAGCACAAGGGCGGGATCGCGGTGGTGGCGGTCACGGGTGGGATCTGTGGGGGCTGCCACGTCGCCATCCCGGAGGGGCGGCTACAGAAGATCGCCGCGGATCCCGACGCGCTGGCATCATGCGACGGCTGCGGACGCCTGCTCGTGGTTCGCGCACAGTGAAGCTCCGGCTGCTCGTGGACGGTGCCTCGAGGGGGAATCCCGGCCCCTCTGCAATTGGAGTGGTGGTGCAGGACTCCCACGGCCGGGTGGTCGCCGAGGTATCCGAGACCCTTGGTGTGGCCACCAACAACGTCGCCGAGTACGAGGCGCTGCTCCGAGCCCTGGAGGAAGCCCGCGCGCGTGGGGCAGACGAGGTCGAGATACTGGCCGACAGCGACCTCCTGGTCCGGCAGATAACCGGCGTCTACAAGGTCAAGAGCCCCAACCTGGCGCCCCTGCATCGAGCCGCGCTCGGCGCGCTTGCGGGCTTCCGCAGATGGCGCGTCACGTACATCCCGCGCAGCCGGAATGCAGCGGCCGACGCTTTGGCCAACCGCGCCCTGGACGCCTCGCCCTCGGAGGCAGCGGCCTCGCGCGCGAGCGATGCCGGCGCCGGCTTGCGCCGAGAGCTCGCTCGCTTGTCAAGCCGGCTGGATGGCGCACTTGGCGTCGGCGTCAAGACAATCTGGGACGGCCAGGAGTTGTTCCTCGAACCCGACCGGCCGTTTCCGACGGCCAGCGTGTTCAAGATCCCGGTGCTTTACGAGCTGCTGCTGCAGGTCGAGGAGGGACGCCTGGATCTCGACGCCAGGGTGGCGGTGACCGAGGAGATGAAGTCCCCGGGCTCGGGCGTCCTGAAGGAGTTGACTTCTTCCCCGGCGCTGAGCGTGGCGGACCTGGCGATGCTGATGATCATCATCAGCGACAACACCGCCACAGACATACTGGTCGACATGGTCGGCAAGCAAGCCGTCAACCAGCGGCTGGCAGGGTGGGGCTTCTCGGTGACGCGCGTGCCCATGAGCTGCCGGGAACTGCTCTTCGAGCTGGCGGGCCGCCCCCGCGGCCCCTTCACCCCGGCGGCGCGCCTGGAAGTGGAGCAGGTGTTGAAGACGCGAGAGCGGTCCCTGACCGGAAGGGCCTACGCGGACCACAACAACAACCTCAGCACTCCCCGGGAGATGCTCGGGCTGCTCGAGATGCTCGTGCGCGACGGGCCGCTTCCGGCCCGCGTGCGCGAACGGGCACTGCACTTCATGCGCCGCCAGCAGGTACGCGACCGGCTGCCGCTCCACCTGCCGCCCGGCGCGGAGATCGCTCACAAGACAGGCTCGATCGCGGGTGTCCGCAACGACGCCGGGATCCTGTTCGTGCAGCGCGGGCCGGTGCTGGTCTGTGCCTTCGCCCGTGATCTGGCGGAAGATCAGGCCGGCGCCGCCGCGATCGCCGAGGTGGGACGGTTGGTGCACGCTGCCTTCGCCTGAGCTAGCAGAGAGCGCCCGTGCATGGCTTTGTGCGGTTTGACCCCTCCCCAGGCCGGTGCTACCATCGGATGGGAGCAGGCCGGGCGGTCGCGGCGCGCAGGCGTCGAGGAAAGTCCGGGCTCCGCAGGGCAGGGTGCCGGGTAACCCCCGGCGGGGGCGACCCCAGGGACAGTGCCACAGAAACATACCGCCGGAGGGCTCGTCCCTCCGGCAAGGGTGAAACGGCGGGGTAAGGGCCCGCCGGCGGCCTGGCGACAGGCCGGCCAGGCAAACCCCACCCGGAGCAAGGCCAGATAGGGGGAGATGAGGCGGCCCGCTGATCCCCGGGTAGGCCGCTCGAGATCACGGGCAACCGGCGATCCCAGAGAGATGACAGCCGCGCCGGAGATCCCGGCGCACAGAACCCGGCTTACAGGCCTGCTCCCTTACGGATAGATCAGGTACGGGCTCCGCAGCATCTGGAACCGCCGTAGTTCGGGCTCCCAGCGAGCGGCGATTGCCGATGCCGGGGCGCCTCTTGTGATGGCCTTGCGCACGCTGCTGGTCCCCCAGACGAAGTCGAACATGTACCGGCCGCCCCGCGGCACGAACTGCAGCGTTGCGCCGTGGAGCCGCCGGATCTCGCACAGTATGTGGACCGCGGTGGTCGCGGGCCGGAAGCGCAGCGGGTCCGTCAACACCAGGCGGATCCCGCGGAGCGTGCTCCCTCCCCGCTCGAACTCGTATGCCTCAAACGTCACGCCTGCCAGCCCGATCGCGTTGAGGCGCGCAGCCAGCCGGTCGCCGTTCAGCCACGGGCTTATCACGACCTCGAAGGGGTGCGGGGTGCCTATGCCGGCCGAGAGGTTCGTGCCGTCCAGTACGCCCGTGGCCGCATAGTAGAAGGGCGTCATCATCGTCGGGATGTTGGGCGACGGCCGCACCCAGGGCAGGCCCGTCTCTCCCCAGACCGTGCGGCGCGACCACCCTCGCATCGGCACCACGGTTAGCTGCGCGTTGATCTCGTACAACCAGTTGAAGAGCTGGGCCAGCTCACCCATCGTCATGCCGTGCACCAGCGGTATCGGGTACATGCCGATGAACGACCTGTAGGCGGGCTCCAGCACAGGCCCGTCAATCTGCAGGCCGCCCTGCGGGTTGGGCCGGTCGAGGACCACCACCGGCCTGCCGGCCTCGCGCGCGGCCTGCAGCACCAGCGCCATCGTGGACGCGTACGTGTAGGCGCGCGCGCCGACGTCTTGGAGATCAATCACAAAGGCGTCTATGCCCGCCATCATCTCGGGCGTGGGCCTGCGCGTGGCGCTGTAGAGACTGTAGACCGGCACACGGCCGGCAAGATCCGGGACCGCCTGGCCCGCGGGAATCGTTCCAGCGACCCCGTGCTCCGGGGCGAACAGGGCGCTGACCGTAAACCGCGGGTCGCGGAGCAGTGCGCTCGACGTCGTCTCGCCGGCGGCGGTCAGGCCCGCGGCGTGCGTCACGAGCCCGATGCGGCGCCCCTGCAGGAGCTCCGGCGTCTCCAGGAGAACATCCACGCCGGGCCGCGTCGGGCCCGCGGGCTGCGCCTCGGTGCGGCCGGGGCAGGAGGGAGAGGCGAGCAGGAGCAGCAGGGTCAGGAGGACGGCAGCGAGCGCGCGCATGATCGTCCTAGAATTCGGGCCGTGCGCGCCGATTCCCTGGCGGCCGCTCGACCCGATATCCCGGTGGGCTGGGCCGGCAGTCCGCCACATCTGAGGCGGGCTTGTGTCCAGCACCGCGATGCCCCCGAGTGACAAGGAACCCCAGGGCGGATTCGTGGCCCTGATGCGCCACCGCAACTACGGGTTGCTGTGGACGGGTCAGCTCATCTCCCAGGTGGGCGACCGGTTTCATTGGGTGGCCATCTCCCTCTGGGTGTACGCGCAGACCGGGTCGGCGCTCTCGGTTTCTTACGCGATCACCGCGCTATTGGTCGCGCCTGCTCTGGTCGGGTTCTACGCCGGCGCACTGGTTGACCGCCTCGACCGCCGCAGGATCCTGATCACCGCCGACCTGGTGCGCGCAGGGCTCGTGGCCGCCATCCCCTGGCTCATGCAGCAGGGGATCGCCTGGGTCTACCTCGACCTGTTCCTCATCTCCGCGGCGTCCGCGTTCTTCAGGCCGGCAATGTTCGCGGCGATCCCCCAGTCCGTTCCCAGGCCGCGACTGCTGCAGGCGAACGCCTACTTCGCCACCATGGACTCGAGCACCGAGGTGTTCGGGCCTGCCCTGGCCGGGCTCGTGGTGGCGAGGTTCGGCTACGCCACGGCCATGTACATTGACGCTGCCAGCTACCTGGTGTCGGCCCTGTTCGTGTCGGGCCTTTCGCTCCCGGCGCCCGAAAGGAGTCCGGACGACGCAGGAGCCACAGGCCGCCCGGGAACGATGCAGTCCATTCGGGAAGGCCTGCGGTACATCCGGAGAGACCGCATGCAGGTCGCCCTGCTGGGGTTCCTCCTGGCCGGGTTCTGGGTGGCAGGCCTGAACTCGCTCCAGACGCCGCTGGCCAAGGGTGTGCTCGGGGTCACCGACGAGCAGTTCGGCTGGTTCCAGAGCGTCTGGGGGATCGGGTTCATCGGAGCGTCGCTCTTGCTGGGCTGGTACGGCGGCCGGCTTCCCAAGGGCCATGCGATTGTCTTCGCCTATCTGCTTTGGGCGGCGGCCGCCGGCATCATGGGACTGAGCCCCAACTACGGCGTGCTCGTAGTGACGGGCTTCTGGGTCGGCTTCGCCAACATGCTGCTCTTCGTGAACGTCTCGACCGTGCTGATGGAGCACACGCCGCCGGACAAGATCGGACGCGTGATCACCACCCGACAGGTGATGGTTGCGCTCATTCGGGTGGCGGCGCTCGTGGGATTCGGGTGGCTGGCCGATCAGACCGGCGTGAGGCTGGCGATCCTGGTGATGGCAGGCATCTCGTTCGTCGGCACGCTGGCGGCCACTGTTCGGTATCCGGAGATGTGGCGGTACCGGTCCCCGGTGATGGCGCGGCCGCCGGAGGTGGCGCCTGTCGCAAGGGTGACCTTCGGGACGCTCAACCGGTACCTCGAGGCCCGCACCGATGCCGAGTTCGTGGTCTCAGAGCAACGGTGGCTCAACCTCGCGTCGCTGCTCATCGTCGGGGTGGGATGGGCCGCACTGCTCATCATCATGCCTGCGCAGGCGCTGGGGGTTGCCGCCTCCATCGCCGGGGCAGTAGGCCTGGCCGGCCTTGTGCGCGCTGCCGCCGGGCGGCTGAAGCCGGTGCTGGAGGAGCGGGAGCGCCGGGGCCCGGCCCTGTCGCTCGGCGCTGGCAGGAGGAAAAACGAAATGGGAGGCGAATAGCGCCTTTTACCGGACCGACAGCATAGCAGGCGCGACACTCCACGTCGCAAAGCGAACACGAAGCCCTCAACGAGGCCGCGCAGACTGCCGGCAGAGGGCCGCCTGTCATTCTCCGAGAGCAGCAGAGCGCGGTGTAGAAATGCTCCCCTGGAGATCAGGTGAAGGTCGTTCGCGCGATTGGTAACGCGATTGCTCGAGGGCTGTTGCTCGGCGGCGAGAGGGAATTGTAGGCTGTCGGTCTGGTTCTTCATTTCCAGGGCCCTATGCAGACCATAACACGCCAGGTACGCCTCTTCGTGGCAGTCGTGGTCGCCTCGGCGGCGGCCGTGGTGGTCTTGCACGCCGAGCGGGTCCCCTGGCATGCGTGGCCCCAGCTGATCTTGTTCTTCGGCTTGGCGGTCGTCGCCTACTCGGCCCGCATCCCGGATCCGCGCGGCGGGGCGGTGACCCCTAGCACTCTCCTTTCCTATCTTGTCGTCTACTTGTTCAATCCTCCGACGGCCGTGCTCATCATCGCGACCGGAAGAACCGTTGCCTACTCCCTGTCAAGAGGCTGGATACCCTGGCGCGCGCTCTTCAACGGCTCTCAGATCGCGCTCAGCGCTGCCGCGGGTGCGTGCGTATTCGCCATGCTTGGCGGAGTGCCCGGGGAGATCGAGCTGGCGTCGCGCTGGCCGGCGCTGCTAGTCGCCCCTCTGGCATTCCAGATCGCTAACAATTTCTTCGTGGCGTATGGCACGAGCAGCTGGAGGGGAACACCATTCCTGAGCACATGGTTCAGCAACACCCGCGACCTCTTCTGGCCGAATCTTCTGAGCATTCCCACGGCCATCCTGCTGGCGATTCTCTACACCGAGGTACACCCTGCCACCGTCCTGCTGTACGTGATGCTGTTACCGCTTCAGTGGCTGGCGCTCCACCTCTACATCAAGCGCCGCCAACTCTTTGCGCAGATCGTTGACGGCCTCGTAGTGGCGACGGACGTGAACTTCCCCCTGGGCAGGGGGCACGCCAGGCGGGTGGCGGACCTGGCCGTCTCGATAGCGCGCGAGATGCGGTTGAGCGAGGCCGCGGTAGAATCGGTCCAGTTCGCGGCCCTCATGCACGACGTGGGCATGATCGGCAAAGATGAACTGCTGGACCGGCCTGTTCTGACCCCCGAAGACGCCGACGGCCTGCAAGACCACGTGCTGATAGGTGCCGAGGTGGCCAGAGAACTGCCGCGCAGAGAGATTGCCGCGATGATTCTGCGCCACCATGAACGATTCGACGGCGCAGGATACCCGGGGGGGCTGAAGGGCGAGGCCATCCCCCTGGGTGCGCGAATCATCGCGCTCGCCGAGGCCGCCGACAGCATGGCATTCGGGATCTATCCATATTCCGGAGCTATGCCCGCGGACGCGATTGCGCTCGTCGTCGAGAAGGAAAGGGGACGCGCCTTTGATCCAGAGGTCGCCGACGCCTTCGTCACGCTCGTGGAGAGGGGCCTCTACCCTCCTGGCGAGGCGCCCGTGGCTGAACCGCTCCCCCAGAAGGCGCTGCGGCTCGAGGAGACCCCGGCAACATGAAGATCACCGGGCGGCTGATTGGTCTCAGGTCAGGGCTCGTGCTGATCGCCGCCTTCTCTCTAGGCCTGGGGCTTTCGACCGTTCACCGCGCCAACTTGCTTCCGGTGATCCTCCTCGTCGTGATGGCGGGCGTCGGGGAGTGGCTGGCCATTCGGCTCGGTCCGCAGGGTGTCTTTACGCTGCGGCCGGTCGCGGCTTTCGTCGGGCTGTGGATCGGTGGGCCGGCCATCCTGATGCTTGCAGGGCTGCTACCCATTCTCCTGGTGACCGTTCCCACTCGACGCCTCTCGGTCGGCGATGCCCTGCTCCAGGCAGGGGGGGACGCCCTGGGGTTCTGGGTCGGGTACCTGGCATACGCGGGGCTCGGTTGGGGCCTGGGATGGCATTGGGATCAGACGGCCGCTGTTGAGTTCGCCGCGCGCGCCGGAAGCATCAT
The DNA here is from genome assembly GCA_037443365.1 of Armatimonadota bacterium. GTDB lineage: Bacteria > Sysuimicrobiota > Sysuimicrobiia > Sysuimicrobiales > Humicultoraceae > VGFA01. The sequence continues at coordinate 33,495 of JBBIOM010000019.1, forward strand.
GGCGTTCTGGTGCATTCAGATCCCGTTCCAGGCGCTGGATCTCAACATCAGGGAGGGCATGCAGTTCAGGTCGGTCCTTCGGCACCTGACCCGGAATGGGTGGACGCACGTGGCCGCGCTCTCCGCCGCGGCCATCGCACTGAGCTACATCCAGGGCAGGTTCGGGCTGGTGGTCATGGGGATCGCCTCCGTAGTCCTCATCGAAGCCTACTATCCATGGAAGCTCCTTGGAGACCAGGGTGGTGTCCTGCTCACCAGCCTGCAGATGATGGCCCGGGCCGTTGACCTGAAGGATCCGTACACATCAAACCACTCCCAGAACGTGGCGCGATACGCGGTTCGCGTCGCCAGGGAAATGGACCTGCCAGAGACCGATGTCGAGCGCATCCGCATCGGCGCGCTCATGCACGACATCGGGAAGATCGGCATCAGCGGGCGCATCATCCGCAAGCCGGGCAGGTTGACACCCGACGAGCAGGCCGAGATGGCGCGCCACTCATCCGTGAGCGCGAACATCATCGAGCCCCTGGACATCCTGGGCGAATCGGCCGAGATGGTGCGTCACCACCATGAGCGATTGGATGGAGCTGGCTATCCCGATGGTCTGGTGGGAGCGCGGATTCCGGTGGGCTCCCGTATTATCCTTGTCGCTGACGCGTATGATGCGCTCACGACAGACAGGCCATACCGAAAGGGTGTCAGCTCGGCCGAGGCCATAGCCATTCTCAGACAGAACGCCGGAACGCAGTTCGACCGGATCGCCGTGGAAGCATTGCAGCGGGTTGCGTCCTACCTGTAGACGTCGCGGCACTCACCACACCTGCCTCACTCAGCTTCAACCAGCACTGCCTGCGAGCCGGTCGCGAAATCGAAGACGCGTGGCGGTGCCTCATGGCGAAACTAGGAATCCGTCTGCTGGGCCGTTTCCAGGTCGTCTCGGACAAGGGCGCAATTGAGCTCAAGGCCAGGCCCGCGCAGCTGCTCGCCTACCTCGCGCTCGCGGGTGGGAGGCCTGTTTCCCGAACGCGCGTGGCAGGCGCGCTCTGGCCGGACCTGACAGAGGAGCGGGCTAGGGCCAATCTCAGCACGGTCATGTGGCGTCTTCAGGGTGCCATTGAGGCCAGCGGGCATTCGGCAGGAGTACTCCTGACTACGCCCACATCGGTGGGGCTCGACACGGGGTTGTGCGAGGTCGACGTCGAGGAATTCCGGCGGGGAGCGCTGCGTCCTGGCCAGCCCACGACCGGCCTGGATCAGCTTTCTCGAACGATCCGCGCCCTTGAATACTACCGGGGAGACCTGCTGGAGGATTGGGATGTCGAGTGGTGCCAGCTTGAGAGGGAGAACCTGAAGCAGTGCTTCGTGTCCTCGCTTGTTACGGTAGCTGAGGGATTCGAACGTCGGGGTAGGTGCGATCTCGCCGTTGGGTACGCACGGCGGGCCGTGGAGGCCGACCCGTTCAACGAGCAAGTGCAGCGCGGCTTCATGCGGCTGCTCCTGCGCACTGGTGACAAGGTCGCTGCCGCCAGTCAGCTTAGGCGCTTCGCCCGGCTTGCCAGATCTGAACTCGGAGTCGAGCCGGATTCTGAGACGATGTCGGTGATTGCGGAACTGAAGCGATCCTCACACGCCGGCGGCCTCCAGGGTGCGCACACCCCCGCAGGGGTGACGATCCAGCCCGAAAGAGCGCCAGTTGTGGGCAGGAGCAGCGAACGGCAGGTGTCTGTCGCCGTCCTTGACACTGCGATGGCCGGCAGCGGCGGAGGGCTCTTGCTCGTGGGCGAGGCAGGTATAGGCAAGTCCAGGTTCGCCGAATGGGTGGCGGAGGAATGGGCCGCACGAGGTGGGGCTACCCTACGGGGGCGCAGCATCGAGTTCAACGAGCCGGTTCCGTACCAGCCGGTCCTCGACGCCCTCAGTGTGTTTGTAGATGCCGAAGATGTCGCACGGTTCGTCGCTCGCGACAGCAGCGCCCTTCCGGCCTCGGCCTTTGACGAAGCGGCGGGAAGCGCCGGCGACCCGTCCCCGTGGCCTCCGGGCAAGCTCCGGCTCTTCAACTGGCTCCAGGCCCCGCTCGAGGAGTCAAGCCGCAGCCGCCCCACGATGTTGCTGATCGAGGACTTGCAGTGGGCCGATACGGGCACGGTGGACTTCCTCACACATCTGCTGGAGCGGACCCGACGGATGCGGATTGTTGTGATCCTTACCGCAAGACCGGTAGGCCCCAGGCCCGTGCACGACTCCAATCTTGAACGGCTCTCGCGCCATTGCAGGGCAGTGCTCCGGCTAGGTCCGCTCTCGGAGGTGGAGACAAGAGAACTCATCCGGGCATTGGTCGAAGAACAACATCTGCCCGCGCACCTCGAGGCGCATATCTTCGCGGAATCCGAGGGGAACCCCCTATACGTTGTTGAGACGCTTCGGCTCCTCTTGCAACAGAAGTATGATCCGGTTCTCGGATGTTCCCAATACCCTGCACATTGTATCCCTCTAGAATCGGGCCTGAGTATCCCTGATAGCGTGCGCAACACAGTTCAGCAGCGATTGAGACTCCTCGAACCCAAGGTTCGCAAGGTAGCTGAGATTGCGGCAGTGCTGGGGAGAAGCTTCGATGAGGAATCACTTGCAATGATTGGCAGACTGGGCCACAACCGACTCTCGAGAGGCATCGAGCAGCTTGTGAAGGCGGGTATCTTCGAGCGTGAGCACGCTGGATACCGATTCTCTCACGACAAGATCCGGGCCGTCTGCTACGAGAGCTTGACTGCGCAGGCGCGTAGGGCATGCCACGTGCGGGCTGCGGCTACACTGATGCAGTGGCCAGACGTTCCTCTGTATCGCCTTGCATGGCACCAGCACTCGGCGGGTCAGTGGCACCTTGCGGCTAAGTCCTGGACTCTTGCTGGAGATCAAGCGCGGAAGATGTACGCTCATGAAGAAGCATTGCTGGCCTACCGGCACGCCGCATTCTGCCTGAGGCGAGACCGCACAAAGGACCCAGATGAGAGCACTGGCGAGGAGTTTCTGCTATTGGCGGTGATGGATGAAATCCTGGAGGTGCTCGGAAGGCCCCAAGATCGGAAGGCCATCCTGAACCAGATGACTGCAATGTGTCAGCTGAGTAGCCAGCCAATACATCAAACTACCTGGCTACTGCGGTGCGCTGCGTTTGAAGACCATGCCGGCAATTTCACCCGCGCGGGGCACTTAGCTCACCGGGCCTGGGCAATCGCGCGATCGACACACAACGCACAGGCCGAGGCTGAGGCACTGCAGATCCTTGCGTGGGCAAAGAACCGAGCTGGCCAACATGTCCGCTCTCTTGCAGTCACGAAGGTACTTCTTAGAGGACTCAGAGAAACACCGTCACTTACGAAAGCCACGGCCCTGTGGCAGGCTGCTGTTGCCTACATCAAGCTTGGCGACTTCGCCTCTGCTCTAGCCTTCACTAGATCGGCCAGGGAGACACTCACAGCATTGGGCTACCAGGATGATGTGCCCATGCTTCTCATGGTTGAAGCCATGGTTCTGAAGTGGACCGGGAATCTGCAGCAGTCTCGCGCAAGATTGCTCAGAGCCCGCAGGTTCTCCAGGGATGTTGGCGACATCACGACCGAGGCTCGAGCGATGATTCACCTGGCAACCCTGGACGCACTCGACCTGCGAGTAGGGGACGCATTGGCGAAGCTACGGGAGGCGTCTGTTAAGTGCCAGTCTGCCGGGTACACGCGTGCGCGCCTTTCCTGCCTCAACGAGATAGCCAACAGCGTCGGGCGCCAGATAGGCAACTACCGCTG
>JBBIOM010000020.1:0-34934 GCA_037443365.1 Armatimonadota bacterium
GTCAGCAACGGCGTCGGCGAGGACCTGATCGCATCCAGCATCGCCGCGGTGCTGCGATCGGCCGGGGTCCTGGTGACCGCCTACCCCCTGGTGGGTGAAGGCGCCTACCCTGCTGGCATCCCGCTGCTCGATCCGCGAAGGACGCTGCCCAGCGGCGGATTCTCGATGCGCGCCGGGCTGCGCGGGCTGGGTGCCGACCTGGCCTCCGGGCTCATCGGGCTGTGGCAAGGGCAACGACGGACGCTTGCGAGCCAGCGCGGCAGGCACGATCTCGTCGTGGCGGTCGGCGACGCCTACTGCCTGTGGATGGCCGCGCGCGTCCAGCCCCAGGTGGCGTTCGTATCCACCGCGGATTCGGTGCGTATCTGCGAGTTCGGCACCCTGGCGGTCTGGGTGATGCGCCGTCATGCCCGGCAGATCTTCGCGCGCGATCCGGACACGGCACAGGCGCTTGCGGCAATGGGACTGCCGGCGGCTGCGCCGGGCAACGTGATGATGGATCTGGTGGATGGCGCTGGCGAGACGTTCGGGCTATCCCCTGAAGCGCAGGTCGTGACGCTCCTGCCCGGAAGCCGCTCCGACGCCCTGGCAAACGCCGCGTTGCTGGCGCGCGCGGCGCGCTCGATCGCCGCCCTCGAGCCGCGCACGCGGTTCCTCATGGCGCTGGCGCCGGGCGTCGCGATCCCAGAGGCCCTGCGCCGGATCGGGGAGACAGGGGACCGGCAGCGCACCGCGGGCGATGGCGATGCCCCGATAACCCTCACAACGGCCTTTGCTGATGCGGTGGCGAGAGCCCATGTCGTGATCGGGATGGCAGGCACGGCCAACGAGCAGGCGGCGGGCCTGGGCCGGCCGGTGGTGGCGTTTCCTGGCCCGGGCGCCCAGTTCACCCCTTTCTTCCTGCGGGCGCAGCACCGGCTGCTGGGCGAGGCCCTCGTCCCAACCCGCGACTGGACAGAGGCGGCCGATGCCGTGGTGCGGCTGCTGCGCGATCCAGAGGAGCGCGCCCGACGCGGCGCGGTCGGGCGCGAGCGCATGGGACCGCCGGGCGGGTCGCACCTCATCGCAGAGGCACTACTGGCGGTGCTGTCGGGCTAGCGCCCCACCCAGAAGGCCTGGCTCCACGCGCGAAGGGGTCCTGCGCGGCACTCCAGCCGGACGAAATCCTCATCGCCGGCAGGCGTGTAGTGCCCCTCACCTCCGCGGATCATGGCGCGCGAGCGGCCCGCGGCGTCGAACACAAGCACCTCTTCGGCGGCGCTACACACAATGATCGCATCGCCGGCTACGCCGAAGTCCGCCTCCACACCTGTGCTGGCGTAGAACGCTCCGCACAGCAGCGCGGCGCGCAGCGCATCGGATGTGATCGCCTCCACCTTCACCATCACCCAGGCGCGGTCAAACTGCGCCGAGGTGTGGCAGTCGTCGGCCGCTGCTGCCCAGATGCGCCCTTCCGGCCCGTGCGCTCGAACCGCGCCGGTGAAGCGCCGCAGATCCTCGTCAGGGTTGGAGTGGGGGTTCCAGATCTCGACCAGGAACGGGCCTGGCAGGGCGGCCATGGTCTGGAGCGTCCAGGCGCCGGTCCACAGGTTGCCGGTCCAGGAAGGGTGATTCAGGCACGCGATCCCGCCGTCAGCCTGCGTGCGCGCGATGCGGTCAGGGGCCGCCCCTTCCCCCAGCACCTGGTCAACGAGCAGGCGGCTCAGGTGCTGCCCAAGCGGCGGCACGATGCGGACAATCGTCTCCTCCACGCCGGGGAGGGCCAGGAACCTGGCATCGTTGACCTCGTCGCAGCGCGTCACGCGGTCGTGGTCGGTGAAGCAGATGAAGCTGTAGCCGGCATCGCGGTAGCGGCGGGCCAGGTCGGCGGGCTCGAACTGTCCGTCGGAGTTGCGGGTGTGGCAGTGCAGCTGGGCCCTGCGAAAGACCCCCGGGACCGCGTACGGATCGCGGATTCGCAGGCCGGTCAACGCCGCGCCCCGCTACGCCCTGCGGTGCTTCCTTGCCGCCCGCATGGACGCGTGCTACGATGCGCGTGAATCGGTCCACCTGGCCCCATGCAGATCACCGTCTCTCTATTCGCCGCCCACCGGGAAGCCGCGGGCACCGCGACCGTCCAACTCACGGTCCCCGAGGGTACCACGTCCGCCGGGCTCTGGGACATCCTTGTGGCCCAATACCCGGGCCTTCACCGCGTGGCGCGCCCCACCACGGCGGCGATCAACGACACGGTCGTGCCGCTGGAGCGCGCCCTGGCCGACGGCGACCGCGTTGCCCTGCTGGCCCCGGTCAGCGGGGGCAGCCCCGAAGCGCTCATTGAGCTCACGCGCGAGCCGATCCGCGTAGAGGCGGTGCTCGACTCCGTGCGTCACCCGGGCGCGGGCGCGGCCGTGCTGTTCCTCGGCACGGTCCGCGAGCACTCGCGCGGCCGGCGGGTGGAGCGACTCGACTACGAGGCGTACGAGGCGCTCGCGCGCTCCGAGATGGCCCGCATCGCAGAGCAGGCACGCGAGCGATGGGGCGCGCGCATGGCCGTCGTCCACCGCCTGGGCACCCTGGCCGTCGGCGAGATCAGCGTCGCCGTGGCAGCGGCCGCGCCTCACCGGTACCAGGCGTTCGAGGCCGGACGGTTCGCCATTGACGCCCTCAAGCAGTCCGTCCCGATCTGGAAGAAGGAGATCTGGGCCGGGGGCGCCGAGTGGATCTCGGAGGAGGAGCCAGCCACCCCGCCGCCCGCGGTCCCCGATCCCTAGGCCACGCGCCAGGGCACCAGCACTATCTTCCCGAACTGCTCGCGGCGCTCCAGCATGCGGTGGGCCTCGGCGGCCTGCTCCAGCGGCATGACCGCGTGCACCACCGGGCGCACGCTGCCGGAAGAGACCAGGCGCATGACCTCGAGCATCTCGCGCTTGGTGCCCACCCAGGTCCCGTGAATCGCCAGCTGCCGGCCGTAGATGTACCGGATGTCGGTGGTCCCTTCGGGCCCTGTCGTGGCTCCACAGGTTGCGAGCCGGCCTCCGCGCGCCAGCGACCTGATGCTCGCTTCCCAGGTGGACTTGCCCACATGGTCAAACACCACGTCCACTCCACGTCGTCCGGTGAGACGGCGCACCTCCTCGTACACATCTTGCGACGAGTGGTTGACCACCTCATGGGCGCCCAATTCCCTGGCACGCTCCAGCTTCCAGTCCGCGCCCGCGGTGGCGATCACGCGTGCCCCCATCTGCCGTGCGATCTGCACGCCGGCGCTGCCCACGCCGCTGCCCGCACCCCAGATCAACACCGTCTCGCCCATGCTGATGCGGGCGTTCGTCACCAGCATGTTCCACGCGGTCAGGAAGACCAGGGGCACGGCCGCGGCTTCCTCGAAGCTCAGGTGGGATGGCTTCGGCATCACGTTCACGCGAGGCACCACGACGAACTCGGCGTAGCCGCCCGGGATGTGCTCCCCCAGGATCGAGAACGCGTCGCACAGGTTGTCGCGGCCGCTCGCGCAGGCCGGGCACTGCCCGCACGAGACCCCGGGGGAAATCATCACCTCGTCGCCCACCGACACACCGGTCGCGCGATCCCCGAAGCCGGCCACCACGCCGGCCACATCGGCGCCCAGGATGTGTGGAAACCGCAGCCGAAGCCTGGGCAGGCCGCGCCTCACCCACAGGTCAATGTGATTCAGCGCGGCCGCCCTTATCCTGACGAGGACGTCGGTCGGCCCTGGCGCCGGGTCCGGGACTTCCTGGTGGACCAGGGCCTCGGGGCCTCCGTGCTGGTGGATGCAGACGGCCTGCATCGGCCCTATTCCTCCAGCATCAGGCGCCGGATCTCGGCGGTGAGGCGCAGCGCCTCAGGCATCGGGCGCTGCCACATGTTGCGGCCGAAGATCAGCCCGGTGGCGCCGGCCTGCATCACGAGGCGCGCCTTCTCCAACAGGTCGGCGTCGCCGATCTTCCCGCCGCCGCTGAAGAGCACGAACGCCCGCCCGGCGCTGCGGACCACCTTCTCCACGGCCTCGCGGTACTCGAGGATCATCGCGTTGTAGGGCTTGGGCGAGCCCTCCCTGGCCTTCTGATCGAAGACGGGCACGTTGAGCTTGATGACGTCGGCGCCGAGTTCGGTCGCCACGCGCGCGGCGTAGTCCACGGCGTAGAGGCTGTCACGCCCACCCTTCTTCTCTATTGCTTCGCCCCTGGGATACGACCAGACGACCAACGGCATCCCGTAGCGGTCGCAATCGGCGCGCACCGACGCCAGCTGCGCGATGTCCTCGTCCTGCCGGGGCGAGCCCACGTAGAGGGTGTAGCCGACTGCGGCGGCATCGAGCCGGACCGCGTCCTCGACGCGCGCGGTCATCCCCGAGAAGGCCCTGTCCGACGGAGGGATGTTCGTGCTGCCGTTGATCTTGAGAATCAGCGGGATCCTGCCGGCGTACCCGGCCAGGTAGTGCGCCGCAATGCCGTAGTGGAAGGCTATCCCCGAGTAGCCGCCGTCTATGGCCAGGCGTATCTGGAAATCAGGATCCTCGCTGGGTGGGTTGGGAAGGAAATCCGCCGGCCCGTGCTCGAGCCCCTGATCCACGGGGAGAACAAGCATCGTTCCCTTACCGGGGCCGTGCTGGTAGAGCAGGCGGTGCAGTCGCGCGCGCACGCCCTGAGCGAGCGGCAGCGAGTCGAGCTGCGGTCTTCTAGCACGCTCGTCCTTCATCACGGTACCTCCCTAGCCCGGGCCGCGCTGGGCCCGGGTACGTAATCACGGTGTTGCTTCGATCCTGGCCCTGATCTGGCCTTCCGCCACGAACCGTCCTGCGGCGTACCAGACCGTCAACTTCTCGGCCGACAGGTGGCGGCCTGCCTGCACCAGCCGCACATCGCCCTCGAAGACGGCGCGCTGCTCTCCGAGGAAGACCTCTGCCCCCGCGCTGTGGATCTCCATATCGCGCAGGATCGCGTGCACCCCTCCGGAGGCCTTCACCCTCTTCCAGCGATCGAAGGCCTCGATCCGCTCGCACTGGACGAACCCATCCCGCGTCTGCACGCGGGCTCGGCCTTCCAGGACCGCCTCGCCGCGCGCGCGCCGGTAGACGAGGCGCGCGCCGGTGGCGATGATGTCGGGGGGCGTGAAGATCACTACCTCGCCCTGCGCGCTGATCGTGTCCGCCTCAGGCACCACGCTCACCTGGACAGCGGTGACCAGCCCGCCTTCGACGTCCATGCTGGCCTTGCCCCGCGCGACCACGTGCCTGATCGCCGCGGACGTGTAGAGCACCGTGATCTCGGCACCTTCCAGCACGCCCTGCGGGGCCACCACCCTGGCCTGGCCGGTCAGTACCCCCCGCCCTTCGCCGTAGTAGAGAGTCGCCCGCTCGGCGGTCGCCGTCGTGACCCCGTCGGTGATGCGCACGCGGCCTGCCGCCGACACCACGCGGGCCGCGGCATCGGCCCGGAGCTCGTCCGCCGTGACCACAAGACGCGGCGAGGGGCGCGGCGCCGGCGTGGCCGAAGGCACCGGGCCGGGCGCAGCGGTGGATGGGCCGGGCGAGCCCGCCGCCGCCAAGAGCCACATGGCCGCGGCGACAAGAATCAGGGGCATTGCGCGCGGGAGAGGCATGGTGGTCGCGCTAGGGGTTCCTCGTAATGTACTCGTACAGCGTCCGGTCGCGATATGCCGCGGCCAGATGGGCGGCGGCCTTCTTCTTGTCGCCCTTGCGCGTGTAGGTCAATCCCAGCATGTAGTGGAGCACGGCGTTACGGGGGTTCACCGCGAGCCCCTTCTCCCAGGCGCCGATGGCGCGGTCGCTCTGACCCAGGTCGGCGTATGCCTGCCCCAGGTAACCGTAGCCCCAGTCGTTCTGAGGGTCGATCGCGACGATCCGCTCGAACCCGGCGGCCACGGCCGGACGCTCGCCCAGGAAGTAGCGCGCGAACGCCAGCCTGTACCGGGCCAGCAGATCGTTGCGGTTGCGCGCGATCAGCCCCTCGGCCTCGGCCACGATCCGCAGCGCCAGCGCCTGCCGTGCTGCGGGCGGGCCGATCGCCTGGTCGGCCTCCTGGAGCTGCCGGAATCCGTCCAGGAGCCGCCCGCTGCGAGCGTAGAGCATCGCCAGCGTGAAGCGCGCGCCGGGATCCGACGGGCTCGACGCGACCTGCTGCTCGTAGCGCCGGGTCAGGGCCGGCCAATCCGCGGCCACCCCCTGCGCAAGCGCGGCCCGGGGAGGCGGTACGAGCAGCAGCACCGCAAGCAGCACCGAGGTCGCAGCCAGCACCAGGACCCGCCGGCGGTCAGTCACGATCAGGGCCTGCCTCTGGTGAAGCCATAATGGCCGAGGGGCTTCCCGAGGCTCCAGTACTCCCGCGCGCCCGGACAGTAGGCCAGTGGAAGGGCTCTCAGGATATCGATCCGGCCCCTTTCCCCCTGCACTTCCTCCTTCACATGGAGGGCAACGATCTCGCCGAGGAAGAGATCGTGGCTTCCGAGGGAGATGACCTGTTTGACTTTGCACTCCATTTGAACCGGACATTCGTCGATCAATGGCGCCCTAACCTTCTCCGCTGGAACGACCTTCCATCCCGTCAGATCGAATTTATCCGTCTCTCTTCCTGAGACCACCCCGCAGGCATCAACCCCTCTGACCATCTCCTCCGAGGGAAGATTGACAACAAATTCCCCCATCCCCTTTATGCAACCATGCGAATACCGTTCCGGCCTGATGGAAATGCCGATCATGGGAGGCTCGGAATTGACCACTCCTGCCCAGGCCAGCGTGATGATATTGGGTTTTCCCTCTTCATCCACACAGGTCACTAAGACAACCGGTGTTGGAAAGAGTAAGGTCGTAGGTGGAAGGCTCTTTCGCCCCATTCCTCTCCTCCTTCTGGGACCCTCACCTTCTACTGAACGCGAGTGGCCACCGGCAGCCGCGCCACAACCCTCCGGGCCACCTCACGCAGTACCTTCGAAGATGGACTGTCCGGATGGGTCCTGACGAGCGGCAGCCCGCTGTCGCCGCTCTCGCGCAGGGCCAGGTCAATGGGGATCTCCCCCAGAAGCGGCACACCCAGGATCTCGGCCAGGCGCCGCCCCCCGCCCCTTCCGAACAGGTCGACGGTGGTGGCCCCGGGCCCCGGCGTGAATCCCGACATGTTCTCAACCACGCCGACGACTGGCATGTTCACCAGCTCCGCCATCTTCGCTGCGCGCCTGGCCACGCTCACGGCCGCAGGCTGCGGGGTGGTGACGATCAGCATGCTGGCCCGCGGCAGCGTCTGCGCGATCGTCAGCGATACGTCCCCGGTCCCGGGCGGCAGGTCTATCAGCAGGTACTCCAGGTCATCACCCCAGTGCACGTCGGAGATGAACGAGACCAGGGCCCTGTGCAGGAGCGGCCCCCTCCAGACCACCGCGGCCGAGTCGTCGGGCAGGAGGAACCCAATGGACATGACGCGGACGCCGTCGCTCTCAAGCGGGATCACTAACTGCTCTATGACCGTTGGGCGTCCCTCAACACCCAGCATGCGGGGGATGGAGAAGCCGTAGATGTCGGCGTCAATCACGCCCACGCGCCTGCCTTCCAGCGCCAGGGCCGCGGCCAGGTTCGCGGTGATGGTGGACTTGCCCACGCCGCCCTTGCCGCTCGATATCGCGATCACACGCGTGCGCGAGTCCTCCGCGAGCAGCCCCTGCCGCCGCATGGGAGGCTCCGGGCCGTCGGGCGAGGCAGCGGGTTCGCCGCCCTGCAGCCGCCTGACCAGCGCCTGGCGCTGCTCCTGGTCCATCACCCCGAGACGGACGCTCACATCGCTGACCCCGGGGACGGCTCGGATCCTCTCCGCGACCGCGCTGGCGATTGTCTCTCTCAGGGGACAGCCACTGATGGTCAGCTGCACGTCCACGCTTACCCGGCCTTCCTCTACGGTGATCTCGCGGACCATGTCCAACTCGACGATGCTCCGGTGAAGCTCTGGGTCTTGTACGTCGCGGAGAGCCTCCAGGATCTGCTCTCGCGTGGGCTTGCTCCTGCTACCTGACATCGTGGTCCTCCCTAGTGGTCTTGCTTGCGGCGCCGACGGCGGCGACGGCGCTTCCCGCTGGCCTCTGCCGGCCGCGCCGCTGCCGGCGTGACCGGCGCCTCAGGCGGCTCCGCGGCCTCCTCCAAGCCGCCTTCTGTCTCCGGGGCGACCTCGCCGCTGACCTCTTCTTCACCAGGTGGCGCTCCGGTGACAGATGCCTGATGGCGCCTGGCCTGGGGGCGCGCCAGGTCTCTCTCCGCCAGAGACCTTGCCTTGACGAGCGTGCTCTCGATGTGACCCGCGAGTATCTGGCGCACGGCTGCCTCCGAGAAGAGCGTGATGCCGGGATCCACCGCCACCTGCGCGGCGAGAACCGTCGCGCCGTCGGATTCCCCTACCGTGTACGCTCCGGAGAACTCCAGAAGGGTTCCGCGTACCTGCTTGAACTCGATCCGGCCAGGCGATCTCAGCGAGAACCTCTGCACCGAGGTGATCGGCAGGCCTCCGAAGAACCCGCGGAACTCCACCAGGGGCGCGGTGGGCGACCGTTCCCTTACATCCGCGGCCATCCAGATACCGGTGAACCGGGGGTGTGACTCGATCCGGCTGAGCAACTGCCAGACACGCTGCACCGGAGCCCGGATGGCCCGATACCCTTCGGCGCGGATCACTCCAGGCACGTCCGGCTACCGTCCCGAGTCGGCAAGGACGATCTTGGAGATGATTGCCCGCTGGACCTCGCTCGTGCCCTCGCCGATCTCGCACAGCTTCACGTCGCGATAGAAACGCTCCACGGGGTATTCCTTCGTGAATCCGTATCCCCCGTGGATCTGCACCGCGCGGGTCGCGGCCCGCGCGGCGGCCTCGGAGGCGTAGAGCTTGGCCATCGAGGCCGCACGGCGAAAGGGCATCCCCCGGTCGGCTAGCCCCGCGGCGTGCTCGGTCAGCAGCCAGGCGGCGTCCATCTCGGTGGCCATGTCGGCCAGCATGAACTGGATCGCCTGCAGATCGGCGATCGGCCGACCGTAGGCCACCCGCTCCTGGGCGTACCCCAGGCTGGCCTCGAGCGCCGCGTTCCCGATGCCCACCGCCATGGCGGCGATCCCGATGCGGCCCCGCTCCAGCACGCGCGTGGCCTGGGTGTAACCCTCCCCCGCATCCCCGATCAGTTGCTCGCACGGTACCTCGCAGCCCGCGAGGTGCACCTCGGCGGTGTCGCTGCTGCGCACCCCGAGCTTGTCCTCCTTGCGGCCCACCTCCAGGCCCCTGCTGCCGCGCTCGACTACGAAGGCGCTGATTCCCTTCCTGCCGGCGCCGGGGGTCGTCACAGCCATGACCACGTATGTCCCGGCCAGGCTCCCGTTCGTGACGAAGACCTTTGTGCCATCCAAGACCCAGCGGTCGCCGCGGCGCTCGGCGCGCGTCCTGATGGCAGCGGCGTCGCTGCCGGCGCCGGGCTCGGTCAGGCACCAGGCGCCCAGCGCTTCCCCGCTGGCGAGCCGCGGAAGGTACTTGCGGCGCTGCGCCTCGCTGCCGAACGCGGCGATGTGCCCGGCGCACAGGGAGTTGTGCGCAGCCACGGACAGCGCCACGCCGCCATCGCCCCAGGCCAGCGCCTCGATCGTGGTCGCCATGGTCAGGGCGTCCAGGCCTGACCCGCCGTACTCGACAGGCACTGTCATGCCCAGCAGCCCGAGATCGGCCAGCCGGGGAACGAGCTCAACGGGAAAGCGGCCATCACGGTCCCAGGCGGCCGCGTGCGGGCGCAGTTCCTCGCGCGCGAACTCCCTCATCGTCTTCTGCACGAGCCGCAGCTCATCGGTGGCGGGCGTTTGCACCAGGCTCCTCCTAGTCTGGGGCTATCCCTTGATCACGCCTATCGGATGCATCCGCGCGACCCGGTGGCTCAACCCGGCCGAGTGGCAGACCGCCACGACATCGGCCACGTCCTTGTAGGCCTCCGGGGCCTCTTCGGCCAGGAGGCCTCGATCCCGCGCGCGAACGAGAACGCCCGCCCGGGCGAGCTCATCGCTCACGTTCCGGCCCGCAAGCTGACGGATCGCCGCCTTGCGCCCAAGCACGCGGCCTGCGCCGTGGCACGTGGAGCCGAAGGCCTCGCGCATGGCGCCCTGCGTGCCGATGGCCACGAACGAGTACCGTCCCATGTCGCCCGGGATGAGCACCGGCTGCCCGACCTCGCGATAGCGGGCAGGAACCTCGTGGTGCCCGGCGGGAAAGGCGCGCGTGGCACCCTTGCGGTGCACGCACACGCGACGCTGCTCGCCCTCAACCTCGTGCGACTCGACCTTGGCGATGTTGTGCGCCACGTCATATACGAGGTCAAGACCCAGTCGTTCCCATGCCTTGCCAAACACACGCTCAAAGGCCTCGCGCACCCAGTGCGTTATCAGCTGCCGGTTCGCCCACGCAAAGTTGGCCGCCCCGCTCATCGCGCCGAAGTACCGCTGCCCCTCCGGGGAGCGCAGCGGCACGCATGCGAGTTGCCGGTCCACCAGGTGGATGCCGTGACGGCCCGATGCGCGCTCGCAGACGCGCAGGTAGTCGGTGCAGACCTGGTGCCCCAGGCCCCGCGACCCTGTGTGCACGAACACGAGGATCTGCCCGGGCTCACCAATCCCCAGGGCCGAGGCGGCGGACGCGTTGAATACCTGATCCACGACCTGCAGCTCCAGGAAATGGTTCCCCGAGCCCAGCGTCCCTACCTGCCCCCGGCCGCGCTGCTTGGCCTCCGCGCTCACCGCCGCGGGATCGGCATGCTCCAGGGCCCCCCCGGCCTCGGTCACATCGAGGTCCTCGGGCACACCGTACCCGCGCGCCACTGCCCAGCGCGCGCCCTGCGACAGCACCTCGTCCACCTCACGCGTCCCGACCTTCACCCGACCGCCCACGCCGACGCCTGAGGGCACGGCGCTGTACAGCGCGTCAACAAGGACGTCCAGTCGCGGGCGAACGTCGTCCTCGACAAGATCGGTACGTAGCAGCCTGACGCCGCAGTTGATGTCATACCCGACACCGCCGGGCGAGATGATGCCTTCCTCGAGATCAAACGCCGCCACGCCTCCAACCGGAAACCCGTAGCCCCAGTGAATATCGGGCATCGCAAGCGACCTCCCAACGATGCCCGGCAGGGTAGCCACATTGGCGACCTGCTCGACGGCCTGCTCCTCGGCCATGGCGCGCAGCATGCGCTCGTCGGCGAATACAAGACCCGGGACTCGCATGCCCTGCTTGTAGCTGGCCGGGAGCTCCCAGCGCCACTCGTCTATCTTCCTGAGAACCTGCGTCCAGGGCGTGCCCATGATTCCTCACCTGCCGCCGCAGCAAAGGACCCCCGCATGCGTGCCATGGGGGGTCCGCTTGAGCGATCCGAAGGAAGGCTAGAAGGGAACCGCTTCCACCCCAC
Source organism: Armatimonadota bacterium (assembly GCA_037443365.1). Lineage (GTDB taxonomy): Bacteria > Sysuimicrobiota > Sysuimicrobiia > Sysuimicrobiales > Humicultoraceae > VGFA01. The sequence continues at coordinate 11,428 of JBBIOM010000020.1, forward strand.
GGATCTCCGGGATCTCCTGCTTCACCATCCGCTCGATACCCATCTTCAGTGTCATCATCGCGTGCATGCAACCCACGCAGGCGCCCGTCAAGCGGACGCGAACGACCCCGTCGGTCACGTCCACCAGCTGAACATCGCCGCCGTCGCCCTGAATGTAGGGGCGGATGGTGTCAAGCACCCGCTCGACCCTGCTCTGCAGGCTCGCTGCGGGCTGCTCCGTGCTCGTCTGATCTGTCATGACTTCCTCCAGTGGCACTGTTGACGCGCCTACTACTCAATCATAGCCCTGCGAGGCCTGCCGCGCAAGGCGCGCGGCACGGGTCTGGGATGATCGCGCACGGCGTCCACCGCGCAGAGAAACCCGAACGCCTCCCTGCCTGCCAGGAACTGGTGGGGCGTCCCGGATGGAATCAGCATGAAGTCCAGCGGCCTCACCCTGTGCAGCCTGTCGCCGATTCGCACGCGACCCCGGCCGCGCAGCACCAGCACCGCGTGCGCGTGACGGTGCTGCTCGAGCGACGAGTAGCCACCGGGCGCGATCTCGAAGTAGCGCAGGTGAAACGCCGTCGGCTCCTCCCGCCCGCCCACCAGCACGAACCGCAGGACGTCATGCCAGGCCAGCGGACCGCGGGACGAGGCCTTGTAAGGAACAGATGGGAATCCCTTCCAGCGGAACCGCGCCGGGTCGAAACGCGCAATCACGGGCTTCACGGCCGCACCACCACCTTGAGCGCGGAGCCGGCTTCGCGCATGAGCGAGTAGCCCCGACCCACCTCCGAGAGCGGAATCCGATGCGTCACCAGAGGCTCGACCTGCAGCCCCGCGGTGAGCATGCGCAGCGCCTCGCGCGTCTCATCCGGCCCCGCTGAGTAGGCCGTCGTGACCGTGACCTCCTTGAAGTACAGGTCGTGAGCCGGCAGCGGCCATCTCGCCTCGGGCGGCGTGGGGGCGAAGATCACGAGCGTCCCTCCGGGTGCCACGCTGCGCAGCCCTTCCTCCAAGGCCTCCACCGCGCCCGGGCCGACTATCACGACGTCCGCACCCGCGCCCCCGGTGGCCTCGCGTACGACTTCGTGCAGGGACTTGCGCGAGGTATCCACGGCTACATCGGCGTACCGCGCGGCCGTCGCCGCGCGGAGAGGATTGAGATCGGCGGCGACGAGCACCGCGGGGGCGGCCATCGCCCGAAGGGCCAAGAGGTGCAGCAGCCCCATGACACCCATCCCAATCACCAGCACGCGATCGCCGTCGCGGAGCCGCGCGCGGCGTATGGACTTGACCACGCAGGCCAGCGGTTCCACGAATACGGCGGCCTCGTCGGACAGTTCCGCGGGCAGCCGCAGGGTGTCTACGGCGACGGCAGGGGCCTGCGCCAGGGCCAGGGTCGCCAGGCCGCCGGGTATCAGTCGTCGGGGCGCCCAGGCCGGGCAGTGCACGTGGTCCCCGCGGCGGCAGGCCCGGCAGGCCATGCAGGGAGCGTGGTGGTGGACGAAGACCCGCTCGCCCGGGCTGAAAGCCGCGCCTGGGCCGGCTTCGAGCACCACGCCCACCGGTTCGTGGCCCAGCGGTACCGGGGCCTTGCGGGCCAGGTACCAGTCCATGATCTCGCCGGTGCACAGCCCGCATGCACTGATGCGCAGCAGCAGCTCGCCGGGGCCAGGAGGCGGAACCTCGACCTCCTCCAGCCGCAGATCTCCTGGGCCGTGGCATATCGCGGCCAGCGCCACATTCGGACGCGCCGCGGTCATGCCTCGTCCCCGGGCATCACCGCGTACTTGGTCCCGATCCTGCGGTCCAGGTCCTTGAACACCTCGGCTATGGCCGCGAGCGGCCGGGCCGCGGTGATCATGTCATAGGGCCTCACCGCGCCTGTGGCCAGGAGGTCGAGCGCAGAGCGGACGTCCTCGGTGCGGTAGTGAAAGGTGCTGACGAGGTCCACCTCGCCGTAGTGGATGCGCGTGGCGTCGAACTCCGCACGGCTCTTGCTCGGAAGCCCTCCGAACAGGAGGACGCGGCCTCCTGGGGCGGACCAGGCGGGCGCCGCGCTCCAGACCTCGGGAGAGCCCGTGCACTCGATGATCAGGTCAGGACCTCCGCCGGTGGCGGCGCGCAGTGCCTGGCCGACGTCTCCGGTGGAGGAATCCAGCGTGCGGGCGGCCCCTGCCCTCTCGGCCAGTTCCAGCCCTGCGGGACGACGTCCGACCGCGACCACCTCGTGCCCCCGGCGCCGCGCCTCGTGGATCTGCAGGAGGCCTATCGATCCCAGGCCGACCACGGCCACACGCGCGCCGGGCGCGGGATCCAGCCGGTCCCAGGCATGCACGACGCAGGCCAGGGGCTCGAGGAACGCGGCCTCGATGTAGGAAAGACCCGGGGGCTTGGGAAACACGTGCCGGCGCACGACGCGCGCCGGCAGGCGGAGGAAGTCACCGTATGCGCCGAGCGCGATCTCATCGAAGAGGGTGGCGCACAGGTTCTCGCGGCCGCGCTGGCACGGCGTGCACCCCCCGCACCCGGCCGTGTGCACGAACGCCACGGGCTGACCCACCGAGATCCCGGAGACGCCCTCACCCACAGCGGCGATATCCCCGGCCGCCTCGTGTCCAAATGGGCCGAAGGCCACCTTGGGGTGCCCGCGGCGGTAGGTCTTGAGATCGGTCCCGCAGGTGAGCGCGGCCCGAACGCGCACGACCACCTCGCCGGGGCCGGGCGATGGTACGGGCGCCTCCACCAGGTCGAGCTCGCGGGGAGCGCGCAGGATCGCCTGTCGCATGCGGCAGCCGGCCCGCTCAGGCTATCCGGCCGCGGGGCCGGATTCGGTTGGCAGGGCCAGATTCGTCCACGCGATGATCCCGCCCGCCAGGTTGTAGGCCTGCGTGTAGCCTGCCTTGCGCAACGCTTCCACCACGCCAGCACTCCGGCTTCCAGAGGAGCACTGCACGATCACGGGCCGGTCGGGGTCGATCTCGGACGCGCGCCTTGGCACCTCGGATACGGGCATGAGCCTGGCGCCCGGTATGCGCAGCGCAGCCCATTCCCATGGCTCGCGCACGTCCACCAACTGGGCTCCCTGCGCAAGCATCGCGCTGGCCTCGTGTGGATCCACCTCGGCGCCTGGCGCGGAGACGATCGCATGCGCGGGCTCCCGGGGCCGGCCCGGCAGGCCGCAGAACTGCTCGTAATCTATCAACGCGGTGATCGTCGGGCTATCTCCACAGACCGGGCACTGCCGGTTCCGGTTCCAGCGGACGGTGCGCGTCTCCCCGGAAAGGGCGTCCACGAGGAGCAGGCGGTTGGCCAGGCCTTCGCCGGCGCGAAGCAGCAGCTTCACCGCCTCGATGGCCTGGATGGTGCCCAACTGTCCTGCCACTGCGCCGATGACGCCGGCCTCGGCGCAGGAGGGCACCGCGCCCGGAGGAGGCGGGGACGGAAACAGGCAGCGGTAGCAGCCGCGTCCGGGCAGGTAGACCGTGGCCTGGCCCTCCCACCGCAGGACGCTGGCGTCAACCAGCGGCCGACGGAGCAGCACGCAAGCGTCGTTCACCAGGTAGCGCGTGGGGAAGTTGTCGCTGCAGTTGACCACCACATCGAACTGCCCGATGATCTCGAGGGCGTTGGACGAAGACAGCACAACCGGGAACATCAGCACGGCGACGTCCGGGTTGATCTCCCCGAGGGTGCGCGCGGCGGACTCGGTCTTGGGAGTACCGACATCGCGAGCCCGGTGCAGGATCTGCCTGTGGAGGTTGGACAGTTCCACGCGGTCGCCGTCCACGATCCCGATGGTGCCGACCCCGGCCGCTGCCAGGTAGAGGGCCGCGGGCGAGCCCAGTCCGCCCGCGCCCACCACAAGCACCCTGGAATCGAGCAGGCGGCGCTGGCCTGCGACGCCCATCTCCTGGAGGACCAGCTGCCGCGAGTAGCGGTCAAGCTGCTCTCTACTGAGGAAGGGCGCGGCGCCGGGGGTCATCCTGCCCACCGCGCTGCTTGCGCCTGCGCCTCAGCCCTGTAGGATGAGCGCACGAGCGGCCCTGCCTCAACGTACCTGAATCCGCGCCGCAGGCCCTCCTCGCGCAGGGCGGCGAACTCCTCTGGGGTGTAGTAGCGAGCGACCGGAAGATAGCCGGGGCCTGGCCGCAGGTACTGACCCAGGGTCAGCACATCGCAGTCCGCCGCCCGGAGGTCGTCCATGGCTTCCAGCAGGTCTTCCTCGCTCTCTCCCATCCCAAGAATGACACCACTCTTGGTAAGTGAACTGTACCCCCATTCCTTGCACCGCGCCAGCAGTTCGATGGATCGGGCGTAGTCGCCGCCCGGGCGCACGCTCCCGAACACCCTGCGGGCCGCCTCCAGGTTGTGCCCCATGATCTCCGGGCCGGCATCCAGGACCGTGCGCAGCGCTGCGGGATCGCCCTGGAAGTCGGGAACGAGCACCTCCAGGGTGCAGCCGGGAAGCCTCCGGCGAATGGCGCGAACCGTCTCGGCGTAGATACCGGAGCCGCCGTCTGGCAGATCGTCACGCGTCACCGAGGTCACGACCGCGTGGCGCAGACCCATGGCAGCGGCCGCGTCGGCGACGCGCGCCGGCTCACTCGGATCAGGGGTGCCCGGCCTCCCGCCTGCCACCGCGCAGTACCCGCAGCGGCGCGTGCAGGCCTCGCCGAGGATCAGGAACGTGGCGGTGCGGCGGCCCCAGCACTCGCCGATGTTGGGGCAGCGGGCCTCCTCACAGACGGTGTGTATCCCGCCGCGGCGCATGATGCGGACCAGGTCGGCGTAGTTATCGCCCCCTGGCAGGCGAACCCGAAGCCAGGCGGGCCGCCGGCCATCACCGGGGCCTGGGCCGTCCGGCTCAGGCGTGCAGGGCTCTTCCCAGCGCGTCAAGTGCCGCCTCCCGCAGCGCCTCGGACAGGGTGGGATGCGCGTGCACCGCGCTGCCCACCTCCGCCACCGTTCCCTCCAGGTGCCGCGCCATCACACCTTCCGCCAGCAGCTCTGTAACATAGGGGCCCAGCATGTGTATGCCCAGGATCTCGCCGGTCTGGCGGTCCGCCACAACCTTGACGAAGCCGTCGCGCTCGCCCCCAATTGACGCCTTGCTGTTGGCCTGGAAGGCGAACCGCCCGACCCTTGTCTCGTGTCCTGACTCCTGCGCCTGCTGCTCGGACAACCCCATCGAGGCGACCTGGGGGATGGAGAATGTGGGCCGCGGAACGGCCTGGTAGTCCAGGGGCCTGCTCTCGATCCCGGCGATCGTCTCGACCGCGTGGATGGCCTCGTCGGAGGCAACATGTGCCAGCCGGTAGGGCCTGGCGATCACGTCTCCGGCAGCGAACACCCCTGGCGCCGAGGTGCGCAGGTGGTCATCCACCACGACGGCTCCGTTCTGGGTCTCGACGCCTGCCGCCTCCAGGCCCAGGCCATCCGTGGCAGGAGCCCGTCCGATCGCCACCAGGAGGTAGTCGGCCTCCACGCGGATCGATTCCGGGCCTCGGCTCAGCGTGATGGCCAGCCCGTCACCGGAGCGAGCAACGCCACTGGCCGTAGCGCCGGTGTAGACCTTCATGCCCCTCCGCGTGAACAGCCGCTCCATGGTCCGCCCTATCTCGGGATCCTCCAGCGGGAGCAGGGTCGGGAGAAGTTCGATCAGTGTAACCTCGCTGCCCAGCGCGGAGAACAAACTCGCGAACTCCACGCCGATGGCGCCGCCACCCAGGATCGCCATCGTCCGGGGCAATTCGGCAAGCGTCAGCGCGCCGGTGCTGTCGAGCACGCGCTCGTTGTCAGGGACGATCCCCGGAATGCTCCTGGGGGTGGAACCGGTCGCCAGGAGCACATGTTTGGCATCGAGCTCGGGCCGTGAGCCATCGGGGAACGCCACGCCGGCGCGGGCGGGGCCCAGCAGGCTGCCGTCACCCTCGAAGACCTCAATCTTGTGCTTGCGCATCAGAGACTGAACGCCTTTGTGCAGGCCTTCGACCACGGTCGCCTTGCGCTGACTGAGACGCGCGTAGTCCACGCGCACCGGTCCGGTCTCGACGCCCATCGCCTGGGCCCTCTTCAACTTCTCGACCAGGTCGGCGGCGTGCAGCAGCACCTTGGTGGGGACGCAGCCGTAGTGAAGACAGACGCCGCCCAGCTTGTGGCGCTCGACGACCGCAACGCGCAGCCCGAGTTGGGCCGCCCGGATCGCGCCTACGTACCCGGCCGGGCCGCCGCCGATGATTACAAGGTCGTAAGGATTGGGCTTCACGTCTTCTGGATCTCCCCTCGGCTGAGGAACTCGCGGCGCCTCAGGACGAGGCGGCCTCGCGACGGCGCTGCGCCACCAGATCCGCCAGCCATCGCGGATCCTCGTAGACGTAGTCCTTGCGCAGGGGGTGACCGACCCAGTCGTCGGTCATCATGATCCGCCGGAGATCGGGGTGTCCGTCGAATGCGACTCCGAACAGGTCGTAGGTTTCCCGCTCGTGCCAGTTCGCCGCGCTCCAAATGCCGCTGACGCTGGGCACCCGAGGATCGTCGCGCGGAACCCGTACCTTCAGCAGCAGTTCGTGACGAGCGGTCATCGAAAAGAGGTGGTAGAGCACCTCGATCTGTCCGGATGAGGGGCGGTCCACGCCGGTCACAAACGAGCAGTAGTCAAGCAGGAAGGGCGGCTCATCGCGCAGGACGCCGCAGATCTCCAGCAGACGCTCGGCGGGCACCGCGGCTCCAGGCACGTGATGCACCGGCTCCTCGTGCGGGAAAGGCTCCACCTCGGGGAAACGCTCCACAAGTTGCCGCACAAGCTCCCAGCTCACGCCCGCCGCCCCGATGAGAAGATCCCGCGCGCCGCCGGTTCCTTCGAGTCCGCCCGGTGCAGGTCAGCGAGATCGTAGAGCAACCTGCTCCGGTCGCGAGTGCTGGCCTCATAGCAGGGCACGAACACGATCGCCTCTGTGGGACAGACCTCCACGCACAGCCCGCAGAAGCAGCACTTGTCCATCTCGATGTCGAAGCGGGTGAGATAGCGTTCCTTCCCCTTGCCGGACGCCTCGATGTGAATGCAGCGATCGGGGCAGACGCGCTCGCACTGGAAGCAGATTATGCACTTGTCCTTCCCGGTCGCGGGATCTATGGGCAGGGCCAGCAGGCCGTGCCAGTTCGGGGAGACCTCCAGCCGCTCAAGCGGATACTTGACGGTGTTCTTCCTGGCCCCCAGGGCCCGCAGCGTCACCCGAAGCCCGGTCGCCAGGCCTACCACCGAGTCCCATGCGCGTACTGCCAGTTCAGCCATGCTCACCCTACCGATCCACGTCCGAGAGGACGATGTCCGCGGTTCCCAGGATGGCGATGACGTCCGCCACCTTCCAGCCGCGCATCACCTCGCAGAGCGCGTACAGGTTGGCGAACGAGGGCGCACGAACCTTGACCCGGTAGGGCCGGTCGGCCCCCTCGCTCACAATGTGGACGCCGAGGTCCCCGCGGGGGGACTCGGTGCGCGCGTAGATCTCGCCCTGCGGCAGCTTGACCGCCACAGGAACCTTGGCGCGTACATCTCCTGCCGGGAGGCGGTCTATCGCCTGCCGGACTATGCGCACGCTCTGCCGCATCTCCTCCATGCGCACGAGGTACCGGGCGAAGCAGTCGCCCGCCTCCTGTGTTGGAACGTCGAACTCCACCTCAGCGTAGGCCTCGTACGGGATGGCCTTCCGGACGTCAAAAGCCACCCCTGAGGCGCGGGCCACGGGGCCGCAGGCGCCCATGTTGATGGCGGCGTCCCTTTGCAGGACGCCCACACCCTGCGCGCGGGCCAGGAAGATCGGGTTGCCGGTCAGCAGGTCGCTGTACTCCTGCAGGTGATCGGGGAACTCGTCGCAGAACGCGAGGACCCGATCTGTCCATCCCCCGGGTAGATCGCGGGAAACGCCGCCAGGGCGGAAGTAGACGTAGTGCAGCCGCCCCCCCGTGACCTGCTCGAACAGGTCCAGGAGGCGCTCACGCTCCCTGAAGCAGTACAGGAAGACCGTCGTGGCCCCAAGGTCGTTCGCCCAGGTCCCCAGCCACACCAGGTGGCTCGAGAGCCGCTGGAGTTCCAGCATGATCGTCCGGATCCATCGCGCGCGGGGGGGAACCTCGATCCCGCCGAGGCGCTCCACTGCCAGCAGGTAGGCTTCCTCGTTGGCCAGGGCCGCCAGGTAGTCCAGACCGCGGTCTGCGAGGGCCACGTTCTGCAGGTAGGTCCGGTGCTCCATCATCTTCTCTACGGAGGAGTGCAGGTACCCGATGTACGGCCTGACGTCCACGATGTTCTCGCCGTCGAGGGTCACCAGCAGGCGCAGCACCCCGTGCATGCTGGGGTGCTGAGGGCCCATGTTGAGCATCAGTTCCTCGGTGCGAAGCGCCATCACGCCGCCCCCCGCCTCAGGCCCCTTGCGCCGCAGCGCGGCGGAGGAACGGTCCGGACTTGATCTTCTCCTGGAGCCTGAGGATCCCTTCGATCAGGGCCTCGGGCCGCGGCGGGCAGCCGGGGATGTACACGTCCACGGGGATGATCTCGTCAATGCCCTTGAGAATCGAGTAGTTGTCGTGATAGAAGGGGCCGCCGCAGGTCGCGCAGGATCCCATTGAGATCACGTACTTGGGCTCGGGCATCTGCTCCCACAGCCGGCGCGTGATCGGCGCCATCTTGAGCGTGCAGCGTCCCGCCACGATCATCAGGTCGGCCTGGCGCGGGGTCGCCCGGGGCATGACACCCATGCGGTCGAGATCGAACCGGCCGGCGAAGGCGGCCATCATCTCGATCGCGCAGCACGCCAGCCCAAAGCCCAGCGGCCACAGGCTGGCCGCGCGGCTCCAGTTGAGCAGCGCATCGACCTTCGTGAGGATGACACCGCCCACCGGCAGCCGGTCAAGCGCGGCGATCGTCTTCTCTACGGACTCGGGTCTCGACAAAGAAGCGGTGTCCCGCCGTGGCGGGGTGGTCATGCGCTCCTCCCCAGGGAGATTGCTGGCGTGGTTGCGCCCCTGGGCGCCGATCCAGGGCCGCGAGAACCTTACCCATGGTAGCACCGGAGGTGATGACCGTCAAACACCCGAGATCGACCCTGGAACCCTTGGAGGCGACGGCCGGTGTGGCAGTCGCCGTGGCCCATCTCAGGGCCGAGCCACGAACCGAAACTCCAGGCGCGCCTCGTTTTCCGCCCTGAGCACACCGAGTATTGACGGCGGATCGAACCCGAAGTCCGTCATCTTGATGATCGTGCGACCGGTCACAGTGAGGGTGGATCCCTCCAGCCGTACCATCGAAGCGAAGAGCGTGGGCCGCGTGGCATCCCTTATCTTCAGGTTCCCTTCAATCTGGACGGGCGCCTCCCTGCCCTCCACGTAGGTCTCCGGCAGCCCGGTAACCCGGGTGGGCACAAACTCCGCGATAGGGTATCGATCCGACTCGAGCCAGCGCTGGCGGATCGCGGCGTCGCGCCTCTCGCTGTCCGACTTGAACTTGCTTATGTCGATCGAGATGACACCTATCCGCGTGTTCGATGGGCGTGCGCGATCGACGAAGACCTCGCCCCGCACCTCGGTTGTCACGCCGACCGCGGTTGCGAACCGGGCGCCCACCACGAAGGTTTCGTCCACGTTGTACGTAGCGCTGGACTCGCCGGGCACGATCACAAACCTCTGTACGCCCGGGGCAACAGCCGCGGGCGCCGCAGACGCGGGGGGGGAGATCATCAAGAGAGCGGTGACCGCGGCAACTGACATGGTCCTGAGCAGCATCTCATACCTCCTTACGGCCGGGAACGGGCGCATCAGCGACGAGCGGCCGTAGCAACCCCCTCAACGCCGGGGGCCCATGGCTTGTTCCCGCCGGCTCGGCAGGGTAACATCGCTTCCTGGCCGAACCTACAGACATCGTTCATCTGTCGCGCATCCTGCGCGCGGGAGCCAATGATGAATCGCGAAGCAGATCTGGGCGCGCTGCGACTGCGCGCGCACGCCTTCCGAAAGACGATCCTGGAGATGATCACCCGGGCCGGCTCCGGGCACCCCGGCGGATCACTCTCGGTGATCGATCTCCTGACCGCGCTGTACTTCCGCCACCTGCGGCACGACCCGGGGAACCCGGCGTGGCCCGACCGCGACAGGGTCGTCCTCAGCAAGGGGCATGCCTGCCCTGCCTGGTACGTGGTTCTGGCCGAGTGCGGCTACTTCGATCCCTCCCACCTGTGGACGCTGCGCCAGTTGGGAAGCCTCCTGCAGGGACATCCTGACATGACCCGGACGCCGGGGGTAGAGATCTCCACGGGCTCGCTGGGCATGGGGCTGTCGGCCGCCTCCGGCATGGCGCTTGCCGGAAAGCGCGACGGACGTCCCTACCGCGTTTTCGCGGTGCTCGGCGACGGCGAGTGCCAGGAGGGGTCTGTCTGGGAGGCGGCGATGTTCGCCGCCCACTACGGACTGGACAACCTGACGGCCATCGTGGACCGCAACGGGCTACAGCAGACGGGGCGCACCGAGGAGCGCCTGCGCCTCGATCCCCTCGCCGACAAGTGGCGGGCCTTCAACTGGGAAGTCCAGGAGATTGATGGGCACGACATGGGAGCGATCGTGTGCGCGCTTGAGGCGGCGGCCACCCTCGCCGGGCGGCCGCACGCGATCGTGGCCCGCACCGTCAAGGGCAAGGGGGTCTCTTTCGCCGAAGGCGTGGCAGGATACCACGGCAAGGCGTTGACGCAGGACGAGCTGGCGCGGGCGCTCGCCGAACTGGACAGCGCAGCGCGGGGGTAGCGTGAGATGGCGAGCGCTCCGAGACCGAACGCGGCACTGAAGGCCACGAGGGACGCCTACGGAGAGGCCATCGTGGAGGTGGCCCGGGACAACCCGCGCATTGTGGCGCTCACAGGGGACCTGCGCGACTCCAACCGGCTGGAGGCGTTCGCACAGGAGTACCCGGATCGCTTCTTCGAGTGCGGCATCGCCGAGCAGAACATGATCGGCGTGGCGGCAGGCCTGGCCGCCTGCGGTAAGATCCCCTTCGCGAGTTCGTTCGCCGCGTTCTCACCGGGCAGGTGCTACGACCAGATCAGGGTGCTGGTCGCGCAGCCCGGCCTCAACGTGAAGCTCGTCAGCACTCACGGCGGCCTGACCGTGGGCGAGGACGGAATGAGCGCGCAGGCAGTGGAAGAGCTCGCGATGATGCGCGCGCTCGCCAACATGACCGTGATCGTCCCGGCCGACGCGGTGGAGACAGCGCAGGCAATCCACGCGGCGGCCGAGCACAACGGCCCGGTGTACGTGCGGCTCGGCCGGTCGGGCGTGCCCGTTCTGTTCGATGAGTCCTACCGGTTCTCGATCGGGGCGGCCCCCCTACTGCGTGACGGAGGCGACGTGACGCTGGCGGCCTGCGGAATCATGGTGGCCGAGGCGCTGGAAGCCGCGCGCCTGCTGGAAGTGGAGGGCATCCGGGCCCGTGTGCTCAACGTCTCGACGCTCAAGCCCCTCGACGAGGAGTCGCTCCTTCGGGCCGCGCGCGAGACCGGCGCAATCGTCACCGCGGAGGAGCACACGGTCCACGGAGGGCTGGGAGGGGCCGTCTGCGAGGTGGTCGCGGCAGGTCACCCGGTGGCCGTCGAGCGTGTGGGGATATGGGACAGGTTCGGCGAGTCCGGACCGCCAGGGCCGCTGATGCAGGCCTACGGCCTCACCGCGGAGGAGATCGCCGCGGCCGCGCGGCGTGCGCTGAGACGCAAGCGGACCTCCTAGCGGGCCGCGTGCTCGTCAAGGCCCTGCTCAAGCGAGACCCACGGCAGCGTCGCGCACTTGACCCGCACCGGGAACCGCCGGACACCCTGCAGCGCGGCCAGATCGCCCATCTCCTCCCCGGATCCCTCGCCGCGCATCAAGTCCTTGAACTTCCCGACCGCGGCGCGCACCTCGTCCAGCGTCCGGCCCTTGATGGCCTCGGTCATCATCGAGGCCGAGGCCTGGCTGATCGCACACCCGCGCCCTTCGAAGCGCACGTCCGCGACCCGGCCGTCCCTCAGGTTCAGGTACAGCGTGAGCTCGTCCCCGCAGAGCGGGTTGGCGCCTTCCACGGATATGTCGCTGGGCTCCAGCCTGCCGCGGTTGCGGGGATGGGCGTGGTGGTCGAGGATCACCTCGCGGTACAGATCATCCAGTTCCATGCGCGACCTCCTTCGTGCTCAAGGAGGCCCGCGCAAACAGGCGGTGCACCTTGATCAGTCCGGCGACCAGGGCGTCCACATCCGACCTCAGGCTGTACAGGTGGAAGCTGGCGCGAGCCGAGGCCGGTATCCCGAACCGGCGGTGCAGCGGCTCGGCGCAGTGGTGCCCGGCGCGTACGGCGATGCCCTCGCCGTCGAGAACCTGGGCGATGTCGTGAGGGTGGACGCCCTCCAGCGTGAACGCGATCGCGCCGCCCCGATCCGCGGCCGTCTTGGGCCCGTAGATCACGAGCCCGGGAACCTCGCTTAGCCGCCCCAGCGCGTAGTCAATCAGGTCGCGCTCATGCGCGCTGATAGCGTCCATGCCGGTCTTCCGCATGTAGTCGACCGCTGCGCCAAGGCCGATCGCGCCCGCCACGTTGGGAGTCCCGGCTTCGAACCTGTGGGGCGGGGCCTTGTAGGTGGACCGGTCGAGTCCGACGCTCATGATCATCTCGCCCCCACCATGGTAGGGCGGCATCGCCTCGAGCAGGGAGTAGCGGGCCCACAGCCCGCCTATGCCCATCGGGCCCAGCATCTTGTGGCCCGAGAACGCCAGGAAGTCGGCGCCCAGCGCGCCCACGTCCACGCTCTGGTGTGGGACGCTCTGGGCCGCGTCAACGAGAACCAGCGCGCCCGCCTGGTGCGCCCGATCCGCGATGCGCCTGATCGGGTTGATCGTGCCAAGCACGTTGGACTGGTGCGTCAGTCCGACCAACTTCGGCCGGTCCTCCAGCAGACGCTCGAATGCATCGAGATCGAGCCGGCCCTCGTCCGTGACGGGGACGTACCTCAAGACGGCGCCACGCTCGGCGGCCAGCATCTGCCAGGGCACGATGTTGCTGTGATGCTCCATCTCGGTCAGGAGGATCTCGTCACCGGCCCCGATGTTGGCGCGGCCCCATGCCGCGGCCACAAGGTTGATGGCCTCCGTGGTGCCCCGGGTGAATACGATCTCCTCGCTCCCTGCTGCGCCCAGAAATGAGGCCAGATTTGCCCGTGCCTCCTCGTACCTGGCGGTGGCCTCCTCGGCCAGCCAGTAGATGCCGCGGTGGACGTTGGCGTTGTAGGAGCGATAGTACTCCGATATCGCGTCCAACACTTGCTGCGGCTTCTGCGAAGTCGCCGCGCTGTCGAGGTAGATCAGGGTCTTCCCGTCCGCCTTCGGGCGCAGGAGGGGAAAATCGTCACGCGTGCCTGCGGCCAGAGCCACTGGCGCACCTCCGATGCTAGCGCTTGTGCGGCATTCCCTGACCGGGTCTGCCTTCCAGCGAGATCAGGATCGCGTCGCCTTCCACCTTCACGGGGTACGTGGCCACCGGCCTGACGGCAGGCAGCGAAAGCACACGCCCCGAGGGCAGGTGGAACCGCGATCCGTGCCTGGGACACACCAGGATCTCGCCCATCAAGGGACCTTCCGCGAGGGACTGGTCCTCGTGGGTGCAGTTGTCATCCACCGCGTAGATCGCGCCGCCCACGTTCGCCACCGCGATCTTGCGCCCGGCGGCCTCCACGCGCTTCGCGCTGCCAGGCGGGATCTCATGGAGTGTCGCAACCCGGATGAACTCGTCCATTCTAGATCATCTTCTCCGCCACCCTGGCCCTCAGGTAGGATCGCACCCTCGCTCCGGGAATGCGGTCGAACACGTCGGCGAAGAAGCCCTCGACAATCATGAACGCGGCCCGCTTGCGCGGGATTCCCCGGCTCATCAAGTAGAAGACCTGCTCGTCGTCCAGGTGGCTCGTGGCCGACCCGTGGGTGCACCGGAGGTCGTCGGCCATGATCTCCAGCATCGGGATGCTGTCGGACCGCGCGCCCCGCGACAGGATCAGGTTGCGGTTCACCTGGAACGCGTTGGTCTTCTGCGCACCGGGCTCCACCCTGATCAGGCCCGAGAACACAGACCGGGCCGAGTCCTTCACCGCGCCCCGGTAGAGGAGGTCGCTGGAGGCGCCCGGCGCCCTGTGATCCTGCAGCGCGTGGAGGTCCACGCGTTGAGCGCCGGTCCCGAAGTAGACCCCGAGCATCTCCGAGGAGGCCCCGGCCCCCAGCAGATGCGACTCCACGTCCACCTTGACTAGCCCGCCGCCCAGCACCACGACCAGGCTGCGCAGGGAAGCGCCCCGATCCACGTGGCCTCGGATCAGACTCCCCACCTCCCACATCGCCGGACCCCACTCCTGTACGGCCGCGTACTGGACCTGCGCCCCGGTGCGCACGAACAACTCGACCGCGCCCGAGCACAGCGTGCGCGGGCCGTCGGTCGCCGAGGCAAACAGCTCAACCAGCGTCACCCGGCTCTCCTCCTCGGCGACGAGGAGGGTGTGGGGGAAGATGGCGCATCCGCGGGCGCCCAGCCAGACCTGGCTCACCAGCGGGAGGCTGACCTCCACGCCCCTGGGTACGTACACGAACGTGCCGCCCGTCCAGAGCGCGGCGTGCAGCGAGCGGAAACGGTGCTCTCCGGGCCAGGAGTCGGTGGCCATCAGGACGTCGCGCACCAGGTCCGGGTGGTCCCTGACCGCGGTGGCCAGGTCCAGGAAGAGCACTCCCTGCTGGACCGCGGAGGCCTCCAACTCGCTTCCCGCCATCCCGCCGTCCAGATGCGTGATCAGGCCGGAGCGCTGCTCCGCCTCCCTTGCAATCGTGCCGATGAACCGGGGGCGGGATGCGCCCTCGGTGCCGCTCGGCAAGCAGAACTCGCCTGGGTCCATGGTGCCGAGATCAGTCCGGCGCCAGGTCTGCGGGTGCGTGACGGCCGGCATGGGAAGACGCTCGTACGCGTCCCAGGCGGCCATCCGGCGGGCGTGGACCCAATCCGGCTCCCGCATCCTGGCGCTCTGCGCCTCGATGGTCGCGCGGGTCAGACCGCCCGGGGAGCCCCTAGCCAACCGATCCCTCCATCTCCAGCGCTATCAGCCGGTTCATCTCCACCGCGTACTCGAGCGGTAGCTCCTTGACGACTGGCTCGATGAACCCCCGCACGATCATGTTCATGGCCTCGCCGGCGCTGACCCCGCGGCTCATCAGGTAGAAGAGCTGATCGTCGCTCACCTTGGAGACGGTCGCCTCGTGCACTACCGAGGCGTCCATTTCCTCGATCTCCATGTACGGGTACGTGTCGGACCGGCTGTGGTCATCGAGGATCAGGGCGTCACAGCGCACGGCGCTCTTGCTGCGCACCGCGCCAGGATACACCTTCACGAGCCCGCGATACCCTGCCCGCCCCCCCTCCCGGGCGATCGACTTGCTCACGACCGACGACTGGGTGTCTGGCGCGGCGTGAACCACCTTGGCACCGGGATCCTGGTGTTGCCCCTTCCCGGCGAAGACCACCGAGAGGATCTCGGCCCTGGCGCCGGGCTCGACCATGTACACGCTCGGGTACTTCATCGTCACCTTGGAACCGATGTTCCCGTCAACCCACTCCATCGTGGCGTCCCTATAGGCCACAGCGCGCTTGGTCACCAGGTTGTAGGTGTTCGTGGACCAGTTCTGGATGGTCGTGTAGCGGCAGCGCGCGCCTTCCTTGACGACGATCTCCACCACGGCGCTGTGCAGGAGGTCCGTGGTGTAGATCGGAGCAGTGCACCCCTCGACGTAGTGCACGTAGGAGCCGGGCTCGCAGATGATCATCGTCCGTTCGAACTGGCCCGCCTTCTCGGCGTTGATGCGGAAGTAGGCCTGCAGCGGGATCTCCACGCGCACGCCGGCGGGCACGTAGATGAACGAGCCCCCCGACCACACCGCCGTGTTGAGCGCGGCCAGCTTGTTGTCCTCCGGCGGGACGACCGTACCGAAATACTCACGCACGATGTCGGGGTGTTCCCGCAGCGCCGAGTCCGTGTCCAGGAAGATGACCCCGAGCCCTTCCCACTCCTCCTTGAGGTTATGGTACACGGACTCGGATTCGTACTGCGCCCCCACCCCGGCCAGGTACTTCTTCTCCGCCTCGGGAATGCCAAGCCGGTCGAAGGTGCGCTTGATGCCCTCGGGCACGTCTTCCCAGGTGTGGCCCTTGCCGTCGGTCGGCTTCAGATAGTAGTAGATGTCGTTGAAGTCAATCCGGGTCAGGTCCGCGCCCCACGTGGGCAGCGGGCGCCGCGTGAAGTGCTCGAATGAATGCAGGCGGTAGGCCCGCATCCACTCGGGCTCGCCCTTCATCGAGGAGATCATCTCCACGATCTCGCGATCGAGGCCCTTGCGAGCCTTGAAGACGTACTTCTCGGGATCTCGAAACCCCCACTTGTAGTGGTCGAGTTCCACACCCAGCGGGTTGGTCGCCGCCATCGGGCCCTCCCCGGAACCTAGTGAACGACCCAGAAGACCTTGCCGGCGCGCCTGACCGCGCCGTCTTCCCGGACCTCCGAAGCCACCACCTCGAACTGCTCCCGGATGGCCTCGTAGCCGCTCTGCTCGAGCTCCTCGGCAAGAGACGGCCCGCCCGAGACGACGATGCGACCGTCATACATGATGTGCACGAAGTGCGGACGCAGGAACTGCAGTATGCGCGAGTAGTGCGTGATCAGGAGCACACCCATGCCGCCCTGGGCCTCGTCGTACATCCTGAGGATGCCGTCGGCGACCACCTTGAGGGAGTCGATGTCCAGGCCGGAGTCGGTCTCGTCCATGAATGCGATCTCGGGCTCGAGCATCGCCATCTGGAGGATCTCGGCCCGCTTCTTCTCGCCTCCGGAGAACCCGTCGTTGACGTACCGGCCGGGCACCTCCGGGGCGATCTTGAGCGCTTCCATCTTCGATCGCAGCAGCTTCTGGAACTCGCCGACCGGCATCAGCTCCTGCTTGTATCCCCTGCGTGCCGAGACCGCCGTACGCAGGAAGCTGGCCATCGTCACGCCCGGAATGCTCACGGGGTACTGGAACGCGATGAAGAGCCCTTTCCTGGCGCGCTCGTCCGGGGGCATCGCCAGCAGGTCTTCGCCCTTGTACAGGACCTCGCCGCGCGTCACCTGGTAGAGGGGATTGCCCATGAGCACATTGGCCAGGGTGCTCTTGCCCGATCCGTTGGGCCCCATGACGGCGTGGATCTCTCCGCCGCTCATCTCCAGATTGACGCCCTTGAGGATGACCTTGTCGTCAACCTGCACGTGGAGGTTGCGGATCTCCAGATCTGCCATGCCCTTCTCCTTCCGACGCCGGGCCCGGCCCGCCGGGCGCACACCATCGCACATTCTAGACTTGTTTGGTCAAGTTTTCAATCGGACCCCGATGCCGCTGGAGGAAATACCCGGGCACGCCAGCTCAGTGAACCTTGGCCTCACCGCGCCCGCCCGGCACCTCGCAGTACCACGCCGCCATGCGCGCAAAGGCAAGCAACGAGGGTAGACCGGCGCGTATTCCGCCCAGCATGCGGTCCGCGGAGTGAAGCCCTCCTGATGCCATCATCTGCCATCGCAGCTCGGCTAGCGCCCCCAGGTGGAGCGCCAGGTCCATCGTCATCAGCCCTGTATCGGCCACCGGCAGGAACACCTGCCAGCGCCGCGGAGGCCGCTCCATATCAAACATGGTCAGCATGGCCTTGGCGATACCGGTGGCGGCTCCGGCGGCGTTGCTGAACCACCCCACTGCCTGCGCAATCCGCTCGGGATCTCTGCCGGCGGCCTCCAGGTCGCGCGTGGTGGCCTCGAGCACGGCCACCGAGGCCAGGATCCGGCCGATGCGCCAGCCGATGCGGATCGGATCCAGATACCTAGGCGGCTGCGGGAGCACGAAACCGGAGGTGGCGGTCGCCGCAAGGCCGAGCGACCGGGCCTGAGCAATCGCCTCCCGGGCGTCGTCGAGCAGGCTGGCGCGCTCGTCCGACAGGCGCTGGCGGGCTTGCTCTGCGAAGGCCTCGCGCACCCGGGGGCGATTGTCCACCAGCAGCGTCGCGCTGGTCAGGACCTCGTAGATGACCGGAAGGATGTGCGTGTTGAGGGCGAACGGCATCAGTACACCGGGTTCGCCTCCGAGAGGATCCGCTTCGGATGTGCTCTCAAGGAACGCGCGCACGTCGTCTTCTTCCGTGTCCTCATCGAAGAGCAGCGCCACCTCGATGTCGGTGTCGGCGTAGCTGGGTCCCTGGCCGTACTTCCCGTACAGATAGACCGAGGCGACCTCGTGCTGCGCCGCGAAGTACTTCCTCAGGTTTTCGAGTGCCTGCACCAGCGGCCTCCGGACACCTGGAGAGCGGAAACCGAACGTCCGTCCGACCTCAGTGTACACCGCCCCCTGCGGCGCCTCAACCTGAGGTACGCATCTCCGGGCGAAGGGCATCCGGCGGTCGGGGTTGAATTGAACCGTTCGTTCGCATGTGTGACTGCTGGTCTCGAGGAGGTTCGTCGCGACGTGACACCCGCAATGCCGGGACCGATGCCCACGGAGATGTGGCGCGTCGGGCTGGCCTTCGTGCCGATTGCCGTCGTGCTGGTGGGTCTGCTCGGATTGAACTGGAGCGGTGTGCGGTCGGGCGCCGTGGCGCTCGTTGTCGCCGCGGGGCTTGCCCTGACCGCGTTCGCCCTGCCCGCGGGTGCCGTGGCCGTGGCGCTCTGGCGCTCCCTGGCCCTGAGCCTCCACGTGCTCTACATCATCTGGGCAGCCCTGGTCCTGTACAAGTTCGCGGAGGAGTCGGGGGCGATACGCAGCATCGGGCGCGCCATAGGGCGCCTGACCGGCGACCGCATCCTGCAGTTGCTGATCATCGGGTTCGCCTTCAGCTCGTTCCTGCAGGGAGTGGCCGGGTTCGGCGTCCCGGTTGCGGTCACCGCGCCGTTGCTTCTCGGGCTGGGCTTCACCCCGCTCGAGTCGGCCGCGATTCCGCTCATCGGCCACGCGTGGTCGGTGACGATGGGCGACATGGCCTCCTCGTTCCAGGCGCTCCGGGCCGTGACCGGTCTGCCGCCGCAGGAGATGGGCAACTGGATAGCGGTGTTCCTGGGGCTATCGGCGGTTGCGAGCGGGTTCGCGGTCGCGCACGTGCACGGCGGAGTCCGTTCGTTCGGACGCGCCCTCGGTTCGATCCTGGCGATGGGCCTGGCCATGGGTCTGACTCACCTGGCGCTCTCCGTCGCGCAGCACTGGACGATCGCCTCGTTCGGGGCCGGCATGGTCGGTCTTGCCGTCGGGATCGGTCTCGCCCGGCTGGGCAGGCCCGGCGAGGCGGGCCGCGTGCCGGAGCGCCCGCACCAGACCTCTTCCGCGGGCTCGGGCACGGAGGAGATGACGTTCCAGATGGCCTTCCTGCCCTACTACGTCCTGATCGCGGTGATCGCGTGCGTCACGTTCGTGCCCTGGGCGCACCAGACCTTCGAGCGCGTGACGTTCGCCTTCAGGTACCCTGAGATCACAACCGGACTGGGCTGGAAGACCGCGGCGGGCGCCTTTGCGATCCCCCCATTCGGCCACCCAGGGGCGCTGCTCCTCTACGCCTCCGGAATCACAGCGGTGCTGTTCCGGCTTCTGGGCCGGCCGTCGCCCAACTGGGGAGCGGTCTGGAAGGGTGTGCGCAAGCAGGGGCTGCCCACGACGCTGACGATCCTCTGCCTGGTCGGGGTGGCGATGATCATGCTCTACAGCGGCATGACGTACCTCCTCGCCAGGGGGCTCGTCCTGATGGTGGGATCCTTCTTCCCCGTGGTATCGCCCCTGATAGGCCTGCTGGGGGCCGTGATAACCGGAAGCAACACCAACTCGAACGTGCTGTTCGGCGCGCTTCAGCGCGACGGCGCGCTGATGCTGGCAATGAACCCGTCGCTGATGGCCGCGCTGCAGTCCTCCGGGGGTTCGCTCGGCTCGATGATCGCGCCGGCGAAGGTGGTCATGGCCACTGCCACCACAGGGCTTCTGGGCCGGGAGGGCAGCGTCATGCGCGCCACCGCACCGTACGCGGTTGCGTTGGCCGCATCACTGGGCCTGCTTGGGTGGTTCCTGCAGATCAGGTAAGGGGCATCCTCACGCCTTCGCGCCACGCAAGCGCCTGCTCGATCACGCGCGCGCATTCGAGCAGGGCGCCTTCGCGGAACCGGTCGGCGGCCAGTTGCACTGCCACGGGCAGCCCCTCATCGGTGAATCCTGCAGGGATTACCATGGCCGGGAGGCCGGTCAGGTTGTACAGGCGCGAGAACCTGCCGAGCGTGCGGCGCACCTGGGGCCATCCCGCGCCCTCGGGGTCGGCATCCTGCAGGCGTGGAGCGCCGCCCGGAACGGCGGGGCCTACGAGGACGTCCACATCGCTAAACACCCCGGAGAGCTCGGCCTGGACCCTTGCCTGGATGCCTTGTGCCTCGAAGCGCATCGCGGGCGTGATCTCCTCTCCCTGATCCAGCAGGGCGCGCACGTCCCGTCCGTAGCGCTCTCGCATTCCGGGGAAGGTCTCGCGATGGAACTCGGACGCCTCGGACAGGAGCAGTGTCAGCTGAGCCCGTCCTGCTTCCTCGGGATCCGACAGTGAGACCGGCCGGACAGTGAAACCGGCATCGAGGCAGGCACGGAGAGCATCCTCGACGGCCATGGCTGTGGCAGGGTCGAGGTCGGACTCGAAGTACGCGCCGGTCAACCGACCCACGCGCAACCCTGGGCGCGAGACAGGACCATCCGGATCTGCGCCTGTCATCACGCCCAGGAACAGCGCCGCGTCAGCGACGCACCGCGTTATGGGCCCCACGGTGTCGAACGATCCGGAAAGCGGCAGGACACCGTGGCGGCTGATCCGGCCGAATGTGGGCTTCAAACCCACCACGCCGCAGAGGGCAGCGGGGATGCGTATCGAGCCGCCGGTATCGGTGCCGATCGCGCCGGCCGCCAACCCGGCCGCCACAGCCACGGCCGAGCCCCCGCTCGACCCACCCGCGATGCGATCGGGGCGCCAGGGGTTGCGCGGCGTGCGCCCGTGCGGGTTGAGGCTGGTCATCCCCAGCGCGAACTCGTGCAGCGTCGTGGTGCCCAGCACGACCGCCCCGGCGGATTCCAGCAGCCGCACCACTGTCGCGCTCTCGCGCGACGGCTCGCTCCCCAGGAACGAC
Organism: Armatimonadota bacterium; assembly: GCA_037443365.1. Lineage (GTDB taxonomy): Bacteria > Sysuimicrobiota > Sysuimicrobiia > Sysuimicrobiales > Humicultoraceae > VGFA01. Next base: position 32,661 of record JBBIOM010000020.1, read on the forward strand.
GAGCCAGCGGTGAGCGGGAAGCCCTCGACCTGAATCAGGTCCTTGACGGCCACGGGCACGCCGTGCAGCGGGCCGCGCCAGCGTCCTGACCGCGCCTCGGCGTCGCGGGCGCGCGCCTCGGATCGGGCGCGCTCGGCCAGGATCGTGACGTACGCCGCCACCTGCGGGTCTAGCACGGCGATGCGCGCGAGGTAGGACTCGACAGCGTCGGCCGCGCTGATGCGCCCGTCTCGAATCTGCCCTGCCAGTCCCAGGGCGGCCAATTGCGTGATCTCACTCATCGCTATTCCCTTCTCCAGGCCGGCTCCTCGCTCCCCCCGGCAGGGAACAGGACCGCAGCGGAACCAGGTAGAATACGCTGTCCAAATCCCGCACCCGGAGGTGGCCCATGTCCAGCCTCCCGATCGAGTCGTTCCTCGAGGAGCACAGGAGGTTCGCTCCGCCGGAGGCATTTCGGGCACGGGCGGCGGTCGGCGACGAGGGCGTCTACGAGGAGGCGCGCCGCGATCCGGAGGCCTTCTGGGAGCGCGCGGCCGACCAGTTGCACTGGTTTCGCCGGTGGGAGCGGGCCCTCGACTGGAACCTGCCCGACGCCAGGTGGTTCGTGGGTGGGCGCACCAACATCGCCTTCAACTGCCTTGATCGCCACCTCGTCACGAGTAGGCGCAACAAGGCCGCCATTCTGTGGGAAGGCGAGCCCGGAGAGACGCGCGTCCTCACCTACTGGGACCTCGCGCGCGAGGTGAACCGCTGCGCCAACGCCCTGCTCTCGATGGGCGTGAGGAGAGGGGACCGCGTGGCCATCTACATGCCCATGATCCCCGAACTGCCCATCGCGATGCTGGCATGCGCCCGCATCGGCGCCGTGCACACGGTGGTGTTCGGCGGGTTCTCGGCCGAGGCGCTGCGCGACCGCATCAACGACGCCCAGGCCAGCCTGGTCATCACATCCGACGGCGGCTACCGCAAGGGCGCGATCATCCCGCTGAAACGCAACGTGGACCACGCCATCGCCGACGTCCCCACGGTTCGGAGCGTCCTCGTCGTGAGGCGCATCGGCGAGGCCGCCGCGATCCACATGGTCGAGGGGCGCGACCGGTGGTGGCACCGTGCCCTGGACGGGATGCGTCTGGATTCCCCGGCCGAGGAGATGGACAGCGAAGATCTCCTCTACATCCTCTACACGAGCGGAACCACCGGGAAGCCCAAGGGAATCGTCCACACCACGGGTGGCTACATGGTCGGAACCCACCTGACCACCAGGTGGGTGTTCGACCTCAGGGAGGAGGACCTGTTCTGGTGCACCGCCGACATCGGCTGGGTCACCGGGCACTCCTACGTGGTGTACGGCCCGCTGCTGTGCGGCGCATCAATACTGATGTACGAGGGCGCGCCCGACTGGCCTGAGCGCGACAGGTTCTGGGAACTCATCGAGAAGTACGGCGTCACCGTCTTCTACACCGCGCCGACCGCGATCCGCACGTTCATTCGATGGGGGACCGGGTGGCCAGCGCAGCACGACCTGTCCACGCTCAGGCTGCTGGGAACCGTGGGGGAGCCCATCAACCCGGAGGCGTGGATGTGGTACCGCAGTCACATCGGGGGCGACCGCTGCCCGGTAGTGGATACGTGGTGGCAGACCGAGACGGGCATGATCCTGATCACCCCGCTTCCGGGTATCACCACGCTGAAGCCCGGAAGCGCGACCGTGCCGTTCCCGGGCATTGAGGCCGATGTCGTGGATGAGCAGGGACGACAGGTCGCAACCAACGCGGGCGGCTACCTCGTGCTGCGCCGGCCCTGGCCGGCGATGCTCCGGGGCATCTACGGCGACCCGGCGCGTTTCCGCCGCGAGTACTGGGACCGGATTCCAGGGGTGTACTTCACCGGCGATGGAGCACGGCGGGACGAGGACGGGCACTTCTGGCTGCTCGGGCGCGTGGACGACGTCATCAACGTCGCAGGGCACCGCATCGGAACGATGGAGGTCGAGAGCGCGCTGGTGGCCCACCCAAAGGTGGCCGAAGCCGCGGTCGTTGGAATGCGCCACGAGATCAAGGGACAGGCGCTGGCGGCCTTCGTTACGCTCAAGGAGGGAATCGCCGGCAGCGGAGCCACGACCGACGAGTTGCGCGGACACGTCACCGAGAAGATCGGCGCGATCGCGCGGCCGGACCGAATCATGTTCACCGCGGAACTTCCCAAGACCCGCAGCGGGAAGATCATGCGCCGGCTGCTGCGCGACATAGCCGAGGGCCGCGTCCTGGGCGATAC
>JBBIOM010000021.1:0-34063 GCA_037443365.1 Armatimonadota bacterium
CGCGTGAAGAGCACGGTGATGATGCCCATCGGCATAGGGAGGTAGGGGCGAGGGAATCCTCTGCCAGGCCCCTCGGCTTCGCTCAGGGCGCACCACAATCTCGCTTCCCGAGGAACTGCTCGCGCGCCTGCGCCTGATAGCGGCACAGCGACGCATCTCCATGATGCCGCCGTGCTCGCCGTTGTCGAGCGCCTGGGCGAACCCAAGCTGGCCACCCTTGATCAGCGCCACTTCCGGGCGCTGCGGCCGCGCCACGTGGAGATGCTGAGGCTGCTGCCTGCCTAGACCTTGACGATTTGATCCTCCAGCCGCTTGGTCCGCTTCGTGATCACTTCTGGCTGCGACTTGCCCACAACTACCGTGTCGTCCTGCCTGAACCCGCCCACGCCGTAGATGTAGATGCCCGGCTCGCAGGAGTAGACCTCGTTCTCCACCAGCGGGCGGTAGTTGAACGCCATGTCGTCGGGGAACTCGTGCCCGGCGATGCCCATCCCGTGCCCGGTCCGGTGCATGATGTGATCGCCGAAACCGTGCTGCTCTATCACGAGCTGGGCCGCGGCGTCGGCCTCGGCGACCGGGATGCCGGCGACGAACTTCTCGAGCGCGGCGATGTTGGCGGCCGTGGCCGCCTCGTACGCCCTGCGCTGGAGATCGCTGCGCGGCTCGCCCAGGAACAGGGTCCTCTCGTTCTCCACGACCAGCCCGCTTAGCCGCACGATGATGATGTTGACCACCCCGTCGCCCTTCTCAAAGCGGGCCCCGCAGTCGGCGCCGGTGCCGTGCGGCGACGCCGAGGCCGCGCCGGAGAGCGACCAGACGCGCACCTCCAGTCGATCCTGGGGGAATCGCGCCGCGCCATCGACGGCCATGCGACGCGCGATCTCCAGGTCGAGTTCGGTCACCAGCATCCCTGGCCGGACGGACTCCATGTACCGGTCCTGCCCCCAGTCGGTGAGAGATGCGGCCTGACGCATGATCTCCAGCTCCTGGGGATACTTGACCTGGCGCATCTCCACCAGGAAGCGTGAGGCGCTGCCGAACTCCGAGAGCCCCGGAAGCTGCGTGCGCAGGCCCCGGAACGCCGAGATCCGGTCGGCCGCCAACCGGCCCCGCCTGAACCCTCCCCACTCCCGCAGCTTCACTGCCAGCAACTGGAGCCAGCGGTCGCGCGTATAGGTGCGGTTGGTGGCGCGCGGATGCTCCACGTAGATGGCGTAGTTCGGCACGTGCAGGCTGCCGCGCTCGCGGGCCATCAGCAGGTGATGCGTGGAGAGCTCGTTCATCACGAGAAACGGCCCGCCCTCGACCGGGATAACCGCGGCCACCGGCCGCTCCCAGGGTGCCACGTCCAGGTGGAAGCCGGTGAGCATGTAGAAGTGGTCGGGGTCGGTGACGAGCAGCGCCCTGTAGTCGCCCTCGGCCAGGAATTCGCGCACCCTGCGCTGTCGGTCTGCGAACACCTCCGCCGGTACGAACGGCATCGCGTTTCCTCCTTCGGTTTCTGGCTTGGTACTAAGGACCCAGCCTGGGGTCAAGCGTATCCCGGAGCCAGTCGCCCACCAGGTTTACTCCCAGCGCGGTCAACACCAGCGCCACGCCCGGGAAGGTCGTCATCCACCAGGCGTTGTAGATGTAGGTCTTGCCTTCGTTGAGCATGTTGCCCCATGACGCCATCGGCGGCTGCACCCCGAATCCCAGGAAGCTGATCGCCGCCTCAGCCACGATGAACTGCGCGACCTGGAGCGAGGAAAGAATGATGACCGGGGTCCAGAGGTTGGGCAGCAGGTGACGGAGTACTATCCGCATCTGCTGCGCCCCCAGGGCCCGCGCGGCCTCCACGTAATCCAGGGTCTTGAGCGCCAGTACTTCGCCCCGGACCAGGCGCGCGTAGACGACCCAGCCGGTGATGATCAGGGTCAGGATGATGTTCTGCAATCCGATGCCCAGGATGGCGTTTACGACGAGCGCCAGGAGGATGAAGGGGAAGGAGAGCTGCACGTCCACCAGCCGCATCAGCACAATGTCGGTTGGGCCTCCGAGGTAGCCCGAGACGAGACCCACGACGAGGCCGATGACCCCCGAGACGCCGACCGTGACCAGGCCAATCGCCAGCGACACGCGCGCGCCGTACAGTATGCGTGTGAACAGGTCGCGGCCGAGCTGATCGGTGCCCATCCAGTGCTCGCGGGACGGCGCCTGGAGAGTCTTTATGAGGTCGCTGTCCGCCGGGCCGTAGGGCGTGATCGCCGGGGCCAGCGCCGCGGCCCCCGCCACGAGCGCCACGACGATCAGCCCGAACGCGCCGGACCGGTTCAGGGGCAGCCGCCTCCTGGCGCGCCTGGGTTCTATCGCCGCCCGGGCCATGGTCGCGGTCGCGTCACTCATAGCGGATCCTGGGGTTGAGCCAGGCGTAGGCCACATCGGCCGCCAGGTTGAGCGCCGAGAAGAGCACCGCCGTGAGGAAGACGCCCACGAGCACGACCGGGAAATCACGGTTCAGCAGCGCCTGCACCAGGAACCGTCCCACCCCGGGCCAGGCGAATATCGTCTCGGTGATGACCGCGCCTCCCAGCAACTGGCCCAACTGCAGGGCGAGCAGCGTGACCACCGGCAGGCTGGCGTTCTTGAGCGCGTGCTTGTAGAGAACGCGCGGCGGGGCCAGCCCCTTGGCGCGCGCCGTGCGGATGTAGTCCTGGCCCAGGACGTCCAGCATCATCGAGCGCGTCAGGCGCGCGAACCGGGCCGCCACGAACGCCGCCAGTGTCACTGAGGGCATGATGAAGTGCAGCCAGGTTCCACGCCCGCCGGTCGGAAGCACGCGCATCCAGACCGAGAAGACGTAGATCAGCATCAGTCCAAGCCAGAAGCCGGGGATGGCCTGGCCGAGGACCGTGGCGCCTATCCCCAGGTGGTCGAACCACGAGTTGCGCCGGGCGGCCGAGATCACGCCCACGGGGATCGCCACGCCCAGGGCCAGCAGCATCGCCACCCCGGAGAGCGAGAGCGTGGCCGGGAACCGCTGCAGCACGAGCGGCAGCGCTGGCTCCTGCTGTCGGAGCGAGTTGCCGAAGTCGCCGCGGAGCGCCCCCCGGATGAACCGCACGTACTGAACGAGCCAGGGGTCGTTGAACCCCAGGCGCTCGCGGAACTCCTCGATCTCCTTCTGGGTCGTGTCCGTCGGCAGGAACAGCTTGACCGGATCGCCGGCGAGGAACTGGAGAGCGAAGACCACGGTGAGGGCCAGAAACACCACCACCAGGGCCTCAAGCATGCGCCGGGCAACGAACTGAAGCATACGAGATCGCTCGACGGGAGAGCCCGTCAGCCCGACGGGCTCTCCCTATCTCCCGGTTTCGTGAGCCGCCTTGCCCCCCGGATTACCGTCGCGTCCACTCCGCGTCATGCAGGAATATCTTCTCCGCGGGGTGGGGCTCCCACTTCACGCGCTTGTTCACGCCATAGAGATCGTGCTGCTGCCACAGGAAGATCCAGGGCGCCTCGGTGTAGAGCATCACCTGGATGCGGTTCCAGGCCGCCTGGCGCTTCTTGAGATCCACGATCGGGATGGCCTTGTTGATCTCCAGCGTCAGGTTCGGCGTCCCGAACCCGCTGTAGGTTCTCTCGGGCCGGAACAGTTCCGCGATCGTGCCCTGGGCCTCCAGCGCCGGTCCCCATCCCAGGTAGAACATCTCGCCGGTGCGCCGGTTGATGATCTTGTCCAGATGGGTGCCCCACTCGTTCACCACAACCCTGACCCTTATGCCGATGCGCGCCAGGTAGGATGCGATTGCCTCGGAGGCCTCCTTGTCGAGCGGATAGCGTCCGGATGGCGAGTCCAGCGTGAACTCAAGCTTGGTGGGATCGTAGCCGGCCTCCTTGATCAACTGGACGGCCCGCTCGGGGTTGAACGGATAGGGCTTGAGGTTGGGGTTCACGTTCTCGTTGATGGACGAGAGCGCGCCGGGAATGCGCGTGGCCCTTCCCCTGAACAGGGTGGCGACGATCTCGTCCACGTTCACAGCGTAGTTCAGCGCCTGACGCACGCGGCGGTCCTGCAACGGGCCGGGCTTGAAGTTCACCAGCGCGAGGTAGTTGATGCGCGACGACGCCACGCCCCTGACCTCGGCCAGGCCGCTGCGGTTGACCTGGTCCACGGCGACGGGAGGCACATCCTTGACGATGTCTGCCTCACCCGCCAGCAGCGCCGCCAGCCGGGCGCTGAAGTCGGGGATGAACCGGAACTCAACCCGCTTGATCGCGGGCGGCTTGTTCCAGTACGCGGGATTGGCCTCCAGCACGAGTCGCTCGTCACGATCCCAGCGCACGAACTTGTAGGGCCCGGCCCCGACCGGGTTTCGTGACGCCTCCAGGCTGCCCACCGAGCGCACGTACCCGGGCGCCATGACCGTGAAGTCCACGAGCCAGTAGCGCAGGATCGGCGCCGGCTCCTTCGTGCGGATGCGCAGCGTCAACGGGTCGACGACCTCAATCGACTCGATGAACGCGAAGCGGGGCCGGTAGTGGGACTCGTTCCTGGGATCGAGAAGCCACTCGAGCGTGAACTTCACGGCCTCTGCGCCGAACGGCTCGCCGTTGTGGAACTTCACTCCCGGACGCAGCTTGATGATCCACGTGAGGTCATCCGGGGTCTGGGGGAGTTCGGCGGCCAGCGAGGGCTTGATGCGGGGCGGGAAGCCCTCCCAGTAATAGAGCCGGTCGTAGATGTTCATCTGCTGGACGTTGGTCGTCCAGTCCACGATGCGCATAGCCATCAGGCTGCGGGGCTCGGCGCCCAACGCAACCACAATCGGACGATCCCGGGCCGCGGTGGGCGTCGGGGCACTGCCCACCAGGCCGAGGAGCAGTGCGATCAGCAGGGCCAGGGCGGTTACGCGCATACTCTATCCCCCTTCCAGTGAGTGGCTCGTCTGCCGTTTCGATGCAACCGGGGTCCTTCCTCTTGCTTGCCAGGATTATAGCAGAGGCCCTGACCCTTCGCGCTTCCAAGGAATCCCTCGCCCTATGCCAGAAACATGCACCCTGCAGCCGCATACAAGGGAGGGATGACATGCGACTGTTCATAAGTCGTGAGGAACACCTGCGTCGCACGAGCGCGGCCCGCGCCGAGGCATGCCGACGGGGCCAGGATGCCCTGGTTCTGTTCGGGCCTGCCCAGATCTTCTACCTGACGGGGTTTGCGTTCATAGCCACGGAGCGCCCAATCGCGTTGATCGTGGAGGGCGGCACTACTGCTCTCTATGTTCCACGCCTCGAGGAGGAGCACGCCGCCGCCCACGCTTGCGTGGACCGGGTTGTTACCTACCCGGAGTATCCGGCCGAGACCCACCCGATGCTGGGCCTGGCCGGGCTGCTGGCCGGGTTGGGGCTTGACCACTCGCGCCTGGGAGCGGACGGCGATGGCTATCCCGGCATCATGGGCTACAGGGGACCGCGTCTTAGCGAGGTCCTCCCCGGCGCATCGGTGAGCGTCATGCGTGACCTCGTGGAAGAGATGATGATGGTGAAGTCCGAGGAAGAGCTGGCTCTCATCCGCGAGAGCGCCCGCTGGGGCAACCTGGCGCACTCCCTTCTTCAAGAGTACACGCGCATTGGGGTGGTCGAGAGCGAGGTCAGCCACCGCGCGTCCTTCGACGCCACGGCTGCGATGGTGCGGGCGCTGGGCCCCGAGTACCGGCCGTTGAGCTGGACGTTCCCCGGGGCGCGTGCCGGTTACAGGGGGCAGGTGGGGAAGCAGTCGGCGGTCGCCCACGCCATGACCACGAACGCGCGCATACAGGCCGGGGATGTTCTGGTGACCGGCGCTTCGGCGGCGGTGGGAGGGTACTACAGCGAGCTGGAGCGCACCATGATCGTCTCCCCGGTGAACGACGAACACCGGCGCTTCTTCTCTGCTATGCTGGGCGCCCAGGAGACCGCGTTCGAGGCGATCCGCCCGGGCCGGCCGTGCGCCGAGGTGGACCGGGCGGTGCGCGCGTACTTCGAGAGGCACGACCTCGTCCCGTACTGGCGCCACCACGTCGGGCACGCGATGGGTATCGGCATCCACGAGGCCCCGTTCTTCGACATCGGAGACACAACCGAGATGCGCCCGGGCATGGTCTTCACCGTTGAGCCCGGGATATACGTCCCTGGCTTCGCCGGCTTTCGCCACTCCGACACGCTGGTGATCACCGAGGGCGGATACGAGATGCTTACGTACTACCCGCGAGACCTGGGGTCGCTCACAATACCTGGATGATCCGGACGTCCACCAAGGAGGCCTGCGCATGTACCGAATAGCCGCCGGGGAGATCAGCCACGAGACCAACACCTTCTGCCCGCCGACGACCCTGGAGATGTTTCAGAAGCGCGTATGGGACCACGGCGACGAGATCACGCGGCGCTTCCGCGGCACACGCACCTTCCTGGGCGGGATGCAGGAGGCGGCGGAACGCCTGGGCGTCCTGCTGATACCGACCTTCGCGGCCAGCACCGAGCCCTGGGGGGTCATCACGCGCGAGGCCTACGAGCGGATGCTCGGGGAACTGCTGGACGGCATCCGGCAGGCGATGCCGCTTGATGGCATCTGCCTGGCCCTGCACGGCGCCGCCGTGGCAGAGGGGGCCTCAGACGTTGAGGGTGCGGTCCTGGCCGCGGTCCGTGAGGTCGTGGGGCCGGGGACGCCCATCGCGGTCACCCTGGACCTCCACGGCAACACCACACCCAGGATGGCGGATCTGGCCACGGGTCTGTTCAGCGTGCACCAGTACCCCCACACGGACATGTACGAGCGCGGGCAGGAGGCGATGGAGTTCCTGGCGCGGGTCCTGCGCGGGGAGATCACTCCTGTCACGGTAGTGGAGGCGTTGCCGCTGCTGGCCGTCCCGGCGCCGGCGGGACTGGAACCCGTGCGGTCCCTCAACGCGCTGTGCCAGCGCTGGGAGGCAGAGCCCGGGATGATCGCGTGTGCGCTCATGCACGGCTTCCCGTACAGCGACATCCCGGAGGCCGGCGTCACCGTGGTTGCGGTGGCCGAGCATGATCCGGCGCTGGCACGCCGGGCGGCCCGCTCGGTCGCGCAGGAGGCCTGGGCCCGGCGGGAGGAGTTCGTGCGGCGCTATCCGCTTCCCGCCGAGGCCGTGGCCGAGGCGGTGGCGGCCTGCGCGCGGCAGGGGCCGGTGGTGATAAACGAGACCAGCGACAACCCTGGAGGCGGGGCGCCAGGGGACGGCACGCACCTGCTGCGGGCGATGCTGGAAGCCGGCCTCACTGACAGCGCGTTTGGGATGTTGTTCGACCCCGAGGCCGCCGAGGCCGCGCACCAGGCCGGCGTCGGCGCCACGCTTCGGGTGCGCCTGGGCGGCAAGCACGACCGGATGCACGGCGACCCGCTCGAGGTGGATGCCTACGTGAAGAGCCTGACCGACGGGAAGTACGTGCTGACCGCGCTGGCGCAGGGCGTAATGGCGGACTACGGCAGGACGGCGCGTCTTGTCTGTGGCGGCCTGGACATCGTCGTCTCCAGCCGGCGCGGCCAGGTGCTCGACCCCGGGCCGTTCCTCATCCACGGCATCGACGTGCGGAATTACCGGATCGTGGGCCTGAAGTCCAGCGCGCACTTCCGCGCCGGATACGAGCCGCTGGCATCGCGCATAATCACCACCGACCCGCCTGGGCTGTGCTCGTCGAACCTGGCGCACTTCACCTTCCGGCACGTACGCCGGCCGATCTACCCGCTCGATCTGGATGCGGCCTACCGGTCCAGCGAGGAGTCGTGCTGACGGGGGTCCAGGGCATCGCGCAGCCCGTCGCCCATCAGGTTGAAGGCGAGCACGGTGAGCGAGATCATCACGCCCGGCGCGATAGCAATCTGCGGGTAGATGAGGATGAATGCCCTGCCGTCGGAGAGCATGCCTCCCCACGAGGCGGTCGGCGGCTGCACGCCCAGCCCCAGGAACGAGAGGGCGGATTCCAGGATTATGATGCCGCCGATGCCAAGACTGGCCAGCACGATCACAGGCCCCATGACATTGGGTAGGATGTGCCGGAAGATGATCCGTGCGTCGCCGGCCCCGGCGGCCCTCGCCGCCAGGGCGAACTCGCGCTCGCGCAGGCTCAGCACCTCGGCACGCACCACCCGGGCGTACTGCGCCCAGCCCGTGATCCCGATGATCACCACGACCGTCACCAGGCTCGGCCCCAGAACCGCCGAAAGCGTGATCAGCAGCACCAGGACCGGGAAGGCCATGAGCGTGTCCACTACGCGCGACAGCGACGCGTCCACACGGCCGCCGATGTAGCCGGATGTGGCGCCGATCGCCACCCCGAGCACAACCGAGATCCCGGTTGCCAGCAGCCCGACAATGAGGGCCACGCGCGAGCCCCAGATCGTGCGGCTCAGCATGTCGCGGCCTATGTGGTCGAATCCCAGCGGGTGTGACCACGAGGGCGGCGCTCCGCGCATCCCGCGGAAGATCTGTGTGTGCGAGTGCGGTGAGAGCAGGTCCGGGACCACCGCCATCACCACGAGCGCCAGGATGAAGCACAACCCGAACAACCCTGGGCGGTAGCGTCTGAACCGGCGCCAGGCGCGGGAGAACTCGGACCTGCGCTGGGGCTCTGGGATCGCGGGTGCTTGCCAGATCATGCGATCACCCGAGGCGAATCCGTGGATCAATGAAGCCATAGACCAGGTCGGTGAGCAGGTTCCCCACCACCACCAGCACGCTGAGCAGCAGCACGATCGCCTGAACGACCTGGTAATCCACGCGGTTGACCGACTCAATGAACAACTGGCCGAGCCCCGGGAGGGCGAACACGTTCTCGATCACGATCGTGCCGCTCAGCAGGAAGGCGATGCGGTATCCGATCACGGTGACGACCGGGAGCAGGGCGTTGCGCACCACGTGCCGCGAGACCACGATCCTTTCTACGAGCCCCTTGGCGCGCGCGGTGCGAACGTAGTCCTCGCCCATGCCCTCGATGGTTGAAGCGCGCATCATCCGAGCCAGCAGGGCCGTCTGATTCGCCACGATCACCGCCACGGGCAGGACGTAGCCCTTCCACGAAGGCAGCCCGAACGGGGGCAGCCAGCCGAGAAGCAGCGAGAAGAGCACGATCAGCATCAGGCCTATCCAGAAGTTCGGCAGGGCCAGGCCGAGCGTTGAGGACACCATGATGGTGTAGTCAAAGCCGGAGTATCGTCGCACGGCGGCCACGATGCCCATCGGCAGGGCGATCGCAATCGAGATGAAGAACGCCAGCAGGTTGAGCTTGGCGGTGACGACCGCGGCCTCGCCGATCATGGTGCGCACCGGGACGCCCGTGCGTATGACCGACTGGCCGAAGTCGCCGCGCACCATGTTTACAGCCCACGTGATGTACTGCTCGTGGACAGGTCGGTCGAATCCCCACTTCCGGCGGATCATGTCGAGCTGCTCCTGGGTGACCTGTGCCTCGCCCACCATCAGGTCCACAGGATCCCCGGGGATGAAGTGCATCATCGAGAACGTTCCGATGCTGACCAGCAGGACGACGACGGCGCCCTGCATGCAGCGCGAAGCGAGGTATCTTAGCATTCAGCGCGCCGTGCGGCCGGGAAGTTGAGCCCGGAGGGCCGGCACCTTGCGCCGCGCCCCCCGGGAGTGAGTTGAGATTCCAGCACTGCCTTGTCTACTCTATCCACCACTTGTAGGCGTCGCGGATGAGGGTGGAACCCGACTGCGTCGAGGCGGGCAGCCCCTTGATCCGCCTGTTGAAGATGATGAACCAGTCCCAGTACATGATGTGGAGGAACGGGACCTCCTCGGCGACGATCTTCTGGACCTCGCTGTAGATCTTCTTGCGCTTGGCAGGGTCTACCTCGCGCAGCCCGGCGGGCAGCAACTCCTCGACCCGCTGGTTCTTGAAGCGCGAGAAGTTGCGCGCCGCGCCCACGCGCAGGGTGGCCGACGGGTCGGGCTCGCCCCCGCCTGCGTTGTAGGTCCAGTTGAACAGCGAGGCATCCATCTCGCCCTTGGGAAGCTGGGCAAGGATGGTGGCGACGGGCCGCTCCACGATGCGCATGTCGATTCCCACGGCTGCCAGTTCCTGCTGGGCGATCTCGGCCTGCGGGCGGCGCGCCCGGTCGCCGGTGATCACGGCGCAGGTGAACGTGCAGCGCTGCCCGTCCTTCACGCGGACGCCGCCCGGCCCCATCCGCCAGCCGGCCTCCTCCAGGAGCGCCCTGGCGCGGTCGGGGCTGTAGGGGTACTGCTTGACGCCCTTCTCGTACCAGTACGCCAGCGCGGGCGGGAAGATGGAGTGCGCGATTATCGCCGTGCCCCGGAAGACGTCGTCAATCATGCGCTGGCGATCGATCGCGTGCATCATCGCCTGACGCACGCGCTTGTCCGAGAGTATGGGGTGTTCGTTGTTGAGCGGGAAGTGGTTGACCGCCAGGCTCGAGGTGCGGAACACGGTGTAGCCCGGCTCGGCCTCGAAGCGCAGGTTGTCCTCCGACAGCAGGGGCCAGGCGGACGTGTCGGCGGTTCCTGTGCGCAGCGCGATCGCGCGCACCGATGGGTCGGGTACGACGTCCTGCCGGACGAAGTCGGCGTTGGGCCTGCCCCGAAAGTGCTGATCGAACGCCTCGACGACCGTGAACTCCGCGGGCCGCCACTCCTTGAGACGAAACGCGCCGGTTCCAATCGGGGCGGCCTTGTAGGCCTTCTCCCCTATGCGGCTGTGGTAGCGGGCGGGCACGATGAAGACCGTCGCCGCCTGCCGCAGGAAGGCGGCGTTGGGCTCTTTCATCTTGACCACGACCGTGTACTTGTCAGGGGTCTCCACCTTGTCCACGGCCTTGAACAGGACGCCCTGGATCGTCGCGTTGTCGGGGTTCATGTGGAACTCATAGGTGTACTTGACGTCGTCGGCGGTGAATTCGCTGCCGTCGTGGAACTTCACGCCCTTGCGCAGGGTGAACGTGTACTTCAACCCGTCCTTCGCCGCCAGGTAGTTCGAGGCAAGGACGCGCTCAATGACGAAGTTGTCGTTGACCTCGACCAGCGCGTTGTGGATCTGCGTGATTATGTTCCACTGCATCGTGGGACCGATGTCGTCGGGGCTCAGGCTGGCCACCTCCTGGTGGCTCAGAATGCGGATAGTCCCGCCGCGCCTAGCGCTAGGCCCCGCGGTCACGATGGCGGGGTTCTTGATGAGCATTGCCTGCGCGGCGGCCGCGGTGATGCCCATCGCGGCTGCCCGTTTGAGGAACTCACGCCGCGTCGAGGGACTCAGCCCGCGCAGCATCTGATCCAGATCGCGTTCGCCGCTCATACCCGACCCTCCCCTGCCGATTGGTGATGGCTCGTTTGAATCGTTTAAATATTGTTACTTCGGTGCCAGGCGCCGCCTTCCTGCGGGACACAGAGCCCGTCGCGCGTTGCTCGGTGCACAGGCGCCATGCTATACTGCGAGTCAATCTCATAGGCCGATGACCGGGATGAGTACCCGCCAACGGCGGTTCCCGAAAGGGCACCGGCAGTGCCGCCAGGGCGCTGCCGGGGATAGAGAGCCGCGCACAGGTGGAAGCGCGGCAACCACGCAGCGGCGAATGGGCCCGGGAGGCATGGAGCGAAGGCCCTCGATGCCGTAGCTTCATCGGTTGCTCCGCCGAGACCGGAGCGAGAGTGCCGCGCCGCGGCGCCGCGGGGTGAGTCAACCCCCGCCCGCAGGAGGCGCGGAACCCGGGTGGCACCGCGGGAGCGCACCTCTCGTCCCCAGTGGGCGAGGGGTGTTTGTGTTCGTGTTGGGCTCGTGATCCTGGAGGCGACGGCATGATCGTTGTCATGGAGCCAGGCGCCAGCGAACGCCACGTGCAGGCCGTGATCGAGAAGGTTCGCGGCGCTGGCCTCGCCACGCATGTCTCGATCGGTGTATCGCGCACGGTCATCGGCGTGGTCGGTGACGACCGCACCAAGGAGATCCTGCGCGAGTCGCTCGAGGTGGCTCCGGGCGTCGAGCGCGTGGTGGCGATCCTCCAGCCGTACAAGCTGGTGAGCCGGGAGTTCATCCCGCACGATACCGTCGTGACCGTGGGAGGACGGCCGATAGGCGGCCCCCGCGTGGCCGTGGTCGCCGGCCCATGCTCGGTGGAGAGCCGAGAGCAGATACTGGCGGCCGCCGACGGCGTCAAGGCATCCGGCGCAACGCTCCTCCGGGGCGGCGCGTTCAAGCCCAGGACCTCGCCCTACTCGTTTGGGGGCTTAGAAGAAGAAGGGCTACGCCTGCTCGCCGAGGCACGTGACCGCACCGGTCTTCCGGTTGTCACGGAGGCCATGGATGCCGCGCAGCTCGAGCTCGTTGTGCGCTACGCCGACATGATCCAGATCGGAGCGCGCAACATGCAGAACTACACCCTGCTGCGCGAGGCCGGACGCGCCCGGCTGCCGGTGCTGCTCAAGCGCGGCGTGAGCGCCACGATCGAGGAGCTGCTGATGGCCGCCGAGTACATCCTCAGCGAGGGCAACTACCAGGTCGTGCTGTGCGAGCGCGGCATCCGCGGATTCGACGGCCACACCCGATACACGCTCGATCTCTCCGCGGTGCCAGTGCTCAAGCAGCTTTCGCACCTGCCGGTTCTGGTGGACCCGAGCCACGGAACCGGGAAGTGGCGCCTCGTGGCGCCGATGGCGCGGGCCGCGGTGGCCGCGGGCGCCGACGGCCTGATGGTCGAGGTGCACCCGGATCCCGCCAACGCGCTGAGCGACGGCCCGCAGTCGCTGAATCTGGACAACTTCGCCGGCCTGATGGCGTCGCTGCGGCCCATCGCCGGCGCCCTGGGCCGGGAGATGTAGCCGTGGAAGGGCCGGACGCGACGCACGTCGCGCCTCCCCGCGTGGCGGCCGTTGTTGGCCTGGGGCTGATCGGCGGATCGCTGGGCCTTCGGCTTCGCGAGATCGGCGTGCGCGTGCTCGGTGTAGACTCGGATCCCGACGCGCTGGCCCTGGCCGCACACCGCGGCGCGATTGACGCCGGCAGCACGGACCTCGACTGCGTGGGGGAGGCCGACCTCGTGATCGTAGCGACGCCGATCGATCAGGTGGCCGCAACCGTGATCGCCGCCGCTCGGCGCACCCGCCGCGACGCCCTGATCACGGACGTTGGGAGCGTGAAGGCGCCGATCGTGGAGGCCGTGGAGGCGGCACTGCCGGCAGGCGCAAGGTTCGTGGGCGGGCACCCAATGGCAGGAAGCGAGGGGCAGGGGATGGCCGCGGCCGACGCCGGCCTGCTGGACGGGCGGCCCTTCATCCTGACGCCCACCGCGCGCACGGTGCCCGAGGCGGTGGCGACGATGCAGACGATCGTTGCGCGCCTCGGTATGCGCCCGGTGCTGCTCGATCCCGCGGCGCACGACGAGATGGCGGCGCAGATCAGCCACCTGCCGTACCTGGTGAGCCTGGCGCTCTGCCGCGCGGTTGCAGGCGACGCCCGCGCGATCGCCGGCCCGGCCTACGCCGCGATGACGCGCGTCGCGAGCAGCCCCTCCCAGATGTGGGCCGCGATCTGCCAGGCCAACCGGGCCGCGATCCTTCGGGCGCTGACGCGCTACGAAATCGAGCTGGCGCGGCTGCGCCGGGGCATCGAAGCCGGGACGTCCGACGAAACGTTGGGAGGAGAACCGCCATGAAGAAGGGACGCCTGCTGACCGGGGATCGCCCCACCGGGAAGCTCCACCTGGGGCACTACGTCGGCACGCTGGCCAACCGCGTCCGGCTGCAGGACGAGTACGACTGCTTCTTCCTGCTCGCCGACTACCACATCCTGACCACGCGCCTGGATCACCTCGAGGAGATCGAGGAGAACATCCGTGAGATAGTGCTCGACTATCTCAGCGTGGGCATTGATCCTGCGCGGTCCACGGTCGTCCTGCAATCGGCGGTCCCGCAGATCCCGGAGCTGCAGTTGCTGTTCTCGATGCTGGTGACGGTGCCCCGGTTGCGACGTGTGCCCACGCTGAAGGAGCAGATGCACGATCTCCACATCGCCCAGCCCTCGGCCGGCCTGCTCGGGTACCCGGTGTTGCAGGCGGCGGATATCCTGTGCGTGCGGGGAGAGATTGTCCCCGTGGGCAAGGATCAGTCGTCGCACCTTGAACTCACCCGCGAGATCGCGCGGCGGTTCAACGAGCAGTTCGGACCGGTCTTCCCCGAGCCCGAGACCCTGATCGGCGAGGTCGGCACACTGCCGGGCACCGACGGCAAGGCCAAGATGAGCAAGTCGCTGGGCAACGTGATCTACCTCTCGGACGCCCCCGACTCGGTGAGCCAGAAAGTGATGAGCATGTACACCGATCCCAAGCGCATCCACCCCACTGATCCGGGCACGGTGGAAGGCAATCCGGTGTTCGTGTATCACGACGCGTTCAACGCCGACCGGGCCGAGGTTGAAGAACTGAAGGAGCGCTACCGCGCCGGGCGCGTCGGTGATGTCGAGGTGAAGAAGCGGCTCGTCCGCGCGCTTGGCGCCTTCCTCGAACCTATCCGGGAGCGGAGGGCCGGCTTCGCCGCCCGCCCCGGGATGGTCACGGAGGTTATCATGGAGGGGAGCCGGCGCGCTAGGGCCGAGGCGCAAGAGACGCTCGATCGCGCGCGCACGGCGATGAAGATGGCGTACTACCGCTGATGGGGGTCCTGGCGCCACGCACGCATCCGGATGGGCCCGCGGCGATCTATCTGCGGACCCTCTGCTTCGTCTTCTGCGGCGACGACGTGCTCCTTATCCGCCGCCGGCACGAGCCCGACGCCGGCCTGTGGAACGCCCTGGGCGGCAAGATAGACCGGGGAGAGGATCCCCTCGACGCCGCGCGGCGCGAACTGCGGGAGGAGGCGGGAATCGCGCCCGAGCTGGACTTCCGCGGGGTCGCCACCGTGGTCGTGCGCTCCACGGGCGAGCACTGGGTGATCTTCCTGTTCTCGGCATGCGTGGAGGACCGCGTCGTTGCGCCGTCTTGCGAAGGGCCGCTGCGATGGGTCCCGCCACAGGGGCTGACCGCCATCCCAGTGCTTCCCGACATCCCACTCCTGCTGCCGCGAATCAGGGATGCGCTTCGCCCGGTGGTGCTGGCCAAGTTCGTTTACTCGATCCCGGATGCGGGCGCTCTGGAATCCGCGGAGATAAGGTGATCCCCTGATGGGTGCGGATGAGGAGATCCTGGTCGTTCCCCGCGCGGACCTGTTCTACCAGGGCCCGTTCCGAGGCATGACCGCCGACGGCCTAGACGGATACCTGAATCGTGTGCGCCGCTTCGGCATCTTCAGGCGCAGGGGTGATGTCGAGGACGACCCATCGCACAAGCAGATCATCCCCTACCTGCTGGTCAAGGGCGCGGGGCGCTACATGCTCTTCCAGCGCACGCGGTCCGGGGACGAAGGCCGGCTGCATGGCCTCTACTCCGTAGGCGTGGGAGGGCACGTCGCCAAGGCCGACCTGAGCGAGGTCGCCGGCGCGGCAGCCCGCGTGGATGCCGCCGTGGCCGCGGGCCTGCGGCGCGAACTGGACGAGGAGTTGATAGCAGACGGCCCCTGGACCGCACGGCTGGTGGGCGTCCTAAACGACGACGAGAACGCGGTCGGGCAGGTACACTTCGGCCTCGTGCACATAGTGGACGTACCGTCCGGCCGCGTGGCCATCCGGGAGACCGACCTGCTCACCGGGCGCCTGGCCGAGATCGCCGAGGTGCGCGCGAGGTACGCCCAGATGGAGACCTGGTCGCAGCTGGTGCTGGACGCGGGTATCCTCGAGGACTGACCTGGGCGATGCGCACCGCGCTCATCCCGGTTGCACCGCCCTACGACCTGGCGCGCACCCTATCATGCGGGCAGTGCTTTCGCTGGACGCTGCTCCCGCCGCCCGCGCATCCGGCCGCCCTCCCCGGGCCCGGCCTCGTCACCGCGCGCGGAGTCGTCGGTCGGACCGTGACAGAAGTTGCCCAGGCCCCCGGCGGCCTGCGGGCATGCTGGCATGGGCAAGGCGGATCTCCCGAGCGCCTGGCTCGCCATCTCGGCGTCCGCGAGCCGCTTGGGGAAATCGAGGCCGCGCTGGTGCGCGATCCCGTGTTGCGACGGGTCCTGCCGTGCACATCGGGCATAGCCATCATGCGCCAGGATCCCTGGGAGTGCCTGGTATCCTACCTGATCTCAGCGTTCAACAACATCCCCAAGATATGCCTTAGCATCGAGCGCTTGGCGCGCCGGTTCGGCGCTCCGATTCACGCCGCCGGCTGGGCATTTCCTCGCCCGGAGCGGTTGGCCGAGGCCCGCCTTGCGGCGCTGCGCGCCTGTGCCCTGGGCTACCGCGCCCGGTACGTGCGCGACCTGGCCCGCCTCGTGGCAGACAGGGACGCCGACCTCGAGCGGATCGCCGGCCTGCCGCTCGATGCTGCGCGGGCCGCTCTGCTCGATCTCCCAGGCGTCGGCGAGAAGGTCGCCGACTGCGTGCTGCTCTTCGCCTTCGGGCGGGGCGAGGCGTTCCCGGTGGACGTCTGGGTTCGCCGGGCGGTCGAGCGGTGGTACCTGGACGGCCGGTCGGCGACCCCGGGCGCCGTACGCGCGTGGGCCAGGGACCGGTTCGGCCCGCTTGCGGGTTACGCCCAGCAGCACTTGTTCATGGGCGCGCGCCTCCTGACGCCGTAAGGCCTACCGCGGTGTCATGGAGAATGAGACGCTGCAGCCGGGCGCGCATAGTCCGTCCCATGTAGACAGGAGGAAGCGCAGTTGGAGACAAGGGCCTTCAGGATCGCCGCCGTCTGCCTCGCCGTCTTCCTGGCGACTGCCTCTGCCGCCTGCGACAGGAAGGGCACGACGGCCATGTTCGACGCCGAGGTC
The DNA here is from genome assembly GCA_037443365.1 of Armatimonadota bacterium. Classification (GTDB taxonomy): domain Bacteria; phylum Sysuimicrobiota; class Sysuimicrobiia; order Sysuimicrobiales; family Humicultoraceae; genus VGFA01. The sequence goes on from JBBIOM010000021.1 coordinate 16,869, forward strand.
CTGCGGCAGATAGAGGCCGCGGTAACTGGTAACCTGGCTTTCTTCGGAGGGAGGGAGCCAGTGCCCGGGGCCGTGGTGGGGGTGTGGGCTCCTCGCAGGGGGAGCTTCGCCAAGGGCTTCGGCTACGCGGATGTCCACGCCAGGAGAGGCATGGATGCGAGAGACAGGTTCCGCGTCGGCAGCAATACAAAGCCCTTCGTCGTCACGGTCCTGCTGCAGCTTGTAGACGAGGGCAAGCTCAGCCTCGATGACAGGCTCGTCAAGTTTGACCTGGGCGTGGATGTCCCAGGGTCCGAGAAGATCACGGTGCGCCAGCTATGCAACATGACGAGCGGTCTCTTCGATGTCTACCACGCGCCGCAGCTTGATAAGATGCCGATCACCCCCCACGCGAGGATGGATCCACGGCGGCTGGTGACGCTCGCAGTCAGCAATCCCCCGCGGTTCTCACCCGGGGAGCCGGGGAAGTACTACTATACAAACACGGGCTACCTTCTGCTGGGCTTGATCATCGAGGCGGTCACCGGCAACCGCGTCGAGAACGAGATAAGGGACCGCCTGCTCCTGCCCCTTGCGCTGCGCAGCACGATCTATCCGGTCAACGATCCTCGCATGCCCGAACCCCACAGCCGCGGCTACACGCTTGGCCCGGACCGCGCCTGGCAGGACCAGACCGTGCTGTTCCACCCTTCGGTCGCCGGGGCGGCAGGCGTGATGATATCGAACATGGAGGACATGAGGAAGTGGGTCAAGGCCTACGTGACAGGCAGCACCAACAGCGCGGCGAGCCAGAAGGAGCGCCTGACGTGCGTTGACACGGGCAGCCCGAACCTCGGGTTCGGGCTGGGGATCGGATGCACGGGCGGATGGTTCGGCTACACCGGCGGGATACCCGGGTACAACACGGCCGCCTACTACCTGCCGGCCGAGGACGCCACGATCATTGCCTTCGTGAACAGCCAGAGGGAGAAGCCGGCGCCGGGCGTCGCCAACTCCATTGTGAGAGACATCACCAGGGCAGTCTTTCCGAAGAACGTCGCCTTCTACTGATGCGGCCGCGCCCCTGCGGCGCGCCGGGATTCCGCCTAGGAGGCGCGCGTTACCTCGATCGGCGCCCCGCCCGGCGCGGTGATCTCCCCGATTTGCGCGATGGTCCCCACGCCGCGCGAACGCAGCGCCTCCTCCAGCGCACCCGCCTTCGCTGGAGGGACCGCTATCAGCAGCCCGCCCGAGGTCTGCGCGTCGGCCAGCAAGACCCTCGTGATCTCATCGATGTCCGCATCCCAGACGACCTTGTCCGCCAGCCACTCGAGGTTTCGCGCCGTACCTCCGGCCACGGCTCCCTGCTCGGCCAGTTCGCGCGCGCCGTCCAGGATCGGCACCGCGCGCGCCCGTACTCGGGCGCCCGCACCGCTGGCCTCTACCATCTCGTGCAGGTGCCCCAGCAGCCCGAAGCCGGTGACGTCCGTGCATGCATGGGCGCCGGCCTCCAGCATGGCCTCGGACGCGGCGCTGTTGAGCGCCCCCATCACCCGCACGGCCTCCGCCGCAACCCCTGGCGGCGTCTTCTCCTGCTTGATGCCCGTTGTAATGACGCCCAGCCCGAGCGGCTTGGTCAGGTACAGCAGGTCGCCTGGCCGCGCCCCAGCGTTGGATACGAACCTCGCCGGGTGCACCAGCCCGGTGACCGCCAGCCCGTACTTGGGCTCGGGGTCGTCAATCGTGTGCCCGCCCACTATCAGTACGCCTGCCTCGGCGGCCTTGTCGGCCCCGCCGCGGAGAATCTCGGCCAGGATCTCGAGCGGTAGCCTGCGGGGGAACGCCGCGACGTTGAGCGCAAGCAGCGGCCGCCCGCCCTTGGCATAGACGTCCGAGAACGCGTTGGCGGCGGCGATGAGGCCGTAGTGGTACGGGTCGTCCACCACGGGCGTGAAGATGTCCACGGTCAGCACCAGCGCGACCTCATCGGACAGCCTGTAGATCGCCGCGTCATCGCCCGTGTCGTACCCGACCAGCAGGTCGGGGTCGCTTCCAGGTTTCATGAGGCGCAGCACGTGCGCCAGGTCGCCCGGCGAGAGCTTGGACGCTCAGCCGGCGCAGGCGACCAGCGACGTGAGCCGAACGCGCTCACGCTCTGTCACGGCGGCACCCCCCTTCTGGTTCTTCAGGTATTATATCCACAATGGGCACCTTTGAGGTCATAGAACACACGGCCGATATCGGCATCGTCGCGCGTGGCGCCAGCCTGGCCGAGGTGTTTGAGGCCGCGGCCGAGGGCATGCTCTCGCTCATCATCGATCCCGCCACCGTCCAGAATCGAGCGTGGCTCGAGCGGCGCGTGGAAGCCGACGATCACGAGGGGCTGCTGGTGGCCTGGCTCAACGACCTGCTGGCGGTGCTTGCCGTCGAGTCCTTCGTGCCAGGCGTCTTCGTGGTTGACCAGATCTGCCCAGGGCGTCTGCGCGCAACCGTCCACGGCGAGCCGTACGACCCTGATCGCCACCGATTGCTGCGCGATGTGAAGGCGGCGACCTATCACATGATCGAGGTGCGGCAGGACGACCTGGGCTGGTCGGCGCGCGTGATATTCGATGTCTAGGCTGGCCCGGGTGCTTCTGACCGCCGCCTTCCTGCTGGGGTGTGCGGCACTGCGGCCGCTCGCGGCAGGCCCGACGGCCACCGGGCCTGCCGCGGAACAGCCCGTCCGCGGTGGTGTGCTGCGGATAGCCCACACCGGCGAGCCTCCCACCCTGGACCTGCACTGGACCACCGGCGGGCCGACGCAGGATGTGGCCATCCACATCTTCGAGGGGCTGTTTGCCCTCTCGGGCCGCTACGAGGCGCGAGCGCTGCTCGTCGAGCGCTGGAGCGTAACCCCGGACCGCCGCACGTACACCTTTGTGCTGCGCCGTGGCGTGCTGTTCCACCACGGCCGCGAGATGAACTCCGGCGACGTCGTCGCCTCGCTGCAGAGGTGGGGACAGGTCGCGGCGCGCGGGCGCGAGCTGTTTCGCGACATCGAGAGCCTCGCTAGCCCCGAGCCCTTCACAGTGACGATGCGCCTGCGCGAATCCAACGGGCTCGTGCCCCTGGCGCTCGCGATCCCGAGCCAGGGCGCCGTGATCTACCCCCGCGAGGTGATCGAGGAGGCCGCGGGGGGGATTGTGCGCCGCCTCATCGGCACCGGACCCTACCGGTTCGTCGAGCACCTTCCGGACGTGCACATCCGGCTCGATCGGTTCGAGCGGTACCGATCGCGCGACGAGCCGCCCGACGGGCTGGCCGGGCGGCGCGAAGCGTATCTCGACGCGCTGGTCTTCCTGCCCGTGCCCGACGCCTCGGTGCGGATCGCCGGCGTGCTGCGGGGCGATTACCACTTCGCCCACTCGATCCCCCACGACGAGTATCCGCGGCTCCAGGGTGTGCGCGGCGTCACGCCGCACCCCATCACCACCCCGGCGTGGGCTGGGTTTGCCTTCAACCACCGCACAGGACTTATGACCGACCGGACGCTGCGCCGGGCCGTCGTCGCGGCGATTGACGAGGAGGCGGTCCTGCGCGGCACGTACGGGCCCCCGCGGTTCTGGCGGGCGACGCCGTCGTTCTTCCCGCGCGAGCACCCTCTCTGGACCGAGGCCGGTGCACCGATCTACCGGCAGCGCGACCCGGCCGCCGCTCGTCGAATGCTGACCGAGGCCGGCTACCGCGGCCAACCGCTGCGCTGGATGGTCAGCAGCGAGATGCCCCACCACATGACGGCGGCCACGATCGCGAGGTCACAGCTCGAGCAGGCCGGCTTCGCGATCGAACTGCAGGTGATGGACTGGGCTACGCTGGTGTCCCGCCGCGCGCGCCCCGAGGGCTGGGACGCCTTCGCGACCACGTTCGCGTTCGTGCCCGATCCGGTCTTCCTGCTCCCGCTCCAGCCGTCGTGGCCGGGCTGGTACCAGGACCGCGAGATGGCGGCGCACCTGCGGCTGCTGGTGCGCCATACCAGCCCGGCGGTGCGCTCTGCGATATGGTCGCGCGCGCAGCAGCGGTTCTACGACGATGCGGTCGCCCTGCGCCTGGGCGACTGGTTCCCCCTTCTGCTTCACCGCGCCGAACTGCGCGGCGTGGCCGGCGGCCCCGGGACCTTCCACTGGAACGAGTGGTTCAGCCGAAGCCCGTAGGGCGGGCCCCTGCTGTGCGCGTTCCGGTCGGGTGGGAATGACCGTGCCGGCGGCATCGTTTGCCGGTTAGGTTGACGTGCAGCAGCACGATTGAAGGGGGTTGAACGCAAGATGAAACCAAACATGGGAACCACCGACAGGATCATCCGCATCGCGGTGGCGATTTTGATCGGCGCACTGTACTTCGCCGGCAAGATCAGCGGCACGCTCGCAATCGTGTTGGGAATAGTCGCCGTCGTCTTCCTGCTGACGAGCTTGGTCGGCACGTGCCCGCTCTACATGCCTTTCGGAATCTCGACCAGGAAGCAAGGATAGTCCACAGCCAAGAGGAGGCAGACCATGGACAAGGCAGCTCCGCGCATACTGGTCGCGGGCGGGGGTTTCGCAGGGCTGGAGTCGGCCTTCTACCTGAAGATGCGCCTGGCCGAGCGGGCGAAGATCACCCTCATCTCCGACCAAGAGAAGTTCCTCTTCAAGCCGAACACGATCTACATTCCGTTTGGCCTCGACCCCGAGACCCTGAAGATCCCGCTTGCCCGGCCGGCGCACCGCAAGGGAATCACCTTCGTCAAGGGCGCGGTGGGCGGGGTGGACCCCGAGGCCAGGACCGTTGCGGTTGACGGCCAGGAACACCCTTACGACTTCCTGGTGGTGGCCACCGGCGCCAGCATGCGCCCCGACGAGATCCCGGGCCTGCGCGAGTACGCGCAGACCGTCTGGACGGTCGATGAGATGCTCCGGCTGCGGGGGGCGCTCGACGCCCTTCTCGAAGACGCCAGGCAGGGGAGGCGCAGGCAGGTCCTGTTCCTCGTTCCCCCCAACAACAAGTGCTCGGGACCTCTCTACGAGATGGTCTTCATGCTCGACACCTGGCTGCGGCGCAAGGGGGCGCGCAGCGCGGTGGAGATCGCCTGGTCAACCCACGAGGCCGGGTACATTCAGGTGTTTGGTCCGCGCCTGCACGAAGAGGTGACGGGCGAGTTCGCCCGCCGCGGTATCACCGGCCACACCCAGTACGTGGTCGAGCGAGTGGAGCAGGGCGAGGTCGCGTACAGGAACGGCCGGCGCCTTCCGTACGATCTCCTGATATCGTTCCCACCATATGTCGCCGCGACGCCCTTCCCCGGTCTGCCAGGTGACGAACGGGGATTCCTCAAGACAGACCTGGGCACGCGCCAGGTTGCGGGATACCCCAACGTATATGCCGCCGGAGATGCGGGGGATTTCCCGGTCAAGCAGGCCTTCCTTGCCTTCCTCCAGGCCGACGCGGCCGCGGAGCATCTGGCATCGCAGGTCTTGGGGACCACACCGGCATTCGAGTTCAGGCCGGTGAGCATGTGCGTGATGGAGCAGTTCGACAAGGCCACCTTCGCGCAGGTGCCGCTGCGCCTGACCGGGGATCCGCAGCGGCCGGTCGAGGTGCAGCCGGACGCGAAGGCGCTCTACCGGGTCGGATCGTCGGTCCCGTGGCGGCTCGGGAAGAAGCTGCTTGGGCTCTACCTACCGTGGCGGTTTGGCGCGGGTGAGCCGTTTCACGCGGGCGCGCCGTGGAAGGCCATGGAGGTGGGCCTGAAGATCATGTCGCGCGTGCTGGCCTCGTAGGTTCCATCTTCGCACGGGCTTCACACAGTCTTCACGCTCGCCTAACACGTGGGTTCTACCATGATCGTGGGCGCCCGATGAACAGGGCGCCCACGATGGCTCGGGGAGACCCGTGGAAGGGAGGACTATCCGATGCGTTCGTTCGGCAACACCAGGGTCAAGGTGACAGCAGGGATCATCGTCTGCGCGGCGGTGCTGGCAGGCACAGCCGCGGCCGTTTCGGCTTCCACCGCTCTCCTTGGTCCGGCGTCCAGTGGGGCCATCACCGAGGCGATGACCGCCGAGTACAAGGCCATGGCCCTGTACAAGGCGACCGCGAGCAAGTTCAAGGGGGTCCTTCCCTATACGCACTGGGCGAAGTCCGATCGCGACGACGACCTGGAGGGCATATTCTCCAAGTACGGCGTTGCCGTGCCGGCCGATGCCTTCGCGGGCAAGGTGCCGGCGCCGGCGTCGCTCGCAGAGGCGTGCAGGGCAGCGAAGCAGACCGAGACCGGTCTGATCGGCATGTACGACCGCCTGCTCAAGGCGGTCAAGGAGGCCGACATCATCGCCGCCTTCACGGAGATGCGCGACCAATCGGAGTGCCGGATCAAGACGCACCTGAGCAAGTGCAATTGAGGCCGGCCTTGTTCGAGGAGGGGCCTGATGCTACCATTAGGCAGGTACGCTCCATAGGGCGATGACGGAGACCAGTAGACGCGGGTCCGCCCGACCAAGAGAGCCGGCGGACGGTGCGAGCCGGTCGGGGCCGCGGTCGAATCCCCTCCGAAGCAGCGGGCGAACCCCGGTTGCCTGAAGTCGCACGACGGCATCCGGCCCAAGCCCCCGGGTGCGCCCGATACAGCGTCACGAGTGTCCGGGCGTTACGGCGCCCAGGAACCAGAGTGGCACCGCGGGAGCCCGCCCCGTCTCTGACGAGGCGGGCGTTTCGTTTCGTGCCCACAAGGAGGCTGGCTGTGCGGCAGTACCTGCTCATCCCTGGTCCGACCCCGCTTCCAGACGAGGTACTGGCGGCCTCTGCGCAGCAGATGGTCGGGCACCGCACCCCAGAGTTCACGCGACTGCTGGCCGAGACGCTGGAGGCGCTGCGGCGCGTCCTGCTGACGCGCAACACGATCCTGCCCTTCACCGCCTCGGGCACAGGTGGGCTGGAGGCGGCCATCGTCAATCTCTGCTCCCCGGGGGATTCGGTGGTGGCGGTGTGCGGCGGCGCGTTCGGCGAGCGGTTTGCCGACATAGCCGAGGCCTTCGGCGTGGCGGTCAGGCGTGTCGAGGTGCCCTGGGGACAGGCCGCCGACCCCGAGGCGGTGCGCAGTGCGCTGCGGGAGACCCCGGGCGCGCGCGCCGTCCTTGTCGTGCACAACGAGACCTCAACCGGCGTGCGCAACGACCTGGCCGCGATCGCATCGGTGGTGCGCGACTACCCGGCGCTGGTAGTCGCGGACGCGATCAGTTCCGCGGGCGCCCTCGAGTTACGAACCGATGACTGGGGGATCGATGTCGTGATAACGGCGTCCCAGAAGGCGCTCATGGCGCCGCCCGGGATGGCGATGATCGGTGTTTCCGAGCGCGCCTGGGAAGCCGCCAGGGCCGCGCGGCTCCCAAGGTTCTACTGGGCCTTCGAGCGGATGCGCGCGGAACTGGGAGAGGCGGAGGCAGCCACGCCCTACACCCCGGCGATCGGCGTGGCCCGGGGGCTGCACGCCGGGTTGCGGATGGTGGAGGCCGAGGGGCTCGAGGCCCGGTGGGCGCGCCACCGTCGAACCGCGATGGCCGTGCGGGCCGGTGTTCGGGCGCTGGGGCTGCGGGTGGTTCCGAGTGAGGAAGACGCCAGCGAGGCGGTCACCGCAGTGTGGGCCCCCGAGGGCGTTGATGTGGCGGCGCTGCTTACCCGATTGCGCACCCGCTACGGCGTCGTGCTGGCCGGCGGCCCAGGGCGCCTGAGAGGCAAGATCTTCCGGTTCGGGCATCTGGGATGGGTGTTGGACGAAGAGGTGCTGGCCGGGCTGCGCGCTCTAGAAGCGGCGCTGCCAGAGGTTGGCGGCGTCGCGTGCACAGGTGCTGAGGCGGCCGCGGCCGCGATCCTGAGCGCGGAGGGATAGGCATGCTGGACCTGAGGCAGATCCGCGAGGACCCCGAGAGGTTCAGGTCCGGGCTGCGGAAGCGGGGGCGCGACCCCGGCCCGGTTGACGCGGCCCTTGAGATCGACCGGCGCCGCCGCGCCCTCCTGGCGGAGATCGAGAGGCTGCGCGCCGACCAGAACCGCGCGTCCGCGGAGATCCCTGCCCTCAAAGGGAAGGACCGGGAGGCGCGCATCGCCGAGATGAAGGTCCTCGCGGCCCGGATCAAGGACCTGGAACCGCACCTGGCGAGCGCCGAATCCGAGCTCGACGGCCTGCTCCGCTCGCTTCCCAACCACCCCGATGAGACCGTGCCCGAGGGAACCGATTCATCGGCCAACGTCGTGGTTCGAACGTGGGGGACGCCACCCGCGTTTGACTTCACTCCCCGCGATCACGTGGAGCTAGGGACCGGTCTTGGGATCCTCGATTTCGAGCGCGGCGCCCGGGCTTCGGGATCGCGCTTCTACTACATGCGCGGCGACGGCGTCCTGCTGGAGACGGCGCTGGCGCGCATGGCCATGGACCTGTTGGTGGGCGAGGGCTTCACGCTGCTGGGGACACCCATGCTGGTGCGCAGCGGGGTGATCACCGGGGCGTGGGGCGGCGCGACGCTGGACACCCAGCAGACCTACAAGGTAGAGGATGAGGACCTGGCGCTCATAGGAACCAGCGAGCAGCCGCTGGCGGCCTATCACATGGACGAGACGCTCGACGCCGCGGCACTGCCGCTGCGCTATGGCGGCGTGTCGTGGTGCTTCCGCCGCGAGGCCGGATCCCACGGGCGCGACGTGCGCGGCCTGTACAGGGTGCATCAGTTCTTCAAGATAGAGATGTTCTCGTACGCGCATCCCGACAGGTCCCGCGAGGAGCACGAGTACCTGGTTGGGCTCGAGGAGCGCTTCGTGCAGGCGCTGGGCCTACCCCACCGCGTCGTGCTGCTGTGCGGAGGCGACCTCGGGCTGGGCATGGCGAAGACCTACGACATCGAGACCTGGATGCCGGGCCGCGGCGGATACAGCGAGACGCACTCATGCAGCAACGCCGGGGCCTTCCAGGCCCGCCGGATGGGAACCAGGTTCCGCGAGGGCGCGCGCGGCGGAAGCGAGTACGTGCACACCCTGAACGGCACCCTGGCGGCTACGGGACGCGCCATCATAGCGATCCTTGAGAACGGTCAGCAGGCCGACGGAAGCGTGCGGCTCCCCGAGGTGCTGGCGCCCTACATGCGGTGGCAGACCGAGCTGCGCCCGGGCTGACACGCGCCGCGAGTGCCGGTGAAGGCGTCTCTCTACCTGACCGCGTCCGGATCGCGATTCTGGGCTGCCGCCTCGAAGTGCAGCCTCGCCGAGGGGATCGCTGTGGCGGCCGGATGCGGCTACGATGCCGTCGAGGTAATGCCGCGCGATGCCCGTGACCCCGACCCCGAGATGCTGCGCGCCCTGGCCGGGCGCCACGGCCTCTCCGTGGCAGGGCTCGCCACCGGCTATGTGGCCCTCGAGCAGGGGCTGACCTTCGCCGATCCGGACCCGGAAGTACGCCGGCAGGCTGTGCGCGCCGCCTGCCGGTGCCTCGACTCCGCCCTCGTCGCGGGGGCGGCATTCGTTTCCATTGGGATGATCCGGGGGAAGTTACAGGTCGGGATCTCGCGCGACGAGGCCTGGGCGAACCTGGTGGATTGCGTTCGGGAGTGCGCCCTGCGCGCGGGCGAGATCGGCCTGACGCTTGCGGTCGAGCCGGGCAACCGCTACGAGACCGACCTCATCCACACGGCAGAGGAGGGACGCGCCCTGCTTCGCGCCGTGGACCTGCCCCCGGTGCGTCTCCAGCTGGACACGTTCCACATGAACATCGAGGAGGTCTCGCCATCAGACGCCATCAGGCGCGCGGCGCCGCTCTTGGCCCACATGCACTTCGCCGACAGCAACCGCCAGGCGCCCGGCTGGGGGCATGTCGACTTCCACCCGATAGTGCGCGCGTTGCGCGACGTGGGCTACGGCGGGGGCGTGGGCCTGGAGATGCTGCCGCGCCCGGACCTCGAGACGGCAGCCCGGCAGGGGCTGCGGTTCGTTCGCCGGCTGTTCGGGGACGCCTAGCGCACCTCGAGGACGCGCGGGAGGTCAGCCTGCCATGCGCCCGCGAATGAAGTCGCGCCCGAGCCTTATCTCCTCTTCGATGTCGTCGTAGGCGCCGGCGACGTCAATGTTGGCGAACCCCGCGTACCCCACCTTGGCGAGCGCGCGCAGCACGCTCTCCCAGGGCACGGCGCCCTTTCCGGGCGCCCAGTGGTGATCCAAGACCCCGTTGTTGTCGGCGAGGTGCACAAGGAAGATCCGTCCTGCCAGCTTCTCAATCGCGACGGGCAACAGCTCCTTCTGCACCAGGAAGTGCCCGGTGTCGAACACCACCCCGAGCGAGGGCGATCCGACAACTTCTATCAGGCGGCACATGCCGTCGGCGTTGCTGACCATCTCGTAGGGCCGGATCTCGAGGGCCATGCGCACGCCCTCCTCCTCGGCCCGCTCTGCCATCGCCTCCACCGCGCCCCGGTACTGAGCCCACGCGGAGTCCCAGTCGAATTCGGGCGGAATCTCGACGCTGATAGGCGGCGTGAACTCATCGTACAGCCGCCTGGACTCGATCTTCCACGATGGATGAGGGGCAGAGTGCAGGTACACCAGATCGGTCCCCAGCGCCTGTGCGGTTTCCAACCCGCGCGAGAACCCTTCCACCGCCAGGCGGCGGACGCCGGGGTCCTCGCTCACGGTCAGGTGGCGCAGCCACCCGGCCTCGAAGGCGTTGACCGCAATGCCCAGCGCCCGGCAGCGGGCCCCCAGCGCGCGCACGTCGCCCGGGTTTCCGAACTCGCGTGAGAAGTGCTCCGAGCTGAACGCCGCCAGCTCGATGCCTGCGAAGCCCATCTCGGCCGCCCACTTGGCGAACTCAGCGTACTCTGCCAGTGTCGGCTCGTCGCCGTACCGGACGCGCGCGTACGCGACCGTCACCCCGAGACGCACGATCGGCCTCCCCTCGTCGGGCACGCCTGCCTGTGCGCGGCGGCCTACTTCGAGTGCTTGTCCGCTACCTTGGTGGCGCCGTAGGCGTCGGGCTTGATGACCGCGGCATAGCCCGATCCCGCGACCATGCCCACGACCTCGCGGATGATCCGCTTCGTCTCGCCGTTGGGACCGACGTCCAGGTGGATCTCGACGGGCAGCCTGGAGTACCCGTTGCGGCCCAGCTCGGTGGTCAGAAGGTGGGCGATCTCCAGGCTCAGCGACGTCTCGAACATGATGCGCTGCCGGAGGCTCTCGATCTTGCGGTTGCGGAACTTCCGGTAGAAGTACCGGCCGCCGTGTCCCACCCGGTGAACCACGACCGCGGTCACGAACGTCGTGTCGTCCGAAACGAGCGAGTCGGTGCCGATTATCAAATGGTAGTTCTGGTCGGGATCGCTCTTCATGTATCCGACCAGCTGGCGGAACATCTCACCGAATGAAAGGTGCCCCAGGGTGGGGCTCACGAACTCCACGTTCCTCGCCTCGTGCCCAGTATACTCCTGGCGCTCTCGGGTGAACAGCGGCCCGCCTGGCTGGATGCGGGCGCTCGCCCCGGCGCCTAGGCCACCCTCAGTATTCTCCGCCGTAACCCGACGGCCGTGATGGCCACCAGCACGGCTCCCGCGGCCACGGCCGGCGGCGCGCCCATGAGCGCGGCCGCGCTCGCCGTCACCATCGCTCCCAGTGAGGGCAGCCCGACGTTCGCGATCGCCCACACGCTCATCACGCGGCCGCGGATCGCATCGGTGGCGGCCAGCTGCATGGACGTGGACATCGTCGCTACGAGCGTTATCGTGGCGACGCCCAGGGCCACAAGCAACGGGATCGAGAGCGCAATCCACTGCGACGAGGCAAACGCGGCGAGGAGCGCGGCGAACGCCACGGCAGCCCGAATGATCGTCCTTCCCCGGTAGCCCGTGGCCCCGCCCGCGGCCAGCAGGGTGGCCCCGAAGACCACGCCGATTCCTGGCGCCGCGGTGAGGTAGCCCAGCCCCCGGGCGTCGGTGTGGAGGATGTCCCGGGCGAAGACCGGCATGAGCGATATGTAGGAGCGGCCGAAGACCCCGGCGACGATGATCAGAACCAGCAGGGCGCGCAGCGCCGGCTGGCCCCACACGAACCGGAGGCCGCCGGTGACCGATCCCGGTCCCGAGGAGTCCGTGCTCGTGTGATGCGAAACGCCGCGGATGCACGAGAGGGCGGCCACGTTGATCAGGAAGGTGAGGGAGTTCAGCGCGAAGAGCGCGTAGATACGACCGCTGCCCAGCACGCCGAGGACGATCCCGGCCAGCGCAGGCCCGAAGAACCCGCCCAACTGGTAGGTGGACTGGAACATCGAGACCGCGCCCAGCAGGTGCCTGCGGTCCACCAGGTCGGGAATCGTCGCGTGCCGCGCCGGGCCCTCGAACGCCAGCACTATGCCCTGGATCAGGCTGAACGCCGCAAGGTGCCAGGCCGTGACCCTCTCGAGGTAGGTGACTACGGCCAGGGTGGCCGCCGCGACTGCCATGGCGAGCTGCATGCCCCGGATGAGCTTGAGACGCTGTATCCGGTCGGCCAGGGCCCCCCCGAACAGCGGCAGGATCACCATCGGCAGTGCGAACGCCAGGCTCGAGGCCCCTAGCCAAACCGGGGTGTTGGTGAGCTGGTAGAGCAGCCATCCCTGGCCCACCGACTGCATCCAGGTGCCCGTGTGGGAGACCAGCAGGCCGGCCCAGAAGATGGCGAACGGCCTCGAGCGTAGCGCGGCGAACTTGGGGACGGGTTGAGCGGCCTCGCCGTCCGGCATCTACAGGTCGCGCCGGCCCTCGAGCGCGCGGGCCAGGGTGATCTCGTCGGCGTACTCGAGATCTCCGCCCACCGGCAGGCCGTGGGCAATCCTCGTCACCCGGACACCCAGCGGCTTGAGCAGGCGCGCCAGGTAGATCGCCGTGGCCTCGCCCTCAACGCGCGGGTTGGTGGCGATGATGACCTCGCTGACCCCGCCCTTTTGCACCCTGGACTGCAGTTCGGAGATCCTCAGATCGTCGGGCCCGACGCCGTCCAGCGGCGAGATCGCGCCGCCCAGCACATGGTAGCGCCCGCGGAACTCCCGGGTGCGCTCCAGCGCCATGACGTCGCGCGGGTCCTCGACCACGCAGAGGACATCATCGCTTCGGTTCGGGCTGGAGCAGATGGCGCACGGGTCGGTGTCGGTGATGCCGAAGCAGACCGAGCAGTACCGCATCCCGGCCTTGACGCCCAGTATCGCGTCGGCGAGCGACTGCGCTTCTTCCTGGGGCAGCCGCATGATGTGGAACGCCAGCCGCTGGGCCGTCTTGGGGCCGACCGTCGGCATCTTGGATAGCTCGTCAATGAGCCGGGCGAGGGGGGCGGGGTAGTCCATGGACGCTAGGGTTGACCCGGGATCCGAAGCCCCCCTGCGAGAGCGCCCATGCGGGCCTCGGCCATGCTGCGGGCGTTGCGCTGTGATTCGTTCACGGCCGCCAGCACGAGGTCCGCCAGCAGGCCGACATCCGCTGGGTCCACCACAGAGGGATCTATCTCCAGCTCGACCAGTTCGCCGTGGCCGTTGGCCACGGCCCGAACCACACCCCCGCCGGCGCGGGCCTCGACCCGTGCGGCCGCAAGCTCTTCCTGCAACCGCGCCACCTCGGCCTGCAGCTTCTGCATCTGCTTCATCATCTTGCCCATGCCGCCCGTGCTCAACGGCCGTCCTCCTCCACGATGTCGCCGGCGAACAGCTCTCTGGCGCGGTCCACGAGCGATGCCCTTGCCTCGGCCGGGCGCACGGCCTCGGCACCGCCGCCCGCGGGCGCGTCGTACAGGCAGGCCCGGAAGCGCAGGGGACGTGACAGCACGCGGGCGAGCGCGCCCTCGATTACCTCGCGGTTCTCGGCGCGGTGCAGGTTGTCCAGGTGGAAGTTGTAGCCCGAACGCAGCCCCACGACCAGGGTGTTGCCGCTGACCTCCAGCGGCGTCCCTTCGATCAGCAGGGCGTGGCAGATCATCTTGACGCGCTTTATGTCCTCCAGCACCCGCGCCCACTGGCGCCGCACGTCGTCAATGCCTATGCACGCGGCGTCACCCGCCGAGGGTTTCTCGGCAGGCGATGGTGTGGCGCGGGAGGGGCCTGCCGGGGGCGGCTGCGCCGGGCGCGGGGCTGCCGGAGGCGCGGCGGGTTGCGCCCCCGGCGGAGGAGCCGCGCCCCCGGACTCCAGCCGCTCGAGCCTGGCAACGATGCCTTCCAGCGACGGGTCCATGTCGGGGCGTGCAAGCCGTATCAGCGCGACTTCCAGGGCGAGCCGTGGCTGCGTGCTCCATCGCGCATCGCTCGTTGCCTCGTTTAGGACACGCACGGCTCGCAGCAATCCGGGCACGGTCGCCCGCTGTGCCTGCGACGCGAGCCGAGCAAGGCGCTCCGGCGGCGCGTCGATGATCTCCGCGGCGGTCTCGCCGCAGGTCTTCGCGATCAGCAGGTCACGAAACTGCTCCAGCAGCGTCCGGAGGACCTGGCGGATATCCTTGCCGGAGTCGGCTGTCTCCTGGGCCAGGCGCATCGCCGCGGTGATGTCCCGATCCAGGGCCGCGTCCGCGAACGCCGTCGCCACGTCGTCGTCTATCAGTCCCATCACGCCGATCACCAGGTCCCGGTCCACCCGGCCTCCGGCGTATGCGCTGAGCTGGTCGAGGACCGACTCGCCGTCGCGCACCGAGCCGTCGGCGCTGCGGGCAACCTGCGCCAGCGCCGCATCGTCAATCGCTATGCCTTCCTCATCGGCGATGGTGCGCAGCCGCGCCAGGATCTCGCCATACGAGACGCGCCTGAAGTCGAACCGCTGGCAGCGCGAGAGCACGGTCGCGGGGATCCGGTGCGGTTCCGTTGTCACCAGCACGAAGACCGCGTGTGCCGGGGGTTCCTCGAGCGTCTTGAGCAGCGCGTTGAAGGCGCTGGTGGAGAGCATGTGGACCTCGTCAATGATGTAGACCTTGTGCCGCCCCTCCGTCGGCGCGAGCACGATCTTCTCCTTGAGGTCGCGCACGTCGTCCACGCTCGTGTTGCTGGCGCCGTCGATCTCGATTACGTCCATGCTGAAACCGCGCGTGATCGCCTCGCACTGGCTGCACGCGTTGCAGGGCGTCGGCGTGGGGCCGTGAGCGCAGTTCAGCGCCTTGGCCAGGATGCGGGCGGTCGTGGTCTTGCCGGTGCCGCGATGCCCGGCGAACAGGTAGGCGTGGCTGGTGCGCCCTGCCTTGATGGCGTTCTGCAGGGTGCGCGTGATGCGCTCCTGTCCTATGATCTCCTCAAACGACTTGGGCCGCCACCGGCGGTAGACGGAAACGTGCGACACGGCTCTGCACCTCGGCCCCCTTTACTTCGGCATGGCGACCGGCCCTCCTTGCCCCTGGAGGATGCGCGGGGCGCCCCGCCGAACGCTCTTCCCCACGATGCCCCTCGCCGCGGCCTATCCCCTGCCCGAATCGGCCCAGGCAACCGCCGTACTACTGCTGCTGCTGATCTCAACCGCCCTGCCCATCTACCTGCTGGCGTTCCGCCCGGTCCGTCGCGCGGACACCTGGGGGATCGGCGAGATGGCCGCGATCACCGTATTGTTCGCGATCACGCTGCCGCTCGCGGCAACCCTGGCAGGGATCGCGCTGCCCTTCTCACTGCTGGACCTCTCCACGATCACGCTCGTGCAGAACGCCCTGTTTGTGGGGCTCTCGGCCTATGTTGTGATGGCCCGGTACGCCCTGCCCCCCTCGCGCCTGGGCCTTACCGCCGAGGCCTGGCCGCGGTGTGTGCTGATTGGCCTTGCGGCCGCGGTCGCGGTGATTCCAGTGGCGCTGGCAAGCGAGAACCTGGCGGTCTACCTGCTGGGCCTCGCAGAGGGCCCGGCGCAGGCCGCGGCGCGCGCCGAGGCGGAGCACCTGCTGGATCCGCTGCGCCCTGTCATGGAAGCGCTTCCGGGCGGGGCGGCCACGGCGTGGTTCCTCATCCTGGTGATCGTGATCGTCCCGATAGGCGAAGAGGTGTTCTTCAGAGGGCTTGTCTACGGGGGATTGCGTGATCGGTGGGGCGCGGCGCCAGCGGCGCTGGCCAGCGCCGCGTTCTTCTCGGTCGTGCACCTTCAGCTCGTGCACGGGCTGCCCATTCTGGTGCTCGGGTTGGTGCTGGCCTTCCTCTACGAGCGCACCCGGAGTCTCGTGCCGGTGATCGTCACGCACGCCCTCAACAACGCGGTCGCGATCGCCTCGATCTGGTACGGTTGGGGCTAGTCGCCGGGCTTGCGCGCCACCTCCAACTGCCCGGCCACGCCCATCACGTGGAACCCGCTGTCCGCGAAGATCGTGCTGCCCGTGACCGCGCGCGACAGGTCGCTGGCCAGAAACGTCGCCACCCCGGCGACGTCCTCCAGGGTCACGTTGCGGCGCAGCGGCGCGATTCCCTCCACGGCGTCGCGGAAACCCGAGAGCCCCCGGACCGCGCTGGCCGCCAGCGTGCGCAGGGGACCGGCTGAGATCGCGTTCACTCGCACGTTGATCGGCCCGAGCTCCGCCGCCAGGTAGCGCACCTCGCACTCCAGCGCCGCCTTGGCCACGGCCATGACGTTGTACGAGGGCACGACGCGGTCGGCCGCGTTGTACGTCAGGGTGATGATGCTGCCGCCGCCCGCCGATTCCAGCAGCGGCCTGGCGGCGCCCGCGCACCGGATCAGCGAGTACGCGCTGACCTCGAGCGCCAGCGCGTACCCCCTGCGCGAGATGCCCGAGAACGGCCGGAGCAGATCCTCACGGTCCGCGAACGCCAGGCAGTGCACGAGCACATCGAGGCCTCCCCAGCGCTCGGCCAGCCCGGAGAAGGCGGCGGCGATCTCATCGTCAGAGGTGACGTCGCAGGGAAAGATCGGGTACCCTGCTGCGCCGCCGATCTCATCGAGCAGGCCGACCAGGTTGTCCTTGAGCCGGGCGCCCTGATAGGTGAACGCCAGGGTCGCGCCCTCGCGGTGGAACGCGCGCGCGATTCCCCACGCGATGCTGCGGTTGTTGGCCACGCCCATTATCAACGCCCGTCTGCCCTGAAGAAGCACGACTCACCCCACGGGTCGAGAGTGACCGCCGCCGGCCGCCCGTCCGGTCCGCGTCAAGGGTACCGGTTCGGGGCCCCGGCGGGCTGCACCTTCGTCGTTGACGGCCCGGGCCAGCCGCCTGTATGCTTCGCGGTAAGCGCGTCTTCT
>JBBIOM010000022.1:0-32116 GCA_037443365.1 Armatimonadota bacterium
TTAGCGCGCAGCGTTCGGGACGCTGAGGCCGGGGGTTCAAATCCCCCCTCCCCGACCAGACAACCGAGGATCGTGGATGCGCGGGGCGGCGCAACAGCGCCGCCCCGTCGCGTTGGCGGGCCGGGGAAGGGCCTCGACCGAAGGAGAACGGCGTGGGGTCGAGAACGATGAAGGGGATGGGCAGGGATGATGCCGTGCGCGTGGGGGTCTTCTCCGACTCCTACCTTCCGCGCATCAGCGGTGTCGTTCGCTCGATCGAAGCCCTGGTGGTGGAGCTCCGGCGCCAGGGGCACCAGGCGTCGGTCTTCGCGCCCGCGTACCCGGGCTACAGGGACGCCGATCCCGACGTGGTGCGGTTCCCGTCGGTTCGCGCGCCCGGGATCCCCGACTTCCCGCTCGCCATCCCGGTGGCGCGGCGATTCACGGCCGATCTGCGGTCACGGCGTCTGTCCGTGATCCACACGCACTCGCCCTTTCTCATGGGCTCGGCAGGCCTCTACGCCGCGCGCCGGCTGCGCCTGCCGCTCGTCTTCACGCACCACACGATGTACTCGGAATACGTTCACTACGTCCCAATCGTGTCCCAGCGGTTCTCGCGCGAGGTCGTCACGCGGTATACCGTGCGGTACTGCAACCGCTGCACGGTGGTCGTCGCGCCCTCGCACGCCGTCCGCAACTGGCTGCTGGCCCGCGGCGTGACCGCGCGTGTGGAGGTCGTCCCGACCGCGGGCTTCGACCTGGAGCGCTTCACCCGGCTGGACCCGTCCTGGGTCAGGCCCAGGTTTGGGATTCCCCCGGGCGCGCCGCTTGTCATAACGGTGGGCCGCCTGGCCCGGGAGAAGCGCTTCGACGTGCTGCTGTCGGCCTTCAGCATGGCGGCAGGGGGGACGCCGGCCCGCCTGCTGGTCGTGGGGGGCGGCCCGCAGGCCGAGGGCCTGCGGCGCGCGGCCGCGGACCGGGGAGTGGGCGGGCAGGTGATCTTCGCAGGACCGCTCGACCACGATCGAGTCCTCGATTGCTACGCCGCCGCCGACCTGTTTGCCTTCTCGTCGCCCACCGAGACCCAGGGGCTCGTCGTGGTGGAGGCGATGGCAGCCGGCCTCGCGGTGGCGGCCGTGGGCGCGGGAGGGGTATCCGAGGTCGTGAGCGACGGGGAGACCGGGCTCTTGACCGGTCTGGACGCCGGGGCGCTGGGCGCGGCGATTGGCCGGCTGCTGGGCGACCAGGAGCTTCGTGGCCGCCTCTCGGCCGCGGGCCGGGCCGCGGCACGCGCCTATGCCATCGAGACCATAGCCAGGCAACTCGTGGAGCTCTATCAGCAAGCGGCAGTGGTTGCGCCTGTCATCGCAGCACCCGATTAGACCCTCGCCGCCCCGGGCGGCGGTCGCACAACGGGCGGGCCGCAGAGGCGGCCCGAGTCGAGGAGGAGACGGAGCGTGCAGCTTCGCAGACTTGAGCTCGTAGGATTCAAGACGTTCGTGGAGCGCACGGAGCTCGAGTTCCACCCCGGGATTACCGCGATAGTAGGCCCCAACGGAAGCGGGAAGAGCAACATCATGGACGGCATACGCTGGGTGCTGGGCGAGACCAACGCGCGCCTGCTGCGCGGCGCCCGCATGGACGACGTCATCTTCGCCGGCACCGCCTTGCGCCGGCCCCACGGCCTGGCCCGGGTCGCGCTTACCCTGGAGAACGGCGCGGGCGATCTTCCCCTGGAGTTCAGCGAGGTGACCGTGTCGCGCACCGTGACCCGGGGTGGCGAGGGGGAGTACGCCATCAACGGGGTGGACTGCCGCCTGCGCGACATCCAGATGCTGTTCCTCGGCACCGGGTTGGGCGGACGCTCGTACGCGTTGATCGGGCAGGGCGAGGTGGACTCGGTCCTGCGCGCCACTCCCCAGGAGCGCCGGCAGTGGTTGGAGGAGGCCGCGGGCCTGGCAAGGCAGAAGCGCCAGCGCACCGAGGCGGAGCGCAGGCTTGGCCACTCCCAGGCGCACCTCGACCGGGCCGGCGACCTGATCGGCGAACTGGACGCGCAACAGCAGGTGCTGGCTGTGCAGGCCGAGGCTGCCACGCTGTACCGCACACACACGGAGGAGCTGCGCAACCTGGATCTGGCGCTGTACGCGGATGAGGCACGCCGCCTGCTTGGGGCCGCGCGCCGCCTGGCCGCTTCCCTCTCATCTGAGAAGGAGCGGGCCGCGCTCTCCACGGCCCGGGTCGAAGCCGCCGCCGCCGCGGCAGCAGACGTCCGGGAGCGGGTCGATTCACTAAGCACGCAATGGGAGGAAGGCCAGCAGGCGCTGCTGGGCGGCGCCGAAGAGATCGCGGCGCGCGCGGCCGATGTCGTGCAGGCCGAGCGGCGCATAGAGGCGCTGCGCGCGCACCACCAGCACCTGGCAGACGAGATCGCCCGCCTGCAGGAAGAGCATGCGCGCGCATCCGGCGACGCCGAGGGGCTGCGTCTGCAGGCCGCCGGAGTCGCAGACGATCTGGAGTCGCAGCGGCGCTGCTTGTCCGAGGCCGCGGCAGGCCTCACCGACGCGGCCAGGGCGGCGGAAGAGGCGGAATCCCATCTGGCCCTTGCGCGCCGCGACGCGGGAGATGTCGCGCGCACGCTGGCCCAGGCGCGCAGCGACCTGGCCGGGCTCTGCGCGAGGGCCGAGATGCTAGGCCAGGCGGCATCAGGCACCGAGAAGCGGGCAGAGGCCCTTCGGGAGGCCGCCGCGCGCGTCTCGGGCGCGCTCGAGACCGCGCGCCAGGCCTGCGCCCAGGCCCGGGTTGAGCGAGAAGAGGCAGACGCCTCGCTGGCGCGCGCCGCAGCAGAGGCGGAACGGTGCCGCCGCGACCTCGATGCCTGCCTGGAGCGGCTGCGAGCCGCCGAGATGGAAGAGCATGGGCTCCGGGCGCGTCTGGCCTCCCTGGAAGAGGCGCACGCCGGGTTCGCCGATTTCGAGGAGGGCGCGCGCAGCGTGCTCCTGGCAGCCCGTGCCGACCCTGGGCGGTTTCCGGGAATGCTGGGCGCGCTCGCGGATCTCGTGGAGGTGCCGGACGAGTACCAGGCCGCGATCGCCGCCGCCCTGGGTAGGCGACTCCACTGCCTGGTGGCGGAGAGCAGGGCTGCAATCCAGGGGGTCTGCGCATTTCTTGAGGCAGAAGGGAGCGCGGGCGTCGCCCTCCTGGCCATGGACACGGTGCGCGCCCATCATCTTGCTGCGCCCGCGGCTTCACAGGAGGGTCTTGTGCGCGCGTCCGACGTCGTCACCGCCGACGCCGCGATGAGGCCGGTCGTGGACGCCCTGCTGGGTGACGCGGTCATAGTCCCCGGCCTGGAGCGCGCCTGGGACATGTTCGCGGCGGGATTCCCCGGGCGGATCGTCACGCGCGACGGTGCGCTGCTCTCGCCCGATGGTGTGCTGTCCATCCGCGGGCGCCGCCGCGGCGACGCGATGCCGCTGGGGCGCAATCAGGCGCTGGCAGCGCACCGCGCCGCGGCAGACGCGGCATCGTCGCACCGGGAGGGCACGCAGGCGCAGCACGCGGACGCCGCGCGCAACGCGGCCGCGGCCTCAGCCGCCCTTTCCGCGCGCACGACAGAGAGCGTCGCGGCGGCAGCCGCCCTGAACGAGCGCGTGGCCCACCTGGCACAGCTGGAAGCCTCATCCGCCCGCCTGGCAGCGGACGAGGCCGCGCTGGCCGAGGAGGCGGCGGCGCGCCGGAGGGAGTTCGAGAGCAGCCGGGCCGAGGCAGACCGGCTGACCGCCGATGCCCGCCACCTCGAGGAGGAGGCCGGGGGACTGGAAGCCCGGCTGGTGGAGCTCGAGCAGGAAGCGCGAGGGCGAAGCGCCGCGCGCGACGCTTCGGCGCAGGCCGTGGCCGCGCGCCAGGTTGCGCTTGCACAGGCGGAAGGCGTCCTGGAGTCCCTGCACGCGCGCCTGCGCGACCGCGAAGTAGCGCTGGCCGAGATCGAAGCCCGCCGCGACGCGTGCTGCGACGACGCGGAGTGGATGCGCGCGGACCTGGACGCGGCATCCGAGCGCCTGCGCGAGGCGGCCGCCGCGCACGCCGCGGCCGCCTCGGAGCAGGCCTCTGGGAAGTCGCGGCTCGAGCGCCTGGCAGCCGAGCGCGCGGAGCTGCGTGATGTCCTGGTTGTCCGAGAGGAGGAGCACAAAGCGGCGGTTGCGGCCGCCCGCGAGAGCGAGGCGGCGCTGCACCGCACCGAACTGCGCTGCGCGCAGGCCGACGCCGAGCTGGCCGCGGCCGCATCTCGCCTCGGCGAGCAGTACGGCATCACCTTGGAGGAGGCCGCGTCGCGGCGCCTCGAGTCGTCGCGCGAGGACGCGCGCCGGCGCCTGGACGAGCTGCGCGGCGCGATACGCGATCTGGGGCCTGTGAACCTGCGCGCGATCGAGGAGCACGCCGCCGTAAGCGAGCGCCTGGAAGCGCTGCGCGGCCGCGCGCAGGACGTCCGAGCCGCCGCGGAGTCGCTCCGGCAGTCAATCACGCTCATCAACGCCGCGCTGCGCGTGCGGTTCGATCAGTCCTTCGTGGAGGTCGACCGCGAGTTCGGCCGGCTCTTCCAGCAGCTCTCCGACGGGGGGCGCGGGTCCCTGGAGCTGGTCGAGGACGAGCTGGGCGCGGAGCCGGGGCTGGAGGTGATCGTCCAGCTCCCCGGCAAGAAGCGCCGGTCCCTGGTCGCGCTCTCAGGTGGGGAGCGCGTGCTGGTGGCCCTGGCCCTGATCTTCGCGATGCTTCGCGTACACCCCAGCCCGTTCTGCATCTTCGACGAGGTGGAGGCCGCCCTCGACGACGAGAACACCCGACGGTTCACCGACCTGCTGCGCGATCTGTCCCGGCAGACCCAGGTGTTGATCATCACGCACAACAAGGGCACGATGGCTGCTGCAGACGTGCTCTACGGCGTGACGATGCAGGAGCTGGGCACTTCTTCGCTGGTCTCGGTGCGGCTGGTCCCGTCCCGGAACGGGCAGGAGCCTGCCCCGCGACATGAGCCAGGGGTCAGGGAACCCTCCCGGGAGCGTGAGACGGTTGCCCTTCCGGCGGATTAGACCCGGCTGACCAGACCCGATGGAAGCGACATCAACACCCCCTGGTTGGTTCGCCCGGCTGCGCGCATCACTCGGGCGTACGCGCGAGGCGATCGCCTCGCGCATCGACGCCCTGCTTCAGGCGCCCCCAGACGACGCGTTCTTCGAGGGTCTAGAGGAGGCTCTGATCCAAGCCGACATGGGCCCAGCGCTTAGCGCCGAGATTGCGCAGCGCCTGCGTCAGGATCCCACGGCGCGCACGCCCGGAGCCCTGCGCGCCGGGCTTGGCGCGATCCTGCGCGAGCTGCTGGGCGCGCCAGGAGCGCTGCGCCTCGGCCCGGCTCCTGCCGTGGTGCTGGTCCTGGGAGTGAACGGTTCGGGCAAGACCACGACGATCGGCAAGCTCGCCTTCAGGCTGCGCCAGGAAGGCCGCCAGGTGATGCTGGCCGCAGCCGACACGTTCCGCGCCGCGGCGATCGAGCAGCTCGAGCTCTGGGGCGAGCGCACGGGCGCCCCGGTCGTGCGGCACCGGGCCGGGAGCGATCCTGCGGCCGTGGTGTTCGACGCGGCCCAGGCGGCCTCGGCGCGGGGCTTCGACGTGCTCGTCGTCGACACCGCCGGACGGCTGCACACCAAGGTCAACCTGATGGAGGAGCTCAAGAAGATCGACCGGGTGCTGGCGCGCGCGCTGCCTGGCTCGCCTGTCGAGCGCCTGCTCGTGCTGGACGCCACAACAGGCCAGAACGGCCTGGCCCAGGCCCGTCGCTTCCACGAGGCAGTCGGCATCACAGGGGTCGTTCTCGCGAAGTTGGACGGCACCGCGAAGGGCGGGATTGCCGTGGCCATCACCCGGGACCTGGGCGTCCCGATAACCTTCGTGGGCACAGGAGAGGCCCCGGACGATCTCGTGCCCTTCGACCCTGAGGCGTTCGCAACCGCCCTGCTTGCCCCCTAGAGCGCGCTTCTGAGGGGCTGGCCTGCCTCCACCTTGACTATTGCGCCATCCCTGCGCTATCGTGAGGGGGCTGTCAAGGGGATTGACTTGACAGATGAGGGAACATGGAGCGCGCGCTGGCCGACAGGGACCGGGCCAACCGGATGTTCGACGCCTACGGGGCGCTGCTGACCGAGCGGCAGCGGCGCCTGCTGCGGCGCTACTATCAGGACGACCTGTCGCTCGGCGAGATCGCCTCACTGATGCGCGTGAGCCGCCAGGCCGTGCACGACGGCCTGCGCAGGGCCCTGGCGGCCATGGAGCGTCTGGAGGGAGCGCTGGGGCTGGCGGAGCGAGGTGACCACTACTCCACGAGTGCGCCGCGCTCGAAGCCGCGTGCGCGGGAGCTTCGGGTCGAGCTGCGGGGCCGGACGTGGACCTTCCAGGCCGCATCCGGCGTCTTCGCGCACCGCCGGTTCGACGCCGGGACGCGACTGCTCGTGGAGGCGATGCAGGTGCGCCCCCGGGACCGCATCCTGGACCTGGGATGCGGCTACGGCGCGATCGGCCTGGTGGCCGCATCGCTCGCGCCCCTTGGCCGTGCCTGGCTCGTGGATCTGAACCAGCGCGCGGCGCGCCTGGCGTGCGCCAACGCCGCGGTGGCTGGGCTCACCAACGCCTGCGTGCTTGTGGGCGACGGCGCGGCCCCGTTTCAGGACGCCTGTTTCGAAGTGGTGCTCACCAACCCGCCGATCAGGGCCGGGCGGCGGGTTGTCGTGGAGTTCATCGAGGGAGCGTGGCGGGTGCTCAGGCCCAACGGTCGGTTCTACATGGTGGCGCGCACCGCGCAGGGTGCGCGCACGCTCGCGAAACTCGTGGCCGAGAAGTTCGGTGAAGCGCGCGAGGTGCGTACTTCCGGGGGGTACCGCGTCTACAAGGCGCGGCGCAGGCGCGCCGCCCCTCATGAGGTGACCGGCGGTGTTTGAGGCGCTGCAGTCCCGGCTGGGGGAGATCTTCCGCAAGATAGCCGGCCGGGGAACGCTCAGCCCCGAGGACGTGGACGCGGCGCTGCGCCAGGTGCGCATGGCCCTGCTCGAGGCCGATGTGAACTTCCGCGTGGCCCGCGAGTTCGTTGAGGGCGTGCGCGCGGCCGCGGTCGGGCAGGAGGTGTGGAAGCACCTGAACCCCGGCCAGCAGGTGATCAAGATCGTGCACCAGGAGATGATCCGGCTCCTGGGCGGGCAGGCGCGCGAGCTCCGCAGGGCCGCAGCGCCTCCCACGGTCATCCTGCTCGTGGGTCTGCACGGCGTGGGCAAGACCACGACCGCGGGGAAGCTGGCCGGCTACCTGAAGCGCCGGGGCCGCACGCCGCTCCTCGTGGCCACCGACCTGAAGCGGCCGGCCGCGATCCGGCAGCTCGAGATCGTCGGCGACCATGTAGGGGTCCGCGTGTTCGCCCTTCGCGGGGAGACGGACTCGATTGGTGTGGCGCGAGCCGCGGTGGCCGCAGCCGCTGCGGACGGGCATGACGTGGTCATTGTGGATTCGGCGGGGCGGCTGCACGTGGACGACGAGCTGATGGCCGAGCTTGCCACGATGCACTCCGCGCTTGCCCCGCATGAGACCCTGCTTGTGCTGGACGCGATGGCTGGGCAGGACGCCGTGCGCATGGCCGAGCAGTTCGGCTCGCGAATGCCGCTCGATGGCGTGGTGCTCACCAAGCTCGACGGCGATGCCCGTGGCGGCGCGGCGCTCTCGGTCGTGGCCACGATCGGGCGCCCGATCCTGTTCGTCGGGGTGGGAGAGAGGCCCGACGCCCTGGAGAGGTTTCACCCGGACCGCATGGCATCGCGCATACTGGGGATGGGCGACCTGCTGACGCTGATCGAGCGCGCGGAGGCGGCCGTCTCGGCCGAGGACGCGGCCGAGATGGAGCGCAAGCTGCGCCGGCAGCAGTTCACCCTGGGCGACTTCCTGGAGCAGCTGCGCCAGGTGCGCAGGATGGGGCCGCTGGACCAGCTGCTGGAGATGATCCCGGGCTTCGGCCGCATGCGCGAGGCCGGCGCCCAGGTGGACGAAGGGCAGCTCCGGAAGATCGAGGCCATGATCCAGTCCATGACGCCGCGGGAGCGCGACTCGCCGACCGTGATCGACGGAAGCCGCCGTCGCCGCATCGCGCGGGGGAGCGGGGTGACCGTGCAGGATGTCAACCGGCTGTTGAAGCAGTTCGAGCAGGCACGCCGCCTCATGCGGCAGGTGGCGGCGCGCAAACCCAAGGAGGCAGAAAGATGGCTGTGAAGATCCGACTCATGCGAACCGGAGCCAAGCACCAACCGTCGTACCGGGTCGTGGTGGCCGACTCGCGTACCCCCAGGGGCGGCAGGTACATCGAGGCGCTCGGGCACTACAACCCCAGGACCGAGCCGTCCACCATTCAGATTGACGAGACGAAGGTGCGTTCCTGGCTCGAGCGGGGCGCCCGGCCCTCGGACGCGGCCCGCGTGCTGCTGGTCAAGACCGGCATCCTCCCGCGCTGGGAGGCCGATCGGTCGGGCGGCGAAGAGCGCCCGGGGTAGAGCGTCATGCCGGGGGCTGATCTGAGGGCGTTGGTCGAGTACCTGGTCCGGGGATTGGTGGACGACCCAGGGGCGGTCGGCGTGAGAGCGGCCGAGCGCGACCGTCTGGTGACGATCGAGATCAGGGTGGCCGCAGGCGACCTGGGCAAGGTCATCGGCCGCCGCGGACGCATCGTGGGGGCGATTCGCACCCTCGCCCGGGCCGCGGGCGCATCCGACGGTCGGCGCGTTGTGGTGGAGATCGCGTCGCAGTCTAGCCGGGAGTAGCGGAGGCGGGCATGGGGATAACCGTTGTTCGACCCGTAATCGTGAAGGCCATAGTCACGGAGGCGTTCAAGAAGCAGTACATGAGCGAGATCGAGGACACCGTTCGGCGTCTCGACGCCGTGATCTCGCAAATCGACACGCAGATCCGGCGCTCCGAGCTGGAGCGCCAGGTCAGCCCGCAGTCGCGCGCGATCCGTCAGCAGCTCGAGGTGGAGCGTTCGCGGCAGGAAGCCGCGCGCATGGAGCTCGCCGCGCGCATGAAGGAGGCCGAGGGGCTCGAGCTCCAGTCCGAGTTCTCTCAGGGCACCCTGGAGAGCATTGTCGAGCTGGGCGTCGGGGACAACTTCTTCACGCGCATGGCGCGGGCCGAGGTAGTGATCAAGGATGGGATCGTCATCGAGATCCGCGAGGACTGAAGCCGGGTCGCCCGACCCGGCCGGCCTTGTCACGGTGGGACGCGTGGTCAGGCCGCACGGGCTGCGCGGTGAGGTGAGGGTGCGCCTGGAGACGGACTTCCCGGAGCGCTTCGCCCACCTCGGGGAGGCATACCTTGTGCGGGCGGGACAGGCCGAGGCGATCGAGATCACCGGCAGCCGGCCGCACAAGGACGGCCTGCTGGTGACCATCCGGGGATTCGACGACCTGGAGGCGGCCGAACGACTGCGCGGCGCGGACATCGCGGTGCCCCGCGACGCCGTCGTGCCGCTCGGGGAAGGCGCCTACTACGTCTTCGAGATGGTGGGCCTGCGCGTGCGGACCGAGGAGGGACGGCGGCTTGGCACCCTCTGCGAGGTGCTGCGCGGTCCGGCCAACGACGTCTACGTCGTCCGGGGCGAAGGGGGCGAGATCCTGCTGCCCGCCACGCGCGAGGTTGTGCGTCGGGTGGATCGGGCCTCGG
Organism: Armatimonadota bacterium; assembly: GCA_037443365.1. Classification (GTDB taxonomy): domain Bacteria; phylum Sysuimicrobiota; class Sysuimicrobiia; order Sysuimicrobiales; family Humicultoraceae; genus VGFA01. Next base: position 9,724 of record JBBIOM010000022.1, read on the forward strand.
GCGAGATGATCGTCGCCATCCTGCCCGGTATGGAGGAGCAGGAAGTTGCGCGTTGAGGTAGTGACCATCTTCCCGGAGGCGCTCGCCCCGCTCGAGGTCTCGATACTGGGCCGCGCGCGTGCGCGGGGACTGGTCGAGATCTCGGTCGTGGACCTGCGCGACTTCACGTCCGACCGCCACCGTCAGGTGGACGACCTGGCGTACGGGGGCGGCCCTGGGATGGTCATGAAGCCCGAGCCGTTCTTCGCCGCGGTGGAGGCGCTGACGCGCCCCGGGGAGACGCGCCCGCGCGTGCTGCTGACCTCCCCGCAGGGCCGGCGCTTCGACCAGGCCACCGCGGAGGAGCTCTCGCGCGAGCGGCACCTGATCGTGCTCTGCGGCAGGTACGAGGGAGTGGACGAGAGGGTGGTGGAGGGCCTCGGCGCCGAGGAGATATCAGTAGGCGACTACGTCCTGACCGGCGGCGAGATCGCGGCCATGGTAATAGTGGATGCCGCGGTGCGTCTGATCCCCGGCGTGGTGGGCGATGCGGGCTCGGTAGCGGCCGAGTCGTTCGCCGGAGGGCTGCTCGACTACCCGCACTACACGCGCCCGGCCTCATTTCGCGGGCTTAGCGTGCCCGAGGTGCTGCTGGGAGGGAACCACGAGGCAATCCGGCGCTGGCGCCGGAGGGAGCAACTGCGCCGCACGCTCACCCGGCGGCCGGATCTACTTCGCTGGGAGGCCCTGAGCGAGGAGGACCGCGCGCTGCTGCGCGACGATGACGCCTAGGGCGGGCTGTGCTACAATCACGAACTGTGACTGCGGCGCCGCACGACGCGTCGGGCAAGAGGGAGGCGGAAGTGATGGACAAGCTCAAGGTGGTGGAGGCCGGTCAGGTCAAGAAGAAGGTAGCGGCCTTCGCTCCCGGCGACACCGTGCGGGTCCACATGCGCGTCACCGAGGGCGGGCGCGAGCGCGTGCAGGCGTTTGAGGGCACGGTGATCGCGCGTCGGGGCGCGGGCGCGAACGAGTCGTTCACCGTGCGGCGCATCAGCCATGGGATCGGAGTGGAACGCATCTTCCCACTGCACTCGCCGCGCGTCGAGAAGATCGACGTGGTTCGCCGCGGGCGCGTGCGGCGTGCCAAGCTCTACTTCCTCCGGGGAAAGGTGGGCAAGGAGGCGCGCATCAAGGAACGGCGCTAGCCACGATCCCGTAGCATGAGCCGCGACCTGCTAGCCCTGATCGAGCGCATACCGCTCGGCGTTCCCACGCTGATTCTCGCCCTGGCGCTGGGGCTGTTCCTGCTGCGCCAGATAGTGCGCCGCATCTACCGGATCCCGCCAGCGGTGCGCCTATCGATCGTGGAGACCCTCGACGCCACGATCTTCGCGGCGCTCGTGAGCCTGGTTGTGATCGTGTTCGTGGTCCAGGCCTTCTTCATCCCCTCGGGCTCCATGGAACCGTCGCTCCGCGTGGGAGACCGCATACTGGTCGGCAAGTTCGCCTACCGGATATGGGAGGTCCGCCGCGGCGAGGTCATCGTCTTCCGGTATCCGCTCAACCCTAACAAGGACTTCGTCAAGCGTGTCGTGGGCCTGCCAGGTGAGCGCGTCGAGCTGAAGGAGGGGCTCGTGCTGATCAACGACCGGCCGCTGGGCGAGCTTTACCCGACCGCCTTGCCCGGGGGCGACCGTGCCTGCTCGAGCAACTATGGACCCGAGGTGGTGCCAGCCGGCAAGGTGTTCGTGCTGGGCGACAACCGGTGCAACAGCGAGGACAGCCGGTTCTTCGGATTCGTTCCGGTCAAGAACGTGGTGGGGCGGGCCCTGGTCGTCTACTGGCCGCCCGAGAGGATTGGCCTCGTCCAGTGATGCGGCCGGCCGCGCTCTTCACCAGGGAGCGCGAGGCCTGGAGGAAGGGAATCACGCCGGTGGCCGGCCTGGACGAGGCCGGACGCGGGCCGCTGGCAGGCCCGGTCGTCGCGGCTGCCGTGATCTTCCCGGGCGTGCTCGATATCCCCAACCTACGCGACTCCAAGCTGCTCACACCCCGGATGCGCGAGGAGGTGTACGCTGCGATCCAGGCCTCGGGCGCGCTCGTCGGCGTGGGCATGGCCGATGTTGGTGAGATCGACCGGCTCAACATCCTGGGCGCGACCAAGCTGGCGTGGGTCCGGGCCGTTGGGTCGCTCCGCCTGCCTGTGGCGCTGCTGCTCGTTGATGGCAACGTGAGGGCCCCTCTTGCGCTGCCCCAGGCCACGCTGGTCCGGGGCGACCAGACCTGCGCCTCGATCGCCGCGGCCTCGGTGGTGGCGAAGGTGACGCGCGACCGCATGATGGTCGAACTGGACCGAAGGTACCCGGGCTACGGGTTCGCCAGGCACAAGGGCTACGCGACCGCGGCACACCTGGCCGCGCTGCGGACGCACGGCCCCTCGCCCGAACACCGGCGCGCGTTCCTGCCAGAGGATCTGCGCCGGGCGCGGCCATTCCCCATGTAAGACGCGGATCGGCCGGCGATAACAGGAGCAGGATGACCACGTCCAACCGTCGGGCGCTGGGAGCGACGGGCGAGGCCGCGGCCGCTGCTTGGTTGGAGACACGCGGGTACCGCGTGCTGGCGCGCAATGTTCGGTCGCGGGCCGGGGAGATCGACCTCGTAGCGCGACAGGCCGACCTGGTCGTGTTCGTCGAGGTGAAGAGCCGCACCGGAGAGGCGTTCGGGCATCCCTCCGAGGCGATCGTCGGCCGCAAGCAGCGGCGCATCGCACGGCTGGCCGACGCCTTCCTGCAGGCTCATCGTTTGCACCGGTGCGCGGTGCGGTTTGACGCGATGGCGGTCCGGCTGGGCAGGGACGGCGAGGTGCTTGAGATCGAGCACATCCCTGACGCGTTCTGACAACGCCAGGACTGCTCCCGCCGACCCGAATCAGGACCCGAAGGCAGCGGGCCGGGAATCGCGGGGAGCCGAGAGGATGTGCCCGAGGAGCCGCCCCGCGGCCTCGGCGCCCTGCCGCACGCAGTCCGGGATGCCGATCCCCCGATAGCCGGCCCCGGCCAGGGCGAGCCCCGGGACCTCCCGGAGAGCGGCGTCAATGGCCGTCAGCCGCTCCGGGTGTCCTGCCGGGTACTGCGGCATGGCCCCAAACCACCGGGCCACGCGCGCGAACAGCGGCGATGCTTCGATCCCCATGGTCGTCCGGAGGTCGGCCCGGACTGCGGCGATCAGCCGGTCGTCGTCTTCTCCGACGATCTCCTCACGGCCCGCCCTGCCGAGGTAGCAGCGGATCAGCGCGATCTCCGGGGGCGCCCTGTGCGGCCACTTGGACGATGCCCAGGTGCACGCGGTGATCGCGAGCGTGCTCCCGCGCGCGACCACGAACCCGTGCCCGTCAAGGGGATGGGCGAGATCGGCGCGGCGGAAGGCGAGCGTGACAGCCGCGGTCGAGACGTACGGGATCAGCCGCAGGGTGGCGGAGACCGCGGGGGCGATCGGCTCCAGCAGGCCTGCGCTGATGTAGGCCGGGGTGGCGAGCAGGAGGGCGTCGGCGTCCAGCGCCGATCCTTGGTCCAGCGCTACCAGGAACCCTGCACCCGGCCCGCCGCGGGGTGTTATGCGCCGCACCGTGCGGCCCGTCAGCATCACGGTGCCTTCGAGCGCCGTCTCTAGTGCCGCGACCATCTCGCCGAGCCCACCGATCAGGCTGAGGAACATGGGAGCGGGGCCGCGCTGGTGGACCTCGCGCGCCCGGCGCCTGCCAAGGGCCGCCAGGATGAGGCTGCGGTGTCCGGCTTCCCATTCCGCGAGGAGCGGGAACGTGGCCCGCACGCTCAGGGCGTCGGGGTCGCCCGCGTAGATGCCTCCGAGCAGCGGGCCGGCCAGGCGGTCTACCACAGCATCGCCCAGCCTCCGCCGGAGCATCCCACCGATGGTCTCATCGCCCGGGCTCCGTCTGCGAGGCAGGACGAGGTCGGCGGCGGCCCGCAGTTTCTCCACCGGCGACAGCAGGCGGGTGCGCACCATCGGTCCGATCCGGGTGGGGATGCCGAACGCCATGCCTTCAGGCAGTGGATGGAGACGTCCCCTGTGCCAGACGTAGACCGCCCGGCCAGGCTGCGTGGGAACGATCCGTTCGCCGAGCCCGACCCGCCGGCACAGATCTGCCGCCCACGGCTTGGTGGAGAGGAACGAGTCCGGGCCGTTCTCGACGAGACAGCCATTGATCCGCTCGGTGAGGAGTTTGCCACCCAGCCGCGCGTCGGACTCGACGAGGGTACAGCGCACGCCCGCGGCCCGGGCGCGCGAATCGGTCACCAGGGCATGGGCGGCGGCCAGGCCCGTGATGCCGCCCCCGACGATGACAAGGTGCGGGCTCACGTCCGGCGCCCCACGAGATCGGCCAGGGCGTCCAGCAGGCGCGGGTGGTCGTTGAGCGACGCGGCGCGCACGAACCGCATCCCCAGGCACGCGCACAGATCTCTGAGCTCGATGTCGAGGTCGTATAGCACTTCCAGGTGGTCGGCCACGAAGCCGATGGGGCAGGAGACCACGCCGCGCCCCCCGGCCGCGTGAAGGCGCCGCACCTCATCGCGCACGTCCGGGCCGAGCCACGGCTCGGATGTGCGGCCGGCGCTCTGGTAGGCGAGCGTCCAGCGCTGGACACCCACCCGCTTGGCGACCTCCGCCGCGGTCCGGCGCAGTTCGTCCGGGTAGGGGTCGCCCCAGGTGAGAACACGCTCCGGCAGGCTGTGGGCCGAGAAGACGACAGGCGTCTCTGCGCGGATCGCGCTCGGCAACTCCGCCAGCGCGGCCGCGAGTCGTTCGGCGACCGCGTCGAGGAACGCCGGGTGCTCGCCCCAGCGCTCCACGTACGCCATCGGGAACGGCCGCGGCAGCGCCCGCCGCGCCTCCTCCGCGTGCTCGAAGTAGGTGCCTGTGCTCATCCGCGAGTAGTGGGGCGCCATCACGAGGCCGACGCCCTCGGCGATGCCGTCGTCGGCCATCCGGCGGACGACGTCACCGATGAACGGCGCCGCGTGCTTCATGCTCACGTAGACGCGCCACCGACCCGGCGCGATGGCCTCGAGCCGCGTCTGGAGCCCGTCGGCCTGGCGGCGGGTCAGCTCGTCAAGCGGCGACCAGCCAATCGCCTCGTACCGGGCAGCAACCTCCGTCAAGAGGTCCGCGGACGGCGAGCGGCCGCGCCGGATTCGCGTGTAGTAGGCCTCCAGATCCTCGGGGCCGGTCGGGCTGCCGTGAGCCATCAGCAGGACCCCGATCGAGGGGAGGGCTCTGCTCATGCGCGCCTGCCCTTGGCAGGGGTGTGCTCGTGGACCAGCTCCACGAGGCGCCGCAGGTGGTCCGGGGGCGTCTGCGGCAGCACGCCGTGTCCCAGGTTGAAGATGTGCCCAGGCCGCCCGCCAGCCTGATCCAGGACATCGCGCGCGGCCTCTGCGGCGACCTCAAACGGTGCGAGAAGCGCGCGGGGATCGAGGTTCCCCTGGATCCCGGCGCTGCCGATTCGCGCCCAGGCGTCGGAAAGACCGATCCGCCAGTCCACGCCGATGACGTCCCCACCGGATTGCGCCATGAGGGGAAGCAGCCCGGCGGTGCCGGTGCCGAAGTGAATCACCGGCACCCCGCAGGGGATCAGTTCGCCGAAGAGCCTCCTCATGTGCGGCGAGACCGCGCGCTCGTAGTCGCGCGGCGCCAGTTCGCCCACCCATGAATCGAATACCTGCAGGGCCTGCGCGCCAGCATCCACCTGGGCCCTCAGGTACGCGATCGTCGCATCGGTCAGGCGGCCCATGAGCCGGTCCCAGAGCGCGGGCGCGCCCAACATCATCGCCTTGGTCTGGGGCAGGTCGCGGGAGCCCCGCCCCTCGATCATGTAGCTGGCCAGCGTGAAAGGCGCGCCCGCGAAGCCGATCAACGGCACGCGGGCCTGCTCCCGCACGAGGCGGATTGCCTCGAGGACGAATCGCAGGTCGCGCTGTGGGTCCAGGGGGCGCAGCGCGTCTACCTGGGCCTCGGTGCGTATCGGCGCCCCGATCACCGGTCCCGTGCCCTCCACGATCTCGAACGGGACGCCCATGCCAACAAGCGGCAGCATTATGTCGGCGAACAGGATGGCCGCATCCACGCCGAGCTGATCCACCGGCAGCAGCGTGACCTGGGCGCAGAGCTCCGGCGTGCGGACGAGGTCCAGCATCGAGTAGCGAGCCCGCAGCGCGCGGTACTCGCTCTGGTAGCGGCCGGCCTGGCGCATGAACCACACCGGCGTGCGGTCCGTGGGCTCGCCGCGGCAGGCGCGCAGGAACCGATCGTTCATGCGGGCTCGTAGGGGCACAGGGGATCCTCGGCCAGGACGTCACCGGTGTGCGCGAACGCCCGGGCCCTCGATCCTCCGCAGATCACCCTGTACTCGCAGCGCCCGCATCTGCCATGCAGCCGCGACGTGTCGCGCAGCGCGGTGAAGAGTGGGTTTGAGCGGTAGATCTCAGGCAGGGAGCCGCTCCGCACGTTGCCCGCGGACAGCGGGAGGAACCCCGACGGTGCCACCTCGCCGGTCCTTGAGATGAACATGATGCCGTTGCCGTCACGGATGCCGAACCCCCGTCCGACGCTGCTGCGTTGCACCTGGGCGCCATCCATCCCCGCGGCCTGCATCCGCGCCAGCGCCACGCGCCGGTAGTGCGGGGCCTCGGTCGTCTTGATCGCGAAGGGCGCCCGCTCGCTCTGGTCGTAGATCCAGTCCATCAGGCATTCCGCGTCATGGGGCGCCATCTCGCGAAGGGAGGTCCCGCGCCCCACCGAGATCAGGAAGAACAGGCTCCATCTCTCCACGGGCAGCGACGCCAGCAGATCGTAGATAGCCGGCAGGTCGGGTGCGGTCTCCGAAGTCACGAGCGTGTTGATCTGGAGCGGGATTCCTGCCGCGGTGACCCAATCCACGGCCCGCATCGTCAGATCGAAGCAACCCGGCACGCCGCGGAACGCGTCGTGACGATCGGGGTTCGAGCCGTCGAGGCTCAGCGACATGCTCTGGATGCCGGCCTCGCGCAGGCGCTCGACGGCTTCCGCGGTCAGCAGGCTCGTGCCGCTGGGCGCCAGCGAGACCCCGATTCCCAGGCGCCCGGCTTCCTCTATCAGGTCGTGCAGGTCGGCCCTCTTGAGCGGATCGCCGCCGGTGAGCACCAAGTGCGGCAGCGGGCGGCCGAACTTCGGCACCTGCCGCAGCAGCGCGCAGGCCTCGCCGGTCGTCAGCTCGTCCGGGTCGCGATTCACCATCGCCTCCGCGCGGCAGTGGCGGCAGGCCAGATCGCAGGCCCGGGTGAGCTCCCAGTAGATGAGCATGGGTGCCCTGGCGTACTCGTGTCCAGCCTGCGCCGCACGCACCGCCTCGTATGACGGCTCGGCCGCGCCAGGCCGGATGCGCGAGGGATGCATCACCGGGCCGCCTCCGCGAACGCGCCCCGCGCCGCCGCGAGCGTGCGCGCGACGTCCTCCTCGGTGTGCGAGGCCGAGACGAACCATGCCTCGAACTGCGAGGGCGGGACGAGCACTCCCTTGGAGAGCATCGCCCTGAAGAACCGCGCGAAACGGGACGTATCGGCCGTCCTGGCCGTAGCGTAGTCGCGCGGCGGCTCCTTCGTGAAGAACACCGTCAGCATCGAGGCCACGTGGGCAACCGACGCCACGCACCCTGCCTCGGCCGCGGCCTGGGCGAGCCCCAGCGCAAGGCGCGAAGTGAGCGCGTCGAGGCGCGCGTAGAACGCCGCGTCAGCCAGGCGCCGAAGCGTCACGACCCCGGCCGTCATGGCCAGCGGATTCCCGGAGAGGGTCCCTGCCTGGTAGACCGGGCCCAGCGGCGCCACGGTCTCGATCACATCACGCCGCCCGCCGTAGGCACCCACAGGCAGCCCTCCGCCGATGATCTTGCCCAGACAGACGAGGTCGGGCCTGATGCCGAAGCGCGCCTGCGCGCCCCCCTGTCCAAGCCGAAATCCGGTGATGACCTCGTCGAAGATCAACAGCGCGCCCTCGCGAGAAGTGATCTCGCGCAGCCCCTGCAGGAACCCGCCTGCCGGCATCACCACGCCCATGTTGGCCGCCACGGGCTCGACGATCACCGCCGCGATTGCCCCGGGGTTGGCCGCGAACAGCGCCGTTGTGGCGTCCAGGTCGTTGTACTCCGCCACCAGCGTGTCGGCCACCGCGGGGGCCGGGACGCCGGCGCTGCTGGGCAGCCCGAAGGTGGCCACGCCGGAGCCTGCCTGGGCCAGCAGCGGATCGGCGTGGCCGTGGTAGCAGCCGGCGAACTTGATGATCTTGTCACGCCCCACAAACCCCCGCGCCGCGCGGATCGCGCTCATCGAGGCCTCGGTCCCGGAACTGACGAAGCGCATGCGCTCCATCGCCGGGACCGCCCCTCGGATGAGGCGGGCCAGTTCGACCTCCTCGGACGTGGGCATCCCGTAGCTGGTTCCTGCCGCGGCCCGCTGTCCGATGGCTGCCACCACCTGCGGGTCGGCATGCCCCAGCACAAGCGCCCCCCACGAGCCCACGTAGTCGAGGTACTTGCGGCCGTCGAGGTCGGTCAGATACGCGCCGCGCGCGGAACGCACGACGATAGGGCTGCCGCCGACCGCGCGAAACGCCCGCACCGGGCTGTTCACCCCTCCGGGGAACAGACCCTCGGCCTCCTCGAAGACGGCCGCGCCCAGCGGCCCCGCGGATGCAAGGTTGTCCATGCGCTGCCTCACGCCTCCCCAGGTTCCTCGGAGTCCACCGCCAGTTCGAAGAGCTCGGCCGCCAGCTCCAGCGTGCGCGCGTCGTTGCGGGCCGCGGATGCGCGCAGGCGCAGGATCGGCGCCTGGAGCAGCCTGCGCGCCGTGGCCCTGGCTACCACGCGCACCGCGGCGTGCTGCGCTTCGCTCAGGCCGGCCAGGCGCGTGCGCGCGCGGGCAATCTCGCCTTCCGCGACGGCCTCCGCCCTGCGCTGCAACGCCGCGATCAGTGGAACCGCCCTACGGGACGCCATCCATTCCTCGAACCCTGCCAGGGCCGCCTCCACGATCGCTTCGGCGCGCGCCAGATCCTCGGGTGCAACCTCTCCCAGGACCGGCTCGCCCTGGAACTGGTCCAGCGCGTGGAGCGTGACTCCCGGCAGCGCGGCTACCGCCGCGTCCACGCCGCGCGGAATGCCCAGGTCGATCACCAGCAGCGGGCGGTCCCGGTCCGCTCCGATGGCATCCGGCGACACGAGCGGCCCGTCGGCGCCCACGCAGACGACCATCAGGTCAACGCTGCTGCTCATCTCCGCGATCGCCTCGAGGGAAATCGCCCGGGCCCCGGAGGGGGCCCCCAACTCGCGTGCCGCCTCCAGGGTGCGGTTGGCCACGGCCACGATCCTGGCCCCGCATTCTGCCAGGAGCCTCACAACGATCGATGCGACCTCCCCGGCACCTACCACGAGCGTGGCCCTTCCGTCCAGTCGGCCCAGCGCGCGCCTGGCGAGCAGTACCGCGGCCCGAGGGATCGAAGGCGCGCCGCGCGACACGCGGGTTTCGCGGCGCACGCGGCGCCCGGTGGCTATGGACAGCGCGACCAGGCGGTTGAGCACGGGTCCGGTATGACGGCCCTGGCGCGCGAGATCGAAGGCACGTTTCACCTGCCCGAGTATCTGCTCCTCGCCCAGCACCATCGAGTCGAGCCCGGAGGCGACCCGCAGTATGTGCCGCGCGGCCGTCCTCCCGCTACGCTCGTAGAGCGAGGCCGCAAACGCCTCGGTCGGGACTCCGCGCGCGGCGGCGAGCGTCCGGGCCACAGCGGCAGTCGGGGGCGCGCCGGGCGTGATCAGGTACGCCTCGGTGCGGTTGCAGGTGGATATCAACATCCCCTCAGAGATCCCCTCGTCTCGGCGCAGCGCCTCGAGAACGGGCAACAGGTCCGCTTCCGCGAGGGCCACGCGCTCGCGCACCTCTACAGGCGCGGTCCTGTGACTGAGCCCGATCGCCGACAGGATCATCGCTGGGCGAGGCCCCCCGCGTCTTCCCTCAACCAGCGCGCAACGTCGGCCGCGGCGTAGGTGATTACGAGATCGGCTCCTGCGCGGCGAATGGCGACCAGCACCTCGCTCATCGCGCGGCGCTCCTCCAACCAGCCCAGTTGGGCCGCGGCCTTGAGCATCGCGTACTCGCCGCTCACGTGGTAGGCGGCGATCGGAAGCGATACCGCCTCACGGGCGGCGCGTATGACGTCGAGATAGGCGTGGGCGGGCTTGATCATGATGATGTCGGCGCCCTCTTTCGCGTCCAGCACAACCTCGCGCAGGGCCTCGCGCACGTTGGCCGGGTCCATCTGGTAGGCGCGCCGGTCGCCGAACTGCGGGGACGACCCCGCCGCCTCGCGGAACGGGCCATAGAAGGCCGAGGCGTACTTTGCCGCGTAGGCCATGATGCCCACCTGGCCGAAGCCGCCCTCGTCGAGCGCCTCGCGTATGGCGGCGACCTGCCCGTCCATCATGGCGCTGGGCGCCACCACGTGCGCGCCCGCGGCCGCGTGCGACACCGCGGTGCGGGCCAGCAGGCCCAACGTCGCGTCGTTGTCCACCCCGTCACCGCACACAACCCCGCAGTGCCCGTGGTCGGTGTAGGCGCACAGGCAGACGTCGGTCATGACAACGGGCACGCGGTTCCCCTGTCGGAGCAGGCGCACGGCCTGCTGGATGACGCCGTCGTCCGCGTAGGCCCCGCTGCCGGAGGGGTCCTTCGCGTCGGGAACGCCGAACAGCAGCACGGCCTGGATGCCAAGATCCGCCAGGGCGTCCACCTCGCGTGCGAGCTCGTCGGGAGAGAAGCGCGTCTGGCCGGGGAGCGACGCGATAGGTTCCCTGACACGCGTGCCGGGCCGAACGAACAGGGGCGCGATGAGCATCTCCGGGTGCAGCCGGGCTTCTGCCACGAGCCGCCGGAGCGCATCCGTGGCGCGCAGCCGGCGCGGACGCACGCGCAGATCAGCGCGCGGTGATTCCCCTGACATCGCCATCTCCTTTCATCCCGGCGCCTCGCCCTCGGCTGTGGGCGACCAGGGCGGCGATCAGCCCATCCGCCGTGTGCTCGCCGGCCACGAAGGCCGGCTCGAATCCCTCTTGCGTCACCGCTGCGGCCGTGACCGGGCCTATGCAGCCGATCACCATCGCCCGAAGGCCACGGCGCTCCTCTCCGAGCAGGGCCACCAGGCCGCGCACCGTCGAGGCGCTCGTGAAGAGCACGGTGTCCACCCCCCGTGATCCGATAAGGCGGCACGCCTCGGCGCGCGATCGCCTCGGCGCCTCGACCGTCCTGTAGGCCGTCACCTCGTCCACGATCGCGCCCAGGGCAGTCAGCGCCCTGCGCAGCCCTGGGCCGGCGGCATCCGTGCGCGGCAGCAGCACGCGCGCCCCGGCGACATCGCCCAAAGCGTCGGCGATCGCCTGGGTCAGGTATCTGGATGGAGTCACGATGTCCGGGACCCCGGCCCGCTTGAGGCCTCTTGCGGTGTACGGCCCTGTCGCCGCCCACCGCGGTCGGGCCCTGCCGGCAAGGTCTACACCCAGGGCCCTCGCCCGTGATGCGAGGGCGCGCGCGCCGTTCGCGCTCGTCACCACGACCCAATCGAACCTGTCGATCTCCCGCAGGGCCGTATCCAGCGGTCCGCCCGCGCGCGGTCCGGCAACGGCTATCGTTGGCACCACCACCGGCTGCGCTCCAAGCCGGATGAGCCGGGCGCACATGCGGCGGCTCTGGCGCCGCGGACGCGTGACCAGGATGCGCCGGCCGGCCAGCGGCAGCGCCTTCGTACTCACCCGGCCGCCTCCCGCAGGAGCGCGCTGGCTCCCTCGGCCAGCAGTCGAGTCGCCAGACGCGCACCCAGCTCCGCCGGCGCCGCGACTCGGCCCTCGGCTCCGGCCCGCACCATGCTCTCCCCGGATGGGGCCAGCACCGCGCCCTGGAGCACCAGGCGCGCGCCGCCGGCGACAGCCAGCGCGGCGATCGGGCGCTGGCATCCCCCGCCCAGGCCGGCCAGGAAGGCGCGCTCCGCCTCCACGGCGGCGCGGGTTGGCCAGTCGTCCAGCGCAGAGAGTTGCTCCTCCAGGCAGTCCTGGCCAGCACGGCACTGAATCACCACAGCGCCCTGGCCGACCGCCGGGAGCATCACAGAAGGATCCAGGCGCTCCGCGGCGTGAGCCGCGATGCCAAGCCGCTCCAGGCCGGCTGATGCGATCACGAGCGCGTCCACCTCGCCGGACTCCAGCTTGCGGATTCGGGTGTCCACGTTGCCTCTCGTGTCGCGCACCACCAGGCGCGGATTCGCGGCCAGCAGGAACGCCCGGCGTCGCGGGCTCCCGGTGCCCACCACGCTGCCCGGGGCAAGGCCGCGCAGCCCGGCGCCGTCCCTCGTCATCAGCGCGTCCCTGGGATCCCCGCGCGACGTGAACGCCACCAGCGTCAAGCCCGGCGTGGCTTCCACCGGAAGGTCCTTGGCGCTGTGCACTGCCAGATCAACCCTTCCTTCCAGCAGCGCGGTTTCGATCTCCCGCACGAACGCGCCCACGCCGAGGCCGGCCGCAGGACGATCGGGATGCCGGTCCCCCTGCGTGCGGACCGTGACGACCTCGCATCTGTGGCCTTCGGCCTCCAGCGCAGCGACCACGGGCGCGGTCTGGGCCATGGCGAGCGCGCTGGCGCGCGTGCCGATGCGCAGGTTCACTGGAGCATGCGCCTTCGCGCATCCCGTCCTTGCGTGCGCTCCTCATCCCACGCGCGCAGCACCGACATGAAGACCGCGTCGAGGAGGTCGCTTACCTCTACGAGCGTTCGCGCCTGATCCTCATCCAGCATGCCGCCGCGCCCCCTGGGCTCGGTCACCGTCTTGAGCACGAGGTGCCGGAAGAAGCCGAAGGCCTCGGCGACCTCCACCGGCCCCAGGCCCGCCCTTCGCAGTTGGCGCCCGTAGTTGCGGCTGTGCTCCTCCATCTTCCTGCGAACGGATCTTCGCGATCGAGGGTCCGCCGCATACCGGGCGAGCGCGGTGAACAGGTGCCGGCCGTGCGCGCGCGCCCGAGCCCGCAGCGGCTCACCGAGCCCGGCGAACCAGGGCCGCGCCGCCAGCACCCGCGCCGGCCTTCTGGCCAGCAGCTTGGCGCACCGGCGCTCCAGGAGCCGCCCCAGATCCTCCACGCGGGGAACCTCCTGGTGCATCAGCGCGCGCAGGTCGCCTTCCTGAAACCGCCTGTGCCCGCCGGGAGTCCGGAAGGTCCGCACCCTTCCGGTGTCGGCCCAGTGCCGCAGCGTTGCCTCGTCCACTCCCAGACGGGTTGCGGCCTGGCCGAGCGGCAGCCAGCGCTCAACGCGTTGCTTGCCCATCGTGGCCCTCCGGGCTGGCTTTCTATGCAAGCCTACGCAATCCTACACTAATCTAGCGGCACCAGGGGGTGTTGCCAAGGGGGCAGCCGGGCGCAGTACCGGCCATCACGGCCAGGGGAACCGTCTGGCCCGAGTAGGAGTTTTCCCGGGCGGGTGCGAACTAACAGGGCGCGCGCCGCAGATCGGGCGACGCACGGGTGTCTATTGGAGGGATCCCGCATGACGGTCTATCGCACGCTTGTGATTGTGACCGTGCTTGTCCTGGCCCTCGTAGGGACGTCAGTGCAGGCCCAGCCGCGGCCGGGCTGGCCGCGGAGCGTGACAATTGGCTCCGCCACGATCGGCGGAGTCTACTTCGTGGTGGCTGGCGGCTACGCGCGGGTAATCGGCGAGAAGATGGGGATGGCGGCCACCAACCGGGTGACCGGAGGCCCGGTGCAGAACGTGCAGCTCGTGCAGACCAAGGAGATCGAGCTGGGCATGACCACGACCGGCCCGGCCTACGAGGGGCTCAACGGCCTCGGGGACTTCAAGGGAAGGAAGACCGACGCGATCCGCGTTGCGTTCCCGATGTACACCTCTTACGCGCACTGGATCGTCAACGCCGACTCGCCCATCCGGTCGGTGGCCGACCTCACTGGCAGGGTTGTGAGCCTCGGACCCCGCGGCGGCTCCGCGGAGTTCGTGGGCGACCGGGTGATCGAGATGTTCGGCATCAAGCCGCGGCGCGTGGTCTACCTTGCATTCGCCGATGGCGCCACGGCGCTGCGCGACGGCACCGTGGACGCCTGCTTCGGCGTGATCGGGCTGCCGGTTCCGGCCTGGGTAGAGGCCGCGCTCACCCGGCCGATGCGGTTCCTCGGGTTCACAAGGGAGCAGGTCGAGACCCTTACCGAGAAGTTTCCCTATCTGGCGCGCACCGCCATCCGCGCCGGCGTCTACCGCGGCCAGGACCACGTCATCCCCACCGTGCAGATGTGGAACGCGGCGGTCGTGCACAAGGACATGCCCGAGGACTTCGTCTACACGCTCACCAAGACGATCTTCGACAACCGGGAGTTCCTGGCGACAGTGCACGCCACGTCACACGAGACGATGCCGGTGAACGTCTTCTACATCAAGCTCCCGTTGCACCCTGGCGCCGTGAGGTACTTCCGCGAGCAGGGAGTGCGGATCACGGATGAGCAGATCCCGCCCGAGATGAAGCGGTAGCGTCGGCGACGAGAGGAGACGACCCGATGACCGACCCGTCGGTCGGCCTCCCGGTTGACATCGAGCAGCTAGGGGACACCTCGGAGATCCGCACGCGGCCTCTCCGGGGTGTCCTGCGCATTCTGGTTCAACTGCTCGGCGTCGGGATGGCCGCCTATCACATACTGCAGCTCGGCGGCTTCTTCGGGGTCGTGACCGATCCGCAGAAGCTGTACGCGGTACATCTGGCCTTCGTGCTAGTGCTCGCCTTCCTGTTGATCCCTGGCAGGCGCGCCTCGGCCGCGGCGCCGACCATCTTCGACTGGGCGTTAATCCTGGCGAGCCTTGCCGTGGTGGTCTACGTGTTCGTTGTCTTCAAGGCGCTGACCGGGCGGGCAGGCGCCTTCCCGACGCGCGAGGATGTATTCTTGGGCACCCTGCTGCTCATCGTCACGATCGAGGCGGTGCGGCGGTCCACGGGCGTTGCGCTGCCGATTCTGTGCGGTCTGTTCATTGTCTACGTGTTTGCGGGGCCCTGGCTGCCCGGCCTGCTGGCGCACAAGGGTTTCCGGTTCGACACCCTGATATCGTTCCTGTTCAGCGACAACGGGATCTACGGCGTCCCCATCGGCGTGTCCGCCCGGTACGTCTACCTGTTCATCCTCTTCGGGGCGTTCATAGAGGCCTCGGGCATCGGCAAGTTCATTGTGCACCTGGCGCTCAGCGTGGCCGGGAGCAAGCGCGGCGGGCCGGCCAAGGTCTCGATCATAACGAGCAGCCTCTTTGGGACCGCAAGCGGCTCCTCGGTCGCCAACGTCATGGTGGACGGGGTCATCAACATCCCCCTGATGAAGGCCACGGGGTTCAGGGGCGCGGTGGCCGGAGGGGTCGAGGCGATGAATAGCACCGGTGGACAGATCGTGCCGCCGGTGATGGGGGCCGCGGCCTTCCTCATGGCCGACATCATCGGCGTCCCGTACTCGGAGATCGCCGTGGCCGCGATTGGGCCGGCGCTGCTGTACTACGTGGCCGCCTACTGGATGATTGACTTCTACGCGGCTTCGGCCCACCTGCACGGGCTCCCGCGAGAGCAACTGCCCAGGTTCCGGGCGGTCTTGTTCCAGCACGGGTACCTGCTGATCCCGCTCGTGCTGCTCCTCTACATGATCATGGGGGCCGGCGCTTCGCCGTTCCGCGCCGCCCTCTACGCCCTGGGCAGCACGGTTGTCCTCTCGTGGATGCGGGCAGACACGCGCCTGAACCTCCGCAAGATCGTGGGTGCCATGGAAGATGGCGCAAAGCGCACGATCGAGATCGGGGCCACGTGCGCCGCGGCCGGCATCATCGTGGGGGTGCTCTCGCTCACCGGCCTTGGGGGAAAGTTCTCCGAGCTGCTCATTGACCTGGCCGGCGGAAGCCTGCTTCTCGCGCTCATCGCCACGATGGTGGTGGCCATCATTCTCGGCATGGGCATGCCCACGACCGCGGCATACGCGATCGGCGCGAGCGTGCTGGCGCCGGCGCTGATCAAGCTCGGCGTGATCCCGCTGGCCGCCCACATGTTCCTCTTGTATTTCGCTGTGCTGTCGGCGATCACGCCGCCCGTGGCCCTGGCCTCGTTCGCCGCGGCGAGCCTGGCCAAGGCCGGGATGTGGGACACCGGGGTGCAGGCCGTGCGGCTGGCCATTGCCGGTTTCATTGTGCCCTACATGTTCGTCTACGGTCCGGCGATACTTGTGGGGCAGGGGCCGTGGCTGCCTACGCTGCTTGCGCTCGCTACGGGAACGATCGGCACGCTCTGCCTGGCCGGCGCCGCCATAGGATACTTCCTCAGGCCGGCCACGGTGCTGGAGCGCCTGCTGCTTCTTCCGACGTCCCTGCTATTGATCCGGCCCGGCCTGTTGACCGACGGCCTGGGTCTGGGGCTGCTCGCGCTCGTGGTTGTCCTGCAGCGCGTGATGCCCAGGGCCTCGCGGCAGATGCCTGCCACCTGAAACGCCCAGGCTTGACGTCCGATGTAGACAGCGGGCAGGTGCCCGCTGTCTGCATGCTTGCCGCTGTCCTGAGCGCGACTATTGTGGGCCTTGATGCCCTGCCCGTCTCGGTGGAGGTGGACGTCGGGCCGGGCCTGCCGACCTTTAGTATCGTGGGCCTGCCCGATGCCGCGGTGCAGGAAGCCCGGGAGCGGGTGAGGTCGGCCATTCGCAACTCGCGCTACGAGATCCCTCCGCGGCGCACCATAGTCAACCTGGCGCCGGGAGACAGGCGCAAGGAGGGTCCGGCCCTCGACCTCCCGATCGCCCTGGGCGTGCTGGTCGCCACAGGGCAGCTGGCCCAAAGTGCGGTCTGTGGGCACCTGGCTGTGGGTGAACTGGGGCTCGACGGCTCGGTGCGGCCGGTTCCCGGGGTACTGGCTGTGGCGCAGGCGGCCCGCGCGCTTCGCGCGCGCGCCCTGCTGGTGCCTGAGGCCAACGCCGCGGAAGCGGCCGCCAGTGAGGAGGTAGGGGTCTATGCTGTCCCAACACTGCGGGCAGCGGTGCAGCACCTCGAGGGGACGCGTCCCATCCGCGCGACCGACCGAACAGGGCTCGATCCCCCACCGCAAGAGGCGGCATCGGAGGACCTCGCCGAGGTGCGCGGTCAGGGCGCGGCGCGCCGGGCCCTGGAGATCGCGGCCGCGGGCGGGCACAACCTCCTGCTCATCGGGCCGCCCGGCGTTGGCAAGACCATGTTGGCGCGCCGGCTGCCGACGATCCTTCCCCGGCTTTCCGGCGCAGAGGCCGTAGAGGTGACCAAGATCTACAGCGTCGCAGGGCTGCTGCCTGCCTGGCGCGGCCTGATCACGCGCCGCCCTTTCAGGGCCCCGCACCACGCCGCCAGTGCGGCAGCGATCATGGGCGGGGGGCTGGGCCCTCGGCCGGGCGAGATCACGCTTGCGCACCACGGCGTGCTGTTCCTGGACGAGCTGCCGGAATTCCGGGCCGACGTGCTCGAGGGGCTGCGCCAGCCGATGGAGGACGGGGTCGTGGTCGTGGCCCGCGCGCACGGGACCGTGCGGTTCCCAGCGCGCTTCTCGCTCGTCGCGGCCATGAACCCGTGTCCGTGCGGCTACCGCGGCGATTGCCGGCGCGACTGCACGTGCACAGAGGGTCGGTTGGCGCAGTATCTGGCCCGGCTGTCCGGTCCCCTCCTGGACCGGATAGATCTCCAAGTCGAGGTGCCGCGGTCCCCGGGGGATGAGCTGCTCTGCGGCGCCGCCGGCGAGCCGTCATGCGCCGTGCGCGCGCGTGTGGCCGCCGCGCGCATGCGGGCCGCCTCACGCGCCGCGGTCTGCCAGGGCGCGGGCCTGCGCGGGCCTGCACGATGGGGTCCGGTAGGCGCCGAGGCGCTGGCCTTCATGCGTTCCGCCGCGGATCGTCTTGTGCTGGGCGCACGGGCCATGGAGCGGGTCCTGTGCGTGGCGCGTACCATCGCGGACCTGGAAGTCGCGGAGGCAGTGGCGGTGCAGCACGTCGCAGAGGCCCTCCGGTACCGCGTGCTCGATCGGTGGGCGCCGCGGGCTCCTTGACATCCCGTGCTACCGTATAGGATGGGTTTTGGGGTTGCGCGGTCCGAGGCGCCCGACCCTCCGTCAGCGGACGAGGTCGCGGCCTGGGTTGGCCTAAGCCGCCTGCCGGGTGTGGGGCCCAGGACGATCGCGGCATGGGTGGAGCGGTCCGGATCGGCACGCGCGGTCTGGGCGCGCCTGCCCGCCCTGGTGGCAGGGAGGGCTGATGGCGCAGAGATCCTGACCGCCTGGAGGCAGACCGACCCGGCCGCGATCAAGGCGGGCGCCCGCGCGCTGGGGCTCGAGGTTCTCGCGGTCTGCGAGCCCGGGTATCCGGCGCTCCTGCGCGCGGTCTGTGATCCGCCCGCGGTGCTCTACGCGCGCGGCAGCCTGGCCGAGGCGCCCTCGGTCGCGGTGGTGGGATCGCGCCGCGCCACACCGTACGGGCTGGCCGCGGCCGAACGGTTGGCGTTCGATCTGGCAGGGGAGGGTGTGACGATCATAAGCGGTCTGGCCCGCGGCATCGACAGCGCCGCGCACAGGGGCGCCCTGGATGGTGGGGGGCGGACGGTCGCCGTGTTGGGTTGCGGCGCGGACGTCATCTACCCTCCGGAGCATCGCCGGCTGGCCGATGCCATTGCAGCGCAGGGCGCGCTCGTAAGCGAGTTCCCACCCGGGACACCCCCGCTGCCCGGGCACTTCCCGCGGCGCAACCGCATCATAAGCGGCCTGGCGCTGGGTGTGGTGGTGGTCGAGGGCTCGGGGGACAGCGGCGCCCTGATGACCGCCGACTACGCCCTGGACCAGGGCCGGGAGGTCTTCGCGGTGCCCGGCAGCATCTTCAGTCCGCGCAGCCGCGCGCCGCATCTCCTGCTGCGCCAGGGCGCACGCCTGGTGGAGGAGGCCGGCGACATCGTGGCGGAGCTGGGGTTGGGGTCCTTGGGGCGGACCAGGCACGAAGAGGCAGGAGCGACAACAGCAGCCGGACAAGGCTCCGACACTGGGCCCCAGGAGGGGGAACAGGGGGCAGGCCGCCTCCTGGCGCTGCTGGAAGGCGGCCCGATGCCCCTTGACGATCTGGCAGAGCAGGCTTCACTCTCGGCGGCCGCGGTGGGCGCGCTGGTGACCGTGTTGGAGATGCGGGGCCTTGTGCGCATCCTTCCGGGGCAGATGGTGATGCGGAGGCCAGGATGAGTCCTGCGCGAGCCCTTGTCGTTGTCGAGTCGCCCACCAAGGCACGCACGCTGGGCAAGATGTTGGCGCGCTCCCATCAGGTTAGGGCATCTATGGGGCACGTAAAGGATCTGCCCAAGAGCCGGCTCGGCGTGGACGTGGAAGACAACTTCGCGCCGAGGTACATCCTAATCAAGGGCAAGGGACCAATAGTCCGCGAACTGAAGGAGGCCGCCCGGAAGGCCTCTATGGTCTACATGGCGACCGACCCGGATCGCGAGGGCGAGGCGATATCCTGGCACCTCTCGGAGGTCCTGCGCCCTGTCAATCCGGCGATCCAGCGCATCGAGTTCCACGAGGTGACAAGAGAGGCGGTCCGACACGCACTCGCGCACCCGCGCGAGATGAACAAGCAGCTGGTGGATGCCCAGCAGGCCCGTCGCGTCCTCGACCGGCTCGTCGGCTACAAGTTGAGCCCGCTCCTCTGGCGCAAGATACGTGGCGGGCTGAGCGCTGGCCGTGTGCAGTCGGTCGCCGTGCGGCTGATCGTCGACCGCGAGCGCGAGATCGAGGCGTTTGTTCCCGTGGAGTACTGGTCCCTGGAGGGCACATTCCGCACCGGCTCCGGCCAGGCGTTCCAGGCGCGCCTGATCGCAAGGGACGGGGAGCGGATCGGCACACCGCTGGACGCGGGCGCCGCGTTCGTGAGAACCGAGGCAGAAGCGCGCGCGCTGGCAGCCGAGATCGAGGGTGCATCGTACGTGGTCGGCGAGCTCCGGCGGAGGGACCAGGTGCGCAACCCCGCTCCGCCGTTTACAACCAGCACGCTGCAGCAGGAGGCCAATCGGCGGTTCGGGTTCTCGGCCTCGCGCACGATGTCGGTGGCGCAGCAACTCTACGAGGGGCTGGATGTGGGCGCCGAGGGCACGGTCGGGCTGATCACCTACATGCGCACGGACTCGGTGCGAGTGGCGGAGGGGGCAGGGCACGAGGCGCGCGACTACGTCGAGCGCGCGTTCGGGAAAGCGTATCTCCCGGAACGTCCCCGGCGCTACCGCTCGCGCCGCGGTGCCCAGGATGCGCACGAGGCGATCAGGCCCACGAGCCTGGCGCGGACGCCAGACCGCCTCAAGCCCCATCTGAGATCGGACCAGTTCCGTTTGTACAGGCTGATATGGGAGAGATTCCTGGCCAGCCAGATGGCATCCGCGGTGCTCGATACGCTCTCGGTGGATGTGACCGGTGGCCGGTTCACCTTCCGCGCCACGGGCAGCCGGATCAAGTTCCCCGGATATCTCATCTTGTACCGCGAGACCGAAGACAATGGCGGCGAGGAGCGAGAGGGCTGGCTGCCGCCGCTCGCCCCAGGCGACCCCTTGATCCTCGACGGGGTGGCCGCGGAGGGGCACTTCACGCAGCCGCCGCCCCGCTACACCGAGGCCTCACTGGTGCGGGCGCTCGAGGAGAAGGGGATCGGCCGGCCCAGCACCTATGCGCCGACCATCGAGACCATCAAGAAGCGCGGATATGTGGCTTTGCGAGAGCGCCGCCTCGTCCCCACCGAGGTCGGAGGGATGGTCACCGACATCCTGGTGGAGCACTTTCCACAGATCGTGGACGTGGACTTCACCGCCGGCCTCGAGAGCGACCTGGATCGCATCGAAGAAGGCCAGGCCGACTGGGTGCAGATCGTGAACGAATTCTACGTGCCCTTTGAGCAGACGCTGCAGCGCGCCGAGGCCAGGATCCCGGTGGTCGAGGTGCCCGAGGTGGAGATCGGCGAGGCCTGCCCGCACTGCGCGCGGCCGCTGGTGCGCAAGCACGGCCGGTTCGGAGAGTTCATCGCGTGCTCAGGCTATCCCGAGTGCCGGTACACACGGCCGGTGGGCATCGGCGTGGCATGCCCGAAGTGCGGGGCCGAGGTAGTGGCGCGCCGCACCCGGCGTGGCCGGACCTTCTACGGCTGCAGCGCCTATCCGGCGTGCTCGTTCACGTCATGGGACCGTCCTGGCGACCACCCGTGCCCGCGGTGCGGCGGGATGACGGTCGTGAAGCGCGCGCGGGGGGCGGATGAGGTGCGCTGCACGAGCAAGGCGTGCCGCTACAAGGCCGCGCTGCGCGAGGCTCCCCGCAAGGACGAGCGGGGCGCAGTTCCAACGCCACGAGAAGCAGAGGCCGCGGCAGGGCATGGGCAGGACGGCGTCTGACCGCGAGGTGCGCGCCTTCCTGGAGGAGCTGGAGGCCGAGCAGGCCGCCTCGCCACACACACGCGCGGCCTACGGCCGCGACCTCGACGCCTTCTGGAACTTCCTGCAGGGCGAGGGCATAGCCGGGTGGGCACAGGTAACGCCGGGCGTGGCGCGCCGCTATGCCGCTGTGCTGCACCGGCGCTACTCGAGGGCCTCGGTGGCCCGTCACCTCTCGACCCTGCGCTCGTTCTACCGGTTCCTGCGCCGCAGGGGCCGAGTCCAGACCAGCCCTCTTCGACTGACGACGGCGCCCCGGGGCCGGCGCCGGCTCCCCTCCGCGCTCACGCACGAAGCGATCGCGGCGCTGCTTGCGGCCCCTCCGCCGGATTCGCCTACCGGCCTGCGCGACCGCGCCATACTCGAGCTCCTCTACGCCGGGGGGGTTCGCGTCGGCGAGCTCGTCGGCATCCGGTGCGCTCAGCTGGCGGGCGACGAGATACGCGTGCGCGGCAAGGGAAGCAAGGAACGCATAGTGCTGGTTGGCGCGAAGGCGGCCGCGGCTCTGGAGCGCTACCTTTCCAGCGGCAGGCCACGCCTGGCGCGGGGAGAGACCGACGCGCTGTTCCTGAGCGCCCGCGGAAGGCCGATCTCCACGAGGGCGGTGCAGCTCATCGTGCGGCGCTGGGTCGAGGCCGCGGCTATCGCGCAGCGCGTGAGCCCGCACGTCATCCGCCACACGTTCGCCACGCACCTGCTCGACGGCGGCGCCGATCTGCGCGTCGTCCAGGAGCTGCTAGGGCACGCCAGCCTCTCCACCACGCAGATCTACACGCACGTCTCGCGCGACCATCTCAAGCGCATCTACGCCGCGGCGCACCCAAGGGCATAGCGAACCGGGG
>JBBIOM010000023.1:0-31670 GCA_037443365.1 Armatimonadota bacterium
CTCCGGACCGACGGTGCCGGAGGACGTCGTGCCGGTATCCACCCCCGGCCCTTCAGTTCGAAAGGTGTGTGAAGAGACCCCGCTGTCAGGTGCGCGGGGTCTCGCTGTCTTCGCCGCGTGTACCGGTTAACCCACGATCCCGTGCGCGTACGGGCTGTGGATCAGTGCTCCTTCGGCGAACCGTGAGTGCCGGAATGCGGCGAGGTCTATCTCGCCGCAGCGACCGGTCACGATGAGGCCGGCGAGGGCTTCCCCAATCGCGGGGCTCAACTTGAACCCGTGCCCGCTGAAGCCGGCCGCGACGAACAGACCGGGCAGTTCGGGGATCGGTCCCAGGATCGGCTGCCAGTCCGGCGTCACGTCGTAGAGGCTGGCGTATCCTCCCTTCACGCCGACGCCCGAGAAGGACGGCACGCGGTGCGCCAGGCGCGCCGCTGTTCTCTCTATGAAGTCGTAGTCAATCCCCTCGTTGAACGCGTCGGCCGGCACTTCCTCCTCGGGATACTCCTCGACCGAGCCGCCCAGGAACTGGCCTGCCACGTCCGGGCGCAGGTAGAATCCCCCACCCAGGTCCACGAACACGAAGGCCAGCGGCCTGGCTGGCTCCGCCACCTCGAAGAGCACAACCTGATGGCGTGTCGTGCGGATGGGCAGATCCACTCCCAGCGGGCCCAGCAGCCGGGGTGTCCAGGGTCCGGCGGCAAGGAGCACGGCCCCGGCAGAGATGCGTCCATTCGGGGTCTCCACGCCCGTGACGCGCGAGCCCTCCAACAGGAGGCGCACAGCCGGCGTGCTCTCCCGCACCTGCGCGCCGCACCTTCGAGCCGCGGCCGCGAACGCGGAGGCGGTGGCGTATCCGTCGGCATAGCCGGAATCGGGCTCATAGGCCCCGGCGCCCACGTCGTCCGTGCGCAGCCGGGGGTCAAGATCGGCCATGCCGGCGCGGTCGAGCACAGTGGTGTTGCCCCCAAGGGAGCGCTGCAGACGCACGTTCGCCTCCAGCGTCCCTTCCTGCCCGGGCGGGGCGAGCAGCAGGAAGCCGGTCCTCTTGAAGTCGGCGCTTCCTCCCACGGCCGCGTCGAAGTCCTCGAACACCTCGCGGCTGCGCAGCGCGAGCTGGATCAGGGGCGCGTACGAGTAGTGCATGCGGACGATGCCGCTCGAGCGGCCCGTCGGCCCGCCGCCCACCGTTGCGGCCTCGAGCAGCATCACCTTCTGCCGGTGGCGTGAGGCCAGATGGAACGCGGCGCTCGCGCCCGTGCAGCCCCCACCCACCACGACGACATCTACCGGTTGCATCAGCGGCCTCCTGTGCCTCCTCCATGTGGAGGGGAGTCATCCCCCGGTGGAGAAGACGCGACCATGAATCCCAGGAACCTTCGCGGCTACCTACTGGACATGGACGGCGTGCTCTACCGGGGCAGGCGCGTGCTTCCCGGAGCGCGCGCGCTGCTTGCGACGTTCGATCGAAAGGGCATCCCCTTTGCGCTCGTAACCAACAACAGTACCCGCACGCCGAACCAGTACGCCCGGCTCCTGGCGTCAATGGGCATGCGCGTGCCGGCGCGGCGCATCGTTACCTCTTCGGTGGGGACCGCCGCCTACCTGCGCGCCAGGCTGCGTCCAGGCGCTCGCGTGTTGGTCATCGGTGAACCGCCGTTCCGGAAGGCCGTTGCCCGGGCGGGCTTCACCCCGGCGTGGGAGGATGTCGCGGCTGTGGTTGTCGGGCTGGACCGGCGGTTGACGTACAGGAAGCTCGCCCTGGCCGCCTCCGCGCTTGCGGCGGGCGCGGAGTTCGTGGCCTCGAACCCGGATCCCAGAGTCCCCACCGAGAACGGCGAGATCCCCGGCGCTGGAACCCTGGTCAGCGCGCTGCAGTACGCCAGCGGCAGGAAGCCCGTCGTGATCGGCAAGCCCAATCCACGGCTGCTGCTCGAGGCGATGGCCCGGATAGGAACGCGCCCGCCCCAGACTGCGATGATCGGCGATCAGATCGGCACCGATGTCGCCGCGGGCAGGGCCGCTGGCATGTTCACGATTCTTGTGCTCACAGGCGTGACGTCGGACCGTCCTCAGGCGAAGTCGAGGCCCCGGCCCGACCTGGTCCTGCGCGACCTGAACGGCCTTCTACGTTGGATGGCCGGACGGCCTGTTCGGCGGCGCTAGCGCCCCATCCCGCTCACAGACAGCGGACGGTCAATGTCGCGCGCGCCGTTCTTGGCGTCGAGGCGAACGACCTTGCCCCGAACCTGCACATACACGTGGTCCCCCTCCAACACGAACCAGACCGGCGTGGCCTGCGGCCGACCTCCGGGGGAGACCGTGGCGAGCACCCCTGGGTGGGGCTCGCTCAGGAAGACGCGCGTGGCTTCATCCGGACGCGTGTCGATTCCCCTGCGCAGGCAGGACAGCCCCCCTCGCTACCGAAGATAGCAGTCCATGTGCGAGCAGGAGGGCATCACGCGAGCGGCCGTTCTCGGCCTTGGCATTCACGTTCCCCCGCGCGTCCTGACCAATGCCGATCTGGAGAAGATCGTCGAGACCAGCGACGAGTGGATAGTCACCCGGACCGGTATCCGGACACGCAGGATAGTTGAGGGCGACCAGGCCGCCTCTGATCTGGCGGTGCCTGCGGCCGAGGCCGCGCTGCGCGAGGCAGGGATATCCGCGGCAGATCTCGACCTGATCATCTGCGGGACCACGACCCCTGACATGGTCTTCCCAGCCACCGCGTGCCTGGTCCAGGAGCGGATAGGCGCGGCGCGCGCCGGGGCGTTCGACCTGCTGGCGGCCTGCTCCAGCTTCGTGTACGGGATTGTCACCGCCGTGCCCATGATCGAGGCCGGGCTCGTCAGGTACGTGTTGGTCCTGGGCGCAGAGGCACTGACCCGGCTCGCGGACTGGAGCGACCGCACGACCAGCGTGCTGATCGGTGATGGCGCAGGGGCCGTCGTCATGGGCCCCTCGGCTGGGGGCGGGGGCGTGCGCGCCACGGTCGTCGGGTCCGATGGTTCCGCGGCGGGCATCCTCCAGCTGCCCTCCGGCGGCAGCCGCGTCCCCATGACCGAGGAGGCGATTGCCAAACAGCTCCACCGCGCACGCATGGACGGGCAGTCGGTGTTCAAGCTGGCCGTGCGCATCGTGCCGGAGGCCATCCACCAGGTCGTCAGCAAGGCGGGGTTCTCGCTGGACGACATCTCACTGGTCGTCCCCCACCAGGCCAACCTGCGCATTACCGAGGCGGTCGCACGCGCTACGGGCATCCCGCTGGAGCGGTTCGTCAGCACCATTGACAGGTACGGAAACACCTCGTCGGCGTCGGTGCCCATCTCGCTGTGGGAGGCGCGGTCCGACGGGCGCATCAGGGACGGCGATCACCTCGTGCTGATCGGATTCGGCGGCGGCTTCACCTGGGCCGCCTGCGTGCTCACCTGGGGGCGGTAGAGCGTCGCCCGTCGAGATCCCCGATGCGCAGCGCCGCGGCCGCGGCCAGGAGATAGACGGCCGCGGCGGTCGCGAACGGCCCGGCCTGGTGCATGTTGTAGAGCGTGCCGGCCCACAGCGGCCCGAAGGCGCGCCCCAGGCTGTCAAACGCGGTCTGCATCCCCAATGATGTGCCGTAGCCCAGTCGTGTCGTGCGCGAGTTGAGCGCGGCGAGCGACGGCCGCAGGAACGCCATGGCAAACGAGGTGAGGCAGACGGTCGCCGTGATCGCGGCGACCGATCCGGCCAGCGCCACCATGACGAATCCAGCGGCGGCGGCCGCGAAGCCGACCCTGATTGTGCGTATCTCCCCCCACCTCCGCGTCACCAATCCCACCGCGATGCCCTGCGTGACCACCGATCCCAGCCCGAGCGCGGTGAACATAACGCCGACCTGTGAGGGCGTCGCGCCGGCGCGGTCCATGGCGAAATACCCGAGCATCGAGAACAGGCTCGACCCGCCGAATGTGGTGGCAAAGGCCATGAGGTACAGAGGGAGCTCAGGACTCCACAGCGCCCGGAGCAGCGCCTGCCAGCCCAGGCGGGCCGCGGCCGCGCGCCGCGGGTCGGCGGGCGGCTCGGCCACGGTGCGGATCACAAGCGGCAGGGCCAGCGCCGAGGTGACCGCGGCCGCGTAGAACGGCACGAGCGGGCCTGCCAGCGCCAGGATCCCTCCGGCGGCCGGCCCCACAAGGAAGCCGAGGCCAAATCCCGCGCCCATCCTGCCCATCATCGCGCTGCGCTCCTCCTGGGCGCTCAGATCCGCGGCGATGGCCTGCGCGGACGGCAGCACCGAGGCCGAGATGAGTCCGCCCACGATGCGCGCCGCCAGGAGCATCACATAGGATTGCGCAAGCGCCATGCCCACAAACGCTATCGTGTAGCCGAGCAGGCCGACAATCAGCACCGGCTTCCTGCCGATGCGATCGGCCGCGAGCCCCCAGAACGGCGAGGCCGCGAACTGGGCGACCGCCCATGCCGTGATGAGCAGGCCCATCTGCAGCGACGACGCTCCGAAGCGCCGCGCAAGAAAGGGCAGGATCGGCATGACGATGCCGAAGCCGACCATGACCAGGAAGACCGTGGCAAGCAGCATCCAGGTCTGGCGGCCGGCAGGAGCAGGGCCGGGAGAAGGCATCAGGGAGCAGGGACTACGGGGCCTTGTATCTCACCAGCTCCGACCAGCCGCTGATCTGGCGGTCTCCGCGGTATCCCTTTCGCTCCGTCCTCACCGCGCCCACGCCCGGCGCATACCAGGTGTAGGCAGTGACCTCCGAGTCCTCGCCGGCTGTCACGGTCTGGAGTTTCCATGCCCGGTACGTGCCGGCGGGCACCTTGATCGTCTCCTCGCCGATCCACTTCGAGGTGATCTTCAGTTCGAACGCTGAGTCCGCCGGGCTCCACGACCAGGTCTGGCCTGCCCTGGGGGGCAGCTTCATCAACGGCCGCGGGGGGGTGCTCACCTGGAGCCCTCCCCTGGGAGAGGTCCACTCGATGATCAGGACCTCGGCGGCGGTCGCCTGGTAGCAGGTGCGATCGATCCGCTCGCGGCCGCGCTCCACCGCCTTGCGCTCGGTCACGATGCACCGGACGGTCCCCACTGTCTTGGGACCCACTACCTTTGTGGTGGACTCCGTTCCCTCGTCGGACTTACGCGTCCACACGGCACCGGCAACGAGCGGAAAGAGCGATGGTGCAGGCGGCGCGGCGCCGCTCGCAACCGGCGGTACTGCAACCGCGGCCACTAGCACAACGAGCAACGCTGTTCGACACGTTCCCAAGATCACTCCCATGGATGCCTCCTGATCTTCGACGTGATTCCCTTCTGTATTCGACACCACACGGCCGCCGGGCGTTTACCTATTCGGCGCCTGGCGGCGCGACAACTGCAAGCGCAGGGACGGTCAGGTACATTCGCGCCACGCGCAGCACATCGGACGCGGTCACGCGCCCGATCTCGTCGGCGAAGCGCCTGTCGTAGTCAAACCCGATGCCCAGGATCTCGTACCAGCCCAGGTAGAACGCCTGGGCCTCCAGATCCTCGCGCGCCAGGGCATAGCGGCCGACGATGACCTGCTTCGCCCTCTCCAGCTCATCGGCAGGCAGGGGCTCGGCGCGCAGCCGCTCCACCTCACGCAGCATGGCCGCCCTGACGACGGACAGCGTGGAGGGATCGGTCCCCGCACTCAGGCGAATGTGCCCTGGGCCGGAGCGCATCACGTATGCCGAGCCCACCTGGTAAGCCAGTCCGCGCCTCTCCCTCACCTCGACGAAGAGGCGCGACGACATCCCCTCACCGAGGACGGCGTTCAGCACGCGCAGCGGAGCGAAATCGCGGTGCCCCGCGGGCACGCCGAGGTACCCGACGGTGATCCACGCGGCGGCAGTAGGACGCGTCTCCCTCACCTCCTGCGGCGAGGCGAGCGGAGGTACCAGGGCGCGCTCAACGGTGCGCAGCCATCCCAGACGGCGTGGCGGCGGCCCCGTCCGCAGCGCGCCAAACGCGCGCCGCGCCTTATCCAGCGCCTGGATCTCAGTGACGTTACCGGCGATCACGATGACCGTGTTAGATGCGACGAAGTGGGCCCGGTAGAACTCGAGGAGCTGCTCCCGGGTGAGCGCCGCGATCGTCTCCGTGGTCCCCAGCACGGGCTGCGCGTAGGGATGATGAGGGTACAGCGTGGCGCCCAGGAGATCCACCGCGCGCTGCAGCGGCTGATCGGCGTTCTGCCGGATGCGGGACAGGCCGACACCGCGCTGGGTCTCCACATCCCTCGGATCGAACCGGGCGTTCGTCAGCAGGTCGGCGACCATCTCCATTCCCAGATCGAGATGGCGGGAAGGCGTGATCGCGTACAGCGACGTGAAGTCGGCGCCTGTCCCCCCTCCCAGCAGCCCGCCGACCCCTTCTATCGCCTGGGCGATCTGGTCGGCCGAGCGGCGGTCGGTCCCGCGCACCAGCATCCCGCGCACGAAGAAGGTCGCCCCGGAAAGGGCCGGCGCCTCCAGGCGCGGGCCGGCCCGAAGGAGGGCTTCCACCACGACCAGGTCGCTCGCCGGGCTTGGCTTCACCACCACCGTCAACCCGCTTTCCAGCACGTGCCGCGAGGCGCCCGGCACGCGAACAGAAGCCGCCTCGCCGTGGGCAATAATGGATGCGACCAGAAGGAGGGCGAGCAGCGTGGCAATCAGTGGTCGCACGGCCCACGTCACCTCGCCGCGGGCCGGATCACGGCGATCGCATACCGCCGGGGGTCAAACAGGCGCCGGGCGACGCGCTGCACTTCGTCCCGGGTGACCTGCCGGATTCGCCCCAGATATGCCGATGCGAACTCCGGGTCGCTGATCGTTGCGTAGAAGCCCAACGTGTACGCCTGACCGCGGGTAGTGTGCGTGCCGTAGATGTGCTCGCCTTCCAGCAGGTTGCGCGCACGCGCCAGTTCGGCCTCCGTGATCCCCTGTTCGGCCACCGCTGCGAGTTCGGCCAGTATCGCGGCTTCGGCCTGCTCGGCGTGCGCCGGCTCGGTTATGGCCGAAACAACCAACAGGTAGGGATCCTCCGTGGTCAGGAACGAGACGCCGACGCTCTGCGCCAGGCGACTGCGCTCCACGACTTGCTGGCGCAGCCGCGCGCCCAGCCCGCGCCCCAGCGCGTAGGCCAGGACGTCGGTCGCGTACACCTCGCGGTCGCGCACAGCCGGCCCTGGAAAACCGATGGCCAGATACGCCACGCGCACGTCCTGCTCGACGGCCAGGCGCCGCACGCTCTCAAGCGGCGGCTCCACCGGGCGCGGCGCGCGTTGGACCGGTGGTCCGCGAAACCCCGCGTAGGCGCGCCTCACGCCGGCTGTGGCCTGGGCCGCCCGCACATTCCCCACTACGACCACCGTCATGTTGTCCGGCACGTAGTAATCGCGGTAGAACCCGAGCAGGGTCTCCCGCGGCATCCGTTCGACCGTCGAGCGCGTGCCCAGCACCGACCGCCGGTAGGGGTGGACCGTGAACGCCAGGCCGCGCAGGAGCTCCAGGGCGCGCGTCGCCGGAAAGTTGTCGCGCCGGTTGATCTCCTCCAGCACGACCCTGCGCTCGCGCTCCAGTTCGGATGGGTCGAGCGTCGAGTGCATCAGGGCGTCGGACTGCAGCTCGAGCACGCGGTCGAAGTGCCGGCTCGGCGCCGCCACGTGGTAGTAGGTCCAATCCAGCGAGGTGCCGGCGTTGTGAACGCCGCCGATCCCCTCGATCTCGCGATCCATCTCGCCCGCCCTGCGCTTGGCCGTGCCCTTGAAGAGCATGTGCTCAAGGAAGTGCGCCGCGCCGTTCGTCTCATCGTCCTCGTCCTTACTCCCGACCCGCACCCAGGTGTGCAGCGCGACCACGTCCGCTGCGGTATGCTCCTGGACGATGACGGTCAGCCCGCTCTCGAGAACCGCGCGCACCGCTGCGCCCGGACCCCGGGCCCCAGCCGCCACGGGCAGGGCAATGACACCGACCGGCGCCGCGACAGCGAGCACCGCGGCCAGCAACACCGCCACCCTCACCCGACTCGCTCCCATCACACCATCGTCCCTGTGGGCCTTCCCCGGACAGGCTGTCCATAGAAGTTCGCCCGGCAAGAAGGAATCCCCCTGCCGGGGTGCCAATATAACAGCTTCGTAAGGCGATGCTGCACTGCCGTCAAGCGGAGTCGTTGGGCGGCAACAAGGAGAGGTGGGTAGGGCATGCCGATCGGATCAGTCAAGTGGTTCAGCGCGGAGAAGGGCTACGGCTTCATCACTCCCGACGAGGGCGGCAAGGATGTCTTCGTCCACTATTCCGCGATTCAGGCCGACGGCTACAGGAGCCTCAGCGAAGGCCAGAAGGTCGAGTACGAGGTCGTGACGGGCCAGAAGGGTCCCCAGGCCGCCAACGTCAAGCCGATAAGCTAGCGCGCAGGGACCGCGCTGCGGTCCCGCGGCCTAGCACGCATAAGTCCGGTTGGGAGGGAGGCCGCGCCGCGGCCTCCTCGCCCTTCTGGGCCAGGGAGGGCCGGTCAGATGCCGTCCGGTCGCACCGTTCTGGTTGTTGATGACGAGGCGTCCGTCCGCGATGTCGTCTCGCGCTACCTGAAGCGTGAGGGGTTTGGGGTCGAGGTCGCGGAGGACGGCGCCTCGGCGCTCGCCGCGGCCCGCAGGATGCGCCCGGACCTGATCGTCCTGGACATCATGCTGCCGGGCATGGACGGGCTGGAGGTGCTCCGGCGGCTGCGCGAGTGGTCGGAGGCCTACGTGTTGTTGCTCACAGCGCGATCCGACGAGACCGACAAGGTCGTGGGGCTGGGCGTGGGCGCCGACGACTACCTCACCAAGCCGTTTAGCCCGCGAGAACTGGTCGCGCGTGTCAAGGCGCTGCTGCGCCGCGGCCGGGGGAGCGACGGGAAGCCCGGGCCGCTCGTCTTCCGCCGCCTGCGCATAGATCCCGGCCAGCGAGAGGTGTGGAAGGACGGGCGCCCGGTTCCATTGACCGCGCTGGAGTTCGACCTGCTGCTGGCCATGGCCAGGGCGCCCCGCCTTGTCTTCACGCGGCCACAGATCATAGAACGCGTCTGGGGAGCCGACTTCTTCGGCGACGAACGCGTGGTGGACGTCCACATCAAGGAACTCCGCAGGAAGTTGGAGGACGATCCCGGGCGGCCGGCGTTCATCACGACGGTACGGGGCGTGGGCTACCGGTTCGAGGCGGAGCAGCCGCGGTGAGGCGGTCGCTGGGAACGCAGGTCTTCCTCTCGTACTTGGTCGTCCTGCTCGTGGGCCTCGCTGTGCTGACGGCGGCGCTGGGCCTCCTCGGGCCCCCGCACGTGGCCCGCCGGATCGAGGGGGCCGGGCCTCGATTCGGGGGGCCCCCGGCCACCAACATCGAGCGGCTCCTCCGTACAGGCATCGCCGACGCGCTCGTCATCGCCGGCATCGCCGCGATCATAGCCGCGGGAGCCCTGAGCGTGTACGTGACCAGGCGAATCGTGCTGCCGGTGGCGGCCCTTGCCGCGGCCAGCCGGCGCCTGGCAAAGGGGCACTACGACGAGCGCGTGCCTGTTCAGGGTACGGACGAGCTGGGCGCGCTTGCCGACAGCTTCAACACCATGGCCGAGGCGCTGGAGCAGACCGAGAACCGGCGCCGCGCCCTGCTGGCTGACGTGGCCCACGAGCTGCGGACACCGCTTTCCGGAATCAAAGGTTACATGGAGGGGCTCTCCGACGGGGTGCTCGAGGCCGTACCCGAGACCTACGCGCGGGTCGCCGTTGAAGTGGACCGGCTGCAGCGCCTGGTGACCGACCTGGAGGAGCTCTCGCGGCTGGACGCCGGGGTGCTTCCTCTGAACCGGCAGTCCGTGCCGGTCAGCCGTATCGTGGAGGCTGTTGTGGAGCGCCTGCGCCCGCAGGCCGATGCCCAGGGGCTGGTGCTGGAGGTAGTGGCGCCTGCAACGCTCCCCCATGTGAGCGTTGACGTGGACCGCATCGAGCAAGTCCTGCAGAACCTGGTCGGCAACGCCATCCAGTACACCCCGCGGCCAGGCCGCATCAAGGTCAGGGCACGCCCTGACGGACCGTGGGTGAGAATCGAGGTGGAAGACACAGGGGTGGGCATAGCGCCCGAGCACCTTCCGCACATCTTCGAACGCTTCTTCCGGGTGGACCGGTCGCGCGCGCGCAGCGGCGGGGGAAGCGGTCTGGGCCTGACAATCGCCCGTTACCTCGTCGAGGCCCACGGCGGAAGCATCCAGGCGGCCAGCCCCGGGCCTGGGCGCGGCAGTACCTTCACCTTCACGCTCCCCACCGCCGGCTGAAGGCAAACCGGCCTGGGCGTAGAATAGCAGCGTCTAACCGGCACGGACGCTCAGGCGCGAAGGCGGTGGCCGATGTGAACCCAGCCTATTCCAAGCGGAGCGATCCGAACCAGATCAAGAAGCGCGGCGTCGTGCTTGCCGGCACCGGTTTTGTGGCCCTGCAGTTGAGCATACTGGGGCTGCACAGGCTGGGCGTCCTCTTCCTCGACCCTGCCAGATGGACGACGGCCCTTGCCATCACGGTCGGCGTCCAGGCGCTGCTCTGGCTGATCCCCCACTTCGGCTGGGCCGAGCGTTTGCGGTGGGACAGGCACTACGTGTACCTGCCTACGGGCGCCGCCGCCGGCCTGCTCACCCTGTACGCCTTCACGGTGCCCGAGGCACGTGACATCTACCTGCTGGCCTGGATGGCGGCTCTGCTCTTCGTGGCAGGGCGGATGGGGTTCTGGGGCGTCCTGGTCCTGGGAAGCATGGCAGGGGCGGGTTACGTGGCCGCCATTGCGCACTACGCCAGCACGCTTGAGGTCCCCCTGCCGGCCGCGGACATGGCTCTGGCAGTGGTGTTCCTTCTCATCAATGCCTTTGCCGCTGTTGTCTTCGAGCGGCTGCGCCGCCAGCGCGACGAGAGAACGATCCTCGAGCGTGAACGCCTGCGGGCCGAGGAGGCGGCGCGGGCCGGCGCCCAGCGCTATCAGGAGTTGTTCGAGGGAATACCCATGGGGCTCTACGTGACGACCCCGGCGGGCGAGTTCGTCGAGGTGAACTCGGCCCTCGCGCACGTGCTCGGCTTTCCTTCCCGCGAGGCCCTGACGGCCGAGAGGGTACCCGCGGTCTACGCCAATCCCGACGACCGCAGACGCTGGCTGGAGACGATGGAGCGCGATGGCACGGTGCGCGGGGTTGAGCTCCGGCTGCGCCGGAGGGACGGGCAGGCAATCTGGGTGCGCGACACCGCGCGCGCCATCCGCGACAGCGATGGACGGCTGCTGCACTTCGAGGGATCGCTGGAGGACGTGACCGCGCGCAAGGAGGTCGAGGAAGCCCTCGTGCAGGCCAACGAGAAGCTCAAGGTGTGGGTCGGGGATCTCGAGCGCCGGACGAGCGAGATAACCGTGCTGAGCCAGATGGGAGAGCTGCTGCAGGCCTGCTCGAGCATGGCCGAAGCCCATTCCGTGATCGCCCACGCTGCCCAGAAACTGTTTCCCGACGAGCCGGGCGCGCTGTGCGTGCAGAGCGCGTCGCGCAACTTCGTCGAGGTCGTGGCCTCCTGGGGCGTGGGGCTGCCCACGGCCAGGGTCTTCGCGCCAGACGACTGCTGGGCGCTGAGGCGAGGCCGGCCCCACACCGTGGAGGACACCGCAGCGGGTCCAAACTGCCGTCACATATCAAGCCCGCCTCCGCTGGCCTACACGTGTCTCCCGCTCGTCGCCCACGGCGAGGCCACGGGACTGCTGTTCCTTGCCCGCCCAGAGGGCTCCGGGAATGCCGCGGGGCAGCCGCTGACGGCCAGGACCGTTGTCGCTTCGACGCTGGCAGAGCAGTCCGCCCTGGCGCTGGCCAACATCAGGCTGCGGGACACGCTGCGCAGCCAGTCGGTCCGCGACCCGCTCACAGGCCTGTTCAACCGCCGGTACATGGAGGAGACGCTGGAGCGGGAGATCCGGCGGGCCGAGCGCAGCGGCGCGCCCCTGTGCCTCATGATGCTCGATCTCGACCACTTCAAGCAGTTCAACGACACCTTCGGGCACAGCGCCGGCGACGCGCTTCTGCGCGAACTGGGCGGCATACTGCGCTCCAACGTGCGGGCGGGCGACATCGCCTGCCGCTTCGGGGGCGAGGAGTTCGTCCTGATCCTGCCCGAGGCGCCACTGAGTTGCGCGCAGCAGCGGGCCGAGCAGCTGCGCGAGGCGGCCCGGCACCTGCAAGTCTCGCACATGGGCGAATCGCTGGGTTCGGTGACGGTGTCTGTGGGCCTGGCCGCGTTCCCCGAGCACGGGGGGAGCGGCGAAGCCCTGCTCGAAGCCGCGGATGGCGCGCTGTACCGCGCCAAGGCAGAGGGGCGCGATCGCGTGGTTGTGGCGGCACCCCGCTAGGGAATCCGGACCGGGATCTAGCCGCGGCTCACCCGAATCCTTGCATCCAGGGCGATGGCTCCCTGCGCGTCGGGCAGCGCGCGCAGCGGGTTGATCTCGACCTCAACCAGTTCCGGGAACTCGGCGGCCAGCGCCGCCAGGCGCATCACCGCCTCGACCACGGCAGCGCGGTCGGCCGGCGGCATGTTCCTGTATCCGCGCAGCCTGCGGCCGGCCCACGTGGCCTCGAGCAGCAGGTCGGCCTCCGGCCGCGACAGCGGGGCCAGGGCGAACGCGACATCGCGCAGCGCCTCGACCTCCACCCCGCCTGATCCAAACATCACGATGGGTCCGAACTGCTCGTCGGTCAGCGCGCCCGCGATCACGTCCTGTCCAGCCGGAAGCATGCGCTGCACGAGCGCGCCCTCGATCGCTGCATCGGGACGCGCCTCCCGCACCCTCGCCAGCATCTCCTCGAATGCGAGGGCAGCCGCCGCGGCATCCCGCAGATCGAGCATCACCCCGCCAACGTCGGACTTGTGCGGGATGTCGGGCGACGCCACCTTGAGCGCCACCGGGAGGCCCATCCGGCAGGCCAGGGCAGCGGCCTCTTCCGCGGACCGGACCAACCCTGTTGGGACGACCGAGATACCATAGGCATCGAGCACCCGGCAGGCCGCGTCGGCGGACATCCAGGCGGCCCCGGATGCCCCGCGTGAGGCATCGCGGATCACCCCGCGCACCACCTCAGGGCGCACGTCGTCGAAGACCACAGGCGGCTCCGGGGGATGGGCCAGCGCATCTGTGCGCGCTGCGAGCGCGGCCAGTGCCGATGCCGCGGCCTCGGGCGATCGGAAGTCCGGAATGCGCGCAGCGCGCAGCAGCGCGGCGGCCTCGCGCATCGCCTCGCCGCCCAGGAGGGCCACCGCAACCGGCTTGGACGACCCTCGTGCCGCAGACGCCAGGGCCTCGGCCACGCGCGCGGCCGGGTGCATCGGCGGCGGGGGAAGCACGACCAGCACACCGTGCACCCCGCCGTCAGCCAGGAGAAGACGCAGGCACGCGGCGTACACCTCCGGGGACGCCGAGGCCAGGATGTCCACGGGGTTGCGCGCGCTGGCCGCCGCAGGGAGAAGGTCTGCCAGCGCGGCACGCGTGGGCCCGGCCATCTCGGCCAGGGAGAGACCGCTGGCCTCGAGGGCGTCGGCGGCCATGACCCCGGGGCCGCCCGCGTTGGTCAGCACGGCCATTGCCCGTCCGCCCGGGAGCGGGCACCAGTCCAGGGCGCGCGCCCAATCCAGCATCTCCTCGACGGTTGCGGCGCGCATCACCCCTGCGCGGCGAAACGCCGCATCGTAGGCGGCCTCGCGACCGGCCAGGGCGCCGGTGTGCGACGCCGCCGCGCGCTTCCCTCCTGGAGACCGTCCGGCCTTGACGCAGAGGATCGGCTTGTGGCGGGTGATCCGGCCGGCCTCCTCCACGAACCGCCGGCCGTCGCCCACGCCCTCCAGGAACAGCGTCACGACGCGCGTCTCTGGATCGTCCGCCACCAGGGATAGCAGCTCGGTCTCGGTGACGTCGGCCTGGTTGCCCGTACTCACCATGCGCGAGATCCCAAGGCCCAGCGCCCGCGCCTGCTCGGCCACCACGGCGCACATCGCGCCCGAGTGCGAGATGAAGGCCACCCCGCCGGAGAGCGGGCCCGGCGGCTGCAGAAAGGTCGTGTCCAGCGGCAGGTGCGTGTCCAGCACGCCGATGCAGTTGGGACCGAGCAGGCGGATCCCGCACTCGCGCCCCGCGCGAAGGCACTCCTCCTCCAGCGCCGCGCCCCCCGGGCCGGCCTCGCGGAAGCCGCCCGACGTTACGATCGCGGCGCGGATGCCGCGCGACCCGCACGCCCGCAGCGCCCCGGGCACCGCGGGCGCCGGGACGACCAGGATCGCCAGGTCCACGGGGTCGGGCACGCGCGCGATCTCAGGGTAGACGGGGCGATCCATCAGGCTGCCTCCCCTGGGATTGACCAGGTGAATCGCTCCCTTGTAGCCGCTCGCGATCAGGTTGCGCGCCACCCCGTAGCCCAGCTTGGAGGGGTCGTGCGAGGCGCCGACGATGGCGACGCCGCAGGGGCGAAAGAAGGGCGCGAGGGACGCGTCCACGGCCGCGGCTAGAGGAGTTCGGCCGCGGCGCGGGCCAGCACGGTGCGCGCGAGCAGGACAGGGCAGCGCACCAGCCCGGCAACCGCCTGCTTCAGCGCCACGGTGTATCCCAGGCAGTCGAGGACGACCAGGTCGGCTTCCCGAAAGGCCGCGCAGGCCTCTGCCAGGTCGCCGCCGGAGGTGTAGGGCGAGTGCGGCCGCACGGTCACGGCCCGGGCCACCTCGCTCCACCTGCGCTCCTGATCCGCCACCTGTTGCGCCGATGGGGTCAGCACGCCGATCCTGCCGCCGGGCGCGACCGCCCGGGCAAACTGGAAGAGCAGGTGCTCAGGGTAGAGCACCAGTCGCCGGGTGGCAAACGGCGGGAAGGTCCCGGTGCAGAGCATCACGATCAGATCAGCCTCGTCCTGCACCTGATCGAGGCAGGCCTGCACGCGCGGCAGGATCCACCCCCTGCCGACCTGCACCTCGCGCCCATCGCGGAGGCGGGTGACCAATGCGTGGTCACCCGGAGCAGGGCGAAGGGCCTCAATCCCTGCATCGGTCAGGCCGTCCAGCGCGCCGGCCTCTATCACCCGGACGCCCGGCCCCAGCAGGGGCATGATCTCGTCGAAGATGTCGGAGCGCGGGCTCTGCCCTATCGTTATCGCGGCCACGACGCCGGCGCTAGAAGACATGCCGCACGACCTCCCTGCCGATGGCGCGCTCTATGTCCCGGAACAGATCCGGGTCCCGCATGCCGGCACCCAGGATCAGGTTCTGCCGCGGGACCAAGAGAACCGCCACGCGCATCCCGGCCTGCACCTCGGCCGTGGCCAATGGGCTGCCGTGCTCCGGGCTGAAGGTGACGATCAGGTCCGGGAAGGTGGCCCGCCGCTCGCCGTCTGCTTCCAGGGTCATGTACTCGTTCCAGAAGGTCAACTCGAGGCGGCCGCGCTTCCCGAGAACCCCGACTATGCCCACGTCGTACCCGCCCGCGACCTCGAGGCGCACGCTCTCGACGCTACCCTCGTCCATCACCTGTCCGCCCAGGATCCCGGCGGCGGTCTCCACGACCGCGCGGCCGCCGCGCGGCTGCGCGGCCCGCATCACCTCGCCCAGGGCGATCGCCTGACGGATCGCGCCCGGCGCGGCGTGCTCGCGCACGTACGCCAGCGACACGGGGTCGCGCGCCACGGCCACCGTGCCACCGGCCTCGATCGAGGCCGTTCGGATCATCTGCGCCGTGCGCCTGATCGCACCGGAGGCGCAGACCTCGATGTGGCGTCCAGTTGCCGGGTTGCCGCCGACGGCGACCTGGTGGGAG
Organism: Armatimonadota bacterium; assembly: GCA_037443365.1. Lineage (GTDB taxonomy): Bacteria > Sysuimicrobiota > Sysuimicrobiia > Sysuimicrobiales > Humicultoraceae > VGFA01. Next base: position 15,838 of record JBBIOM010000023.1, read on the forward strand.
GTGTACCCGTCCACCAGGTGTAGTCCCATCGCACCCATCAGGCCGGTCGGGTGGGCTCTTCCGTTGCACGGCGCGTCCACCACGGGCAGCCCGAGCACTGCGGCCTGCAGCCACCCGTTGACCGTGCCCCCTGCCCCGTTCTCGTTGGCTATGATCCCGCCCAGGCGCACGCCCGCGCGCTCGGCGAGCAGCCGCATCGCCCGAACGAAGTCCGGGGGGCGCACGCACTGATCCTTGGGCGAGGGCGCGCCTACCAGCGCGGCCGTGGCGATCGTGGCATCCGGTGAGAGGTCTTCAACCGAGGCAAGCTCGACGACGCCCTGCGCTACTGCCAGGCGCCCGCGCTCCAGACCATCGGAGATGTGCCCGCCGCCTCCGCCGCCCAGGACCGCGCCGCCTGTGACCGCGGCCTCCACTAGGTCCGCTGTCAGGAGCATTCGGCTCAATCCCGGGTCTCCTGTCCGAGCGTCTGGAGATTGCGCATCGAGCCGTAGCGCGCGGCCAGCTCGTCGAACTCCTTCTGGTCGCAGAACTCGCACGCGCCCGCGCCGTACGCCTTCGCCACCTCCAGGCAGAAGCGCACCGCGGTCTCGATGTCGGCGCACTGGCTTGCGCCCGAGGCCGCGCCTGGGACGGGCACCTGGGCGGTGAGCGCCACGCCCACCACCGGCGCAGACGTCGCGGTCGAGGGCTGGACGATGCTGTTGATGTGTCGGAGACCCGTACCGTAGGGCGTGATGTCCTGGGTCGCCAGTGGCACAATCACCGGCGGGATGCCGGTCACCCACTGGTAGATGTCGAGCAGCGCATCGCTGGCCCTCAGGATGTAGCCCTCCTTGACCGGCAGGGTGATGGCGATGCCCTTATGGTTGACGACCCGGTTGCCGCGAGTCGTGTCAACGGACAGGATCGCCTCCATGGCAGGATCCACCTCGTGGGCGTTCATCGTGGAGATATCGACCGGCGAGTTCATCATGGCCACCGGCGCGATCTGCATTATCACGGCGCACGGACACACGTGCGTGGCCACGATGACGTCCCCGGGCAGCTGGTCGCCCTGGCGGCGCATCTCCGCCATCTTGAGCGCGCACGCGACCGCGGTGATGGCACCGTCAGCATCCGAGACGAGACCTACCCGGTCAGGGCGGGCACCGATCCCGCCGAGCCTTCCGATGATGCCCAGCGTGCGTGCGCTCCCGCCCCCGGCGCGCCCCCTTGTTCCTGGAAAGACCACACGGATGAAGTCGGTCGAGCCCTTCGCGCCGCTGATCGTGGTGACCTGGCACTCGGCGCCGCGCCGGCGGAGGGCCTCCCTCACCCGCTCCCCGCTTGTCTGCGCCGAGTCCAGCAGATCGTAGGCTTCCAGGGTCTGGCTCCAAGCCATCACACTACCTCCCGGCAGGTCCCAATCCACACCGGACTTCGCGCGAGCAGGGGTGGCTCCCTGCCCCGTCTCTGGCTTGCGGGATCAGGGCTGGCCGGCGTCGTAAACGGCAGGGTTGACAGTGCTGTCGAGTCGCACGCCATCGAGCGCACGGACGACGTTCTCCGCCGCGGCCACGCTCATCCGCAGGATCGCCTCGCGAGTCTGCGAGCCGGCGTGCGGGGTGAGGATCACCGAGTCCAGGCAGAGGGGATCGCCGGCCGCGGAGGGCTCGACCGCCCGGACGTCCAGCGCGGCGCCCGCCAGGCCGCCGTTCCGCAGCGCTTCCGCGAGGGCGGCCTCGTCCACGAGTTCGCCCCGCGCCGTGTTGACCAGGTACGCCGTGGGGCGCATAAGGGCAATCTCCCTGGCGCCGATCATCCCCGCGGTCTGCGAAGTGAGCGGAGCGTGGAGCGATACGAAATCCGATTCGCGGAGGAGATCGCGCAGCTCTGCGTGCACGACGCCCAGGGCCGATTCCTCCTCGGGCGATGGCCGCACGGGATCGCAGAAGACCACCCGCATGCCCAGCGCCCGAGCGCGGAGCGCGACCTCGCGCCCGATGCGTCCCAGGCCCACCAGGCCCATGGTCTTGCCGGCGATCTCGATCCCGACTTCGCGTCGCCAGTCCCCGCGCTTGGCGCGCACGTCGTACCGCGGGATGCCCCGCGCCAGGGCGAGTGCGAAGCCGATCACCAGTTCGGCCACTGCCGCCGCGTTCGCTCCCGGTGTCACGGTCACGACGACCCCGGCGGCGGTGGCGGCATCGAGATCAACGTTGTCAACGCCCACCCCGAGCCTTGATAGGACGCGCAGGCGCGGGGCAGCGGCGATCACCCTTGCGGTGATCGGCTCGGTGCCGACGATGGCCGCGTCGCAGTCCGCGATCATCTCGGCGAGGGCGGCCTCCTCCAGCCGCTGCTGGGCGGGCGATGACCGGACCAGGCATCCCGCGCGCTCCAGGATGCCCCAGTGCTCTCCGGGCGCATCGCGGAACGCCCGTGCGGTCACCAGGACGGTGCGGCTCACCCGGCTGTCCCGGAGGGGCCCTGCTGCAGGGCGGCAAGCGCGCGCGAGGCCGGCCTGGTGAGGTCGAAGAGCGACCGGTAGAGATCTACAAACGGCCTGTAGCGGGCGCACTCGGCGGCGCGCGGCTCCACGCGGCCGGCTGGTCCCACCATCTGCCGGACCGTGGCCTTCAGGTCATCGTACACGCCCACGGCCAGGCCTGCCACGATGGCCGACCCCAGCACGGCAAGCTCGGTTCGGTTCAGCCGAACATACGGAACACCCAGCACGTCGGCCTTGATCTGGTTCCAAAGGTCGCTTGAGGATCCGCCGCCGATGACGCGCGCCTCACTCAAGGCCATCCCGGGCACCAGGGCCCGCTCTATGTCCATGTACAGCGCGTACTCGTACGCCACGCCCTCCAGGAGCGCGCGGTAGAAGTGGGCCCTGGTGTGCGCCCACGTGAAGCCAATCCAGACCCCCCGAAGCGCCGGATCGCTGGGGCAGACGCGGCCCCCCAGGTGGGGCAGGAAGAGCAGGCCGTCGGCTCCGGGCGGTACGTCGCGCGCCGCAGCGTCAAGGGCCGCGTAGCCCGCCTCCTTGTCCGCGAAGGTGTCCCGGAACCAGCGCAGGTTCATCCCGCCGCCGTTTATGTAGGCCAGCGAGTACCACAGGCCCTCCGGAACCAGGCGTGCCGAGAACAGGGTTCGGTGCTCCACGTCTGGGGCGAAGCGATCGGTGCAGATCGCCATCACAGAGGCGGTGCCGGCCACGTCGAACACCTGGCCGGGCTCCACCATGCCTGCGCCCAGCATCCCGGCGGCCTGATCCCCACACCCCGCGGCTACGGGCGTGCCCGCGAGCAGCCCGGTGTCCGCGGCCGCCCGCGGTGTAAGGTGTCCGATGATCTCCCGAGGCCGGACGATCCTGGGTAGCTTCGCCGTCGGAATCCCGAACAGACCGCACAACTCATCGGACCACCTGGCCTCGCGCGCATCCGCGAGGCAGGAGAAGTGCAGGTACGTGCAGTCCATGAACGCGTCGGCGCCACGCAGGCCGGCCATGCGTCCCGCGACGTAGCCCCCTGGCACCACGAACTTCGCAACCCGGGTGAAGGCCTCGGGATGCTCGCGCATCATGTGCAGTATCTTGGGTCCGTGGGAGTACGTCGGCGGCCCGCCGGTCGTGCGGATAATCAGCTCCTCGTGTGGTCGCATGGCCTCTATGTAGGGGCCACATCGGGTGTCAAGCCATGAGTCGTAGGGTGCGGGCGTGCCCCAGGCAGCGTCAACCGTGCCTATCCCGGCCATCTGCCCGTCAAAGGAGATGCCCGCGACCTCGCCCGGGGCCACGCCGCTTTGGTCAACGCACGCGCGGATCGTGCGCGCCGCCGCGCCGTAGAGATCCTCTGGGTCCTGCTCCACCCAGCCGGGACGCGGCTGGATCAGGCGCGACTCCTCTGTGGCGTCGGCCAGCAGGGTGCCGTCCTGGGCGAAGATGCCCGCCTTGGTCGCGGTGGTTCCCAGGTCCACCCCTATGAGGCACGTGCGGCTCATGGTCGGGGCGCCGTCGCGAAGCGGGGGTTCTCCACGAATGCGGGTCCGCCGTCGTGCGCGACCACCAGGCGCGCAAACCCGGTGGACTCGATCGTTCCGTAGTCATGGCCCGCGTCCCCGGGATAGGCGAAGAGCAGCACCAGCGGCCCGGAGCCGGTGTTGATCGAGCGGTGCCCCCACTGCGGGGGGACGTAGACGACCGTCCCCGCGCCCACGTGCACGGCACGCCATTCCCCGGACGGCGTCTGCAGCATCATCAGGCCCGTCCCTGCCAGGCCGTAGTAGATCTCGGCCGTGTCGGGCTTCTCGTGGTAGTGCCCCTTGGTCATGAAGTACTCGCCGCCGACCGCACCGGGGTACAGCACCGTCACGCCGTGGCAGAGGTGCCCTTCGCTCTCCGGCACCGGGGCCACGCTCACCTCGTAGACAAGCGGATCGCCCTGCGCCACCATCGCGGCCCAGGCCTGTTCGTCCGAGAACACCCCCCGCAGATCGCTGAGGCGCCGCCGGACGGTGTGCACATCGCTGCCCACCAGACCCGCACCGAAGTCCACGCGCGTTGAGATGGGCTCAAACGGGCGCATCGCCGGCCTCCTACCCGCCCAGGTCTATGCGGATGTGCTTGATGGCCAGGTACTCCGACAGGGCGTGGGCGGAGTTCTCGATGCCGAACCCGCTCTGCTTCCAGCCGCCGTAGGGATAGGCCACCTCTCCGCCGGCCACGTTGTTCACGCCCACGGTCCCGGCCTCCAGGCGCTCGGCCACGGTAAACGCCGTGCGCAGGTCGCGCGTATAGACGTAGGCAACCAGCCCGTAGGGCGTGTCGTTGGCGAACCGCACGGCCTCGTCCACGCTATCTACGACCATGATTGGGGCGACCGGCCCGAAGGTCTCCTCCTGCATCACCTTCATCGTGTGGTTCACGTCCGCCAGAACCGTGGGCAGGAAGAAGTGGCCGCGGCTGTAGGCCTCACCCTCTGGAGGGGTCCCGCCACAAAGCACGCGGGCGCCCTTGGCGACGGCATCCTCGATGTGCGCGCGCGTGGTCGCCACGCCGGATGCGTTCGTCATGGGGCCGAGGTCCACATCCGGGTCGAGGCCGTTGCCGATGCGAAGCGCCCGGGTCTTCGCCACGAACCGCTCAACGTACTCGTCGTAGACGTCTCTGTGCACGTATATGCGGTTGACGGCGTTGCAGATCTGCCCCATGTTGCGGAACGAGCGGTACGCGCCGCCGTGCGCGGCCGCCTCCAGGTCGGCGTCCGGACACACCACGAGCGGGCAGTGCCCGCCCAGTTCGAGCGAGAGGCGCGTGAGGCGCTCCGAGGCCACGCGCATGATCTCCTTGCCGGTCTCGGTCTGCCCGGTCAGTGCGATCTTGCGGATCGCGGGGTGGCCGACCAGCGTCCGCCCGACCACCGCGGCAGGCCCGGTCACGACGCCCACAACGCCCGGCGGGAGCCCGGCCTCACGAAGGCACTCGAACAACCGCAGGGTGGCGAGCGGCGTGTCGCTGGCCGGCTTGGCCACCACCGTGCATCCGGAGATCAGGGCGGGCGCCAGCTTCCACGCCACGAGCAGCAGAGGGTAGTTCCACGGCGCGATCGCCGCGACCGGGCCAACTGGCTGGCGAATGACGATGCTGCGGCGCGCGCCCGAGTCGGTGGCGATCGTCTCGCCCAGCAGGCGCCGGCCTTCCTCAGAGAAGTACTCGAAGGCCTCCGCGGTGCCGTCCACCTCGCCCAGCGCCTCCTTCAGGGGCTTGCCCTGCTCCGCGGTCAGCAGCCGGGCGATCGGCTCGCGCCGCGCGCGCAACAGATCGGCGGCCTGCCGCAGCAGGCGCCCGCGCCTGGGCGGCGGTGTCGCGGCCCAGGCCGGGAAGGCCCGTGCCGCGGCTTCCACGGCCCGCTCGACATCACGGGCGGTGGCCTTCGGCGCATGCCCGACGGTCTCTCCTGTTGCAGGGTTGACCACGGGAAAGGTCTGGCCGTCCTCGGAAGCGACCATCTCGCCGTCTATGAGCATGCAAAGCGTCTGGGTCTGGCTCATTGGGCTACCCGCCTTTCGCTCAAACCAGGTGAGATCACCATCTTCAGATTCTGGCGGCTGCGGGCGCGCTCGAAGGCTTCGAGCCCATCCTCCAGTGGCAGGACCGCGCTGATCAGGCGCGACAGGTCAACGCGGCGCCGGACCGCCAGATCGAGTGCCCTGCCGAACTGCCAGCGGCTGGCGCCGGTGGTTCCGGTCACGGTGATCTGGCGGTAGTGGACGCGGTTGGACGAGAAGGTGATGGCGTCCTGCCCCCGCGGCAGACCCGCGAAGTAGACGACGCGCCCCAGCGCGGCGGCCAGGTGCGGGGCCTGCTCCATGGCCTGCGAAGAGGGCGCGGCCACGATGACCGCATCTGCTCCCCTGCCGTCTGTGGCGCGCAGCACCGCCTCGGGCAGGTCCTCTGCGCCCGGGTTGATCAGCACGTCCGCGCCAAACGCCCCTGCCTGGGCCAGCCTCTCCTCGACGATCTCGCTTGCGATCACGCTCCCGGCACCGGCCAAGCGCGCCAGAAGCAGGAGCATCAGGCCGATCGGGCCGCCCCCGATGACCAGCACCGCATCGCCGGGCGCAATCCGGGCGGCCTGGATCCCGTTGTAGCAGCAGGAGAGCGGCTCGACGAGGGCTGCCTCGGCGAAGCTCATGCCATCGGGAATGGGAATCAACAGGGACTGGCGCAGCGCCCGCTCGGGCACGAGCATGAACTCGGCGAAGCCCCCGTCCAGGTCAATGCCGAACGCCTGGCAAGCCGAGCAGAGGTGGGTCTGCCCGCGGACGCACAGGTCGCAGACGCCGCACCCGATGTTGGGCATGACCGCCGCGGGCATGCCTGCTGGAATGCCCGTCACCTGCGGGCCGGCCGCCGCCACCCGGCCTGCGACCTCGTGCCCAAGGACGCGGCGCACGTCCCGGGGAATCCGCAGGTGCCCGCCGTCGGCGATGCGCAGATCCGTGGCGCAGACGCTGGCAGCCGCCACTTCCAGGAGAACGTCCCCGGCCCCCGGCCGAGGAACCTCTATGTCCGCGACGCGCAGGCCCTCCTGTCCATGGTGCACAAGCGCCTTCACGCCAGACCCTCATGGGCGTCCCCGCCTGCTAGCGGCAGGGTCACGGGCGCTCCCAGGCGGCTGGACAGGCTGGCCGCCAGCGTCGCCTCCAGCGCCCTCCTGCCGTCCAGCCCGGTGGCAAGGGGCTGTTCCTCTCCCCGGATGGAGCGCACGAAGTGCTCTGCCTCGGCCACGTAGGCCTCTCGAAACCGTTCGCGCCAGCCCGCAAACGGCGCGGACTGCACGCCGGATTCGCGCGTGCACGTGAGCACCGCGCTGCCCCGCAGCTCACCCACCTGCAGCACGCCCCTGGTGCCCAGGACCTCCAGCCGGGCGTCGTAGCCGTAGTCCACCGGGCACGCGCCATCTATCATCGCGAGGGTGCCATCGGCCATCCGCAGCGTCACCACCGCGCTGTCGTAGAACCCGGGGAACTCTCCGAGCAGATCGGGCCGCTTCGAAGCGGAGGTCTCGGCATAGATGCGCGCCACATCACCACCGGCCATCCAGAGCACCGTATCGAAGTCGTGGCTGTTCACCTCCGCGAGCATGCCGATGCTGCGGCGCGCATCCCAGGCCCAGCGCGGTGGCAGGCCGGGCCCGCGCGTGAGCGACCGGATCACCATGGGCCGGCCGATCCTGCCGGCCTCGAGCAGGCGCCTGGCCTCCCGAAAGGCAGGGTCGAACCGGCGCATGAAGCCGATCTGCAGCACGACGCCCGCCGACGCCGCGGCCGCGATCATGCGGTCGGCCTCGGCCAGGTTCAGGGCCATGGGCTTCTCGCAGAGGATGTGCTTCCCGGCCGAGGCGGCTTCGAGCGACATCTCCGCGTGCGTGAACGTGGGCGACGTGATGCACACCGCGTCCACCTGCGCATCGGCGAGCGCCTCGCGTATCCCGGCGTACCGGGCGGCCACGCCCAGCTCCGCGGCGCGCGCCTCCAGCACCTCGCCGTCGGCCTCAACCACTGCTTCAAGCGCGGCTCCGGGCACGTTGCGCTGGAAGTTGACCGCGTGCACCATGCCGGCCCTGCCCAGGCCCACGACGCAGACACGCACTACCGATCGCACCAGTCCGCCCTCCTCCGACCTCGTTCTATCCCCGGGCGATCTCCGCCTCGACGGCGCGCAGCCGCTGGATGGACTCCTCGGCGAAGACGTCCCAGAGGTGGCGCAGGCGGCTCATCCGAACCGCGATGTACGGATCGGGCAGCGGCGGCAGCGGCTCCAGGGTCAGCACCCGATCGTAGCCGATCGCGCGCAGCGCGCGCAGGAGCGCGTGGAAGTCCACGTGCCCGCGGCCCGGGGCCTGGCGGTTGCTGTCGGAGACGTGCACGTTCACCAGGCGCTTCCCAGCCAGCCGCACCGCGGCTGCGAGATCGGCTTCCTCGATGTTCATGTGGAACGTGTCCAGGTGTATGGCGACTGCCTCGGACCCCACCTCGTCGGCGAACCGCACCGCTTGTTCGCAGGTGTTGATCAGGAACGTCTCGTAGCGGTTGATGGGCTCTATGGCCAGAAAGACGCCCCTGGCCTTGGCGGCGCGCGAGGCCTCGCGCACCGAGGCAACGGCGTTCCGCCAGGCCTGATCGTAGCCCTCCTCCCATGCCACGCTGTCCCGCATCTCCACCGTCGGGGCGGTCTTTGCCACCGCCGAGGGCACGACGATCACGAGCGGAGCGCCCACGGCCGCGGCGAACTCCACGCACGCTTCCAGGTAGGCCACGGCCCTGCGGCGCACCAGCGGGTCAGGACTGGCCAGGTCGCGGCTGTCGGTGGGATGCGGGTACATGCCGGCAATGGACAGCACGGACAGGCCGTGCTTCTGGCAGAGGGCCCGGACCTCGACCGGGTGGTACTGGTCCGGCTCACCCATCAGCTCTACCCCATCGTAGCCGAACCTGCGCAGGCGCTGGAACGTCTGCTCGAGGGGCTCTCCCCCGTAGATCCAGTTGCTGATCGAGTACTTCACGGCCTCACCTCCTCAGGGCTCCAGCCAGATCGAGTAGCGGTAGCGGTCGGCACGGTAGAACCCCTCCACGTACTCGATGGGACGGCCGTCCTCGGCGAAGAGCGTGCGGCGCAGGACAAGGACAGGACTGCGCGGGGGAACCTCCAGGGCCCGCGCGAGGGCAGGGGTCGTCCGCTCGGCCTCTATGTACTGAAACGCCTTGGCGAACTTCAACCCCAGGCGGTACTGGAAGGTCTCGTAGAGGGATCCCGTGAAGTCCTCTCCCCCGGTCAGGCCGGCCCATCTGGGCACATAGGACATGAGCACGACGATGGGCGCTCCATCGGCGCAGCGCAGCCTCTCGATCTTGAGGACCTGCTCGCCTGCCTCGACCCTCAGCGCCTCGCGTACCGCCGGGGGCGGCTCGATCCACGAGGCCGCGGCGCTGCGCGTGCTGGGCTCGGCGCCCCGGCTGCGCATCTCAGACGTGAAACTCACCAGCTTGGGCAGCGGTTCCTCGATGCGGCGCTGCAGAACGAACGTCCCCTTGCCGCGGCTGCGCACCAGGTAGCCCTCGCTGACCAAGGCGTCAACGGCCTGGCGCACGGTCTGGCGGCTCACGTTGAAGATGCGCTGCAGCTCGACCTCGGGAGGGATCGGCGCGCCCGGGCGCATCTCGCCCGACTGGATCTTGGAGCGGATCGCCTCCCGGATCTGGGCGTAGAGCGGGGCCGCGCCGCCGTGGCGCACCAGGAACACACCCTCGAGGCGGTCGCGGTCAGGATCTTCGGGATGCCCGGGCATATCTACGCTCCAAACCGCCTCCTGCGCCACTGGTCGAATACCACCACGGCGATGATGACCAGCCCCATGACCACGCGCTGCCAGAAGGCCGAAACGTTGAGGAGGTTCAGGCCGTTGCCCAGGACCCCCATGATCAGGGCCCCGACCGCGGTCCCGGCGACGGTCCCCTCGCCCCCGAACAGGTTGGTGCCGCCCAGCACCACCGCGCCTATCGACTGGAGCTCCATTCCATCGCCCATGAGCGCGTTGGCGGAGTTGAGCCGGCCTGTCAGCACCAGGCCGCCCACACCGGCGGTGAACCCGCAGAACGCGTAGACCGTGATCTTCGTGCGGTCCACACTTATCCCGGAGACCCTGGCCGCCTCGCGATTCCCTCCCACGGCCAGCGCGCAGCGCCCGAGCCGCGTGTGGTGCAACACAGCCCATCCCAGCAGGGCGGTGAGCACGGCGACCACCGCAGGGGTGGGCACGCCGAGCACGGTCCCGCTGCCGAGCCAGATGATCTCGGGCGGGAGATAGGCCTTCAACTGTATCGCGGTCACGTGCGAGGGAACGGGGAGTCCGTCCGTGAGCAGCAGCGCGACCCCGCGCGCCGTGGTCATCATCCCCAGCGTGGCGATGAAGTCGGGAATCCTGCCCTTGGTGATGACGAGGCCGTTTATCAGGCCCAGCAGGGTCCCCATGGCCAGCCCCAGCGGGAGGCCCAACCAGACGCTCCATCCCCAGTAGGCCATGGAGACCGCCGAGAGGGAGCCGGCCAGGGCCATCATCGCCGCAACCGAGAGATCTATGCCCCCCGAGATGATGACCAGGGTCTGGCCCACCGCCAGGATGGCGGTGACCGAGGTCTGGGCCAGCACGTTCATGAAGTTGCTCGTGGTGCGGAAGTGGGGCGAGACCGCGGAAAGGTACCCGGCCAGCAGGAACAGCGCAATGATGGGCCCTCCTCGCAGCAGGAGCTTCATCACCCAGGCCTCGGAGACTCCAAGCGTGTCCTTGGCCGCGATTGCCTCTGCGCTGGCGTGCGTCTCCCTGTGCTGCGCCATCAGGCCTCCTCCGTCGCGCGCGACCCGGCGAGCCCCACTGCGCAGCGCAGCAGGTCCTCCTGGGTCGCCTGACCTCTGCCGTACTCCGCCGCTATGCGGCCGCGGTGCATGACCATGATTCGGTCGGCCATGGCCAGGACCTCTGGGATCTCCGAGGAGAGCATCAGCAGCCCCACACCCAGGCCGCACAGCCGGCCCATGAGGTGAAAGACCTCGGTCTTGGCGCCGACGTCGATCCCCCGCGTGGGTTCGTCGAAGATGAGCACGCGCGACCTGCTGGCCAGCCACTTGGCGAGCACGACCTTCTGCTGGTTGCCCCCGCTCAGGTACTTGACCGGCCTCGCAAGAGTCGGCGGCTGAATCCTCAAGTCCTCGACCAGCCGGGCCCCGACCCGCTGCTCCTCGCGATGATCAATGACGCCGGCTCGTGTGACGCTGTCGAGACTGGCGAGCGTGATGTTGGGAGGCAGCCCCATCATCGGCACCAGCCCTTCCCGACGGTCCTCTGTCGTGTAGCCGATGCCGTGCCCGATCGCCTGCTCGGGCGAGGTGATAACGATCTCCTTGCCGTTGACCACGATCTGGCCGCGGGTCGAGCGCGTCATGCCGAACAGCGCGCGCGCCAGGGTTGTGCGCCCTGCGCCGCGCAGGCCGAAGATGCCCAGGATCTCGCCCGCGCGAAGCGTGAAGCTCACCCCCGCCAGCAGGCCGCCGGCGTGAAGGTCCCGGACGGTCAGCACCGGATCGCCTATGGGCACGTGGGCCTTGGGAAACCGCTCCCTGATGTCGCGCCCGACCATCATGCGCACCACGGCGTCCTCAGGGGCTTCGGCCACCGGCAGCGTGCCGACCTTGCGGCCGTCGCGCAGCACCGTGACGCGGTCCCCGATCTCCCTGATCTCTCCCAGCCGGTGCGACGTGTAGAGCACGGAGACGCCCTTGCCGCGCAGTCCCCGCAACAGGCCAAACAGCCGGTCGCGCTCCCGGTCGGACAGCGCCGAGGTGGGCTCATCCAGCAGCAGTATCTGAACGTCCAGGGCCAGGACCCTCGCGATCTCGGTGAGCTGCTGCTCCGCCACCGATAGGCTGCGCACACGCGCACGCGGGTCAATCTGCACCCCCAGACTGCCCAGCACACCCTCGGCCCGATCCGCCATCTCTGACCAGGAGATCAGCCCGCCGGCGCGGGTCGGCCAGCGTCCAAGGAAGATGTTCTCCGCCACGGTGAGGCCAGGGATCAGGCTGAGCTCCTGGTAGACCATCCCGATCCCAAGCGTCCGCGCGTCATGGGCGTCACTGATCTCAACCGGCCGGCCCCGCAGCAGTATGCGCCCGGCGTCCTTGGGGACCGATCCGCTCAGGACCTTGAGCAGGGTGGACTTCCCGGCGCCGTTCTCGCCGAGCAGCATGTGGATCTCGCCCTCGGCGAGGTCGAGGTCCACGCGGTGCAGGGCGTGGACGCCGGGGAAGCGCTTGTCAATGCCCTCGGCTCGGAGGATCTCGCCGGCAGACACCCCAGGGCCCCTATTGCGCCGTGTACCCGCCGTCCACGGACAGCACGGCGCCGGTGGCGTAGCCAAGCTCGTCCGACGCCAGGCACAGGATACCGAAGGCGATCTCCTCGGGCTGCCCCAGCCGGTTCATGGGCCTGACCGACTCGAGCGCGCGCCGGGCCGCCGCCGGATCGGGCTGGCGCCGCACGGCCGCGGCGACAAGGGGCGTGTCGGATGTTCCGGGACAGATGCAGTTCACGCGAACCTCCGGTGCGCCGTCCACGGCAAGGCTGCGGGTGAGCCCGATCAGGCCTGCCTTGGTGACATTGTACGCGACCTGTCCCCTGATCCCGACGAGGCCGGCCTCGGAGGCCACGTTGACGATCACGCCGCCGCCCCCGCGCCGCATGACCGGCAGGCTGTACCGGGCGCACAGGAACGGGCCGGTCAGGTTCACGTCCAGCATGCGCTGCCAGTCGCCTTCGGTTGTGGCCTCGGCGTCCCCCTGCATGTAGATGGCGGCGTTGCACACCAGGATGTCGAGACGCCCGAATGTCTCCACGGTCGCCTCGACCATCATGCGAACCTCCTCCGGATGGGACACGTCCGTTGGCACGAAGGCGGCCTCGCCGCCCTCGGTGGTGATCTGCGCAACCGTGGCGGCGCCCGCGTCCTTGTCCAGGTCCGCCACGATGACACGGGCGCCCTCGCGCGCAAACAGGAGGGCAGCGGCGCGGCCGATGCCTGCGCCTCCTCCGGTGATCACCGCCACCTTGCCGCGTACACCCATGCCGTCATCCCTCCATCTGTCCGGCCACCCAACGTGTCTCGCCAGTGGCCGGGAGCCGATCGCGGCTCCCGGCCAGGCGTCCGCCTACTTGAACTTGGCCTTGATCGCGGCCCAGTTGACCGGCTCCAGCTTGGGGTTGGGATAGTAGTCCCGCGCGTTGCCCTTCCACACGGTGCGCGGGCGGATGTCGAAGAGCTGGGGCACGTCCGCCTTCTGGCCCAGCGCAAGCATCACGGCGAACTTGGTCCCGTACCAGCCCCACTCGGGGAAGCCGTGCCAGGTCTCGGCGATGAGGCGACCCTCGGCGATGCGCTCCGTGGACTCCGGGGTCACGTCGTTCGTGAAGACCTTGACCTCTGTGCGCTTTGCGGCCTCGGCAGAGAGCATCGCTCCCAGCCCCATCTCGTTGGACGCCGCCCAGATCGCGTCGAGGGTTCCCTTGGGATTGCGGGTCAGGAAGTCCTCGGCGGCCTTTCGCCCCTTCTCGCGGTTCCAGTCGGCCGGAAGCGTGCCGACGACCTTGACCCCGGGGAACGGACCCACGACCTTGTTGAACCCGTTCAGGCGGGCCGTGGAGAAGAACCCACCCGCGACGCCCTCGATGATCGCCACGCGCGCCTTGACGGCCGCGGTCTTGGGGTCCACGCCCTTGTAGCGGTCCTGCCACCACTTGAGGTCGAGATAGGTGCCGGGCTTCACGTCTACCTTCCGCCCGGTTCCGAGCACGCCCGGGCCGCCGTAGTAGTCGAGGAGCGAGTATGCGGAGATCATACCCGCCACCGTGTTGTCAAACCCGATATAGGAGGCGACGTCCACGCCCTTGATCGGCTCGAGCAGGTTGACGATGATCACCGGGATGCCCGCGGCGTTCGCCTTCTTGATGGCCGGGATGACCACCTCGACCTCGATGGGCGAGATGGCGATCACGCTGACCTTGCGCTGGATGTAGTCCTCGATGATGGCCACCTGGTCGGCGAAGGCGACGTGTGTGGCCGGAGAGCGGCTGATCACCTGGACCTCGACGCCGGCCTTCTTGGCGTCGGCCGCGCCCTTCTCGAAGAAGTCGGTGGCGGTCTTGAAGACGCCGGTTATGTCAGGAGGCGTCCAGCCGATCACCACCTTGGGAAGCGGGGGTCCTGCCATTGAGGACAGGCTGAGCGCGAGCACCGCTGCCACGCTCAAAGTGACGACGCGCCACGTCAGAACGCGACACTTCATCTATCTCCTCCCCTCCCTGCTCAGAGGCATCTTGAACACGCCCGTGCGTTACTCGACGCTCTCACCCCCATCCCAGGAAGAATGCCTCCCGACCAGAGTCCCTCCCGAGTGGCATCTCATGACAGGCAAATGTACGGATGTCTTGTCGTCCATCCGTCGTGTCCATTATACGGTGCCCCTGCAGGACGGTGTCAACAACGAAACCGGGCATCACGCCTTCCCGGGAAGTGTGCCTTGAGACACCGACGGGGCAGGAGGGGTTTGCGGAGCAGTCCGCCGAACAGGTTGAGGGGTGCTGGATGCTCAAGTCGCTCAGATGCCCGGTCTGCGGAAAGCCACTTGGCCAGGACGAGTTCCAGCAGCGACTATCGGGGGTGACGACATGAGGAGCAGGGCTTGGGCGGTGGTCGGGTGTCTGATCGCGGCAGCACTCATGCTGGGCCCGGCATCCGGAAGGGCCCCGGCAGCACAGGCGGTACCGGATTGGGAGGAAGTCACCCCGGGCCCGTGGGCTGTGTGCAGCGACGGCTCGCCTTTCAGGTTCTACGTGTGCCCGGGCAACCCGAAGAAGCTCGTCATCTTCTTTCAGGGCGGCGGAGCGTGCTGGGACGCGGGCACCTGCGCAGCCGGCATACACAGGGCGCGTGTCGAGGTGGACGAGTTGCGGGCCGCACAAGGCATGCACGCCCGCTGGAACTTCGACAACCCGTTCCGTGGGTGGACGTTTGTCTGGATCCCCTACTGCAGCGCCGATATCTTTTGGGGCGACGCGGTGCGAACCTACGCGCCTGGGCTCACTGTTCATCACCGCGGGGCCAACAACGCGCGTGCAGCGCTCCTGTGGGCGTATGCCCGAGTACCTGATCCAGAGGTGGTGGCGGTCGTGGGGCGCAGTGCCGGCGCCTACGGCTCTCTCATGTGGGCGCCGCACGCCATGCGGCGCTACCCGAGGGCGCGCGTCGTACAGATGGGGGACGTCGGCGCCGGAGTGATGACCGACGCCTTTGGCAGGCAGGGCTTCGACACCTGGAACATCGCGGGCGCCCTTCCCGAGTGGGTTCCAGCCACGGCGCGCCTGCGGTCCCGGCCCGAGACGCTGGGCGTTCCCCAGATGTACGCGGAGATCGCCCGGGCCTATCCCCGCAACGCGCTGTCCCAGTTCAACACCGTCCTCGACAGCACGCAGATCTTCTTCTACGCCCTGATGAAAGGCGAGCGCACGCCCAGCCCGGCGACGGCGGCGGAGTGGTCGGCGAAGATGCAGGCCTCGCTACGGCAGATCAAGTCCGATGCGCCGAACTTCTTCAGCTACACGGCTCCCGGCAGCCGGCACGGCATCCTGACCTTCCCGGAGTTCTACACGGAGACGGTCGGCGGCGTACGCTTCGTGGACTGGCTGAGGCAGCTCCTGCGGGGCTGGCAGCCAGGAGACGTGCGGCCGTAGAGCGCC
>JBBIOM010000024.1:0-30276 GCA_037443365.1 Armatimonadota bacterium
GACGCGATCCCGCATCCGCGATACCCGTGTGCCACCGCCACCGAACGCAGGATCCCGGCCGCGCCGTGGTTCTCGAGGCCTGCCGCGGCCACCACGCGCCCGCCGCTGCGGGCCACCAGGAAGCCGGTGATCTGCCCGGGCACGCCTTCGCCCTGCAGGCCGGCCGACGCCAGCAATGCCAGTATCTCCTCCAGGTCCCGAGCGCCCCCTGGGGCGATGGTCACCGGCATCACTGAACTTCCCTCTATCATTCGACAATCATCGATGTCACCACGTCACAACAGGCGCAGGATATGCCCCGCGACGTGCTTGAGCATCTCCCGGCGCAGCGCGTAGAACGCCCACTGGCCTCGGCGCGTCACGCCCACGAGGCCGGCCTCGCGCAGCAACCGCAGGTGGTGCGAGATCGTGGGCTGCCCGACAGGGAACGCCCCGGCGATGTCGCAGACGCACATCTGGTCGTGACGGGAGAGGAGTTCCACGATCCCGAGACGGATCGGATCGCCCAGCGCGGCCAGCAGGCCCGCAGCGGCGCTCACAGCGTCGCGGTCGAGGAGGTCGGCGTGAGACCGACACCCGCACTCAGGGCAGCAGGCGGCCTCCTTGGAATGCTCAGTGGCAGGGTGCACAAGTATAGAATGGCAGATCATTCGATGAATGTCAATATGACCGGACGCGCGCGTTACCTGGCTCCCTCCCCTGCGCGCGCACGCAGGGATTCGAGGTTGAAGTGCAGGCGGTCGGCCGTGGCCTCCAGCACGCCCCCGACGGGACTCTCGGCGGCGCCACCCCCTGCGCCGCCGCGGGCCGCGCCCAGGCGCGGCGCCAACCTCTCCTCGAACAGGTTCTGCGCCTGCCACAGGTTGACGGTGATGCCGGCGTCGCTGGCGAAGTCGAGCGTGCGGTCCACGTCGGCCAGGTTCTCCGTGAGAAACAGCCCGTCGGCGTCGCGCAGGCGCTGCTCGATGCGCGCGCGCAGCAGCGGCTCGAACTCCTCGGCTGGCAGCGTCATCCCCCACGAGCGGAGCTCGCCCAGGGCGTCCCAGGCCGAGGCGGAGAGCGCGCCGGGCGCCGCAAGCGCGCGCCGCAGGTCGGACCGCAGGATGAACTCCGCGGCGGTTGCGAACTCCGCCGGAACCGGGACATCGGCGTCGCGCAGGGTCTCCATGAGGCCGCGGCTCTCGTGGTAGAGCCGCCGGTACGATGCCTCCAGGTGCGCGACGGTCTCCTCGGAGAGGCGGGCCAGCACCGCGCGCCGCTCCTCGGTGAAGAGGTCGCGGAGCGTGTAGAAGCGGCGGCCGAAGATGTCGTCCATCCGCCGGATCACCTCGGTGATCGTCCCCTCTTCGAACACCCCCGAAAGCGCGTCGGCCATCCTGGAGTGGGTCTCGTCATCCCAGTCCGCGGCCACGGAGCAGTGAACGTCGGTGCCGCCGATGTGGAGGACCGCGAAAGAGAAGGCGTGCTTCGCGTCAACCCGCGTCTCGGTGATGTCGGCGCGCCCGATCAGCAGCACGAGGGGCCCGCGGGCCAGCCGGCGCATGCCCCGGCGTGCCGCCTGGTACGCGTAGATCCGCGCCTCGTCGGGGAACTCCTGGAAGAGCGACATGATGGCGTAGTGGGCCGCGGCGCGACGCGCGTCCACGATCGCCGTGCGCACCAGGCGGTCGTAGACGCCCTCGCCGTCATGGAAGACCGGCAGGTTGCTCTCGGCCACGCGCAGCCGGTCGAGGAACGGCGTCTCCAGCGCGGGGGTCCCGTGGCCGTCCGGGTCCACCTGGCCGGCGAGCTGGATCGCCCGGGCCGCGTGCCTCATCAGTTGCACCGCCTCGACGCGGGAGATCTCGTCGAAGAACCAGCCGTCCGAGGCGAACATCAGCATCGCGTGCCGCTGCATCTCCAGGAGCCGCAGCGCCGCACGGCGGTCCTGGGGGTCGCCGGGCCGCAGGGCCTGCACCGCCAGGAAGTGCGCCAGCGACGCCTCGCTGCGGCACAACACCACCTCGATGTAGGCGTCGAGCGCTGCCCAGGGATCGTGGAAGACCCTGGCGCCGGCATCATCGAACAGCGCGTCGATTTCGGCCTTCAACCAGTCCAGCGCGTTGCGCAGCGGCGCCCGCCAGCGCTGGTGCCAGTCGGGCCGCGTGCGGCAGCCGCAGTCGGCCCTCCAGCGCTCGATTCCGTGGGCGCACGACCACGAGGTGCGCTCACGGATCTCCACCTCGTGCGTGGGCGGGTAGTCGGCCAGGAAGGCGGCGTAGTTCATCAGGCGGCCGCCCCCGTTGCGCCTGAGCACCTCGATCGCGTACGCCAGGGCCATCTCCCCGAAGCGGTGGTGGTGGCCGTAGGTCTCGCCATCGGTCGCCACGTGCACCATCCGGCCGCCCGCCCATCCTGCGTCGGCGGCGACCCCTGCGAGCCGGCCGGCCAGGCCCTCCCCGCTGTCCAGCAGTCTGCCGAAGGCGATCTCGCGCGATATCGCCCCGTCGTAGAAGAACAGCACGATGCGCAGCCCCGGGGCCGGATGGCACATGTACGCCCGCGTGGTGTCCAGCACCTCGGGTCGAACCTCCACCCACTCGCCGGCCGGGGCTGCGCGCACGCGCGCCGCCTGGTGCGGCGCCAGGACCGTGAACGCGATCCCGCACTGGGCGAGGACAGCCAGCGTCTCGCGATCCACGGCGGTCTCCGGCAGCCACATACCCTCGGGTGGCCGACCGAACCGGCGCGTGAAGTCGGCGATCCCCCAGCGGACCTGCGTCATCTTGTCCTGTCGCGAGGCCAGCGGCAGGATGACGTGCGCCCAGGGGTGCGCCATCGCGCTGCCGTACCCCAGCGAAGAGGTGCTTTCTTGGTCCGCGCGGATGAACTGGGCGTAGACCTCCGGTGCGTGGTGCTCGAGCCAGCCGGCCAGGGCCGGTCCCAGGTCAAAGGAGATCGACGAGTAGTTGTTTACGATGCGCTCGATCCGGCCCTGCTCGTTGAGGATGCGCGCGGCGGCATTGGGCGCGTAGCACTCCGCTGCGATGCGCGCGTTCCAGTCGTGGTAGGGCGCCGCCGAGTCGTCCACCTCCACGTGCTCCAGCCAGGGGTTCTCGCGCACGGGCTGGTAGAAGTGCCCGTGGATGCAGACGAGCGCGCTCACGAGGTGTAGCGGGTGGTTCCTCGCGGCAGCACGACGATGCCCGAGGGATCAACCTTGTAGCGCTGGGCGTCCCGCGCCGGGTCCATTCCTATCTCGGCGTGGTCGGGGATCACGTTGTAGCGGTCCATGATGACACGTCGCAGGCGCGCGCCCTCGCCCACCGTCGTGTGGTCCATCACCACCGACTCCTCTATCAGCGCCCCCTTCCCCACGCGCACGCCGCGGCCCAGGATCGAGCGCCGAATCGCCGCGCGCTCCACGCGGGTTCCTTCTCCGACCAGCGAGTCGCTGATCTCTGCGCCGAAGAGCCGGGCCGGCGGACCGCTGTACGCGCTCGTGTGGATGGGCCACTGGGGGTTGTCGAGGTCGAACAACGGGGCGGCGCCCAACAGGTCCATCTGCGCCTGCCAGTACGCTCCAATCGTTCCCACGTCGCGCCAGTAGCCGCGCTCCTCGTGCGGCTTGGCGCCCGGGATCATGTTGTCGAGGAAGTTGTATGCGAACACCTCGGCATGCGGATAGAGATCCGGGATGATCGTCCTCCCGAAATCGTGGTCGGTGCTGCGACGGGCGTCCTCGATGAGGGTCTCGACCAGGATGTCACGGTTGAAGATGTAGTTGCCCATCGAGGACAGGGCCCTTGCCGGGTCCGAGGGCATCGGCCTCGGCTGCGCCGGCTTCTCCTCGAACCCGGCGACGCGCCCATCGGCGTCTGCTTCCACGATGCCGAACTCACAGGCCTCGCCGATGGGCACCGGGCGCACCGCGACCGTGAGCTGGCTCCCGCGATCCAGGTGGAAGGCCAGCGCCTGGTTGAGGTCCATCCGGTAGATGTGGTCGGCGCCGAAGATCATGACGATGTCGGGGTTGAAGTCACGCATCAGGTTGAGGTTCTGATAGACCGCATCCGCGGTCCCGCGATACCATGACTCGCCCCAGCGCATCTGCGGGGGGACCGCGATCACGAAGTGGTCGGGCAGGCCTCCGAATCGCCAGCCCACGCGCAGGTGCTCGATCAACGACTGCGCCTTGTACTGGACCAGCACGTACACGGAGTAGATCCCCGAGTTGACGAAGTTGGAGAGCACGAAGTCCGCGATCCTGTACTTGCCGCCGAAGGGCACCGCCGGCTTCCCGCGCTCGCGTGTGAGCGGCTCCAACCGTTCGCCCCGGCCTCCGGCCAGGATGAAGGCCAGAATGCGCGGCCGATACATGCGCGCCGGGGGGGTCACAGCGACCGCACCTCGCGCGCGGCACGCACGTGCTCTAGCACGTCGGGGAACGGGAAATCCTGCCGCTCGCGCGCGGCCAGGAACAGATCGTCTTCCTCCTTCGGCTGCTGTCCATCCATGAGCCGCTGCATCAGGTGGCCCAGGCGCGTGAGGTGGGCGTAGTGCTCGGCGAACCGCGCCTCGGCGTAGTTGCGGGCCGCCCAGGTGGTGATCAGGAACTGCCAGTCCGACGCCTGGAGGAGCAGGAGTTCGCGCGCCATCTGGGCCACGGCCCGCCGTTGGAACGGGTCGCCTTCCCAGGCCGTGCCGCGCGCGACGGACCAGAACTCCTCCTCTGCCGCGTATACCATCTCCCAGGTCCACAGGGTCTCGCGGTTGAGCCAGACCCGATGGTCGCCGCCCTCGCCCCACGACCCTTCGAGCAGCGTGACCGACTCCGGCGGCGGACAGTGATCGAGGTATCCGCCAAGCGACTCGGGCTCCACGCCATGGGCGGGGAGCATCTCCAGGACCTCGCCCAGGAACGCCGGCCCCTCGAACCACCAGTGCCCGAACAGTTCCGTGTCGTAAGGGTTGCAGACCGCCACCGGAAACCCTGAGCGCTGTGCCTCGGTCTCGACGAGACCGCCTACGATCCGTGCGAAGTGTTCGGCATGTCCATGGGCCACTCGCCGTGCGGTCTGCGGGTCGTAGGAGAGCTTGCTTCCCAGGTCGCCACGGGCGTCTGTGACGCGCCAGTACCGGATTCCGCCGGGGAAGTGTTTCTTGTGGAACTCCAGGTACCAGTGATCGCCTGGGTATCCCACATCCCTGCTCCACACCTGCAGCGTGGTGTGCGGGTCACGCGTGAAGGCCACGGCACCGCTTCCGCCGCCGCGCGAGACGACGGCGTAGGGGCGGTACGGGCTTCGGTCGCGCGGGTACGCCGGGTACTCGGCGCCCGACGCCAGGGTTCGCAGCGCCGGGTAGTGCTGCCCGTACAGCGACATGGGCGCGCCGCCGCGCAGCAGGTGAGAATCGGTTACGAAGAACTCCAGCGCGTGCTCTGCGAGGAACTCCTCGATCCCGCGCCGCCGCCTTCGCACCTTGCCCGCCATCGGGCCGGCCGGCGGCGTCCACTCATAGCGCGAGCGGTAGGCGCATTCGGGCAGCCAGACGCCGCGCGGCGCGGCGCCGAAATGCCGCGCGTGTGTCGCGGTCCCCACGCGGAGCTGCAGATCCACCGACTCCTCGCGACCCAGGAGGGGAAGGTATCCGTGGGTCGCGGCCGATGTGACCAGTTCGAGCGTCCCGGCCTCGGTCAGGTGCCTGAACGCGCCGAGCAGATCACCACCCAGCGCGTGGAACTGCCGCAGCGCGCCCTGGTAGTTCTGCTCCCAGAACCGCGCGAGGCCCGCGAGGTCCAGCAGGCCGTCCCGCTCGAAGTGCACGCGGTTCTCCTCGGCCGATTCCAGCCGCTGCCGGAGGAAGGCCTCGATCTCCGGAGGGAAGGAAGGGTGCGCAAGCTGCTCGGCCAGGATCGGGGTGATGTTCAGCGTGACGAGGGGCCGTCGGGCGCGCGGGGCCAGGCGCCCGAGCACCTCAATCAGCGGCAGGTAGCAGCCGATCGCGACCTCGCACAGCCAATCGCTCCCGTGCGGCCACCGGCCGTGCCCCAGGACCAGGGGCAGGTGCGAGTGGAGAACCAGCAAGAAGCTCCCGCGTGAAGGGGCCATGGCGCCTCCGACTCACTTATCGTCCGGGCAGGTGAAATCCTGCAAAGAGCACCGCTACCTGGCCTGGTCTGCGAACCACGCGGCAGTTCGGGCCAGGCCCTCCTCGAGGGAGACCGATGGCTCCCAGCCCAGATGGCGGCGCGCTGCCCCGGCGTCGAGCCGGATGTGCCGCACGTCGCCCGTTCGTGGCGGCGCATGGCGCGGCCTCATCGCCGCGCGCAGCGCCTCCGATAGGACGCGGAAGACCGTGTTGACAGATGTGCCCTCTCCGGTCCCAATGTTGAACGCGCCCTCCGCCCTGCGGTCAGCCGCCAGGAGGTTGGCGCGCACGACATCGTCCACGTGCACGAAGTCGCGGGTCTGCTCGCCGTCGCCGTAGATGGTGGGCGGCTCGCCGGCCAGCAGCGCGCGCGCGAAGATGGCCACGACGCCGGCCTCGCCGTGCGGATCCTGGCGCGGTCCGTACACGTTGGAGTAGCGCAGGCTGCAGACCGGGAGCCCGTGCAGGCGCCGGTAGAGCGCCAGATACCCCTCCGCGGCTGCCTTGGCGCAGCCGTAGGGGCTCATCGGAAGGAGCGGCGTTGCCTCGTCGGCCGGCTGGCGCTCCGGCTCGCCGTAGAGCGCTCCCCCGGTGGAGGCGAAGATGAGATGCTCTACCCCGAACTGGACCGCCAGTTCGGCCACCCTCAGCGTGCCGAGCACGTTTGTCTCGGCGTCCAACAGCGGTTCCCGCACCGATACGCTGACCGATACCTGGGCGGCGTGATGGTTCACCACCTGGGGACGCGCCCGATCGAAGACCTCGCGCAGGGACGGGTCGCGGACGTCCAGTTGGTAGAACCGCGCGGCGGCGCCAACGAACTCCTGCCTGCCGCCGACCAGCGAGTCCACCACGGTCACCTCGTCCCCTCGGGCCAGGTGGACGTCGGCGATGTGGGAGCCTATGAATCCGGCGCCGCCGGTGATCAACACCCTCATCGCAGGTACACCACCTGTCGCGGGAAGGCGATCTCGACGCCCTCGGACTCGAACGCCGCCTTCAGCAGCGCACGCAACTCGCGTTCCACCTCCCACTGGGTCTGGGGCTTCACCATCACAACCAGGCGCACCTGGACGTCCGATGCGCCGAGTTCGACGACCCCCTGCACCTCGGGCGGTGCCAGCGCCAGGTCTGGGTGATCGGCGACCCAGGTCTCGCCTACGCGCCGCATCACCTGCATGGCGCGCTCCAGATTCGCCTCGTATGCAAGGCCGACCTGTACGATCGCCCGCATGAAGCCACGGTTCATGTTGCCGAACCGCCGGATCTCGCCGTTGGGGATTGTCACCAGTTCCCCGGAGAACTGCCGGAGAGCCGTGGTCCGCAGGTGGATGCGCTCCACCGTTCCCGTGGCGTCGCCGATGCGAACGATGTCGCCCACCTGCACCAGCCCTTCGAATATGAGGAAGAACCCTGCTATCACGTCGCGTATCAGGTGCTGAGCACCAAACCCGATGGCGAGGCCGGCGATGCCCGCGCTGGCGAGGATCGCCGCGACGTTGACGCCGAGCCGGTCCAGGATCATGACCGCGGCGGTGAAGTAGAAGAGGTAGCGGAGCGCGCTTTCGAGCAGAGGCGCCAGCGTGCGGATCTGCGCCGCGCGTTCAGGGTCGTGGCGCGGATCCTCGGGCCGGAGCCAACGCTGCAGCACCGCGGTGGCCAGGTACAGGGCCAGGCGGAGGCCCACGGCGATCACGGCCACGGCCACGACCGCCTCTATGATCGCCTCGATCCTGGCAGGGGACAGCAGGGATTCGATTGCGCGGCGCAGAGGCCCCAGGTCAGCGCGCACCGCGCGTCCTCCTGCCGCCTGACTCCAGGGCGCGTGCGGCCGCGCCGGCCTCCTCCAAGGACGAGATATCCAGCCGCCACTTGATCTCACGCAGCAGTTCGGAGGGGGCCATCTCCGGCGCCTGCCAGGGGACGGTCCGGCCGCCGAGCCGCTTCTGGCGCGCCAGCTCCATGGCCGCGAGCACCTCCTGGCGCTGCCGGCGGCTCGCGGTCACGATCGCCGTGCGCAGGCGCTCACGCAGCAGCAGCAGCCGCCGGAGTTCGGCGCCCGATAGGATCTGCTTTGGTGGTGCCGCGTCGGTGGCCATCGCAGATGAGTTCGCCCCCTGCCCTCGCCTCCCTCCGTGGACGCCGCCAGAGGCGGCAAGGGATTCCGCGGCGCGCGTGCGAACTCGTACCCGATGATCCTCGACAACAGCCAGGAGATCGCCCGCGTTGACCGCGGCGGGATGATGGATCTCGTCCGGCGCCTGGGCGCCATGACATTCGAGGCATGGGAGGCGGCGTCCGATCTCGCGCTTCCCCCGACCAGCCCGCGCGCGATCGTGGTTGCCGGCATGGGGGGATCCGCCGTGGGCGGCGACTTCCTGCACGCGCTGCTGGCGCCGACCGCCGCGATTCCGGTGATCACCGTGAGGGACTACCGCCTGCCGGCGTTTGTCGGAAGCGACACCCTGGTCTTCGCGTGCTCGTACTCGGGTGAGACCGAGGAGACGCTGGCCGCCTGCCGCGCGGCCAGCGCCGCGGGGGCCGCGGTTGTCGCCGTGACCTCTGGCGGCGCGCTGGCCGAGATGGCCGAAGCCGGGGGCCATCCGGTCGTGCGCGTGCCGCCCGGGCTCCAGCCGCGCGCGGCCCTGCCGCACCTCCTGATGCCGATGCTTCGCGTCGCAGGACGCCTGGGCGCAGGAGGGGTGACAGGCCCCGAGGTTAGCGAGACCGCCGCCCTGCTGGACGAGATGGCCGCGCTCTGGGGTCCACAGACGCCTGCGGGTGCCAATCCGGCCAAGGATCTGGCCGCGGCGCTGGTGGGGGCGGTTCCGGTCATCTACGCTTCGTCTCCTGGCTTCGAGCCGGCGGCCCGGCGATGGAAGACGCAGCTCAACGAGAACAGCAAGGTGTTCGCGTGCTGGGGGACCTTCCCCGAGATCAGCCACAACGAGACGCTTGCATGGGAGAGGAGCCCGGAGAGCGGCCTGCGCCTGCACGCCGTGCTCCTGCGCGATCGCGAGGAGGGAGCACGCAACGCGCAAAGGGTCGCGCTCACCCGGGAACTGTCGCTTGGCGGGGCCGTCGGCATCACCGATGTGTGGTCGCGGGGTGACGGACTGCTGGCGCGCCTGCTCTCGCTCGTGCTCTTCGGCGATCTGGTCAGCGTCTATCTCGCGGTGCTGTCGGGAGTGGATCCGACCCCGGTGGAGGCCATCGCGGAGATCAAGCGGCGGCTGGGAGGCCGCTGAGCAGGCAGGAAGGCTCGCGTACTGGTGGAATAAGCACGTTACGAGAGTTCGCCTGGTGGAATCGGCATGCATACGGAGGCGTTCGGATGGCGCGCGTCTACCTCGAACAGGTGACCAAGAAGTTCGGCGCGGTTACCGCCGTGAACGATGTGACGCTTGAGATCCCTGACCGGCAGTTCACCGTCCTGGTGGGGCCATCGGGGTGCGGCAAGACGACCGCGCTGCGGCTGGTCGCCGGGCTGGAGGAGGCGACGGCCGGCAACATCTTCATTGGGGACCGCCTGGTCAACGATGTGGCTCCGAAGGACCGCGACATCGCGATGGTCTTCCAGAACTACGCGCTCTATCCCCACATGTCGGTGTACGACAACATGGCCTTCGGCCTGCGGCTGCGCCGGTACCCGCGGCCCGAGATCGACCGTCGGGTCAAGGAGGCCGCGGAGATGCTGGGCATCGAGGCGCTGCTCGACCGCAAGCCCAAGCAGCTCTCGGGAGGACAGCGTCAGCGCGTGGCCCTCGGGCGCGCGATCGTCCGCGAGCCGCAGGTCTTCCTGATGGACGAGCCGCTCTCAAACCTTGACGCCAAGCTGCGGGTGCAGACCCGCGCGGAGATCAAGAAGCTGCAGGCCCGGTTGCAGACGACGACCATCTACGTCACCCACGACCAGGTCGAGGCGATGACGATGGGCGACCGCATCGTCGTGATGCGTGACGGGCTGGTACAGCAGGTGGACAGCCCGCTCAATCTCTACGAGAAGCCGTCGAACCTCTTCGTCGCCGGGTTCATAGGCAGTCCTGCCATGAACTTCCTGGAAGCCACCCTTGCGCGCAGGAACGGCGGGCTGGTCGTGGACTGCGGAGCGTTCGCGACCGAGATGCCTGCGGACCTGGCCGCCCTGGCGCAGGAATGGGCCGGCAAGCGGGTGGTTTTCGGCATCCGCCCCGAGGACATCCAGGACGTTGAGTTCGCGCGCGACCCGAACCCTGCGTGGTTGCTCGAGGCCATGGTGGAGGTGCACGAGCCCCTTGGCTCGGATGTGATCCTCTACCTGGGCGCGGGGCAGCAGTCCATCGTGGCCCGCGTCGACGCGCACACCTCGGCCCGCATGGGGACTTCGGCCCGGGTGGTTCTTGACATGAGGAAGATGCACCTCTTCGAAACGGAGACCCACAAGGCCATCATCTAGACGGCCGGGCCCGCCTTCCGCGACAGGATCGCCCCCTCTTCCTCGAGGAGGGCGATCTCTTCTGTGGGCATCCCCAGCACCTCTTGCAGAACCGCGCGTGTGTGCTCGCCGAGCAGCGGAGGATGCCCTCCCGGCGCCGCGGGCGTGCCGCGCATGTGCCGGAGGGCACTTGCCGCCAGCGGTATCTCTCCCAAGGTCGGGTGAGCGACCTTCCAGACCGCTTCCCGCACCTCCGCGTGCGGATCCGCGAACGCCTCGCAGAGGTCCCAGACGGGTGAGGCCGGGACCCCCGCAACCCGCAGGACCCGCAACCACTCTTCCCGGGTCCTGCCAGCGAAGATGCCGGCGAGCGCGCCGGTTAGCGCCTCGCGCGCGCGCACCCGCTCGGCGTTGGTCAGGAACCGGGCGTCCTCTCCCAGTTCGGGGTGCCCGATTGCCTGCGCCATCTTCTGGAACTGCGCGTCGTTCCCCACCGCCAGGATGAACCACGCGTCCGAGGCCGCAAACGCCTGGTAGGGCACTATCTGGGGATGCGCGCTGCCCATGCGTCCCGGGGGGACTCCTGTCAGCAGGCAGGCCTGGGCCTGGTTGGCCATGCACATCAGGCCGACGTCGAACAGCGAGAGGTCGAGGTGTTGCCCTTCCCCCCTCAGGTCCCTGTCGCGCAGCGCGGCCAGGATGCCGACTGCCGCGACCAGGCCGGTGAGCACGTCAATCCACGCGACCCCGACCCTGACCGGCGGTCCGCCCGCCTCGCCGGTCACGCTCATGATGCCGGTCATTCCCTGCAGCGCCAGGTCGTATCCCGGCTCATCGGCGCGCGGTCCGGTATGCCCGAATCCGGTGATGGAGCAGTAGACCAGGCCGGGGTTGAGCCCCGCGAGGCTCGGGTAGTCGAGACCTGATCTGGCGAGATCGCCCGGCTTGAAGTTCTCCACCAGGACGTCGGCTCGGCGCGCCAGCCCGCGCACGACTGCCTGGCCGCGGCTGGATTTCAGGTTGACAGCGATGCTCTGCTTGCCGCGGTTGGTGGAAAGGTAGTAGGCGCTCTCTCCTCCGACGAACGGCGGGCCCCAGGTCCGGGTGTCATCGCCCCACGGGGGCTCGACCTTCCAGACCCTGGCGCCCAGATCGGAGAGAACCTGCGTGCAGAACGGGCCTGCCAGCACGCGCGTCAGGTCGAGGACGGTGACTCCCTCAAGCGACCTCATGCCGGGGAGGCCGGGAGCAGCAGCCTGCCCTCCTGGAACAGATACCTGCCGTCCAGCGCGATCGTGGCGTCGCAGAGCACCAGGTCCCAGTGTATGGGACACGCGTGCGTGCCGCCGTAGAAGATGTCGTCGCCGATGCCCAGGTGCACGTTGCCCAGCGCCTTCTTCTCCTCCTCGAAATCACCTGACCGCAGCGCGTTGGGGTTGAGACCGATCCCGATCTCGGCGATGTGGCGCGCGCCCGGGACCGAGCGAAAGACCGACTCGAGCTGCCGGGCCCGCCCGCCCGAACCGGATACCCCCACGATGCCTCCGCCCTCGATCTCCAGGGAGAACGGGTCGCCCCCGCGCAGGCCTGCCGCCGGCCCATCCACAACGACAACGCCACGGGCGGTTCCGGCCGCAGGGCGCTGAGAGGCCTCGCCGTCCGAGAAGGCCGCCTCCCTGCCCGGTTCTCGCGCCAGGCCGCACTCCACGATCACCGTCTGGCCCATCACGGGTTCATGCGTGACGCCGGCCTGAAGATCTGTTCCGGCCCTGGTGGTTATGCGGATCTCCGAGGCCGCCGCCCAGATCGCCGCCACGCGCTGCCCCAGCGCCTCCAGCGCCTCGTAGTCGGCGGTGCCCGCGCCGGTCAGGTAGTTGTCGAGGCTGCGCATTACCATGGAAAGCGATCGGAGGCGCCGCGCAGCCAGCAGTTCCGCGACCCTGCTGGAATACGTCGGCGCGCCCGAGGACCGGGTCACGCCAATCAGCACATCGGTGGAAAGGAGGGCGCTCTCTATCGGCGCGGTCAGGTACGTGGCCTCGCGCGCCCCCCTGGTGGGCATCAGCGCGATCGTGTACTCGGCGCCAGCGGCCAGAACGGCCCCGGCCAGCGCCATGTAGACCGCGCGCTCGGTGGCCGGATCCGCGACGATCAGGACCCGTTCCCCTTCCCTCACGGCCAGGTGAGTGCGCACGAGCCGGTGGGCCAGTGCGATGACGTCAATCAGGCGCTGGTGTCCCATGATCTCCGCGAAGATCCTACGACGCGCTAGGCGCAGAACGCAAGCCCGGCGCGAGTTGACGGGCATACGGCGGCAGGGTATATTCCAATGGTGAAGTGCACCTGCCATGACGACGTCCAGCGACCCCGGCACCGTACGACGGTTCCGAAAGACGGCCCACACGCAGTGGACTCCAGGAGGTGAACGCAGGATGAAGCACGGCGCGCTAGTTGTGGCTTCCCTGCTGGTGCTCGCCCTCGCGGCGGGCGTATCGGCCCAGACAGGGTTCATCACGATAGGATCCGGCTCGACCACGGGGGTGTACTTCCCCATCGCGGTCGGCGTGGCGAAGATGATCAACGACGCCAACATCGGCGTGCGGGCCAACGCCCGCTCCACCGGCGGCAGCGTCTTCAATGTGACGGCGATCCAGGGCGGCGAGCTGCAGATGGCGCTGGCCCAGAACGACATATCGTTCTATGCCTACGGCGGAACGGTGGTCGAGGCGTTCCGCGGGAAGCCCACGACCAAGCTGCGGGGAGTGGCGGTGCTGTATCCCGAGCCGATCCACATCCTGGCACGCCGCGACCGCGGGATTAAGACCGTGGCCGACATGAAGGGCAAGCAGGTCTACGTCGGTGACGTCGGCAGCGGCGCCGAGCAGAACTCCAAGCAGGTGCTCGAGGTCTACGGCCTGACGTTCGCCGACCTTGGGCAGGCGGTGCGCGGATCGGCCTCGACGGGCGTGCAGCTGCTGCAGGACGGGCGCATCGACGCCATGTTCTACACGGTAGGCCTGGGCAACGCGGCGATCATGCAGGCGGCCCTGACCGCGCCCATCGACTTCCTCGCGATCGAACCCATGAAGCTCCGCGACATCCGGGAGAAGTACCCGTTCCTCAGCGCCTTCGGGATTCCGGCGGGCGTATACAGGGGCGTGGATGCGCCCGTGGTGACGGTCACCGTGCTGGCGTCCCTTGTGACATCAAGCGACATGTCCGCGGATGTGGTCTACCGCATCGCCAAGCTCCTGCTGGACGAGAAGGTGGACGAGTTCAGGGGGATTCACTCCAACCTCGAGCGGTACTTCCATCCGCTGAAGGCGCTGGAGGGCATGGCCATCCCGCTGCATCCCGGCGCCGTTCGCTACTTCCAGGAGAAGAACGTCCGGATTCCTGAGCGACTGCTGCCACCCAAGTAGCCACACGCCGTCGGGCCCGGCTCCTTATAGGGGCCGGGCCCTTTTTCCGTGAGTAGAGGGACGGTGCGCCCGTGAGCGTGGAGAAGGCCGAGGAACTCAGGAAGACCATCGAGTTCGGGACCCGGGTCCCGGGGGCCGCGTGGCAGCGCTGGCTGCTGTTCTTCCTGGCGGTCGGATGGAGCGTGTTCCAGGTCTGGGCGACGTGGAGCGGCAGGATAGATCCACTGCGCCTGGGCCCCATTCACCTGGCGTTCGCCTTTGCGCTGGCGTTCCTCGCCTACCCGTCGCGGCGCGGCCCCAGGGACCGCATCCCGCTGATTGACTGGGTGCTTCCGATCCTGGGAATCATCGGCGCCATGTACGTCGTGGTGGACTACTACGGCATCATCGCGGTGCGGGGCGGGGTGCCGAACCAGCGCGACGTCATCATGGGCACGCTCGCCCTCGTCGTGCTGTTCATCGCCTCCTTCCGCGTTGTAAGCCCCGCCCTTCCGATCATCGCAGGGGTGCTGGTGCTCTACGCCGCCATGGGGCCGTCGGGGATCGTACCCATCCGCCCACCGGACGTGCTCTTCCTGCACAGCGGGTATCGCTGGGGGCAGATCGTGCAGCAACTGTACCTGACCGCCGAGGGGATCTGGGGCACGCCGATAAGGGTGTCGGCCACCTTTGTGTTCCTGTTCGTCCTCTTCGGCGCGTTGCTGGACAAGGCAGGGGCCGGCCGGTTCTTCGTGGACCTGGCCTACAGCCTGCTCGGCACCTTCCGCGGCGGGCCGGCCAAGGCCGCGGTCGTCGGCAGCATGCTGACCGGCGTGGTCTCTGGCTCCTCCATCGCCAACGTGGTGACCACCGGCACGTTCACGATCCCGCTGATGAAGCGCGTGGGGTATCCGCCCGAGAAGGCCGCCGCGACCGAGGTTGCGGCGTCCACAAACGGGCAGCTCATGCCCCCGGTCATGGGCGCGGCCGCCTTCATCATGGCGGACTTCCTTGGGATCCCGTATGCCAGGTTGATCGTCTACGCGGCGGTCCCCGCGGTGCTGAGCTACATCGCGCTGTTCTACGTCGTGCACCTGGAGGCCCTCAAGCTCGACATCAAGAGCCTGCCCAGGGTCGAGCTGCCCCGTTTCCTGCCCACGCTGCTCTCGGGGCTGCACTACCTCGTTCCGGTCCTCTACCTGCTCTACTCGCTGATCGTCATACGGCTGACCCCTGAGCGCAGCGCGCTCAACGCCATGCTCCTGCTGATCGTCCTCATCGTGGCCCAGGAGGTCTGGCGCTCGGTGCGGCGCCGCGAGGGAGCGGCCTCCGGCTTCGCGCAGGCCTTTACGGCGGTCGTAGGCGGATTCGAGGCCGGGGCGCGCAACATGGTCACGATCGCCATCGCCACAGGAGCCGCGGGAATCATCGTGGGCATCGTGACGATGACGGGTCTGGGCTTCGGGCTCACCGACATCGTGCAGACGCTCTCCGGCGGCAACATCATCGTTGTCCTCGTGCTGGCCGCGGTTGCCTCGCTCGTACTGGGGATGGGCCTTCCCACCACCGCAAACTACATCGTGATGGCCGCGCTCGTCGCGCCGGTCATAGTCAACCTGACGAAGGCCGCTGGCCTGGACATCCCGATCGTGGCAATCCACCTGTTCGTGTTCTTCTTCGGGATCCTGGCCGACGACACGCCCCCGGTCGGGCTGGCCGCGTACGCCGCGGCGGCGATCGCCCGGTCGGAGCCCATCAAGACCGGGATCCAGGGCTTCATCTACGACATGCGCACGGCCATACTGCCGTTCCTGTTCATCTTCAACCCCGAACTGCTGCTAATCAACGTCGGCGGGTTTGCCCACGGCGCCCACGTGGTCGCAACCGCGCTCGTGGGAATGCTGGCGTTCGTGGCCGGGACACAGGGATATCTCCTGAAGCGCATGGCGTGGTGGGAGCGCGTTCCGATGCTGGTGGCGGCGTTCACCCTCATCAAGCCCGGAGCGGTGACCGATGCCATAGGGCTGGGCCTGATCCTGCTGGTCTACCTGTCGCAGAGAGTCAGGCGGCAGTAATGCAGCGGCGGCCCCCCGGGGGGCCGCCGCCATGCCGCGTCGCGAGTTGACGGTGT
The DNA here is from genome assembly GCA_037443365.1 of Armatimonadota bacterium. Classification (GTDB taxonomy): domain Bacteria; phylum Sysuimicrobiota; class Sysuimicrobiia; order Sysuimicrobiales; family Humicultoraceae; genus VGFA01. The sequence goes on from JBBIOM010000024.1 coordinate 16,079, forward strand.
CCGCCGTCCCGGCTAGACTTCCTTCGTCTCCTTGAACCCCTTCTCGGTCATCTCCGCCAGCGGCGCCAGGAGCTTGGTGAACTCCATCGGGAAGATGAACTTGGTGGCCGCCCCCTGGCCCAGCGACTTGAGCGCCTCCAGGTACTGCAGCGCCATGGTCTTGGAATCCACGGTCTTGGCGACCGCGAAGATCCTCTCGAGCGCTATGGCGAAGCCCTCGGCGCGCAGGATCGCGGCCTGACGGTCGCCCTCGGCGCGCAGGATCGCCGACTGCTTGTCGCCCTCGGCCACGGTTATCGTGGCCTGCTTCTTGCCGTCGGCCTCGGTGACGACCGCGCGGCGGGTGCGCTCGGCCGACATCTGCCGCGTCATCGCCTCCTGGACGTCCTTGGGCGGCAGGATCTCGCGGATCTCGACCGTGGTCACCTTGACGCCCCAGCGCTCGGTCACCTCGTCGAGTTTCGCCCGCAGCACGCTGTTGATCTGCTCGCGGCGCGCCAGCACGTCGTCCAGGATGATGTCGCCGATGACCGCGCGCAGCGTCGTGGTGGCTATTCCGCGGGCCGCCCCGGCGAAGTCGGCCACCTGTATGACGGAGTGCTCGGGATCAACGACCTTGAAGTAGATGAGGAAGTCGATGTTGATCGGCGCGTTGTCGCGCGTGATGCATGTCTGCGAGGGTATCTCCAGGAACAACTCGCGGAGATCCACCCACACCGCCCTGTCCACGATCGGGATCAAGAGCACGATACCCGGTCCCCGGCGGCCGATGCTGCGGCCAAACCGGAACACGACCAGGCGCTGGTACTCGCGGACGATCTTGACTACGGACCCCAGGACTATCATGCCCGCGATGATGATCGCGATGCCGTACGTAAACAGCGAGATTATGCTGGGCACGTGCGCACCTCCCTGTGTCCCGGCTCGCGGTGTACTTCTGGGCGGCTGGCGCACCTTCCTTGTGCGTGCCGCGCCCAGCCAGGACCCGGCCCCTGCGGCCCGAAGAGATCCGCGGAGGTGGAGGGATGCCGCGGTACGCGATCGGTGTGGATCTGGGCGGCACCAAGACGCTCACCGCGCTGGTGGGCTCAGGCGGCGAGGTGGTCGCGCGCGTACGCAGGGCCACCCCGCGGAGTGGTCCCGAGGCGGTGATCGAGGCAATCATCGCCAGCGTCGCCGGGCTGTCGGACCGTTCCGGCATAGCCCCAGGGGCCACGCTCGGCGTGGGAGTGGGCGCGCCCGGGCCGCTGGATCCGGACACGGGCGTTGTGTTCGAGCCGCCCAACATGCCTTTCTGGCGCGACGTTCCACTGGCGTCCCTCCTGGCAGAGCGCCTGGGCGTGCCCGTATTCGTCGAGAACGACGCCAACGCTGCCGCGATGGGCGAGCACTGGGCAGGGGCCGGGCGGGGGGTGGACGATCTCGTCTACATCACCGTGAGCACCGGGATCGGAGGAGGGCTGATCCTGGGAGGGCGCCTCTACCGCGGTGCCGGAGGCACCGCAGGCGAGATCGGGCACATGGTCATTGCCCACGGTGGTCCTAGGTGCGGCTGTGGCCGGTTCGGGTGTCTGGAGGCGATGGCCTCGGGCACCGCGATCGCCCGGGAGGCGCGCCGTGCGGTGGAGGCCGGCCGCCCGACGGTGCTTTCACGGCTGTCGTCCGATGCGATCTCTGCCGAGGCGGTTGCACGCGCCGCCGCGGATGGAGATCCCCTGGCCCGCGAGATCTTCGCGGGCGCCGCCGCGGCCCTGGGGGTCGGCGTGGCGAACCTGGTCAACCTGCTCAACCCGGCGCTGGTGATCATCGGGGGCGGGGTTGCGAAGGCCGGCGAGATGCTCTTCGCGCCCGTGCGGCGGATCGTGCGGGAGGAGGCGTTCGAGCGCCCCGCGGCCCTGGTACGGGTCATCCCGGCGGCCCTGGGCGATGATGTCGGCGCGGTCGGCGCGGCGGCGGTGGTGTACGCGCGGGCGCGTTCCTAGAGCGCGTCCATCTCGAGGCGCCGCTGCACGAAGTTCGTGTACACCTCGCCGCGACGGAAGAACGCGTTGTCGAGCACCCGCAGGTGGAACGGGATCGTTGTGTGGATCCCCTCGATCTCGAACTCCAGCAGGGCCCGGCGCATCCTCATGATGGCCTCGTCGCGATCGCGCCCCCAGGAAATCACCTTGGCTATGAGCGAGTCGTAGTTGGGCGGAACCGCATAGCCCGGGTAGCAGTGGGTGTCCACGCGGATTCCGGGCCCCCCGGGCGGGACGAAGGCGGTGATCGTCCCGGCGGACGGCCGGAAGCCGCTCCGGGGGTCCTCGGCGTTGATTCGGCACTCCAGCGCATGGCCCCTGGGCTCTACGTCTCTTCCCGTGAAGTGCAGCTTCTCCCCGGCGGCGACTCGGATCTGCTCCTTGACAAGGTCCAGGCCGGTGACCGCTTCGGTGACCGGGTGCTCGACCTGTATGCGCGTGTTCATCTCCATGAAGTAGAGGTTCTCCGAAGCGTCCACCAGGAACTCGACCGTACCCGCGTTGACGTAGCCAATCACCTGCGCTGCGCGCACCGCGGCGCGACCGAGCGCGGAGGTGATCCGATCGCGCATTCGGGGAGGAGGGGACTCCTCGATCAGTTTCTGGTGACGGCGCTGGACCGAGCAATCGCGTGTGCCCACGTGCAGCACCGTGCCGTGGGCGTCGGCGAAGACCTGCACCTCGATGTGGCGGGGTTCGTGCAGGTACTTCTCGATGTACACTCGCCCGTCGCCAAACGCCGCCTCGGCCTCCCGCCGGGCGGAGTCAAGGGCTCCGGGGAGATCTTCCGGCGTCTGGGCGATGCGCATTCCGCGCCCGCCTCCGCCGGCGGCCGCCTTTATGACGAGCGGATATCCGGTGCCCCCCGCGGCCGTGAGCGCATCGCGCACCCCTGCAACGACCCCGGCGGAGCCGGGGATGACCGGCACGCCGGACTTCTGCATCTGGGCGCGGGCTGCGGCCTTGTCGCCCATCAGCTCGATTGCGCGGGCAGGTGGTCCCACGAAGGCGATCTTGCAGTCGGTCACTATCTCGGCGAAGCGCGGGTTCTCGGCCAGGAACCCGTATCCGGGATGAATCGCATCCACCCCGGTCAGCTCCGCCGTGCTCATGATGTTGGGTATGTTCAGGTACGACGCTGCGCTTGGAGCCGGGCCTATGCAGAAGGCCTCGTCGGCCATCCTGACGTGCAGCGAGCCCCGGTCCACCTCCGAGTACACCGCCACCGTGGCGATGCCCATCTCGCGGCACGCGCGCATGACGCGGACGGCTATCTCTCCGCGGTTCGCAACCAGCAGCTTGCGAAACATCGCCTCAGGCCCGGGCGGTCACGTCGAGGAGGAACAGGGGCTGGCCGTACTCGACGGGCGAGGCGTTGTCAACCATGACCCGGGCAATGCGCCCGCTCTTCTCGGCCTGGATCTCGTTGAACAGCTTCATCGCTTCGATCATGCAGATCACCTGGCCCTCGCTTACGAGGTCGCCTTCCCTGACGAAGGCCGGCGCGTCGGGCGAGCCGGCACGGTAGAAGGTCCCCACCATGGGGGCGGCGATCGTCTCGAGGTGGCCGTGCGCGCCGGCGGCGGCCTCCGTGTCCGTCTCCGCCGCTCGCCGCGCATCGCGGGCCGGGTCCGGCGCGGCCCTCTTGACGCGGACCTTGAGCGATGGGCTCTCGACGTCGAGCTCTACGAGCTCCGCCTCCGCGGCGATACGGATGACCTCTCTGACCTGATCGAAGTCAATGCGTTCGCTCATGACTGCTCCTCATGATACCCCATGGCGCGGTACTTCGCGTACCTGCGCAGGAGGAGTTCCTCGACGGGCAGATTGACGAGAGACCGCAGCCGGGGACGCAGCGCCTCTCGCACCGCCGCCATGGCCGCCTGGGGATCAACGTGGGCCCCGCCTCGCGGCTCGGGTATGATCTCGTCCGCGATCCCCAGGGCCGCGATCTCCTGTGCGGTCAGGCGCAGCGCCGCGGCCGCCTCCCTGGCGCGGCCTGCGTCGCGCCAGAGGATCGCCGCGCAGCCCTCGGGGGGAATCACGGTGTAGACGGCGTGCTCCATCATCAGAACGACGTCACCGACCGCGATCGCCAGCGCGCCGCCGCTGCCTCCCTCGCCCGTTATCACCACGAGCACTGGCGCCCGCAGACGCGCCAACTCCCCGATGTTGCGGGCGATGGCCTCGGCCTGTCCGCGTTCCTCGGCAGCGTCGCCCGGAAACGCGGCCGGCGTGTCCACCACGCTCAGCACCGGGCAACCGAACTTCTCGGCCAGCCGCATGGCCCGCAGCGCCTTGCGGTAGCCTTCGGGGTGGGGCATGCCGAAGTGGCACGCGATGTTCTCGCGCGTATCTCTTCCCTTGCACGGCGCCATCGCGACGACGGGCTGCCCCTCGAACCATCCCAATCCGACGAGCATCGCCGGATCATCACGAAACAGCCGATCGCCGTGCAGCTCCGTGAAATCGTCCAACAGCGCCTTCACGAACTCCTGTGCCTTGGGACGCTGGGGATGACGTGCCAGGGCGACCGCCTGCCAGGCGGTGCGAAGCGACAGCAGGGCATCGCGCAGCTCGTCGCAGCGCGCCTCCAGCGCGCGGATCTGCGCCGCGACTTCAGGCCTATCCTTCTCGCCGCGCCGCCGCAGGGCCTCGATCTCCCGCCCGATCCCGGCGAGCTGGGCCTCCATCTCGGCCGCGCGGGCTTCCACCGCGCGGTCGCGCTCAGGAAGCACCCTGGTCATGGGCCAGCAACCCTGGGGGCGCCGAAGAAGCGCAGCAGCCGCGCCAGGACTCCGCGCATCTCAGGCCGAGGGACGACCATGTCAATCAGGCCATGCTCCAGACAGAACTCGGACGTCTGGAAGCGCTCGGGCAGCTTGCGCCGGATCGTCTGCTCGATCACCCTTCTCCCGGCGAAACCGATCAGGGCGCCGGGCTCGGCGATGATGACATCGCCCAGGAACGCGAAGCTCGCGGTCACGCCGCCGGTCGTGGGGTCGCACATGACCGACAGGTACGGAAGACGCGCATCGTGCAACCGGCCCACCGCGGCGCTGGTCTTCGCGAGTTGCATCAGCGACAGCGCGCCTTCCTGCATCCGCGCGCCGCCGGAGGCGGAGAAGATCACCAGCGGCAGCCGGTCGCAGAGAGCGCGCTCCGCGACCCGGGCGATCTTCTCGCCGACCACCGAGCCCATCGAGCCCCCCATGAACATGAAGTCGAGCGCCCCGACCGCGGTCCTGTAGCCTTCGATGCTGCCGACGCCGACGATCGCGGCGTCGGCGTTGCCAGTGCTCGCGCGCGCCTCCTGGAGCTTCTCGCGGTAGCCGTCGAATCGAAGCGGATCTCCCGAGGCCAGGTTCGCGTCCATCTCCTCGAACGAGTGCTCGTCCAGTGTGATCGAGAGCCGCTCCCCGGCGCCCAGCCGGTGATGCCACCCGCACTTGGGGCACACCCGAAGGCAGCCCTCCAGCTCCTTGCGATAGACGGTGGCGCCGCATCGGGCACACTTGACCCAGAGCCCGGCGGGCATGTCGCGGCGACTGATGCGTCCGTGCTTAGGACGGCGCAGCCAGTTCAGCATTCGCGCCTCGGAGAGCGAGTAGGATCGGCGGTGGGCTCCCGCCGGTTCAATCGCTTATTATACCGTGCAAGGAACCGGGCTGCCAGGAATGTTGGAGCCCGCCGACCAGCGGCGGGCTCCCAGGCAACGCGCTCACCTCGCGTGGCTACTTCCTCTTCACCCCGAACGCGTCGTAGTTCATGTCGGTGAACTTGGCCCACTTCTCCGGCACGTCCGCCTCGGCGAAGATCGCCGTGACCGGGCACGCGGATTCACAGGCGCCGCAGTCAATGCACTCCTCTGGATGGATGAACAGTAGGGCGTTGAGCTGCTCCTTCGTGAGCTTGTCCGAGGGCTTGTGGACCACTCCGCCCTTGGGCACCACCGTCTTGTCAACCCCAGAGCCCGTGGACGGATCGGGCACGACGAAGCCCCCGTCTGCCTCGACATACTCGTAAATGCAGTCCACCGGGCAGACCTCGACGCACGCACGGTCCTTCGTGCCGATGCACGGTTCCGCGATGATGTATGCCAATCCTTTCACCTCCCTCGGATTCCCCGCTCATGGTACAGGCCGGGCGGATTTTCTGTCAACGAATGGCACCGGCGCCGTGCGGGAACCGGACCGTATGATTGTATAATGCTGGTTGGGTCCGGCGCGCAGATGGGCGTCGGGATTTCGAAGGAGGCGTTGCGCATGTCGGGCGGTGAGGGGGCTCCGCGCAGTTCGTCCGCGGAGCGGGCACTTGTGCTGCTGGCCGTGTTGGTGCTGGGGGGCCTGCTGGGAGGGGTCTTGGCGCCCCGCTACGGCCTGGTTCCCGGGCAGTGGGCCGTGGCGCCCTCCCTCCCGCCAGATGCGGGCGCGGCCCAGCCGACGGCGCCGCCTCAGGTCGAATCCGCCCCAGGCCAGCAGCCCGCCGGTCAGCAGCCGGGCACCCAGGCGCCAGGGGCATCGGCCCCGCCTGTCGCTGGCCAGGCCCTGCCGGGCGCGGCGGCTCCCCGTCTTCTCGAAGGGCAGGAGTCGGTTGTGGTCAAGGTCGTGCAGCAGGCCCGGCCTGCCGTGGTCAACATAAGCGTGCGGGCGCGCGTGGAGACGCCGTTTGGCCTGTTTCCCAGGGAGGGCCAGGGCTCGGGCGTCGTCGTACGGTCCGACGGGCTCATCCTCACGAACAACCACGTGGTCCAGGGTGCCCAGGAGATAACCGTAACGCTTGTATCGGGCAAGACCCTGCGCGGGCGCGTGCTGGGCGCCGACCGGTTCGCGGACCTTGCCGTGATCAAGGTGGACGTCTCCCAGCCGCTCCCCGCGATTGGGATGGGGACCTCCGCCGCGTTGAGCGTGGGGCAACTCGCGGTCGCCATAGGGAACCCGTTCGGCTTGGGCAGCACCGTGACCGTGGGGGTGATCAGCGCCCTCAACCGCAGCATCCAGGCCGGCCCGGACTTCGTCGTCGAGAACCTCATTCAAACCGACGCGGCCATCAACCCGGGCAACAGCGGGGGCGCGCTGCTGGATTCGTCCGGACGGCTGATAGGCATCAACACCGCTATCATCCGCGAAGCCCAGGGTATAGGCTTCGCGATCCCGATAGATCACGCCCGCGCGGTCATGGAGCAGATCGTCACGCAGGGCAAGGTCGTGCGTCCTGCCCTGGGCGTCGAGATCCGTGGAGAGATAGACGCCAGCACGGCGCGCGCCTACAACCTCCCGGTTGACCACGGCGTGGTGGTCGTACCGCAGCCGGGGGGCCCCGCCGACCGGGCTGGCATGCGACCGCAGGACATCGTCGTGGCCATCAACGGCCAGAAGATCAGCACCGTCGGGGACCTTCGGCGCGAGCTCTTCCGCAAGAAGCCCGGCGAGAGCGTGCAGGTGGAGGTCGTCCGCGACGGTCGGCGCACGACGCTGACCGTGGTGCTCGTGGAGTTGAGGGGAGGCCTCCCCGCCTGGCTGGCCGCGTGATGGGAAGCCTGCCGATCATCGAGCTCGTGAGCGTGACCGAGGCCGCGGTGCGCCGCAGCGGGGATATCCGCTTCGTGGACGGCATACACATCTCGGATCGCGCCAGGGCCGGTCCGATCCTGCTGTGATCGCCGCCAGCCGGGATGCCCGCCGCGCGGCCGGGCAGTTGTGCCTGGTGGACTTCCCGGGTTATGAGCCCTCGGCTGTTCTGGAACGGCTGATCGCCGACTGGCACCTGATGGGAGCGGTGCTCTTCAGCAAGAACGTGCGGTCCCCATCGCAGGTCTCGCAACTGACGGACGCGCTCCTGTCAATCGCGCGGGGCGCCGGCGCGCCTCCCCCTTGGGTGGCCATAGACCACGAGGGGGGCGCGGTCACGCGCTTCCCCGCGGCCGGAGCGGAAGAGATGCTGCCCGACGCGCCAAGCGCGCTGCCGCGCGTGACGCCGCTGCCGTCGGCGATGGCGCTGGGCGCCGCTGGGGATCCGGCACTGGCACGGGCGGCCGGGCGCGTCGCGGGGCGGGAACTGCGCGCGATGGGTATCAACCTGAACTTCGCGCCCGTGATGGATGTCAACACCAATCCACTGAACCCGGTCATCGGCGCGCGCGCCTTCGGGGACTCGCCCGGGCTCGTGGCGGCGCTTGGGGCCTCGTACATCCGCGGCCTGCAGTCCCGTGGTGTCGCGGCAGTGGCCAAGCACTTCCCCGGACACGGCGACACCGAAGTGGACTCACATCTGGGGCTTCCCAGGGTGGACCACGCCCGCGAGCGACTCGAGTCCGTCGAGCTGGTGCCGTTCGCCGCGGCCGTGCGCGCCGGGGTGGCAGGGATCATGACCGCGCACGCCGTCTATCCCGCGCTGGATCCCTCTGGCGTGCCGGCCACGCTGTCCGGGCCGGTTCTTCGCGGGATCCTGCGCGAACGCTGGGGATTCGGGGGCCTGGTGTTCACCGACTCCATGAGCATGCGCGCCATCGCGGACCACTACGGGATGGGCGATGCGGCGGTGAGTGCGGTTCAGGCGGGATGCGACGTGGTGCTGGCCCTGGGCGAGGAGGCCGCGGCGCAGGAGATCCTCGAGCGCCTCGCGGCCGCGATCGAGCGGGGCGAGATCGCCGGAGGGCGGCTCGCCGAGACCCGCGTGCGGGTTGCATCGGCGGCAGCGCGATGGGGGGTGGGTCGCTGCAGGTCACCCCAGGCGGATGGCACCGCTGGCCTGCCTGGGGCAGAGGCATCTGTGCACGCGCGGATCGCCGAGCAGATTGCGGCTGTTGCGGTCACACTCGTCAGGGACCGGGCCGGCGTGCTTCCGCTTGAGCAAGGCCAGATCGGTGTCATCTGTACTGCACCACATCCGGTGGATGCGGTGGGGCATGATCTCGCATCTGCGCTCAGGAGGCACGGCGCGGTCGTGGACGAAATCCACCTCGATGAGGTTGATCGCCCTGACTGCCCGGCGCTCTCACGGGGCGCGATCGTGGCCGCAACCTGCGCACGCGGAGCCCCGCATGCCCGGGCCGTGGCAACCCTGCGCGCGCTGCACTGCGTGTTTGGAGACCGCCTGGTCGTCGTGGCTGCGGGTGATCCGTACGATCTGGTGGCGCTCCCCGACATCCCGGCCTACCTGGCCACCTATGGGGCCGACCCCCCAAGCCTTGATGCCGCTGCCCGTGTGCTGCTCGGACAGGCGCGCGCCAGGGGAACGCTGCCAGTGACCCTGCCGCCGGCCCCTCCGGAGGAGCCCCGATGATCGGGGCCGAAAGATGGGTGCTCCAGGCAGGAGCCCTGTTGCTTCCAGAGGCAGTGGCGGGTCCTGCGTTCCTTGTGATCGAGGGCGAGCGCATCGCCCGGATTGAGGAAGGCCTTCATCCCAGTCCCGATCTGAGCTACCCTACCTTGACGGTGGTGCCTGGCTACGTTGACCTCCAGGTGAACGGCGCGGCAGGATGCGACTTCCTCTCACCCACCGATGCCGGCCTCTCCGACGCCCACGCCTACCTGCTGACCACCGGCACCGTGGCCTACCTCCCGACCCTCATCTCGGCTCCCGAGGAGCGGTTGCGCAGGGCGCTGGCCTTCTTCCACGAGCACGCAGGCAGACCGCACGTCCCGCGCATCCTGGGTGTGCACCTGGAGGGCCCATTCCTGTCGCCGGCCCGGCCAGGTGCCCACCGGCCGGAGCACATGCGGCCCCCGTCAGTTGAGTGGATCGCCAGGCTAGTGGAGGAATTCACGGGGTTGATCCGCCTGGTGACGCTTGCCCCGGAGCTGGACGGCGCCCAGGGCGTGATCGAGCACCTGGTCTCCCAGGGTATCGTTGTTGCGGCAGGCCACACCGACGCGACCTACGCGCAGGCGACGGCCGCGTTCGATCAGGGCGTGCGGCTGGCCACGCACCTGTTCAACGCCATGCCTCCCTATCATCACCGCGAGCCGGGCGTGGTCGGCGCGGCTCTGGCGCACCCCAACGTGACATGCTCGGTGATAGCCGACCTGGTCCACCTGCACCCCGCGGTCCTGGCCCAGGTCGCGGCGTTGAAGGGATGGGAGCGCACGGCCCTGGTCTCCGATGCGATGGCCGCGGCAGGCGCTGCATCAGCCCGGACGACGCTGGGCGACCGGACCGCCACCGTCGTGGGCGGGGCGCCACGCCTGGAAGGCGGGACGCTGGCGGGCAGCATCCTGCGCATGGACCGGGCCGTGGGTAACATGGCCAAGGTCACAGGCGCCTGGGATCAGGCGGCGCGCATGGCGTCGGCGACCCCGTCACGCCTGCTGGGGCTGGAGCAGGGAGAGCTGCGCGCGGGGCAGCGCGCCGACCTGGCCATCCTGTCAGAGGATCAGGCCGTGAGCGCGGTCGTCGTGGGTGGACGCGTCGTCATCACCGGCGGCACGTAACGCGGCTACCCTATCTCGGGTCAGGGGCGATGGCTATCCTGCAGGATTTCCGCGGCTTCACACGCAACGCGCGCCTGTTGCTCGCGAGCGCGTTCTTCGTCGGCCTGAGCATGGCCCTGGGCTCGCTCTTCATGAACTTCTACCTGCAGAGCATGGGCTTCTCCCAGCAGTTCATTGGACTCGCCAACTCGCTGCCTTTCTTTGCGCTGGTTGTCATCGGGGTGCCGGCCGGGCGGCTGATAGATCGGCGCGGCCCGAGATGGGGGCTGCTGGTCGGTACGGCGTCCGCGTCCGCCGCCGCGCTCGGCTTCGCGCTGACCGGTGTGCCCGCGGCCCTGCTCGCCTTCGCCGTGCTTCAGGGGATAGGTGCGGCCTTCGGGTTCATCAGCACCCCGCCGTTTCAGATGGCCAACAGCACCGAGCGCGAGCGCGTCGCCCTGTTCAGCGCGCAGGCCGCACTGATGACCAGCACGGCCTTCCTAGGCAACCTGATCGGCAGCCGCCTGCCGGCGGCATTCGGAGCGTGGCTCGGCGCGCCGGCCGAGGCGCTGCTTCCCTTGCGGCTGACGATGCTCGTCGTCGCCGGGCTCTGGGCCCTCGCGGTGCTGCCGATGGCGCTTGCCGGCGCGAGCCCGCACGGCAAGCCAGACCCCGCGTCCTACGTGGGGCCTGGCGCCACAGCGCAGCAACCCGGCGGCGCCCTTGGGGAGCCGCGCAGGCGTCTCCTGTCCAATCCCGCAACCGTAGGGCACCTGCTCCTGCCCGCCTTCCTGATCAGTCTTGGGGCAGGGCAGACGATGCCCTTTCTCAACATCTACATCGCGGGTAAGTTCGGGGTGGACTTCCGCTCGCTCGGGGTCTTCTTCGCCATCGGTGCGCTTGGGACGACCGTGGCCACCCTGGCGCAGCCGCGGCTGGCCGCCCGCGTGGGCAAGATGGAATCGGTGTTGATCGTGCAGGCGGCCTCGATCCCGTTCTTGCTGATTCTGGGATTCGTTCCGGTGTTCTGGCTCGTCGCGATCTCTTTCGTTGTGCGCACCGCGCTGATGAACATGGGCAACCCGGTCTATCAGGCCTTCGCGCAGGAGCAGATCGCGCCCGGCGAGCGTGCAACCTACAGCAGTCTCTCCGCCATCGCCTGGAGCCTGGGCTGGGCCATGGGTTCGGCGTTCAGCGGGTGGTGGCGTGGGCTGGTTGGATTCGAGGCAGGATTCAACACGGTCTTCGGGATCATGACGCTGCTGTACGTCGCGGCGATCGGGCTGATGCACAGGTTCTTCGTGAGGCGGCCAGGGACGTAGGATCCGCCTACGGTCGGACCATGCACCGGAACCCTACCTCGCGCCAGGGGAATCCTGGCAGCAGCGCGACCGGGGCGTAGCGTGTCTCCTCGGCCATCTGTTCCAGCCGCCTGATGCGCTCCACCGTGGGAGGGTGCGTTGACAGGTAGGCTGCCACAGGAGATGCCGTGACCCCATCCCGGTCGAGACGCCGCAGGAAGCCGATCATCCCGCCTGGGTCAATGCTCGCTGCCTGCAGCAGCGACATGCCGTCGCGGTCCGCAGCCTCCTCATCCTGGCGCCGGTAGCGCAGGGCGCCCAGCGTCCTAGCCGCCTCCAGCGCCTGGGCCAGCCCGCTGGCATCGCCCACGAGCAGGCCCAGCAGCGCGCGCGTCGAGATCTCCCTGAACAGCGAGCGGGTGCCGTGGCGGTGACGCACGTGCTGCATCTCGTGGGCCAGCACCCCGGCCATCTCCTCCGGGGACTGCGTCTTGCGCAGCAGCCCCAGGTGGATTATCAGGTATCCTCCAGGGGCCGCGAAGGCGTTGACCGAGGGCTCGTCCACGACGGTGATGCTGAAGGTGTAGGGAATCGCGGGGTCGGCGGTGGAAAGCCGGGACAGAATCTCTCCCAGGGCGGCGTCGCGCCGCGGATCGGCGCACCGCTTGCTGGGGGGCGCCACCGACTCCAGCACGGCCTGGCCCAGACGTTCCTCCAGGGCCCGTGGCACCGCACGGGCAGCCAGACCTGCCAGCGCGGGTATTCCCCACGCGTAGAGGACGAGCCCGGCCGCGACCGCGGCCGCTCCTGCGAGCAATACCAGGCGCATCCAGTGCCGCCGCCGGATTGGCGGAAGGAGGTGTCCCGCTGCCCTGGGCGCCAGCGCGCGGATCGCGTCGAGGAACGCCTCATCGGGGATAGCAAGCGCCTCGGGCGGTGGGGGGCCCCGTTCGATCCTGATCTGCTCCCCGGGCAGCGCGCCCTGCGCCAGGCGGAGATCCTCGTAAGGCCACCAGAGGAACGTGCCTTCCCCGGTGGCGAGGCGCAGGCCCGAGGCCATCACGCTGACCGCGACAGGCCTGCGAAGCGCGGTCTTTCCGTCGAAGTAGACGCCCGACCACGTCATGGCGAGGCGCGTCCGCATCGCCGGCCGGGCCGGGCTCCTACCAGGTCGGGGCCAGGCCGGGGAAGTCGATGCCCAGGAAGTCGGCTATCGCCTCACCCGTTGGCGAGGCCGGAAGGGCTTCCTGTCGGATCGCGTCCGTCCCCGCAAGGCCCTGGACGGCAAGCGCATCGCACAGGAAACGGATGTTGCGGGTCCGCACCCAGGGGAGCGCCAGCCCCAGCGTCACGACGAGCAGCAGCACGTTGCCGAGCGTGAGCCGGAAGAGCCGCCCGCCGGTGACGGCGCAGCGAAACCGCGCGCCGGCAAACGCTGTGCGCGCCCACATGTAGCGCATGCGGTGCGCGGCGAACCAGAACCAGTACACCCCAAGCGTCAACGGCGTCAGCACGACCGCCAGTAGGAAGCGGCCGAACAGGTCGGCGCCGGTGCCATCGAACTCGAAGCGCGCAGTCCCGTAGTGGGTGTTCCCTATCAGGAACCGCCAGATGTTGTTGTAGAAGAACGGATAGTAAAGGCCCAGCGTGACAACGGTCAGCAGGGCTCCCGAGATGAACATCCTCACGAATGAGCCGGTCTGCCCGCGAAATGAGAACCTGATTCCCCGCCACGAGGCGCGGCTCAGGCGGTATCGCCGAGAACCGGCGATGGCCACCGGGACCACCAGGATCAGGACCGCGTAGATGAACAGCGTGGCCACCACGTCGGCGCCAGGCCGCGGTCCCGGGAGCATCAGCAGGACCAGGCCCGCGATCACCAGCACGATCAGGCCCAGCGTCTTGAGGAATCCCACGAGCAGCTCTGCGCCCGTGCCGTGGTAGGCGAACCTGTCGCCGTCGAGTTCCATCTGGCTGTGGAGATAGCCCTGCACCCTCACCTTGCCCCAGAAGTAGTAGATCCCCAGGGTGACGATGCCAAGGAGCAGGTTGACGATGCTGATGCCGAAGAGGGTGCCGCCTTCGCCGTGGAAGGAGAGCTTCGCTTCCTGTACGCCTGCGGGCTCGACCTGCGCTGTTGTCATGGCGCGCAGTTCGGCGGCCTGAGCGCCGTTCCCTCTCGTCCCCGCAGGGTCACGGGGTGTTCAGGAATGCGGATCGCCGGGCAGGGGATTGCCGCGTCACGCAAGAATCATCCCGGATCATGCAGCGCTACCTCATCCGGCGGGCACTTGTCACCGTGCCCATCCTGTTCGGGATCACCGTGATGAGCTACTTCATCATGTCGCTCACGCCCGGCGACCCGGTGCAGATGCTCATCAACCCCGGCATGAGCGCTGCCGACGTCGAGATCAAGCGGCGCGCGCTGGGGTTGGACCAGCCCGTTCACGTGCGCTACGTGAAGT
>JBBIOM010000025.1:0-1948 GCA_037443365.1 Armatimonadota bacterium
TCGGCTTCTGCCCGAGCTCCCCGAACTTCCTTACCGCGAAGTTCTCGTCGGGCGGCACCGCTTCTTCTACCGGACCAAGGGGGGGACTGTGTGGGTCGTGGCTGTCTGGCACGGCGCACAGATGCCAGGGGAGCCAATGGGATGATTGGGCGTCTAACCCCGGCGTCGGGCGGTCACTTGATGCTGACCAATGGGAGGAGTCAGGGTGGTCAACTCAGATAAGATCGTCGTAGAAGGAGACTGGCTCGTTCGCGCGGACAGAGACTCCGTCTACGCCATCGTGTCGGACTTTGCGCGCATGCCCAAACACTTTCCACGGGTCGCGCGGGCAATGCGGGTCCTCAGCCGTGAGGGTGATGTGCTGACGATCGAGGCTGAAGCTGCCTCCTTTGGCCGGTTGTTTCCGTCCGTCAGAGTGCTGATGATCGCGGAACTCCTGCCTGGGAAGGGCTACCGGTGCTCCACGCACAATCTCACGTTCAACACTTGGGGGGACGAGCAGTTGCTGTTGCTCGACGCCCCCGAAGGCACGCGCATCCAATACACCTACTCCGTGACCGTCAAGAATCGTCGTCTTCGGCCGCTCTACGCGTGGCTCACTCGCAAGTTCGGTTTGCCGTACTGGAAGCGCTGTTTTGTCGATCGGCTCGAGACCCTGCTGCAATCATCCCGCGAGGGCGGTGCTGATGCCCGCCCTTAATCACTGGACCGAGGTGTGGTGGCAGGTCATCCTGGTGCAGCCGCTACGAGTTCATCGAGAGGCCAAACGGCAATCTGGGGCCCGGAATGGGGTTCTTCATGATGTAGCCCGCCAAGGGGAACCGCGGTGAGGAGGCCCTTAAGAGTCGTCGTCAACGACCTCATGCAAAGGAACTACGTCTACTACCTTACCGAGCCGATAGGCAGGAACTTCCACGCGGATTTCCGGCCGGAACTGACCCCGAAGCAGATGCTGGCGCTGGGCGTCTTCGGCGGGAAGTACATGACCGACTGCACCAGGGAGTTCCCAAAGGAGTGGTTTGCGAAGGCGAAACTCAGTCGCGAGCGTCACGAGCCCCGCCTGAATTTCTTCGGCGTGAATGCCTCGCTTCCGCTCCGCGAGTGGAAGAGAAGGGGCTGGATCTACCACGAGGACCCGCGCGGGTGGTTTCAGTGGTACTGCCGGTACTACATGGGAAGGCGCTGTCCCGACGACGAGCGGCAGATCGAGAGATGGAAGGCGATGAAGAGGCACGTCGCTCAGGTCAGGGCGGGCTGCGCCAAGGGCGACCTGCGCTGCCGGGCGAAGCAGCGGCAGGCGCTGCTGCACTGGGCGTATGACAGCCGCAAGATCTGACGCGGCGGTCCTGATTCCGATGGCTGCCGTGCTCGCCGTACTGACCACTGGGTGCGCATCCTATCAGCGCATTCAGCACATGCAGCCTCCGGCCACTGCCTCGCCAGCGCGGGCGACGCCAACGGGCACCTGGAAGGCCCTGCAGGAGAGGACGCCCTTTTCCTACACGCTCCCCTTGCCTCCTGCCGCCTCAACAGCGATTGACGGGGTCTACATGAAGCGGGAGCCGCTTGTGGCAGAGCGTGTCCATTGCAGGCGGTGCCCTGACTGGCTGCACGAGGGTGGCCTGTGGAGGATGGGGTTCGATCGGGGCGTCTACCGCGTCCTTCACGTGGACGCGGGCTGGCGAACCCTGGGATCATATGTCGTGTCAGGAGACCGGCTGGTCCTGTTCAACGATCCATACTGCGTCGAGGACATTGGCGTCTACGCGTGGGCGCTGGGCAGAGGGGTATTGACCCTGCGCACTATTGACGATCCCTGCGCGATACGGCTCCGCGGGAAGAACCTGGCTCATCTCCCGTGGATCAGCTGTCAGCCGCCTCGCGTCGGTGGGGCGGCTGCGGTCAGGTGGGAGAGACCAGCCGGCTGTGAATAGCATGCAGGCGTCGG
>JBBIOM010000025.1:2048-10764 GCA_037443365.1 Armatimonadota bacterium
CGGCTGCGGTCAGGTGGGAGAGACCAGCCGGCTGTGAATAGCATGCAGGCGTCGGCAGCCGAAAGCCGGCCATGCCTCCAGTGACCACCCCGCTCAATCCCCGGGACGTCGCATCCGAGATCGACGCTCGGCTCCGGTCTCTGCCGGTGCGGAATGTGCCCAGCGTCCGCGCCGTCAGAAGAGAGTGCTCTCGTGCTCTTCGGGAGGCAGACGGCCGCCTTGTACTCAGGGTGGCAGGGGAGCTCCGCAGGAGCCATGGCTACTGGGGCGTTCCGTGCGAACTGATAGCGGCCCATCCGGGCGCGTTCAGGTTGCTGGGAAAGGCGAAGCTCGAGGAGTTGGGCCGAGGACTCGATAGCTGGTGGTCGGTGGACAGCTTTGCCCGCACGCTTGCCGGACCCGCGTGGCGGGAGGGGCTGATAGACGATGACATCATCCTGAAGTGGGCGCGAAGGCCTGACAGGTGGTGGCGTCGGGCAGCACTCGTGAGCACAGTCGCACTGAACGTGAGGTCCAGAGGCGGAAAAGGAGACGTACCGCGTACCTTGAAGGTCTGCCGGCTCCTGGTAGGCGACCATGAGGACACGGTGGAGAAAGCGCTGTCGTGGGCCCTTCGCGAGCTGGTAGCGCACGACGCCGCGGCGGTTGGGGGTTTCATCGCGCGGCATCAGGGGCGCCTTGGCGCACGCGTGAGGCGCGAGGTCGGCAACAAGCTCAGGACAGGCCTGAAGAACCCCGGCGCGACCAGGCCGCGCCGATGAACAGCAAGGACCTGGCCCCCGTCCTTCTAGTGGCCATCATTTGGGGAGCCAACTTCACGGCCATCAGGCTGGGCCTCACGGCGCGGATCGTTCTCGGAGAGCGACTCTCGCCGCTTCAGTGGGGCGGGTGTGTCCTGGCGATGGCCGGGATTCCTGTATCCACGCCGGTAGGAAGGTCGCGCCCTCTAACCTAACTAAGCAGTAGGGAGAGGCCATGATCTCTCGGAATGCATTCCTCAGGCGCCTCGCGACCATTGCGGCCGCCGCGGCCGCGTGCGGAATGCTGCTCTTGGTCCACGGCGCGGTCGGCGCCCTATCCGGCGCGTCCCAGCCGTCTCCGCAGGCCGCGGTAGTGACGATCTCCTCCGGCCCGATCGTAGGAGAGGAGCGTGGAGGAGTGCGCGGCTTCAAGGGGATCCCGTATGCCGCGCCGCCGGTCGGCGATCTGCGCTGGGGGCCGCCGCAGCCGCCGGCACCGTGGGGTGAGCCGCGGGCGACCGTGAGGTTCGGCCCGGCATGCCCACAGGGCGAGGGTGACCTCTTCGGGCCCGTCGGCGAGACCAGCGAGGACTGTCTCCACCTGAACGTTTGGACCCCTGCCAGGAGCGCCTCGGCGAGACTGCCCGTGATGTTCTGGATCCACGGGGGAGGGTTTCTGGCCGGCTCCAGCAGCAAGGCGAGCTACGACGGCGCAGCCCTGGCCAGGCGCGGCGATGTGGTGGTTGTGACGCACAACTACCGCCTGGGCCCGCTTGGGTTCCTGGCGCACCCGGAGCTTTCCGCGGAGTCCCCACACGGAACCTCCGGCAACTACGGCATCATGGACCAGATCGCCGCGCTCCGGTGGGTGGCGGCGAACATCGCGGCCTTCGGCGGTGACCCTGACAACGTCACCGTCTTCGGTCAGTCGGCCGGCGCCGCAACCGTCTGTGCGCTGATGGCCTCACCGCTGGCTCGGGGGCTGTTCCACCGCGCGATCGCCCACAGCGGCAACGCGCCGGGGACCCTCCGCGACCGCACCACGATGGAAGCGCTGGGCCCGGAGTTCGCAAAGCGGCTGGGCGCCGGTGACCTGGCGACCATGCGCGCGAAGCCGGTCGGCGCGATCCTGGCCGCCGTCAAACAGAACACCGGGCGCATCGGTCAGGGAACCGAAGATCACTTGTCGATTGACGGCTACGTCTTGCCGGAGTCGCCCCACAGGGTCTTTACCAGTGGCCGCCAGCTCAACGTACCGCTCATCGCCGGCGCGACCAAGGACGAGGACAGGGTCTTCCGCGCGGGCGTGAGGTCGGTTGTCGAGGCGATGGCCGCCATCCAGCCCAGAACCTTCAGCTACGAGTTCCGGCACCTGCCCGGCTACGCTGCCTCCGGAGGGCTCGGCGTCTTCCACGGCGTCGAGCTGCCATACCTGTTCCGCTACTTTCCGCCCTCGCTGCGTCTCGGCTCCGACGACGAGCGGATCTCGGACCTCGTGATCGGCTACTGGACGCGGTTTGCCCGCACCGGCGATCCCAACGGCGCCGGCCTGCCCGCCTGGCGCGCCTACGACCTGATTTCGCGCCACGTGCAGCCGCTCGACCTCAAGATGCTGGTGGCACAGCCGTCCGGCACCGCCGCAGGCGTACCGGCAATCCCCTCCGCGACCATGACGCTGCGGCTCACACAGGTGGCGGGTAGCGGGGTCACTGGGGAGGTCACGCTGGCCCCTCACCAGGGACGGTGGAGCCAGGGGATAGACTCCGCGGCGACCGTCCGCGGCGTCACGAACATCAGGGCCTATCGCGACCGCCACCTGATCGTCAACATGTTCTCGGAGCCTGATTGCCTGTTCCAGGCAAGCCTTGCGAACTTCTACGACCCCGCCGATCCCAAGGTGGACCACATGGCCGTCTTCGAGGAGGGTTTCTGGTCGCGGAGCGGCACCTGGGCCTACCACTTCCATCCCAGCCGGCTCTACAGGCTTCCCGCCGACTCCGGCCTGCGGAACATGGGCAGGTGGCTGGGAAGGGACGATCTGCCGATCCAGGAGCAGGTCAGGAGCATCGGCATCCTGGTCTACTCGCGCACGGTTCCGGTCTTCATGGCCACCACCCTTGCCTGCGCGAACCTGTCGGGCGAGCCGGTGAGGGTCGCGAAGGCGCAGACCGACGAGTACGAGCCGAAGGAGCCCCCTGAGGATACCAGGCCCGTGACGGTCGACCTGCTCCCGGTGGGCAGCAGCGGCGTCAGGGGCAGGATCAGTCTCCGGCCCTACGAGTACCAGCACGTGGGCCAGGAAAACTGGTACCGGTGCTACGGAACGATCCGGGTCGACGGGATCGGCGGCATGGACGAGAGCGTGATCGCCTTCCTCTCCACCTCGCCCGACGCGCGGTGGGAGGCGCGGGAGTGCTTCTTCTACGACCAGTGGCGCGGAAGGAAATACCTCGGCGACGGCGCCGGGATGCTGGTGAACTGCTGGACGACCGCGCTCTTTGACGTGCCTCCCGGCTGGAGGGGAAACGGCGGGGGCTGGTACGCTGTGCGCGATAAGATGGCAAGCGTGGGGGTCTACGACACCAAGGCGAAGACCCTCCTCGCCGCGGGGAGGATCCCGCCGCAGCGGCGGTAAAGCCGCCGTCGCGCGAAGAGGGGCTCGGCCCCATGGAGAAGCGTGTACGCATAGCGATACTGACCATGGGATTCAGCGGATTGGTCGCTGAGATCCTTCTCCTGAGGGAGTTCCTGATCGTATTCTCCGGCAACGAGCTGTCTATCGGCATCGTTCTGGCCAACTGGCTCATCCTCGAGGCCTTCGGGTCGTACGTCCTGGGCAGGCAGGCCGAAAGGCGCCAAGGCAAGCTCGAGCCCTTCGCGCTCATCACGATTCTCTTCTCCATATCCTTGATCGTGGCAGTCCCACTGATCCGCCTCTTGAAAGGGGCGATCGGCATCTCCGTAGGCGAAAGCATAGGCTTCCTGCCAATGTTCTTCTCCTCCTTTCTGATACTGCTTCCGGTGAGCGTGCTTCATGGCGCACTGTTCACTTATGGCTGCCAGGTCTACTCCATGTTCTCCAGTTACGATGCGTCCTCTGCGGGCAGGGTCTACGCATATGAGACGGTCGGCACTGTCCTCGGTGGAATCGCCTGCACCTACCTCTTGATCCCCCACCTTGACACATTTCAGGCGACCTTTGGCGTAGCCGCGTTGAACTCCGCGGTGATCCTTGCCCTGCTCGCTCACCACTCGAGGGCCGGACCACGCAAGGCCACGACTCTGGCGATCTTGAGCGCTCTCACCCTTGCCTTCCTGGTCTTGACGGGCCAGGCACACAGACTGCACTACCATTCGGTCAGGGCGCAGTGGAAGAACCAGAACGTCGTGCACTACCAGAACTCGCGGTATGGCAACATCTGTGTCGTAGAGAACGAAGGCCAGTACGCCTTCTTTCAGGATGGCGTCCCGAGCATCATGACGCCCGTCCCGGACATACAGTTTGTCGAGGAGTTCGTTCACCTTCCGCTTCTGGCGCACCCTGAACCCAAGCGGCTCTTCATCCTGAGTGGAGGGGCCGGCGGCGTGATCAACGAGGCTCTCAGGCATGCGTCGGTGGAGGCGATCGACTACGCGGAACTTGACCCCCTGCTCATCGACCTGTTCAGGAAGTTCCCCACGCCGCTCACGGAATCCGAACTTGGCGATACAAGGGTGCGGGTCGAACACATCGACGGCCGCCTGCTCCTCAAGACGACGCGGAACAAGTACGACCTTATCCTGGTGGGGATTACCGAGCCGTCCAATCTGCAGGCAAACAGGTTCTTCACGGCGGAGTTCCTCGCCCTGGCGAGGGGAAGAATGGACGAGGGAGGCATCCTTGTTCTGGGTCTGCCCGGTTCACTAACCTTCTCAAGCCGGGAATTGAGGAATCTGAACAGCAGCATCTTCCATACTGCGAAGACCGTCTTCCCCCATGTCAGGGTGATCCCTGGCGGCGGCACCAACCTCTTTCTCCTGTCGGGTTCTGGAGAGATCCAGGCGCTGGACAAGGCACTGGTTCTGGAGAGACTGAACCAGCGAGGCATCAAGACAGATGTGATGATTCCGTGGTACATCGAGCAGAAGCTGCACCGCGGATGGCGGGACTGGTTCGCCAACTTCATCGAGGGAAGCAGCCGGAGAATCAACTCCGACTTCCGCCCCATAGGCGTGTTCTACAGCGTATCGCACTGGAACGCCTTGTTTGCGCCTTCACTTCGATGGCTCTTTGGACAGTTCGAGAAGGTGAACTTGAGGGCCATCGCGCTCCTGTTCGCCGTTCTCGTGCTCCTCTGCTTCCTGTCCCGGCCAAGGAACGCGCGATCTCTCCGCGCAGGCGTAGCCCTGTCCATCTTCACGACAGGCTTTGCCGGAATGACATTCGGTCTCATGTTGATCTTCGCGTTCCAGTCGATCCACGGATATGTGTTCTCGTGGATCGGTTTGCTCGTAGCGTCTTTCATGGCCGGGGCGGCTTGTGGGGCAATGCTGATCACGACTGCCCTGGATCGGATTGAGAACCCGCTTCGGCTCTTCGCGGGAATCGAACTGGCTATAGTCGGCTTCTCTGCGGCGTGCCCCCCCGTGATCCTAGGCGCCAGTGCGTACCTGGGTAGTTCGGAGGCATTCCCCTTCTTCGCGCCTCTGTTCCTGGTTGTTGCGCTTGCGGGCGGGCTTCTGGTCGGTTCCCAGTTTCCCCTGGCCAACAGGATACACCTGGGCAGTGGCGCGGCAATCACCCGAACGGCCGGCCTGCTCTACGGTGCCGACCTGCTCGGCGGGTGGCTCGGGGGGATTGTAGGCGCTCTCGTGCTCCTGCCCGTTCTCGGCCTCGTTGGGACCTGCATTACCGTGGGGCTGCTGAAACTGACAAGCTTCGCTTTCCTGACCGGCACGTTCAATGGGCAGTTGCGCGGAGGTGAGGCATGAGCAGCCATCTCGTCAGGAAGATCACACGACGCGACTCCCTCAGAATCACCGTGGCGCTGTGCTTGAAGATGGGGCTATCCGCAATCCTCCTGAGTTCCTGCAGGAGAGATACCGTTCGCGAAGGGACGAGGCCAGCGGCCGGGGGGCCGGGGCGTACGATCTCCGCCTTTGAGCCGGCATATCTCAGGCTTCACAGAACCGGCGAGCTGAGGAGGCGCGCGGCAAGGCTTTGGGCAATCATGAAGAGCTGCGAGCTCTGCCCAAGAAGGTGCGGCGTCGATCGCCTTGGTGGAGTGAGAGGATTCTGCCGTTCTCCTGGCGCAACGCTCGTCGTTGCGGCGGCTCATCCGCACTTCGGAGAAGAAAGACCGCTTGTCGGGGATGGCGGCTCCGGAACAATCTTCTTCACCCACTGCAACCTGCGGTGTGTGTTCTGCCAGAACTGGGAGATAAGCCAGCTGGGGATGGGCTCTGAGACAAATACTGATAAACTGGCCCGCACGATGATTGGGCTCCAGGAGCTCGGTTGTCACAACATAAACATCGTCACCCCGACGCACTACTCCGCGCACCTCCTCAGGGCCCTCGACACAGCCGCGAGGGAGGGGCTGCGGCTGCCAATTGTGTACAACACCAGCGGCTGGGAGCGCCTTGAGATACTCAAGATTCTTGATGGAGTCGTCGACATCTACCTGCCTGACTTCAAGTACTGGGACAGTCGCATGTCGGCCAAGTACTCTTCTGGAGCAGAGAGCTATCCCGAGGTGACAAAGGCGGCGATCCTGGAAATGCACCGTCAGGTAGGCGTTGCAAGACCTCCGGGAGGCGGCGTTCTGCAGAGGGGGCTGATCATTCGGCACCTGGTCATGCCAAACAACATAGCCGGCTCAGAGGAAGTCATGGTGTGGATAGCGGAGAATCTGCCAAAGGACACCTACGTCAATATCATGGCGCAGTATACCCCTCTCCACAAGGCATATGACTATCCCGAGATATCGAGGAGGATAACGGGCGAGGAGTACAACAAGGTTGTAAGGAGAGCAAAGGAGGTCGGGCTCACGAACCTCGACGTCCAGGGATACTGGTGGATGCCGAAGTAGACGCCGGGCCTGATGGACACCCACCGCTTGCACAACACGGCACCGCTCCACTGGCTGCTTGCCCTCTCCGGCGTTGAGATCGCGACGATGCTGACGTTCGCCAGCTACTCGGCGACGCTGCCGATCGTGCGCGAGGCATGGGGGCTGTCGGCCTCACAGGCCGGCCTCATCTTCGGGGGTCAGCAGCTCGGCTACACCCTGGCCGTGCTCATTCTCAGCAGTCTCACCGACAGGATCGGCGTTCGCCGGATCTACGTCACATCCGCGGCGATCAACGGGCTGGGCGGGCTACTGTTCGCGTTCTGGGCGCACGACCTCGCCTCGGCCGCCGTAGCGAGGGCGTTGATCGGGGTGGGTCTGGCAGGGACCTACACGCCCGGGATGCGCCTGGTGGCCGAGCGCACGCCCGATACGCGCAGGGGCGCCGCGCTCGGGATATACATAGCGTGCTTCAGCATTGGGACGGCGGCGTCGTTCTTCATCACCGGTGGGCTCCTGGGCGCCGGCCTGCGCACCGCGTTCGCGGTCACGGCTATCGGGCCGCTGCTCGCCTCGGTGGTCGCCTGGCCGCTGCTGTGGGAGCCGCCGCGGCCAGGCGGGGTCTCACCGCCTCCGCCCATCACCTCGGTGCTGCGCAACAGGCGCGCACTGCGGTTCATCCTGGCCTACGCGATGCACAACTGGGAGGTGTTCGGCGTCCGCACCTGGATGCCGGCCTTCCTGGCCGCGGCCTGGGTCGCCGCCGGACGGCAGCTAGAGGGCGCCGTGGCGCTGGGCGCGACGGTGAGCGGGGTGACGCTCATCTTGGCCGCGCTGGCAAACGCCTTCGGCGGCTGGCTCTCGGACAGGGTGGGCAGGTCGCGCATGATCCGCTCCGCCCTTGCCACCTCGGCCGTGTGCTCGCTGACGATGGGATGGCTGCTGCCGCTGCCCATCTCGCTCGTGGTCGGGTTCTCGGTGTTCTACGGGATCATGGTGATCGTGGACTCGTCACCGATCTCCACCGCGGTCGCCGAGTCGGCGCAGAACGGCGCGCTCGGCCGCACCCTTGCGGTTCAGTCCTCGCTCGGGTTCGTGGCGACCGCCGCGTCCCCCCCGGTCTTCGGCCTGATCCTCGACCTGACGGGCAATGTATGGGGGTGGGCGTTCGCCTCGCTGGCCGTCGCGGCGTTCTTGGGTGCCCTGGTGACGCCAAGGCGTTGACCTGTGAAGCGCTCGTCATGGCTGTCAGTTGTAGATCGAGACAGTTCATACTAGAGGGCGTCGTGTGGTATGTTTGACGAGGCGGTGAGCCCCATGGACACAGGTCTTCGCGACAGACTCGAAGGCTTCTTCAGGCAGCGGCATGACGGCCGTGTGATCGCCGCCTACCTTCACGGCAGCCACGCGCGCGGGGCGGACATTCCACAGAGCGACGTCGACGTGGGCGTCGTGTTGGACCCGGAGGTCGGGCTCGATGCCGCACAGAGGCTCGACCTCCGCGCAGGGCTGATCGGCGAGATCGTGGGCGCGTTGGGCATCAACGAGGTCGACGTTGTGATACTCAACGAGGTCCCCGCGCCGTTCGCGGCAGCAGTCGTGCGCGATGGAGTCCGGGTGTTTGACAGCGGGTCGGCGCGCCTTCGGGAGTTCGAGCGGGACGTGCAGCTTCGTGCCGGGGATCTTCTCCCGTTCTTGAAGCGCCACAGGCGGAGACAGCTAGAGAGGCTGGGAAGATGACCTACCTGGCCGAGCGGCTCAGCGAGACTCGCCGCTATCTCGACCATCTTGAGAGGCGCAGGGCCGAGATCCGTGGCCCCGCGGACCTCGATCGCGATCTCTCGCTGCGCAACGACATTCTCTTCTCGCTGCTGATGATCGCTCAGCTGGTGATAGATATCTGCGGCGAGCTCTCAACGCGCTCCA
>JBBIOM010000025.1:10864-30163 GCA_037443365.1 Armatimonadota bacterium
CTCCAGCCCGTCCGCGAGTTCGTTAGGATCGTCGCACGGATGGAGCAGTCCGGGCAGTAGGAGCAGGGGCGGGACCACCCGCTCCTACCTCGGCTCCATCCAGACGTTCCAGTGGTAGGTCCCCGGCACTCCCGTGTATCCCCTGAGGCCGTCGCGCAGGAGTTGCAGTAGGAACCAGTCGCCCAGCTTGACCGTGGCCGCGTCCTCGTAGACCAGCGCCTGCGCGCGCCGCCAGATCTCCTTGCGCACCTCCGGATCGCTGTGGCGCGTCAGCAGGCGCATCATCGCGGCCATGTCCCTGTTCTCGTACCAGCCCGGCCATGTGGGAAGCATCACCAGCAGCTGCGTCGGGTCCGGCACGAACCCGAACCGGGTGGTGTGGATGTCGTAGAGCTCGGGACGTGACCGCCGCGATACCACCGTCGCCCAGTCGGTTACCTGCAGGTCGATCGCAAACCCGGCACGCTCGAGTTGGGGCTTGGCGATGTTCGCCGACGCGAAGTGGGGGTAGATCTCGGTAGTGGCGAGCCAGCGAACGGGCTGCCCCTGGTACCCGGCCTCCGCCAGGAGCTTGCGGGCGCGGTCCGGGTTCTTCTGGTTGTAGAACTCCTTGCCGGCGTTGGCCCACATGGGATGCTCCTTGGGGACCAGCCCGGGGTCCAGACGCCAGAACTCGCGCGGCCCGTAGACCCCCCTCATGATGGCCTCCATGTCCAAGGCCGCCAGGAAGGCGTGGCGGATCCGCTTGTCCCGCATCAGCGGCGAGCGGTGGTTGAAGATGAAGCCGTGCCAGTCTGCCTTGGGGACCACATACGGGTTGATGCCGCGGATGCCCCGCAGCCGCGGGTACTCATCGTGAGGGATCGTGTCGGCGATCTGGTACTCGCCCCGGACCACCCCTGCCACGCGCACCGCCGGGTCTGGGATCGGGAGGAAGTAGACGGTATCGAGGTAGGCGACGCGCCGGCCCGCCATTCCGCTGGGCTCCTCGGCCACGGGTGTGTACTGGTCGAAGCGGTCGAGGCGGATGTGGCGGTCCGGCAGGTGTTCCACGAACCTGTAGGGGCCGGTTCCTATGAACCGCCGCACCATCGCGGTCCCCGCCTCGTCGGCGATCTCCTTGGGGTAGACGACCGCGCCCTGGCCGGGCATGCCCAGTATCAGGGGAACCAGGACATTGGGCTCGCTGAGCCGGAGCTCAACGCTATGCCGGTCGGTAGCGGTAAGCGCGGTGACGGTCCTGAACATCTCGCGGCCGCGGGCCGCAAGCCGCGACCAGCGCGTGAGAGAGGCCACCACGTCGTCGGCGGTCATCTCGCGCCCGTGGTGGAACATGACATTGCGCCGCATGTGGAAGGTGTAGACCAGCCGGCTCGGGCTGAGCGTCCAGCGGTCGACGAGCAGCGGACGCGGCTCGAAGGTGGCGCTCAGCGCGAACAGCCCCTCGTAGATGTGGTTGCCGATGTCCTGTGTGATGGTGGCGGTGGTCCAGTGCAGATCGAGCGAAGGCGGTTCGCCGATGTGCGCGTGGCGGAGCGTGCCCCCGCGGACCGGACGCGGCTCTGCGGGCGCTGGCGCCGCAGGCTGCGGAGCCAGGGCTGCAATGAGCAGGGCACCTAGAACGAGGATCACCATCTCGGTGGATCTCGCCATGGCCGCTCTCCTCCTGCTATTCGATTGAGGGTGCGCCCAAGCCCGGGGGTGCCCCGCCGTGCTGGGGTCCCAAGCCACCTGTGGTACGCAGAGTGTGCCACATTCCGAGGCGCCTGCCTAGATCCCGGTATCCAGTCTCGGAATGCGTGTACACTATGAGGATGCGCCACACGGGCAAGTACCACCCTCCCGGCGGCGGCATGAGTGCGGGGGAGAGAGTCGAGGACGCGTTGATACGAGAGGTCCGGGAGGAGACCGGCATCGAGGTTGAGGTGGAGGGATTCGCACGATTCGAGGAGCTGTTCTTCTACTACGATCCCTCGGATACCGCGTACCACGGCCTGCACCTCTACTACAGATGCAGCCCCAGGTCCCTCAAGTTGCACGACGCCTCACAGACGAAGGACGATTCGGCGGGTGAGCCTCAATGGGTGGATATTGCGGGCCTGCAGGCGCAGGACTTCCAGGCCTTCGGCAACGCCATGCTTGATCTCTGCAGGGACGCCAGCGCTCGAAGCCGGGCTTAGGGCCTAGCCTCGCACACGAGTGGTGACGCATATACTCGCGGAGGGATCAACGCTCTGAGCGCGGCCTCCAGTCCCTCGCTACGCGTAGACCTGCCCAAACCGGTTTGCGAGGAACTCCTCTAGGCTCGCATCCTCCTGTCGGACGAACCCGCGGGCGGGAAGCTTACCCTCACTGTGCAGGTCGACCATCGCGCACGCTGCGGCGGCCGTGGCGATCTGTATCGCGCTCCATGTCGTACCACCGACCGTGCGCCCGATGATCTTGCGGGCGAAGGAATCCTGGACCAAGCGTCCGGCTCGGGACCCGATCGCGGTCACGAGCATGACGACGACATCCTGTACGGTTGTCGGGAGCGCGAGTTCGAGTACCTGCCTGAAGAGGTCGCGATGTCTCCCGAGACCGAGATCAACGGCCAGCAGGCGGATCCGTTCGCAGTGGCCCGGGTAGCGAATCGACTTGTAGTCGAGGTTCTGCACCCGGCCTTCCAGGCTCTCGGCAAGTGTCCCCAGTCCGCCGGAGGTATGGAATGCCTCGTACGCCATGCCGTCCAGCGAGAACTCCTCGAGGCCCTCCAGCGGCTGCGCCTCCCCTCGCCTGCCGCCGACGATCACCTGGCAGGGGTTCAGGTACTCGTTGATCAGCCCCTCGGTGCTCCAGGTCAGGCTGTACCCGAGGGCGTTGGTCCCGTACTGCGGCAGGGCCCCGACGCGGAGCTTGAGGGTCTCCAGTTGATCGAACGTCCTGGCAAGCGACATACCGACGATGCCCACGAAGCCCGGAGCGAGCCCGCAGTGCGGCACGAACGCGGTCTCGGCGCCCTCGGCTACGCGGCGAATCGCCTGGGCCGCGGCGGTATCCTCCGTGAGATCGAAGTAGTGAACCCCGCAGTCCCTGGCCGCGGTGGCGATCGTCTCGTTGAGCCGATAGGGGCAGGCGTTGATCACCGTGTCGATGCCTTGAAGTGCTTGCCTGAGGGAGACCGCATCGCCGGCGTCGGCCTGCCGGAACGTAACGCCCTTCGGTACGTACGCCTGGGTCTCCGGGTTCTGGTCAACGACGCTCAGGACGTAGCCGCCTGCATCAGCGAGCAGATGCGCAATGGTGATGCCGATCTTACCCCCGCCTAGCACAAGGACCTTCCGCACGCGCGAGCCCCCTTGTGAGATGTTGTCAGACCACAGTGTAGTGGATTTGGACGCCGCGTCAAACAGCATGATGCGAAGCGGCCGCCCACAGCCCGCGACGCAGAGGTATGACGGCATGATCCTAGAAGCACAACGACGGTCAGGTCGGCGGCCGGTGTGCGCGCTGGCCGCTGACTAGCAGGAAGGAGTAGATCGCCATGGCCACGGTCCGCAAGGACGGCGCGCCCAGGCTCCGCCCCGAGTGCCCGACTCCTTGTGACGGCCGCCTCTATTCGCTTGAGGTGGCCAGCCCCATTGTGACGCCACAGGGTGTATGAACAATGAGCAGTCCACGCCAATGGGCTTCTCCTAGGGTGATCCTGCAGCTACTGGTGCACGTGGTCGTCATACCGTCACTTCCCCTGTTGATCTCTCGCCGATGGGACTGGTGGGCGGCCTGGGTCTATGCGGTGCTCTCGGTCTCTGCCTTCGTCATCAGCCGCGTTCTCGTGGCCCGACGTCATCCCGATCTGCTCGCGGAGCGCGCCCGCTTCATGCGCCACGAGGACATCCAGCCGTGGGACAGGATCCTGGCCCCGTTGCTGGCGCTCGGCAGCGCCCTGACATTGGCTGTCGTAGGGCTTGATGCATTGTTCATGTGGTCACCACCCTTCACACCCTGGGCAAGGGTCGCATCCCTTGCCCTGATCCTCTGCGGGTACGCCCTGGCGTCGTATGCCCTGGTTGAGAACCGCTACTTCTCCGGCGTGGTCCGTATCCAGACCGACCGCGGGCATCGAGTCATCTCGAGCGGCCCATACCGTTGGATACGCCATCCCGGCTACGCCGGGGGATTGCTGGCCTATCTGGCTACGCCGTTCCTGCTCGACTCACGATGGGCCGTCCTGCCGACGACTTTCACTGCCGCTGTGCTGCTGCTTCGGACATCTCTCGAGGACAGCACGCTTCAGGACCGGCTGGAAGGCTACCGTGACTACGCGAAGCGCGTTCGCTTCCGCCTGCTCCCCGGGGTGTGGTAGTGAGACAACCCGTCCAGGTCCTGGTGTACCCCGCGCGGGCCGCCGGTGACGACTGGGAATACCTGCTGCTGCGACGCGTTCCCGTTCCCGCCCTTGGCCTCGGCCGCTTCTGGCAGGGGGTGACAGGAGGCGTTGAGGAAGGAGAGGGCCTTGCCGAGGCGGCGACGCGGGAGCTTGCCGAGGAGACAGGTCTTACCCCATCCGTGCTAGAGCGGGTGGACTACACGCACACGTTTCCCATGCAGGACGAGTGGCGTGCGATGTATGGCCCGGGCGTGGAGGAGATCACAGAGCATGCCTTTGTTGCGCTCGTGGACGGGCAACCGGAACCGACTGTTTCCCGTGAGCACGACATGTGGGAGTGGTGCGGTCTGAGTCAGGCGATAGGGCTGCTGACCTACCCGAGCAACGTCGAGGCCTTGAAGCGCGCTGACAGCCTCCTGAGGTCGCGGGCAGCTACGGCCATGTCCTCTTCGCACAACACCACGCCCCGAATCGGGAACAAGGCCCCCTAAGCTGGCGGGGCTTTCGGTGGACGGTCTCTACAGCCACATCGCCTGGCTGCGGAACATCAAGGAGAAGATCGAGTTCCGCGGCATGAAGGATGTGGAGGTCAAGGAAGACATGACCTGCCACGACTGGTTCTTCTGCACCAAGAAGCTCGACAAGCGGACTGTGCTGGACAGAGTACTGAAGAAGTAGTCTGACTCGTGCGGTGTGAGTGATGAGGATTGAGGTCCCGCGTCCCTCCTGGCTCCATCGCGCCGTGAAGAGAGTCGCCTCGTCGCGCGCCGGTTCGTGGTTCCTGTCGCGCACGCTGCACCACCTCGACCGGGCCGTCGCGCGGGTTTCCGGGGGACGGGGCAGCCTGACGGCGCTGCTGGCGGGCCTACCCGTCGTAACCCTCACCATCGTGGGCGCCAGGAGCGGCAGGCCTCGGTATGTTCCGCTGGTCGGTATCCCTGAAGGGGAAGACGTCACGCTGATTGCGTCCAACTGGGGCCGCTTGCGGCATCCTGCCTGGTACTACAGCCTGAGGGCACATCCCGAGGTCGTCCTGTCCTACCGGGGGGTTGCGGAGCGGTACGTTGCGCGTGAGGTCACGGGCGAAGAGCGGGAAGCCTGCCTGACCCGGGCCGCCCTCCTGTATTCCGGGTACCACGCCTACGTGCGTCGCGCCGGCGGCAGGAAGGTGCCCGTGTTCGTGCTGAGTCCGGAGCGCGACAGTCGTCGTGCCGGTGCAGGGCGAGCGCAACCTGCTTGACAGAAGGTTTGCCGCACCCGGTACCGCGAATACTACATCGTCAGCATCCGCCAAATACTTGTGCACGTTGGTGCTGTCTACTGATCCCGACAGGAGTGTGCGATCATGCCCGACACCAGCGACAATCTCAAAGAGGCGTTTGCCGGAGAGAGCCAGGCCAACCAGAAGTACAGGGCCTTCGCCAAGAAGGCGGAGCAGGAGGGCTTCCCGAATGTCGCCCGCCTCTTCCGTACCGCGGCCGAGGCGGAGCGGATCCACGCTGAGGGACACCTCACCGCGCTCGGCGCGTTGGGGGCGACCGCCGAGAACCTCCAGGCGGCGATCGACGGCGAGACCTACGAGTACACCAAGATGTACCCCCCGATGCTCGAGCAGGCCGAATCCGAGGGGCACAGGGCGAAGCGCATGTTCGGCTACGCGACCAAGGCCGAGGCGGTTCATGCACGGCTCTACACCGTCGCCCTGGAGGCGATCCGCGGGGGAGCGGACCTGGCGGAGAGCTCGTTCTACCTGTGCCCCACCTGCGGGCACATCGAACCCGGTAGCCCTCCGGAGACCTGCCCCATCTGCGGAGCAAAGGCTGCCAAGTTCATCCTGGTGTAGAGGAGGGATCAACACCCGTGAAGACCCGAAACCTGGTCATCCTGTTACTCCTTGTATTCCTGTGGGCGGGGCCGGCGGTTCTCGGTCTCTACACCGACTGGCTCTGGTTCAAGGACCTGGGCTTTGCCGGCGTCTTTCGGACAAGGTTCATAGCCCAGACAGCGCTCTTCGTGCTGGGCGGGCTGCTGGGCGCCGGCGCGATCCTCTGGAGCGCCTCGCTGGCCCGCCGGTTCGCGGAGCAGGCCGTGGGCGCCATCGAGATGCCCGGCAGCGCGCAGATGCGCGCGATGCAGCGGCCCTTCTCGCTGGCGGTGATCGGGGGCGGGCTCTTCCTCGCGCTCAACATGGCCGGCGTGGCCGCGGCGCGGTGGGAGCACGTGCTGCGGTTCTTCCGCGCGTCGCCGTTTGGGGAGACCGACCCGCAGTTCGGCCTCGACATCGGCTTCTTCGTGTTCACGCTCCCGGTGTACCGCTTCCTGCAGGGATGGCTGCTGACCGTGGCCCTGCTTGCCCTGGTGGCGGCTATTGCGGTGTACGCCTTCCGGATAGTCTTCCCTCAGGTGCAGATGCCTCTGGAGGGCACGGCTGAGTATCGTCCCGCCGCTCCGATCAACATCATCGTCTCCCGCCCGATGCGCCTGCACGTCCTCGGATTGGCCGCGATTCTGCTCGTTCTCGTGGCGTGGGGCCACTGGCTTTCGGTCTATGATCTGGTCTACTCCCCGCGAGGGGCATCGTTCGGCGCTTCGTATGCCGATGTTCACGCCCGGCTCCCCGCGCTGCGGCTTCAGGCCGTGATGGCCCTGGTAGCGGCCGTGCTGATTGGGATCACGGCGTTCCGCCAGGGGTACCGCCCGGCGATCATCGGGGCGGCGGCGTGGATAGGGACGGGCCTGCTGGCAGGCGGCGTCTACCCGGCGCTGCTGAGCCGGTTCGTGGTGCAGCCCCAAGAGCTCGAGCGCGAGCGGCCCTACATCGAGAGGACCATTCGCATGACGCGCCAGGCGTACGCCCTCGACCGGATCGCGGAGGCCCCCATCGCCGGTGAGGAGATGGTTACCGCCACCGACCTGGCGCGTGCGCCCACCACCGTGGCCAACATCCGCCTGTGGGATCCGGGGCCGTTGCTGGTTACGTACAACCAGATACAGAGCATCCGGCTCTACTACGACTTCGTTGATGTGGACGTCGATCGGTACACGCTGGATGGGCGCTATCGCCAGGTGATGCTGGCCGCCCGCGAGCTATCGCCGGAGAAGCTGCCTTCGCAGGCCCAGACATGGGTGAACCGCCGGCTCCAGTTCACGCACGGCTACGGCGTAGCCATGAGTCCGGTGAACGAGTTGACGCCGGAGGGCCTGCCCACCCTGTTCCTCCAGGACGTGCCGCCCATAGGCAATCCCCGGGTGGACCGGCCGGAGGTGTACTACGGCGAGAAGAGCCGGGACTACGTGATCGTGCGCACTCGATCTTTGGAGTTCAACTACCCCAAGGGCGAGGAGAACGTCTACACCACGTACCAGGGCAAGACCGGCGTGGGGCTCGGCTCGTCGCTTCGCAGGCTGCTCTTCGCCTGGCGCTTCCGGGACCTCAACATACTGATTTCGGGTGCGATCACGCCCGAGAGCGTCATCCTCTACCACCGCAACATAACCGAGCGCGTCGCCAGGTTGGTGCCCTTCCTGCGGCTCGATGGCGATCCCTACGTGGTCGTTGCCGACGGCCGGCTGTACTGGATCATAGATGCCTACACCTACACGGATCGCTACCCCTACTCGACGCCGGCAAAGGAGGGGTTCAACTACGTTCGCAACAGCGTGAAGGCCGTCGTGGACGCCTACAACGGCACCGTCGCGCTCTACATCGCCGAGCCGGACGACGCCATGATCCAGACGTATGCGCGCATCTTCCCCGGGCTTTTCCAGCCCCTCGGGGCGCTCCCGGCATCGCTGCGGCCGCACCTACGGTACCCGCAGGATATCTTCGCGGTTCAGTCGCAGATGTACCGGACCTTCCACATGCAGGACCCCCGTGTCTTCTACAACAAGGAGGACATGTGGAGTCTCCCTCAGGAGGTCTACACAGACAAGCCGGTCGAGATGACGCCGTACTACGTCATCATGCGTCTGCCCGGGGAGGCCACCGAGGAGTACGTGCTCATCATGCCCTTCACGCCTCCGGGCAAGCAGAACATGATCACCTGGCTCGCGGCCCGGTCCGACGGCGAGCACTACGGCAAACTGCTGGCCTTCCGGTACCCCAAGGACAAGCTTGTCTACGGGCCCATGCAGATCGAGGCGCGCATCAACCAGGACCCCAGGATCTCCGAGCAGTTCACGCTCTGGAACCAGGCCGGCAACCGCGTGATCCGCGGGAACATGATCGTGATCCCGATCGGGCAGTCGAATCTCTACGTTGAGCCGATATACCTCCAGGCCGAACAGGGGCGGCTTCCCGAGATGAAGCGCGTGGTGCTGGCAAGCGGCAACCGCGTGGCGATGGCTCCAACTGCGAGTTCGGCGCTGCAGGCCCTGCTGGCAGGCCCTGGCACCCCAGCGGCTGCACCGGAGCGCCTGCCCGCGAAGGCCCCTGCCGGACCGGCTTCCCCCGGCCCGGGCGCAGCCGATCCGCGCAGCATTCTTCGGTCACTGATGGAGCGGCAGGCGCGGCTGATGGATGAACTCAAGGCGCTTGACTCCGACCTGCGCCGGCTTCTGGAGGTGCTGAGCCGTGAGAAGTAGCCCCTAGGCCTGGTTCCGTGACGGAGACGGCGTTTCAGGACCTCTATCCCGACGACCTGAGTTACTGCTACGGCTGCGGCCGTCTGAACGAGCACGGGCTGCGGCTTCGGAGTCACTGGGAGGGCGAGGAGAGCGTGGCGGTCTTCACCCCCCGTCCGTACCACATCGCCCTTCCCGGCTACGTATACGGCGGGCTAATCGCCTCCCTGATAGACTGCCACGGCACCGGCACGGCCGCGGCCGCGGCCTACCGGGCCCAGCGACGCGATCCGGGAACGGAGCCGGCGCTCCGGTTCGTCACGGCATCCCTGCACGTGGACTATCTGCACCCGACGCCACTGGGCGTGCCGCTGGTGATTCGGGGACAGGTCAAGGAGGTCAAGGGCCGCAGGGTCGTCGTGACGGCGACGGTCTCGGCCGAGGGGAAGATGTGCGCGCGCGGTGAGGTCGTGGCCGTGCAGATGCCTGAGCACATGAAGCCAAGGTAGACACACGGAGCGGAGGAGCCGAACATGGACGATTCACCCGCGGCGCAGGCGGGGATACCAGCGGGCGGGCCCGGTGGAACAGCGGTCCCGCCGCGGAGCGCCATTCCCGTTGAGCATACCTGGGACGCTGCCAGCATCTTCCCGACCAACGACGCGTGGGAGGAGGGCTTCCGCGAGGTAGTGGGTGCTCTGCCGAAGCTGCAGGCCTTTCGCGGCCGCCTCGGCGACGATGCCGGGACACTGGCCGACTGGTTCGATGCGATGCAGGGAACGCTTCGTCTACTCTGGCAGGTCGTTGTGTACGCCAACATGGGACACACCGTGGACAAGACCGACCAGGAGGCCGCATCCAGGCACGACAGGGCCCGAGGGCTCCTGGCCAGGGTTACCGCAGCGGCGGCGTTCGCGGAGCCCGAGATCATCGCCGCGGGGTTCGACAAGATGCGCCGTTGGATCGAGCAGGAGCCGCGCCTGGCGATCTACACCCACTACATGGACCGGCTGGAGCGGCGTGCTCCACACGTACGCTCTCCGGAGGTGGAAGAGCTGTTGGGACTCGTTGCGGATCCCTTCAGGTCGGCCGCCGCGACGCACGGCATACTCGCGGACGCCGATCTCGTGTTTCCGCCGGCCCGGTCCTCCGCCGGCGAGACGTTTGCGGTGGCCCAGGGCAACCTGCGCGTGCTCCTGTCGCACCCCGACCGCGAGGTGCGGCGCACCTCGTGGGAGGGATACGCGGACACCCACCTGGCGCACAGGCACGCCATGGCCAATTGCCTGGCAGCCGGTGTCAAGCAGGCCGTGTTCACGGCTCGCGCCAGGCGGTACGATTCGGCGCTGGAGGCCTCGCTACTGGCCAATGATATCCCGGTGGACGTCTTCCACAGCCTGATCGCGGCCTTTCGCCGCAACCTGCCGATCTGGCATCGGTATTGGAGCCTGCGACGGCGCGCCCTGGGATACGACAGGCTACGCGCCTACGACGAGCGGGCGCCGCTTGGCCTGCACGAGCCGCGCGTGCCCTTCGCGCAAGCGATCGAGTGGATCGCGCAGGGGCTGGCGCCGCTGGGCCAGGAGTACGTGGGCGTGCTGCGGCGCGGAACGCTCGAGCAGCGATGGGTGGATCGCCTGCCCAATCAGGGCAAGCAGTCCGGCGCCTTCTCAATGGGCGCACCTGGCACGTACCCGTTCATTCTCATGAGCTACAGCGACGACATCTACAGCGCCAGCACGCTGGCGCACGAGCTCGGGCACTCGATGCACTCCTACCTGGCATGGCGCACGCAGCCGCTCGTCTATGCCCGCTACCCGCTGTTTCTGGCTGAGGTCGCTTCGAACTTCAACCAGGCCATGCTCCGGGCCCACCTGCTTGCCACGCAGGGCGATCCCGGGTTTCAGATCGCCGTGATCGAGGAGGCGATGTCCAACTTCCACAGGTACTTCTTCCTGATGCCCACGCTTGCCCGGTTCGAGCTCGAGATCCACAAGCGGGTGGAGCGTGGCGGGGCCTTGACGGCGCGTGACCTCAGCGCGCTCATGGCCGACCTGTTCCGTGAGGCGTACGGCGATGAGGTGGACGTTGACGCCGAGCGCGTCGGCGTGACGTGGGCCGCCTTCCACACGCACCTCTACATCAGCTTCTACGTATTCCAGTACGCGACGGGGATCGCCGCCGCGCACGCCCTGGCAGGCGACGTTCTGTCCGGCTCCCCCGGGGCCCCAGAGCGCTACCTCGCGTTTCTCTCGAGTGGCGGCTCCCGATATCCCCTCGACGCGTTGAAGCTGGCTGGCGTTGACATGACCACCCCCGAGCCGGTGGACCGGGCGTTTCGCACCCTCTCGGACATGGTGGACCGGCTGGAGGATCTCCTGGGGAGGACCGATGTCGGGAAGCACGGATAGCGACGCACATCGCAGGATTCAGAGGCTGGCTCCTCTTGTCGGAAACACGCCCCTTCTTGCCGTTGACTTCTTCTATCGTGGCAGGGAGCGCACACTCTACGCCAAGGCCGAGAACCTGAACATGACCGGCAGCATCAAGGACAGGATGGCGCTGCACGTCCTGGCGCAGGGCTACGCCCGGGGCGTCCTGGGGCCCGGCTGTACGATCGCCGAGGCTACGAGCGGCAACACGGGCATCGCATTCGCCGCGATAGGCCGGTCCCTTGGGCACCCGGTCGTCATCTTCATGCCGGATTGGATGAGCGAGGAAAGGGTCAACCTGATCCGGAGCCTGGGTGCGCAGATCGTCCTCGTAAGCAGGGAGGAAGGCGGGTTCCTGGGTTGCATTCAACGCTCTGAGGAACTGGCCGAGAAGACCGAAGGGGTCTTCCTGCCCAGGCAGTTTTCGAATCACGACAACGTCGAGGCGCACTACTGCACCACGGGTCCGGAGATATGGTGGCAGTTGCGTGCCCGCGCCCTCCGGCCCGAAGCCTTCGTGGCCGGCGTGGGCACCGGCGGCACGGTCATGGGGGTCGGACGCTTCCTGCGGGAGAAGCACCCCGGCGTGAAGGTCCATCCCCTGGAGCCGACCAGCTCGCCCACGCTCAGAACCGGACACAAGGTGGGAAAGCACCGGATCCAGGGGATATCGGACGAGTTCATCCCGCCCATCGTGGACCTCGACACGCTGGACGCGGTGATTGATGTGGACGACGGGGACGCGATCCTCATGGCGCAGAAGCTCGCCGCCGAACTGGGCATTGGGGTTGGGATCTCCTCGGGAGCGAACTTCCTGGGCGCGCTCAAGGTCCAGGACGGCCTTGGAGACGACGCCGTCGTGGTCACGGTCTTCTCCGACGACAACAAGAAATACCTGAGCACCGATCTGCTGCGGGAGGAGCCGGTCAAGGAGGACTACCTTGCCCCGGAAGTGCGGCTCCTGGGATTCCGGGCGTTGAAGCGGGTTTGCTACACCTGCTGTGACCCCGAGGCTTGCGCCGAGATCGCCATCGGGGGCCTCGCAGAGGAAAGCCCTCCGCCGCAATGCATTCTTCGACGTCCTGTTCCTGCCTGATGCCGCAGGGAAGCACCCGGGACGCTGCCGAATCAGACCTAGACCGAACGGGACCGAGGCAGGAGCAGAGACGACGCGTTAAGGAGGATTGCAGTCATGGCGCATAGACATATCGCGGCGCTGATCGTGGTTGCGCTGGTGGTGGGAATGGCCGGTGCGATGGCGCAGGCCGGGCCGGCTCCCAAGAAGCTGGTACTGGGAATGGTGCCCTCGCGCGAGATAGGTCGCATGATGGAGAACCTGGGGCCGCTCTCCAGGATGCTGTCCGACCGGATCGGAATCCCGGTGGAGGCCGTTGTGACCACCAACTTCACCGGATTGATCGAGGCCATGGGCACGGGGCGCGCGGACATCGGCATCTTCGGCCCGTTTGCCCTGGTCCTCGCAGAGGAGCGGCACAAGGTCATCATCGTGGCCAAGTCCATTCGCCGCACGCGAGGCAACTTCGTCACCAGCTACCACGCGGCCATCAACGTGCGGGTGGACTCTCCGTTCAAGACGCTGGCGGACCTCAAGGGACGTCGGTTCGCGTTCGTGGATCCGGCCTCGGCCTCGGGATACCTGTTCCCTTACGTGATGCTGGTGGACGCGGGGATCAACCCCGAGCGTGACCTGCGCACGATCTTTGCCGGGTCTCATGACGCGGCAATCGTGGCTGTGTACAAGAAGGACGTGGACGCGAGCGCCACGCACGACAACGCGATTCCCGATTCGGTTCGCGAAATGCCCGACGTGGAGCAGGTCGTCAAGATCCTGGTTCGGAGCAGCCCGATTCCCAACGACGGGGTTGCGGTCCGGCGCGGGCTCCCCGACGAGCTCGTGACCAAGATACAGGACGCGTTCGTGGATCTCGGCAAGACCGCAGACGGAGTGCGCCTCTTGGATGCGCTGTACAACGTGATCGGATACGCCAAGTCGGATGGTAGCGAGTTTGGCGTCATTCGCAAGACCTATAGCCTGATGCGCGACAAGATCCGGATTTGAGCGCACCCCAGATCGAGATCAGGGGGGTCGAGGTCCGGTTCCCCGGCGGGGTCCAGGCCCTTCGCGGCGTGGACCTCGCCGTGCACCGCGGGGAGTTCGTCGCCATCGTCGGGTTGAGCGGCGCCGGCAAATCAACCCTGCTGCGAACGGTCAATCGTCTCGTTGAGCCGACCGCGGGTTCGGTCTGGTTCGAGGGAGAGGACCTGACCGCCGTCTCGCCCGGTCGCCTGCTTGAGGTGCGCGGGCAGATCGGGATGATCTTCCAGACCTTCAACCTGGTCAAGCGTTCGTCGGTGATGCGCAATGTGCTGGCCGGGCGGGTGGGTCGCCTTCCCACGTGGCGGGCGCTGCTCGGCCTGTTCTCCCGGCGCGATCTCGAAATCGTACGCCAGGCGCTGCGCAAGCTCGACATCGAAGACAAGGCGTTTGTCCGGGCCGACGCGCTGAGCGGCGGCCAGCAGCAGCGTGTGGGCATCGCGCGCGCCCTGGCGCAGGAGCCAAAGGTGATCCTGGCGGACGAGCCCGTTGCCTCACTGGACCCGCCCACTTCGCACATGGTGATGCGCGACCTCCGCCGAATCAACCAGGAAGGCATAACCGTGCTGGTCAACCTCCACTTCATAGACCTGGCCCGTGAGTACGCGGCGAGGGTGGTGGGCCTGCGTGACGGACAGTTGGTCTACGACGGCCCGGCGGGCGACGTGGACGACGCCACATTTGAGGAGATCTACGGCCGGGCGCTGAAGGCCGACGACTTCCGGGGAACGGACGCTGAAGACTAGGCTCACCCTCGTAACCCTGGCCGGGGCCGGGCTGTACCTCTGGAGCGCGGCCGGTATCGGCGCATCCCCCCGCGCTATCTGGGACGGGCTCCCCAGCTTCTACAGATTGATGGGCGACCTGTTCCCCCCCAACTGGGAGGTGCTTCCGGTCCTGGTCAGCCCCGCGCTACAGACCCTTCAGATGGCCCTCGTGGGCACCACCCAGGGCGCGCTGCTGGCGGTCCCGCTGATCCTGCTGGCCTCGCGCAATGTCACGCGCCAGCCCTGGCTCTACTACGGCGCGCGGGCGGTCCTGAACCTGCTCCGCACGATCCCGGAGTTGCTCTACGCGGCCATCCTGGTGGCGGCGGTGGGCATAGGCCCGTTCGCCGGCATCCTGGCGCTGACGGTGTTCTCCCTGGCGATCGTCGCCAAGCTGACCAGCGAGAGCCTGGAGGCCATTGACCCCGGGCCGATGGAGGCCCTCGAAGCGGCCGGGGCCAACCGGTTGAAGCTCGTGCGCTACGCGGTTGTACCACAGATCCTGCCGGCATACCTGAGCTACACCCTCTTCGTGTTCGAGATCAACGTGCGGGTCTCGTTCGTGCTGGGCCTGGTGGGTGCCGGAGGGATCGGGCAGCTCCTCCTGACCGCGCTGAACCTCTTCCGGTATCAGAGCGCCACGGTGATAATCCTGGTCACGCTTGCTGCCGTCGTCATGATTGACGCCATCAGCGTGCGCGTCCGGCAGGCCATCGTATGAGCAGGGAGGCCGCGCTGATCGAGCCGGGGCGCTGGAAGATCTGGGCGGGCGCTGGCCTGTTCGCCGTTGTGTTCGTCTGGTCGGCCCGCGGCGTGGAGGCCAGTCTTGCGCGGTTCATTGAGGGGTTGCCGCTGCTGGCCCGCATACTTGTCCTGATGCTCGTTCCGGACTGGTCCTGGGCCGGACGATCGCTTTCGGGCATGGTTGTGTCGGTGCAGGTGGCGCTCCTGGGCACCACGGTCGGCATGCTGCTTGCCTTCCCGCTGGCGTTCCTGGCGGCGCGAAACATCGCTCCCCACCCGGCATCGAGCTACCTGGGCAAGCAGGTGCTCAACCTGATACGTACCTTCCCCGAGATCATCCTTGCCATCTTCTTTGTCGCCGCCTACGGACCAGGAGCCCTGGCCGGCATGATGGCGATCGGGCTTCACTCCACGGGCAGCCTGGGCAAGTTGTACGCCGAGGCGGTTGAGACGATCGACCCGGGCCCGCTCGAAGCCCTCCGCGCCGCCGGAGCCAACCGGATCAAGACCTTCTGGTTCGCCGTGCTTCCACAGGTGATGCCCGAGTTCGCGGCGCTGTCGCTCTACCGATTCGAGATAAACTCCCGCGCCGCGACCGTGCTGGGGCTGGTTGGAGCGGGCGGAATCGGCACGATCATGGTTCAGGCCCTGCAGTTCCGCCGGTGGGAGGTCGTGGGCATGGCCCTGATCGTGATCATCGCGGTCGTCACCCTCATTGACACGGCCAGCGCAGCCCTGAGACGGCGCCTGGTCTGAGGCCTCTCATCGGGCAGGCAGGAAGTGGGCGGCCGGGCGGGTAACCCTGTCCTCAAACCGAACTGGAGGTGGGTGCCGTGGTCTCAGCTATGGTGCTGATCAAGACGGGTCCGGGCCAGGCCCGCCGCGCGGCGATCTCCATCCGGAAGATCAAGGGCGTTCGTGAGGCGCATGTCGTTACCGGTCCATACGACATCATCTGCAGGACCGAGGCAGGGGACATGACAGCGCTTGCCGACACGGTCATCTCAAAGATCCAGAGGACCCCTGGAGTCACCGACTCGCTGACCTGTCTGGTGGTGTGACCGGCCGGGGGTCAAACAAGGGTTGACAAGCAGGGGTCGCCCACTATAATGAGGGTTGGCCCGGACACAAGGAGCTGATTGGGTGGTTCAGCCGAGCGCATAAATCGCATACGGCATCCCCGATGAGCGTTCCAGAGGGGAACGAGCTCATCCCCTCTTTTTTGTGCCCTGCCCCGAGCCCTGCCGCCGAACCGCGGAGGCAGTGCTCGGAGAGAACGCCTCAATGTTCCTGCCGGCGGCCCCGGCTGGATCCGTCGCAAGAGCGGTGACGGGGCGAACCTTGACAACCGAAGATGGACGAAGACATCCCGACCCGCGGGGAAAGAAGGCCCGGCGGGAAGGTGGTGTGTTGCCAGGCTCTATACAGCTGCTCCTAGGGCGGGTTACAAGCTACTAAGGGCACACGGTGGATGCCTTGGCGCCAAGGGCCGAAGAAGGACGCTGCTGGCGGCGAAAGGGTCGGGTAGGTGCTAAGCAACCTTCGATCCGACCGTATCCGAATGGGGCAACCCCGCGCGGGTCATACCGCGCGATCCCGCGCTGAATCCATAGGTGCGGGAAGGCCAGCCGGGGAACTGAAACATCTAAGTACCCGGAGGAAGAAAAATCAACCGAGATTCCCCGAGTAGTGG
Organism: Armatimonadota bacterium; assembly: GCA_037443365.1. Classification (GTDB taxonomy): domain Bacteria; phylum Sysuimicrobiota; class Sysuimicrobiia; order Sysuimicrobiales; family Humicultoraceae; genus VGFA01. Next base: position 27,549 of record JBBIOM010000025.1, read on the forward strand.
CGAGCGAAAGGGGAAGAGCCCAAACTCCGGCCGCGTGACAGCTTGCGGGCGTTGCGTCCGGGGGGTTGTAGGGCACCGTCGGGCCGGACCGCAATCCGGCCGGGAAGTTACCAATCGCCATCCTAGTCGAACGGTCCTGGAAAGGCCGGCCACAGCGGGTGATAGCCCCGTAGACGAAAGGAGGGCGACTTCCCGGATGGTGTTCCTGAGTACCACGGGACACGAGGAACCCCGTGGGAAGCCGGGAGGACCACCTTCCAAGGCTAAACACCCTTGGCGACCGATAGCGCACGAGTACCGTGAGGGAAAGGTGAAAAGAACCCCGGGAGGGGAGTGAAACAGAACCTGAAACCGTGTGCCTACAAACAGTCGAAGGGCTATGCTGGGTCTTCGGACCCGGAATGCCTGACGGCATGCCTATTGAAGAATGAGCCGGCGAGTTGCGGCGTGTGGCGAGCTTAAGGGAGCGTATCCCGGAGGCGCAGGGAAACCGAGTCTTAACAGGGCGCCGTTCCCGGATGGGAACCCGACGCGAGTCGGGAGTCGCACGTTGCAGACCCGAAACCGGGTGATCCACCCATGACCAGGGTGAAGCGCGGCTAATCCCGCGTGGAGGCCCGAACTCATTGGTGTTGAAAAACCATGGGATGAGTTGTGGGTAGAGGTGAAATGCCAATCGAACCCGGAGATAGCTGGTTCTCCCCGAAATGCATTGAGGTGCAGCCCCGATGCAGCACGGCGGTGGTAGAGCACTGAATGGGCTAGGGCGGGAGGACCCGTGCCGAACCCAATCAAACTCCGAATGCCGCCTTGTGGTCTTCGGGAGTGAGACGGCGGGGGATAAGCTTCGTCGTCGAGAGGGAAACAACCCAGACCGCCAGCTAAGGTCCCAAAGTGATGGCTAAGTGGGAAAGGAAGTGGCATCGCTAAGACAGCCAGGAGGTTGGCTCAGAAGCAGCCATCCTTCAAAGAGTGCGTAATAGCTCACTGGTCGAGTGGTGCTGCGCCGAAAATCCAACGGGGCTCAAGCCATCCACCGAAGCTGCGGATCCTGCGCCAGGCTTTGCCCTGCGCAGGGTGGTAGGGGAGCGTTCCGCGATAGGTTGAAGGCAGACCGTAAGGACTGCTGGACGATGCGGAAGTGCGAATGCCGGCATGAGTAGCGAAAAGGCAGGTGAGAATCCTGCCCGCCGTAAGGCCAAGGCTTCTTACGGAAGGTTCGTCCACGTAAGGTTAGGCGGGACCTAAGGCGAGGCCGAAAGGCGTAGCCGATGGACAGCCGGTTGATATTCCGGCCCCGCCGTGAATCCGTTACGAGCCAGGGGGGGACGCAGGAGGGTAGGCCTACCGGGTGATGGTCGTCCCGGGCTAACCGTGTAGGCGGAGGCGCTAGGCAAATCCGGTGCCTCATTCAACGCCGAGACGCGAACGCGAGCTCAAGGGCAACCGCGAGCGAAGTGGCCGAGCCCGCACTGCCAAGAAAAGCCTCGTGGCCAGGATTCACGGCGCCCGTACCGTAAACCGACACAGGTGGCCGGGCACGTAGAGTGCCAAGGCGCGCGAGAGAACCCTCGTCAAGGAACTCGGCAAGTTAACCCCGTAACTTCGGGATAAGGGGCGCCTCAGACGGTGACCGGCCTGCGCCGGAAGCCTGACGAGGCCGCAGTTAATTGGCTCAGCCGACTGTTTAGCAAAAACACATGTCTCTGCTAAGCCGCAAGGCGACGTATAGGGGCTGACGCCTGCCCAGTGCCGGAAGGTTAAGGGGAAGGGTTAGTACGGGTTCGCCCGTGCAAAGCCCCGAACCGAAGCCCCGGTGAACGGCGGCCGTAACTATAACGGTAGGACCGGGTGCTGCCCCGGAAGGGCCGTTACAAAATCCGGCTATATGCTGGAACGGCTCGTGGATCCCACGCTACCCCTGAAAGCCGCCATCGCTCTGCCGATGGGAGGTGGGAGGGGTGACAACGCGATGGGTGGAGCAAACCAGCAGGAAAGGCTCTCGAGCACAGAGCAGCTGAAGTGGTTTCTGGCGGGATTCGTCGAGGGAGAAGGAGCCCTCTGCGTTAGCATCAAGGAGCATCCGACTGCAAGGTTCGGCTACTACGTCGATCCTGAGTTCTTCCTGTATCAGCACGCGAGCGGGCTGAGAATCCTTGAGCTGGCAAGGACGCTCTTTCGAGGTGGACGGATCGCGGTCAAGCCAGGGAGTCAATGCGTGCTGGTGTACTCAATTGGTCACCAACGCACTCTTGCCGAGGAGGTCGTTCCCTTCTACGAGAGGTACGTGGCTCGGTTCGCATGCAAGAGGGAGACCTTCGAGGCATTCAGAGAGATACTGGCGAGACTGAACCGCAAAGAGCACTTCAGTGCCCGGGGAATGCTTCGCATCGTTGAGAGGGCGTATGCGATGAATCCCGACGGCAAGGGTCGTCGGCGGCTGAGGCCGCTGGCGGTCGTGCGAGAGAGAATCCTCAGAGGCCATACGCCGGACTCGCAAGCCCCTCAAGGCTTGGGATGAAGATATGGTCCAGTCCTCATGGCGACATGAGAGGCGACTGCCTAAGGTAGCGAAATTCCTTGTCGGGTAAGTTCCGACCTGCACGAATGGCGTA
>JBBIOM010000026.1:0-30075 GCA_037443365.1 Armatimonadota bacterium
TGCTGGTTCCAGAACTCCACCGCCTCTTCCACGAGCCTGATGCGCGTGTCGCCCTCCGCCCCCACGGGCGCAACAGCCGGGATCTTGTCCCACGGGTAGTCGTTCCCACGCCAGTGGGTTATGCCCTCCTGACCGAAGGCCACGGCGGCGATTCCGGCGATCAGTACGAGCGCAGCGGCTGTGCGGGCGGCTGCACGGCCCACTTGGCACCTCCCGGAGCCCCTGCCCTCGCGCTTCGGCGCCACCCCTCCAAGAACCTGTTGACCGCTCAATCATTCTCGCGTACTATCAATCACGATCAATCAAAATGGATCTCCCGGTCGAGCGGCGCCAGCGCATCCTCCAGTTGCTAGAGGCACGTGGGGGTCTGCGCACCTCGGAACTGCAGCAGGCCATCGGGGCGTCCATTGCCACGATCCGGCGCGACCTCAACGACCTGGCCGCGGCAAGCCTGGTAGAGCGCACGCATGGCGGCGCGCTTCCCAGGGCGCTGGGTACCGCGCACGAGCCGCCCTTCTCGGTCAAGTCAGCGCTCATGCGCGAGGAGAAGGAGCGGATCGCCATCGGCGCCGCACGTCTTGTCCCGCCCGGCTCTACCATCATTCTCGACTCCGGCTCCACGACGCTGGCGCTCGCGCGCCATCTAGCCGGGAAGCGCATCACCGTGATTGCGCTCGATCTGCCCGGGGCGCAGGCCGCGGCCTCGGGCGCAACCGAGGTTCTGCAGATCGGCGGCCGCGTGCGCAACGGGCTGTACAGCCTGGTGGGACCGTGGGCCGAGGATACCCTGCGTGGGCTCCACGCGGACGTCTTCTTCCTGGGCGCGGACGCCGTGGACGACGACGAGGTTACAAACAGCACAGTGGACGAGGCGGCCGTGAAGCGCCTGGCCATCCGCTCGGCGCGAGAGGTGATCCTGCTCGCCGACCACAGCAAGTTCGGGCGCAGGGCGCTGGCCCAGGTCTGCCGCCTGGATGAACTGAGCGCCATCGTGACGGATCAGGGCATCGGCCCCCGCGAGGCGGTCCTCCGCGAGCGCGTCAGGAAGGTGGTGGTTGTCTAGTCATGGAGCGTTTCGCCAAGCTGTTCGGAACGCGCAAGCCCGTGATAGCGATGGTGCACTTCCAGGCGCTCCCGGGTACTCCGCTCTTCGACGACGCGGGCGGGATGGACTCCCTGATCGCCCAGGCCGACAGGGACCTGGCCGCCCTCCAATCGGCCGGCGTGGACGCGGTGATGTTCGGGAACGAGAACGACCGACCCTACGAGCTGCGCGTGGACGTGGCCTCGACCGCGGCGATGGCCTGCGCCATCGGGCGGCTGCGCGACCGGATTACGGTGCCGTTTGGCGTGGACGTGCTGTGGGACCCGATCAGCACGCTGGCCCTGGCCGCGGCGACGGGCGCACATTTCGCGCGCGAGATCTTCACCGGGCTCTACGGCTCGGACATGGGGCTGTGGGAAGGCCGCGCCGCCGAGGCCCTGCGCTACAGGCGCCGGTTGGGCCGCGGCGACCTGTTCCTGCTCTACAACATATCCGCGGAGTTCGCCTCCCCCCTGGACAGCCGCACGGCGGAGGAGCGCGCGCGCAGCGCGCTCTTCTCGAGCATGGCCGATGCGATCCTGGTCTCGGGGCCCATCACCGGCGAGGAGACGCCCCTCGAGCGACTGCGCGAGGTCAAGCGCGCGCTGCCGGACGTGCCGGTGTTGGCCAACACAGGCGTCCGCCACGAGAATGTCGCCGAGGTCCTGGCGGTCGCCGACGGCTGCGTCGTGGGCACCGCGCTCAAGGTCAACGGCGACACGTGGAGCCCTGTGGATCCCGCGCGTGCCGCGAAGTTCGTGGAACTGGCGCGCAAGGCGCGCGCCCGCATCTAGGATGCTGGCGCTGGGCGTGGACGTTGGCACGACCGCGTGCAAGGCGGTCCTGCTGGATGAGCACGCCCGCAACATAGCCGAGGCCGAGCACCCGCACGACCTCGCAAACCTCCAGCCGGGGTGGGCCGAGGAGGACCCGGCTGACTGGTGGCGGGGCACGGTCGCCACCGTGGGAAGGGTGCTGGCAGGTCACGACCCATCCCGGGTGCGCGCCGTGGGGGTCTCGGGGATGGTGCCGGCGCTGGTGATGCTCGACCAGGACGGAAGCCCCATCCGCCGCTCGATACAGCAGAACGACGCGCGCGCGGTCGCCGAGATACGCGCCCTCCGGCTGCGCCTGAGCGAGGACGCCCTGTTTCAGCGCACCGGCGCCACCTGGAACCAGCAGGTGATCCCGCCCAAGCTTCAGTGGATCAAGCACCACGAGCCCGAGGCCTGGGCAAAGATCCGGCGCATCTGCGGCTCCTACGAGTACGTGACAGGCCGGCTCTCGGGCGCGCAGTACACCGAGGCCAACTGGGCGCTGGAGTCGGGCATGTGGGACGCGCTCGAGAATACCTGGTTCACTTCCGTCCTCGACCTCGTGGGGCTGCCGCCGGGAGCGCTGTCACCCGTGCGGCGCGCCCACGAGATCGTCGGAGAGGTCACCAGTGCCGCGGCGCGCGAGACCGGCCTGCGCGCCGGAACACGGGTCGCGGCCGGGAGCGCCGACCACATCGCCGCGGCGCTGGCAGCCGGCCTGGCCGCCGAGGGTGATGCCGTCCTGAAGTTCGGGGGCGCCGGGGACTTCCTCTACGCGGTGGACCGCTTCCGTCCCCTGCGCGAACTGTTCATTGATTATCACAATCTGCCCGGCCTCTACATCATCAACGGCTGCATGGCCACCTCCGGGAGCCTGGTCAAGTGGTTTCGCGACCGCTTCCACCCCGGCGCGTCCTACGCGGACCTCGACCTGGCCGCCTCGCGGATCCGGCCGGGGAGCGACGGCCTCGTGCTGCTGCCCTACTTCCTGGGCGAGAAGACACCCCTGCACGATCCCGAGGCGCGCGGCACCGTGTTGGGGCTGACCCTTTCGCACACTCCCGCGCACATCTACCGGGCCATCCTGGAGGGCGTGGCCTTTGCGTTCCGGCATCACGTGGAGGTGCTCGAAGATGCGGGCCACCGGATATCGCGGTTCTACGTCATGGACGGCGGCGCACGCAGCGCGCTGTGGCGCGAGATAACGGCATCGGTCCTGGGGAGGGAGGTGTACCACCTGGCCGGCGGGCACGCGGGCAGCGCGTACGGCGTGGCCTTCACGGCAGGTGTGGCCGCGGGCGCCTGGCCCTGGTCTCGCATCAGGGATAAGGTCAGGATCGCCGGGGTAACGCACCCGGAGCCCGGCGCCGTGCCCTTCTACGCGGAGGCATACGAGATCTACCGGGAGACATACCGAAGGTTGAGGGACCTCTACCCGAGATTGAGGGGGGAGCATCTTGTCGGGGATTGAGGCACTTGTCACGGGGGCCGCATCAGGCATTGGGCGTGCGATCGCGCTGCGGCTGGCGCGCGAGGGCGTGCGCGTGTGGGTGACGGACCTGAATGCGCTTGGCGCCGGGGAGGTTGCGGCACAGATCGCGGCGTCGGGCGGGGCTGCCACCGCCCGACGCCTTGACGTCACCAGCCGAGCCGATCTGGAGCGCGTCGCCGGGGAGATCTACGCTTCCTGCGGGCGGCTCGATCTGCTGATCGTCAACGCGGGCGTCTCGACGATGAACAACTTCCTCGACCTGACCGACGAGGAATGGGACCTCAACTTCGGCGTCAACGTCAGGGGCGCGTTCCTCACGATGCAGGTCTTCGCACGCCGCATGGTTCGCCAGGAGGCGATGCCGGGCAGGGATCTGCGCGGCAAGATCGTGCTGACGGCCTCCATGGCCGCACGGCGCGCCGCTCCAATGCTGGCGCACTACTCCGCCTCCAAGTTTGGCGCCCTAGGGCTCATGCAGGCCGCGGCCCGCGAGCTGGCGCCCCACCGCGTCACGGTGAACGCGGTCAACCCCGGCTACGTCAGGACCGCGATGCAGGAGCGCGAGGTAGTCTGGGAGGGGCGGCTCCGGGGGATGAGCCCCGAGGAGGTGGTCCGCGACTACCTGAGGGACACGCCGCTTGGGCGTCTCGAGACCCCGGAAGACGTGGCCGGGGTAGTGGCGTTCCTCTGCGGGCCCGACTCCGACTTCATGACCGGTGAGGCCATCGAGGTGAACGGGGGCGCATGGATCGCCTGACCGCGGGTTTGCGCCCCGACCGCAACGCGCAAGCGATTCAAATACGCGCACGCGACAGGAGGTGCAGTGGATGATGGTGCGAAGATCGGCATGGTTCATCCTGGCGGTTGTCCTGGCGCTCGCACTGGTGCCGCTGTCGGGCGGCCTGGCGCAGCCGAGGGCGACATTGAACCTCGTCTCGATGTCGGATCGCTTCTCCGGCGCGCTCACCCGGCTGGCGCCGGAGTTTGAACGGGCGACAGGCATCAAGGTCAACGTCACGATCCAGAGCTACGGCGAGTTGTACACCCGTGCCATCGCGGACTTCGTGGGCCGCACCGGGGGCGCCGACCTCTACACGGTGGACATCGTTTGGACCGGGGAGTGGGCGGAGAACGGCTACCTGGTAGACCTAACCCCCATGATCCAGCGCGACCGCGCCGCGATCGCCTACGACGATGTCTTCCCGTCGGTCTGGAAACTGGGCGGCTGGATGGGCAAGCAGTACGCCTTCCCGCTGGCGGCCTATGCGGGCGTGCTCTCCTACAACAAGAAGGTGCTCACCGAGATGGGCATCAAGCCGCCGCGCAGTGTGCCCGAGTTCGCGGTGGCGATTCAGAAACTCACCGGCGACGGGCGCTTCGGCATCGTCATGAATGGCGCCCGCGGGGCGCCGTGCGCGCAGGACTGGATGTACCACATGTTGATACACGGCGGCAGCATCCTGGACAAGGCCGGGATGCCGGTCCTCAACAGCACGGCCAACGTGCGCGCCCTGACCTTCTTCGCGGACATGTTCAAGTACGCGCCGCCGGGCGCCACCAGCTACGCCTGGGGCGACCGGGAGCTGGCGTTTCGCAGCGCGGTGGCCATGATGCAGATCGGCTGGTCCACCGGGATTCGGGCGCACCGCGATCCCACGATGTCCAAGGTGGCCACGATCAGCGACATCACCACCCTGCCCCAGGCCGCGGGCGCGCCGACGCGCTACCCGCTGGGTGGATGGAGCATCGGCATCAACCGAGACTCCCCCAACAAGCAGGCGGCTTGGGAGTTCATCAAGTGGATCACCTCGCAGCGCGTGCGGCCGGACTTCGTGCGCTTCGGCGGCGAGCCCATACGCCGAAGCGAGGTTGCGGACTCCAGGCTTCTGGCCGAGTTCCCGTGGTTTGCGATGGTGGGCAAGTCATTTGATCACGCCGACGGCGACTTCCGGCCGCGCATCCGGCAGTACCCGCGGATCCAGGACATCCTGGGACTCGAGGTGAACCTGGCCATCACGGGCCAGAAGTCCCCGAAGGCAGCACTGGACGCCGCTCAGGCCGCGGCACTGCCGCTGTTTGGTCGGTAGCACATGAGGTGGCTGAGGCGGCTGGGGCTGCTCCCGTGGGCGGCCCCGGCCCTTCTGTTCATGCTGTGCTTCGCCTTCTACCCCCTGGCCTACTCTCTGTACATCTCCTTCTTCAAATACAGCCTGACGGATCCGTCCCAATCTCAGAAGTTCGTCGGGCTCGCCAACTACCTGAGGGCGTTCGCGGATCCGGTCTTCCGCGTCGCCGCCTTGAACTCGGCGTTGTTCGTCGTTCTGGCCGTGGGTCTCCAGATCGTCCTCGGCCTGGCCATCGCCGTGCTCCTGAACCGCGACCGGCCAGGCACCCCGCTGGTCCGCACCCTACTGCTGGCCCCGCTCACGCTCACCCCGATCGTGGTGGCGCTCGTGTGGAGGGCGCTGTACAACGCCGACTTCGGGGTGGTCTCCTACTACCTTAAGACGCTCGGCGTGCACGTCGGTCGCGGCCCGATCGGCGAACCGTCCACGGCGCTGGCGGCCCTGGTCATTGTGGACGTCTGGCAGTGGACCCCGCTGGTGGCGCTCATGCTCCTGGCCGGCCTGCGCAGTCAGAGCGCCGACCTGTTTGAGGCGGCGCAGATTGACGGCGCCTCGGCGTGGCAGCAGTTCTGGTGCGTGGCCCTGCCCCTGCTGCGCCCGATCCTGACCGTTGCCCTGTTGATCCGAACCATGGATGTCTTCAAGCTCTTCGACTCGGTCTTCATCGTCACCGGCGGAGGGCCCGGCTACGCCACCGAGGTGATGAACCACTATATCTTCAAGACCGGTCTGACGTTCTTCGACATGGGATACGCTGGGGCGATGTCCAACCTGCTGCTGGTGCTCATCGGCCTGTTCACCGCGGCCTACTTCCGCGCCATCGGGCACCTGGGGGTCACGCAATGACGAAGCGGCAGCGCCAGCGGGTGGCCGACGCGGTGACTTACACGCTGCTTGCCATGGTCCTGGGATTCTTCCTGTTCCCGCTCGTGTGGTTGCTGTTGACCTCGCTCAAGCCCGCGCGGGACGCGTTCGCGATCCCACCGGTGTGGATCTTCCACCCGATCGCGGACAACTTCCGCGCCGTGTTCAAGATGGTGCCCGTGGTCTCGTATCTCAAGAACAGCCTGACGATCGCCCTGGGCACGACGGCGCTGTCGCTGGCGCTTGGCGTACCCGCGGGCTACGGGCTTGCCCGGACCGCGTCGCGCGCCGCCGGGAACACGGCGCTGCTGATGCTGGCAATACGCATGGCACCGCCCGTCGTTCTTCTGATACCATTCTACATGGTCATGCGGGATCTGCGTCTGCTGGGCACCTACCCGGCGGTGATCCTCCTGCAGAGCGTGTTCAACACGACGTTCGTGACCTGGATGATGCGCGGCTACTTCCTCTCGTTGCCGAGCGACCTCGAGCTGGCCGCGCTGACCGACGGCGCCACCAGGTTCGGAGCGTTCTGGCGCGTCGCCCTGCCCCTCTCTGTGCCGGGGCTGGCGACCGCGGGGATCTTCACCTTCACGTTCTCCTGGAACGACTTCCTCCTGCCGCTGCTGCTGTCGGGGCGCACCACCCGGACGCTGACGCTGGGGATCCTGGAGACCATGAGCACCTACGAGATCGGCTGGAACAACATGGCCGCCATCGGGATGATCACCATCCTGCCCGTGCTGCTGCTGGGATACATACTGCAGCCGTACTACATCCGCGGGCTCACCCTGGGCGCGGTCCGGGAGTAGGAGGGATACGAGGTGGCTCTTGACCTGGTAGTTCGCAACGCCCAGTTGCGCGGGCGCGGGGGTCTGGTTGACATAGGAGTTGCAGACGGCAGGATCGCGGCCGTCGAGCCGGGCCTTCCCGCCGGCGCGGCGCAGGAGATCGACGCCGCCGGACGCCTGGTGACCGAGCCGTTCGTTGACTGCCACTTCCACATCGACAAGTCGTTCTTCGGCGAGGCAGTGGGCCGCTACGAGTACCCCCTGAGACCCCTGGGCGCGCCCGGCGAGGCGTTCGAGGGAGAGGTCAGGTCAGGCATGCAGGAGTACGAGCTGCTCCACAGCAACGTCGTGCCCATCGAGCACACCTGGGCCTTCAAGCAGCGGTACACACCCGAGGAGGTGGCGGGGAGAGTGGGCCGCGCGCTCGAGCTGGCCCTCGCGCACGGCACCCTGGCGATGCGCATGTTCGCCGACGTGGACTCGTTCGCTGGGCTGCGGGCGCTGGAAGGCGTGCTCCTGGCCAGGGAACGGTTCGGGCGCACCATGATGCTGCAGGTGTGCGCGTTTCCCCAGGAAGGGCTGCTGACCAACCCGGCGACGGCCGACCTGATGCGCCAGGCCATGGAGATGGGGGCCGACGTGGTCGGGGGCATCCCGTTCGTCGAGTTGGACGACGAGGGCGCCCGGCGGCACATTGACTTCTGCTTCGAGCTGGCCGCGCGCTACAACCGCGACGTGCACATGCTGTGCGACGACGCGCCCAACCCCAACTTCCGGACGCTGGAGATGCTGGCCGCGAAGACGATCCGCGAGGGATACCACGGCCGGGTCGCCTCCGGGCACAACGGCGCCCTGCGCGTCTATCCGGACGCGCACGCCGCCAGGGTCATCAACCTGGTCAGGCAGGCCCGGATTAACATCGTGGCCAACCCGAACGTCAACGTGCTCGGCACGCTTACGCGCGTGAACGAGCTGATGGCTGCCGGCGTCAACGTCTGCTCAGGGCAGGACGATCTGGACAACTTCTACTATCCGCTTGGGCGCGCGGACCTGCTCGATTCCGCGAACTTCATGGTGCACACGGCGCACCTGGCCACCCCGCAGGGCTTCGAGACCGCCTTCGACATCGTGACGCGCAACGGCGCCAAGACCCTGGGGCTAGAGGGCTACGGGCTGGAGGTGGGTGCCTGGGCGAGCATGCTCATCTTCGACGGCAGGAACCTGCACGACGTGCTGCAGATGCAGGCCGATCGCAACTACGTCATCGCCCGCGGACGCGTCGTCGCCCGCACGACGCGGCAGCGGCACATCGAGCTGATCAACGCGTGAGCATCCCACCGATCCCTCGAGGCAGGTCCTTCGCCCACCTGACATGGGCCGAGATCAGGGACATGCCCGACAAGGACCGGGCGGTCCTCATCCAGCCGGTCGGCTCGACTGAGCAGCACGGCCCGCACCTGCCGCTGCTCGTGGACTCGGCGATCGGATCGGCCGTGCTGGCCGGGGCCCTGGAGCGCCTGGGCGAGGGAGTGCCGGCCTTCGCGCTTCCCCCGTTGTGCTACGGGAAGTCCAACGAGCACCTCGCCTTTCCCGGAACGATCTCCCTGGAGGCCGGCACGCTGCTGTCCGTGCTGATGGAGGTGGCCGGGAGTCTGCACCGTGCCGGGTTTCGCCGCCTCGCCCTGCTCAACTCGCACGGCGGCAACAACCCGGTGGTCGAGATCGCGGCGCGCGACATCCACGTTGCCCATCCCGAGATGTGGATCTTCCCGCTCTCCATCTGGGGACGGGGCGCGCTCGCTGCGCCCGCCGGGGGCGGCGGGCCCGACCTGCACGCAGGGGACGACGAGACGAGCCTGATGCTGGCGATCGCCCCTGAGGATGTGCGCGTGGAAGCCGCGGTCACGGAGCACCCGCCGGAGCCGCTCGTGCGCGGGTTCCCCGACCCCGGGATCCCCTTTGCCTGGTCGGCGCGCGATCTGACCACCAGCGGCGTGGTGGGCGACGCCCGAGCCGCGAGCGCGGAAGTGGGCCGGCGGATCCTCGAGTCCCTGACTGCGCGGCTGGCCCAGCAGATCCGGGCGATCCACGCCTTCAGACCGGGATAGGGACCTGGATCCAGCAAGGGCCTGTCACCCCATTCGACGAAGCCGTAGAGGAGACGATAACACCCGCGATGCCCGGAGGCATCTGGGATGGCGATTCCGAGCAAGGCACGGCGCCGCGCCGAGGAGCTGCGCGAAGAGATAGCCGAGCACAACTACAGGTACCACGTGCTGGATGCTCCCACGATCTCGGACGCGGCATACGACCGCCTATTGCGCGAGCTGCGAGAGCTGGAGGAGCGCTATCCCGAGCTCGTAACGCCGGACTCCCCCACGCAGCGCGTGGGCGCGCCGCCGTCCCTGGCGTTCGCCACGGTGCGGCACCGGACGCCGATGCTGAGCCTGGCCAACGCCTTCGAGGAAGCCGAGCTGGACGCCTGGGACAGGCGGGTTCGGGAGGCCCTGGGCGAGGCGGCGGTCCAGTATGTCTGCGAGCTCAAGATAGACGGGGTCGCGGTTTCGCTCACCTACCAGGACGGCCGTCTGGTCACCGGTTCCACCAGGGGGGACGGCGAGCAGGGAGAGGACGTCACACCCAACCTGCGCACGATTCCCAGCATCCCCTTGCGCCTGCGCGCCGCCCGGCCGCCGGCGCAGATCGAGGTGCGCGGCGAGATCTATCTGCCGCGAGCGGCCTTCGAGGCGGTAAACGCCCAGCGCGAGGCCGCGGGTGAGCCGCCCTTCGCCAACCCGCGCAACGCCGCGGCCGGATCGCTGCGACAGCTCGACCCCCAGGTCACCGCTGGCCGGCCGCTGCAGATCTTCGTGTACGGCGTGGGATCGGTCGAGGGCGCAGAACTCCGCACGCACTGGGAGACCCTCGGGTGGCTGCGCGAGGCAGGATTCCGCGCGAACCCCCACACCGCCCGGTGCGGCACGCTCGAAGAGGTCAAGGGGTACCTGGCTGCCTGGACCGAACGCCGCGCTCTGCTCGACTACGGGACCGACGGCGTGGTGATAAAGGTGGACGACCTGGCCCAGCAGTCTGAGCTCGGAGCCACCACCTCGGCCCCGCGCTGGGCACTGGCCTACAAGTTCCCTGCGGAGCAGGCCATAACGCGGCTGCTCGACATCACGATCAACGTGGGCCGGACCGGTGCGCTGACCCCGGCCGCGGTGCTGGAACCGGTGCGCGTCTCCGGGGTCACGGTCAGCAGCGCCACGCTGCACAACGAGGACGAGATCGCGCGCAAGGACATCCGCATCGGCGACTGGGTAGTAGTGCAGCGCGCGGGCGAGGTGATTCCGGAGGTTGTGGCGCCGCTGCCCGAGCGGCGGACAGGAGAGCAGCGCCGGTTCGTGATGCCCAGCCACTGCCCTGTGTGCGGCGCAGGCGTGGAGCGGCCCCCGGGCGAGGCCGTGGCGCGCTGTCCCAACCTCTCCTGCCCTGCCCAGGTGCTGGAGCGCCTGTACCACTTCGCATCGCGCGATGCGATGAACATCGAGGGCGTGGGCGGCAAGCTGCTGGCCCAGATGCTGGAGGCCGGCCTCGTACGCGATCCCGCCGACCTCTACCACTTGGCCAAGAAGCAGATCCTTTCGCTCGAGCGCATGGCCGACCGATCGGCCCAGAACGTCCTGGACGCAATCGGGCGCAGCCGCGAGACCACGCTTGCCCGCTTCATCTTCGCGCTGGGTATCCGGCACGTGGGATCGCACGTCGCCGAGGTGCTGGCCGCCCACTTCCCCACTGTCGAGGCCCTGATGGATGCCGCGCTGGAGGAGGTGCGCGACGTGCCCGGGGTAGGCCCGACGATAGCCGCCAGCGTGGCGGGCTTCTTCGCGCAGAGCGCCAACCGGCGGTTGGTGAGCCGCCTGCTGGCGGCCGGGGTGAAGCCCGCTCCTGGCGCTGCGCAGGTCCGAGCCCGCGGCGGGCCGCTGGAAGGCGCGCAGGTAGTATTCACCGGGACGCTGGCCCGGTGGACGCGGAGCCAGGCAGAGGCCCTGGTGCGCGCCGCCGGGGGGGTGCCGACCGACGACGTGACGAAGAAGACCACGTACCTGGTGGCCGGGGCGTCGCCAGGGAGCAAGATCGAGCGGGCGCGGCGGCTGGGCGTGAAGGTCCTCGACGAGGACGAGTTCGCCGGGCTGATAGGCAAGCAGGGAGCAGCCGGACTGGCATGAGCGGTGGTGGAGCATGAGGCGGATCCTGGTCTGGATCGTGGTTCTGGCGGCCGCGGCGGCGCTCGTCTGGTGGACGCAACTGCGGCCGCAGGAGGCGCGCGTGTCGGTGTTCTTCGTGGGGACAGTTGACGGCTCAGGCACGGTGGTGCCAGTCGAGCGAACGGTGAGCGGGCGCAGGGCAGAGGAGGTTCTTCGCGGCGCGTTCCAGGCTCTGCTGTCCGGCCCCAGCGCGCAGGAGCGGGCAAAGGGCCTGACCAGCGAGATCCCTGCTGGGACGCGGCTACGCGGGATCACCGTCCGTGAGGGCCTGGTGACGGTTGACCTCTCCGAGGCCGTCGCCTCGGGCGGAGGATCGGCCAGCATGCAGGGACGCCTGTGGCAGATCGTCTACACCGGGACAGCCCACCCTGCCGCGCGGCAGGTACGGTTGCTCATCGAGGGCGAGGAGCGCCCGGCGCTGGGAGGCGAGGGCCTGATGATCGATCGGCCCATCGCCCGGCCGCCCGCCTATCCCAGGTTCTGAGGGTCGCCAGCACCGGGGAGAGGGCAGGAGACCAACTCCGGTCCGCAGAAGACTCGTCTGTTTACACCGCCACGACAACGGAGTTGCCGCGTGCCTCGCGAGGTCTTCGCCGAAGAGATAGAGGCCTTCCTGGAGCGGCTCGACGCCATCGCCGCCGTGCGCGTTCTGGCGAACGAGTCGGGCGTGATAGAACGCATCCACGTAACAACGGAATCGGCCCGTGACGACGGGGCGATCCGCCGCGCCATAACCACGGCGCTGATGAGCCAGTTCAACCTTCCGGTGGACGGCTGGCGCATCCAGATCGCGCACTTCGAGCCTGCGCCCCAGCCCCAGCCACTTCCCGAGTGCCGCATGGTGCGGCTGGAAGAGACGATAACCGAGGCTTTCACCAAGGCGCAGGTCGAGCTGCGCTACGAGCGCGAAGGTACCCCCAAGACCCTCACCGGAACCGCCCAGGCCCCGCCCGGTTCGGCGCACCGGCTGCGCACGGTGGCGGCGGCGACGCTCGAGGCGATGCGCCCGCTCGCGCAGAGGGCAGGCCAGCGGCTCTCGCTGGAGGGCCTGACGCTCGTGCCCTTCGCAGGAGCCACGGTCGCGCTGGCCGCGATCGGGGCGGCCTCCGAGCGCGACACCGTGCTCAGCGTGGGCGCCGCGGTGGTGTCCTCGGGTGACGCGGAGGCTGTCGTCGCGGCCGTGCTCGATGCCGCGCGCAGGCCGCCGCGGCCGGCGGAACGGACCGGCAGGATCCGACAGGACCGCAGGCACCAGATCGAGGGACTGCGCCAGCACTACGAGCGCCTGCTGCGCAAGGAGGCGGGCCCGCCCGAGGCGCCCGCGCCCCAAGAGATTGCCTCATCCGCGCCCCAGGTTGCGGATGAAGCGCCGGCCGACATTCGTCCGGAACGTCAGGGAGGTGCTGCGATCTTGACTCGTGATGACTTTCGCGCGGACGCGCAATCCTCAGCCAAGGCACCGCCGCGCGCCTCCGTGGAGGATGCCTTCTACCGCCGCCTGGCGGCCACGGGCGCTCCGGTGCACATACGGTGCCGCGACGGCTACGAGATCCCCACCGCCGTGGTGAAGGAGTTCGGGACGTACAGCCTCCTCGTGGAGGTCAACGGCGTCACCGAGCTGGTCTTCAAGCACGGCATAATAGCCATCCGGCCCTACGGCCCGCTGCCGCCCGAGCCAGGGACGCCCTAGAAGCGACCCGTGCCGTCCGACCGCCTGGAAGACCTGCGCCGCCGTCGCCAGCGCCTCCTGGCCATGGGAGGCGCGGAGCGCGTTCGCCGGCAGCACGAGGCCGGCAAGCTCACCGCGCGCGAGCGCCTCGACCTGCTCCTGGATCCCGGATCGTTCGTGGAACTGGACCCGTTCGTCGAGCCCCGCTGCCGCGACTTCGGGCTGGACCGTGTCGAGGCTCCGGCCGACGGCGTGATCACCGGGCACGGGGCCATTGACGGGCGGCCCGTGCACGTCTTCTCGCAGGACTTCACGGTCCTGGGCGGGTCACTCGGCGAGGGGCACGCCGCGAAGATCTGCAAGGTCATGGACCTGGCGACCAGGACCGGCACGCCGATCATCGGCCTCAACGACTCGGGCGGCGCCCGCATCCAGGAGGGCGTGGTCAGCCTCGGCGGGTACGCCGACATCTTCCTGCGCAACACGCTGGCCAGCGGTGTGGTGCCCCAGATCTCGGCGATCATGGGTCCGTGCGCCGGGGGCGCGGTCTACTCGCCGGCGATCACCGACTTCACGGTGATGGTGCGGGGCACCTCGTACATGTTCGTCACCGGCCCCCAGGTCGTGAAGACGGTCACGCGCGAGGAGGTCTCTTTCGAGGAACTGGGCGGCGCGGATGTGCACGCCGCTCGAAGCGGCATCGCGCATTTCGTGGCCGGGAACGACGAGGAGTGCCTGGACCTGCTGCGACGCCTGATGGGCTTCCTCCCGTCCAACAACCTGGACGACCCGCCGCGGCGACATCCCACCGACGATCCGTCCCGCGCCGATCCGGCCCTCGACGAACTCGTGCCCGAGGATCCGTCGCGGCCCTACGATATGCACGTCGCGATCCAGCGCATCGTTGATGACGGCGAGTTCCTCGAGGTCCACGCCGCGTTCGCTCGCAACCTCATCGTGGGATTCGGCCGGCTGAACGGCTGGCCCGTGGGCGTCGTGGCCCAGCAGCCCGCGGTCATGGCCGGCGTGCTCGACATAGACGCCTCGGTCAAGGGCGCGCGGTTCGTGCGGTTCTGCGATGCCTTCAACATTCCCCTGCTCACGTTCGTGGATGTGCCGGGGTTCCTGCCGGGCACGGCCCAGGAGCACGGCGGCATCATCCGGCACGGCGCAAAGCTGCTCTACGCCTATTGCGAGGCCACGGTGCCCAAGATGACCGTGATCACGCGCAAGGCCTACGGCGGAGCCTACGACGTCATGAGCAGCGCCCACATCCGCGGCGACCTCAACCTGGCGTGGCCGACGGCCGAGATCGCCGTAATGGGGCCTGAGGGCGCCATTGACATCATCTTCCGGAAGGAACTCGCCGAGGCGCCCGACCCCGAGGCTCGCCGGCGCGAGCTCGTGGCCGACTACCGCGCGAGGTTCGCGACGCCCTACGTGGCGGCCGGCCGCGGGTACGTTGACGATGTGATCGAGCCGCGCGAGACGCGGCGCCGCCTGATCGCCTCGCTCGACCTGCTGCGGCGGAAGCGCGCCTCAAACCCAAGGCGCAAGCACGGCAACATACCCCTGTAGTCCAGAGGAATCACAGGACCCCAGGCGGAATCCCCCCATGGATCCCAACAGGAGTCTTGTAGGAACGCCGACGTGACATGAAGCTGCAACCCGTCGAGGCAGGCGACCCTCGCTTCCGCGAATGGCTCAGCCGGTACCGGGAGGAGATCACCGGTGAGGTGCCCTCGGAGGAGTGGCTCGACAAGTACACCCGGGCGCTGTTCTCCCGCGTCAACAAGCGCCGTCACGTCTGGTGGGCCATAGACGGCGGCCGCAAGGTCGGGTTCGTGGTCGCCGCGACGGGCAGGCACTGGGCCGACCGCTCGCGCACGCAGGCCCAGATCGGCGAGTTCTTCATCTATCCCCAGTACCGCCGCGAAGGACTGGGCCGGCGCCTCGCCCAGACGGTCATCGAGTGGCTCAAGTCGCAGGGCGCGGGCGAGATCCAGTCAGGGGTGATTGCCGGCAACCTCAGGGGCCTCAGGTTCTGGGAGGCCGTGGGGTTCCAGATAGCGCGCTTCTCGCTCGTGTATCGCCCGGACCGGCCTCGCGAGCCCGACGAGGACGACTGACCTCGAAGATGCCGCTTCCCCGCCGCCTGCTGGTCGCCAATCGCGGCGAGATCGCCGTGCGCATCCTGCGCGCCTGCCGCGATCTGGGAATCGAGACAGTGGCCGTGCACGCGCCGGTGGACGCCGGGGCCCCGCACGTGTGCCTGGCCGACCGCGCCCTGCCGCTGCCGGGCGACTCCCCGGCCGAGGGCTACCTGAACCGCGCCGCGCTCGTGGAGATTGCGTCGCGCTGTGGGGCTGGCGCCATACACCCCGGGTACGGGTTCCTCTCTGAGAACCCGTCCTTCGCGGCGGCGTGCGAGGCCGCGGGCATCGCGTTCGTGGGACCACCTGCCTCGGTGCTGCGGATGTGCGGGGACAAGGCCGAGGCCCGGGCGGCCGTCGAGGCCGCCGGCGTCCCTGTGCTGCCGGGCTCCGGGCCCGTGGACGACGCAGAGGTCCGGCGCGCGGCCGAGGCAGTCGGCTTTCCGCTGCTGATCAAGGCGGTGGGCGGCGGCGGCGGCAAGGGCATTCACCTGGTGCGGTCGCCGGACGATCTGCCCGGCGCCCTGCGATTGGCCCGGGGCGAGGCGCAGACCGCCTTCGGGGATCCGCGCGTCTATCTCGAGCGATGGGTCGAGCGGCCGCGGCACGTCGAGGTGCAGGTCCTGGCCGACGCGCACGGAGGCGTGGTTCATCTGGGCGAGCGCGCCTGCTCGGTGCAGCGCCGGCACCAGAAGCTCATCGAGGAGGCCCCTGCCCCGGGCGTCTCACCTCGCGTGCGCGAAGCCCTGCTGGAATCGGCCGTGCGCGTGGCGCGGGCGCTTCGCTACCGCAACGCCGGCACGGTGGAGTTCCTCCTGGACGGCGACGCCTTCTTCTTCATCGAGGTCAACGCCCGGCTGCAGGTTGAGCACCCGGTGACCGAGATGATAACCGGAACGGACATCGTCGCGGCGCAGATCGCGGTGGCCGGGGGCGCGCCCGTCCCGTTCTCGCAGGAGGACGTGCGCCCCGCAGGCTGGGCCATTGAGTGCCGTATCAGCGCCGAGGACCCGCACGGCGGGTTCCTGCCCTCGCTTGGGCGGATCGACGGCGTGATCGAACCCCAAGGCCCGGGCATCCGCGTGGACAGCGGCTTTCGGACCGGGTGCGTCGTGTCCAGGCACTACGACCCCCTGCTGTCCAAGGTGGTGGCCTGGGGACGCGATCGGTCCGAGGCGATCGCCCGCATGAGGCGCGCACTGGCCGAGTACGCCATCTCGGGCGTGGACACCACGATTCCGTTTCACCGCTGGGCGATCGAGCAGCCGGCCTTCCTCCGGGGGACTTACGACGTGCGGTTTGCCGAGGATTGGGACGGCGCAGCCCCCTCGCAGGAGGCGGAGCGCCTGGCCGCGGTTGCGGCCTCGGCGTGGCTGCGCCGCAGAGCCGCCGCCCAGCCCCGTGACGGCCACGGCGCCGGTCCGGCATCCAGGTGGATCGCCGTCGCAAGGGAAGAGGGCATCCGGTGAACTTCGAGATCAGGATCCGGGGGCAGGCCCAGGCGGCCGAGTCCGGCGATGGCGTTCTGCTCGAGCCGCTGGCGGGGTCCGAGTGCTGGACGCTCGTGGTCGCGGGAAGAACCGTTCCGGTGCGCGTGCGGGAGCAGGAGGGAAGGCTCCTCGTCACGATCGGCGCCGACCGGGTCGAGGTGGGAGTGCGCCGCGCGTCGGCGTCCTCATCGCGCGGGCCCTCCGCCCAGAACGGCGCAGATCGCTTCGAGGTGCGGGCGCCCATGCCAGGGCTGGTTGTCACCGTCCCGGTGGCGGCCGGCGAGCCGGTGCGGGCCGGGAGTGTGGTCGCGATCGTTGAGGCGATGAAGATGCAAATGGAGGTCGTCTCCCCGGCAGCCGGGCACGTCGAGGAGATCCGCGCCCTGCCAGGCCAGGAGGTGGCCGGCGGGCAGGTCATGGCCCTGATCAGGGTGCCGGCCTCTGCTCCTGACGAGGGGGCGGCCCGGTGAAGGACGGGGAGCGCGGCGAGCCGCTGCGCGGCGCGCTGGGCCAACCAGGGGAGTTTCCATTCACGCGCGGGATCTACCCGACGATGTACCGCGGACGGCTCTGGACGATGCGCCAGTACGCCGGATACGGGACAGCGGAGGAGACGAACCGCCGCTTCAGGTACCTGCTGGAGCAGGGGCAGACCGGCCTGTCGGTCGCCTTCGACCTGCCCACGCAGATGGGCTACGACTCGGACCACCCGCTGGCCCTGCCGGAGGTGGGCCGCGTCGGCGTGGCGATCGACTCGCTTGAGGACATGGAGGTCTTGCTGCGGGAGATACCGCTGGACCGCGTCTCCACCTCGATGACGATAAACGCCACGGCCGCGGTTCTGCTGGCGATGTACGTGGCGGTGGCCGAGCGGCAGGGCGTGCCCCCAGAGCGCGTGGACGGCACGATACAGAACGACATCCTCAAGGAATACATCGCGCGCGGGACCTACATCTTCCCGCCCGCGCCTTCGCTGCGCCTGGTAACCGACGCCATGTCCTTCTGCGCGCGACGCCTGCCCCGCTGGAACCCGATCAGCATAAGCGGGTACCACATCCGCGAGGCCGGCGCGACCGCGGTGCAGGAGGTGGCGTTCACACTGGCCAACGGCCTGACCTACCTGCAGGCCGCGATAGACGCGGGGCTGCAAGTTGACCAGGTCGCGCCCTCGTTCTCGTTCTTCTTCGCGGCCCAGATGAACTTGCTGGAGGAGGTGGCGAAGTTCAGGGCGGCGCGCCGGCTGTGGGCGCGCCTGGTGCGGGACCGCTTCGCCCCATCGAACCCGCGCTCGATGATGCTGCGCTTCCACACCCAGACCGCGGGCGCGGCGCTCACCGCGCAGCAGCCCGACAACAACGTCGTGCGCGTGGCGATTCAGGCCCTGGCGGCCGTGCTGGGCGGCACCCAGTCGTTGCACACCAACGCGCGCGACGAGGCGCTGGCGCTGCCCAGCGAGGAGTCGGCGTTGCTGGCCCTGCGCACCCAGCAGATCATCGCGCACGAGAGCGGGATCACTTTCACGGTGGATCCGCTCGGAGGCTCGTTCGCCGTCGAGGAGTTGACCGACGCGATCGAGGACAAGGCCCTGGCGCAGATCTCGCAGATCGAGGCCACCGGCGGGGTGTTGCGCGCGATCCAGGCCGGGATGATCCAGCGCGAGATCGCGGAGAGCGCGTACCGCGAGGCCCAGGAGATCGAGCGCGGGGAGAGGATCGTCGTGGGTATGAACCGCTACAAGAGCGGGGACCCGGTTGTGCGCGAGCTCCAACGCCCGAACCCCGAGACCGCGGCGCATCAGATTGCGCGCCTGCAGGAGGTGCGCCGCAACCGCGACGCCGCGGCCGTGCGCGTCGCGCTGGAGCGCCTGCGCGCCGAGGCGCTCGGCTCCGGCGACCTCATGGCGCCCATACTCGAGGCCGTGCGGGCCTACGCAACGGTGGGCGAGATCTGCGACTGCCTCCGGGCGGTGTTTGGAACGTACCGTCCGGCGACGGTGGTGTGAGGGCGTGAGGGACGACGAGATCCACGCACTGGTGCGCGCCGTCGTGGCCGGATCGGTTCAGGCGGTCGCTCGCCTGATCACGTTGATCGAGAACGACGGCGATGATGCCGCATCGGCGCTGCGCGTCCTCTTCCCGCACACCGGGAAGGCCCACGTCGTCGGGGTGACCGGGCCGCCTGGGTCGGGCAAGAGCACGCTGGTCAACGCGGCCATTCGAGTCCTGAGGACGCAGGGCCGGCGCGTCGGCGTCGTCGCGGTGGATCCCAGCAGCCCGTTCACGGGCGGCGCGCTTCTAGGCGACCGCATTCGCATGCAGGACCACAGCACCGACCCGGAGGTGTTCGTGCGCTCCATGGCCACGCGCGGGAGTCTCGGCGGGCTGGCGCCGGCCGCGGGCGAGGCCGTGGCAGTGCTGGACGCCTGGGGCGCCTCGACGATCTTCATCGAAACCGTGGGCACAGGGCAGGCCGAGGTGGACGTGGTCTGTGCCGCCGACACGGTGGTGGTTGTGTGCGCGCCCGGCCTGGGCGACGGGGTCCAGACCCTGAAGGCCGGCGTGATGGAGATCGGCGACGTGTTCGCCGTGAACAAGGCCGACCGTCCGGACGCCGACCGAACCCTGACCGATCTCAAGATGGTCCTGGCCATGGCCCCCGAGGGTGGCTGGCGCCCTCCTGTGCTGGCTACGGTGGCCACCACCGGCCAGGGCGTCGCCGAGGTGCTGGAAGCAGCAGGCGAGCACCTGCGCCACCAGGAGCAGAGCGGCGGCCTGGCAGACCGGAGGAAGACCCGCTGGCGACGCGAGGCCGCCCTGCGGCTGCTGGAGGCGGACGTCCGTGTGGACCACATAGGCGTGGCGGTGCGCAGCATAGCAGAGGCGGCGCGGTTCTACGGCGAGGTGCTGGGGCTGCGGGCCGGCCCGCCCGAGCAGATGCCGGCGCAGGGCGTCACGATGGTCTTCTTCGACGCCGGGGGGACCAGGATCGAGCTGCTGGAGCCCCTGGCCCCGGACGGGCCGATCGCCCGTCACCTGGAGCGCCGCGGCGAGGGCGTCCACCACATAGCGCTGGCCGTGCCCAACCTGGAGCAGGCGCTGGAGACCGCGCGGGCAGCGGGTTTCGAGCCGGTTGACGCTTCCCCGAGGCCGGGCGCGCACGGCACGCGCGTGGCCTTCCTGCACCCCAGGGGCACGCACGGGGTGCTCGTGGAGCTGGTCGAGCACGCGCCCCGGGTTGCCCCCCTACCCCCGAAGCGGTAAGATAGACGTATCACCCCGGTAGGCCTTCGCTCGATCTGGACCGGCTCTGATCTTCATTCCGACAGGAGGTGAGCGGATGCGCCCTCGCATGTCCCGCCGGGTGCTGCCGGCACTCGTGGCCGCCGCGTCCCTCGCGGTCGGAGCGGCCGATCTGGCAGCGCGCCCGATTTTGGTCGTCCTGCAGACCGAAGCCGGAGCACAGAAGATCGGGACCCGCCAGGCCACGGTGGCGGGCGTGCTCCTGGAGGCCGGTATCGGCCTTGGCGCACAGGATCGTGTCAGCCCTGAGCCGGGCGCGCGCCTGGCGCCCGAGATGACGATCAGGGTCAGGCGTGCCTTTCCGGTGACGCTGATCGCGGACGGCCGCGCGATCCGGGTGTTGACCGCCGCCGAGTCGGTCGAGGAGTTCCTCGCCGCGCGGCCCGGCGGGGTGGCGCTGGCCCCGCGCGATCGCGTGCACCCGTGCATGGATACGCGCCTGTGGCCCGGAGCGGTGATCAGGGTGGTGCGCATCAAGACCGTGCTCATCGCCAGGGAGGAGCGCCTCCCGTTCGCGCGCATAGCCAGGCCTGATGCGACCCTGCCGCGCGGAATGGCGCGCCTGGTGCAGCACGGCAGGCCCGGGGCGCGCGTGATCCGCCTTGCGATCACGACCGCGGACGGGCAGGTAGTGGACAAACAGGTCATCGGCAGCGTGCTGGCCCGGCCCCCGCAGGATCAGATCTCGCAGATCGGGACGCGCCGCGTGATAGCCGCCCGGGGCGAGTTCGCCGGCAAGGAGATCGTGCACATGGAGGCCACGGGCTACGCGCCCTGGCACGGCAAGGGCGTGGACGGCACGACCGCGATCGGCATGCGGGCCGGCCGTGGCGTCGTGGCCGTGGATCCGCGCGTCATCCCGCTGCGGTCCGAGCTGTACATCGAGGGCTACGGCCGCGCCGTGGCCGGGGATACCGGCGGGGCCATCAAGGGCCATCGCATCGACCTGGGCTTCGCCACCGCGCGCGAGGCATACCAGTTCGGCCGCCGGCCGGTGCGCGTGTACATCCTCTCGGTGCCGCCCCCGCGCCGGAAGTAGGCGCCGCCTTGGAGGACGCCCGACCGTCCCCGGCGCTGTCCGAACTCGATCTGGCCACCCCCAGGGGTTTGCGGGCGGCGCTTTCCGCGTCTGGCCTGCGCCTGCGCCCCTCGCGCGGCCAGCACTTCCTTGTCAGCCGTCACGTGCTGCGCCGGATTCTGGCTGCGGCCGAGATCGAGCCCGGCGAGGCGGTGCTGGAAGTGGGCGCGGGTCTGGGCACGCTCACCGTTGCGCTGGCGCGGGCCGGCGCGCGGGTCAGCGCAGTGGAGGTGGACGCTCGATTCATCCCTGTGCTGCGCGCGGTGTGCGCTCCTTATCCTGACGTGCGCATCCTGCACGCCGACGCCATGGCCCTGGACCTGGGGTCGCTGCCCGAGCCGCCCGCGAAGGTCGTGGCCAACCTGCCCTACGCCATCGCTTCGCCGCTCCTGGTGAACCTGCTCGAGGCCGGCATCGCGGGCAGGTACGTCGTGATGGTTCAGCACGAGGTGGCCGGGCGCATCGTCGCTCCTCCGGGCGGGAAGGACTACGGGCTGCTCTCGGTGGCGGTGCAGGCGCGCGCGGTCGCACGCATCGTCGCGCGCGTGCCCCGGGCGGCGTTCTTTCCCCCTCCCGAGGTGGACTCGGCCATCGTAAGGCTGGATGCCCGCGACCTGGCCGCCGCGTCCCGGGCGCTCATGCCCGAGGTCCTGTCCGTGGCCAGGGCGGCCTTCGGGCAGCGCCGCAAGATGCTGCGCTCGGCGCTGCGGTCCGTGGCCGGCCGTGCCCTGTCCGCGCCCGAGGTCGAGGCCCTCTGCCAGGCGGCAGGGATAGACCCGCGGCGCCGGGGGGAGAGCCTGTCGCTTGAGGAGTTCGCGCTCCTGGCGCGGGCGTTACGCAACAGGGAGTGAGCGGGTCGGCAGGGAAGAGTCAACTGCTGGAAGCAACGCTGGAACCAGGTGGGGTGGGATC
The DNA here is from genome assembly GCA_037443365.1 of Armatimonadota bacterium. Lineage (GTDB taxonomy): Bacteria > Sysuimicrobiota > Sysuimicrobiia > Sysuimicrobiales > Humicultoraceae > VGFA01. The sequence continues at coordinate 22,042 of JBBIOM010000026.1, forward strand.
GAGATGCCAGAGTACGAGTCCTTCCTGTCCGCGCTGGCGCGCCGGGCAGAGCGCTCCGTAATCCGGGAGTTGCTGAAGCTGGCACGTCCCGGGAAAGTCATCTCGTTCGGCGGCGGTCTGCCCGATCCGGCCACGTTCCCGATCGCTGCGATCCAACAGGCCGTGGGTGAGATCCTCTCTGGCGGCGGGAGAACGGCGCTGCAGTACGCGACCACAGAGGGCGATCCGGCCCTGCGCGATGAACTCGCGCGCTGGATGGCCAAGGACGGAATCGGGTTCGGGCGCGACGACATCCTGATCACGACCGGCTCGCAGCAGGCGCTCGATCTGGCTGGCAGAGTGCTCCTCGATCCGGGCGATGCGATCGTCGTGGAACTCCCCACGTACCTGGGCGGGCTGCAGGCCTTCCGCGGCTACGGCGTGGACATGATCGGCGTTCCCCAGGACGACGAGGGCATGGACATGCAGGCGCTGCGCGCCGTGTTGGCGCGCCTGCGGCAGGAAGGCCGCCGCCCGAAGTTCATCTATGCCGTGCCCGATTTCCAGAACCCCTCCGGCGTCACCTGGAGCCGACAGCGCCGCGAGCAGTTGCTGGACCTGGCGCGCGAGTTCGACACCCTGATAGTGGAGGACAACCCCTACCGCGAGATGCGCTTCCTCGGGAGCGCTCCCCCGCCGATAGCCGCGCTTGACCCCGAGGGGCGCACGCTCTACCTTTCCACCTTCAGCAAGACGCTGGCGCCCGGCCTGCGCATAGGATGGATGGCCGGCCCCCAGCCTGTCCTCTCGAAGTGCGTCGTCGCGAAGCAGGGGATGGACCTCTGCGGCCCGGCGCTGACGCAGGCGATCGCCGCGGTGCTACTGGGGCGCGGCACGCTGCTGGAGCGGCTCCCCTCGGTCGTGGGGCTCTACCACCGCAAGCGCGACGTGATGCTGGAAGCCCTGGCGCAGGGGATGCCCGAGGGCGTGTCGTGGACGCGGCCGGAGGGAGGGCTCTTCCTGTGGGTGCGCCTTCCCGAGGCCGTAGACACCGGCGAGATGCTGAGGTCCGCGCTCGAGGAGGAAGCCGTGGCGTACGTTCCCGGGCAGCCGTTCCACGCCGACGGAAGCGGCCGCAATACGATGCGCCTGAACTTCTCCTACCCGCCCGAGGACGACATCCGTGAGGGCATCGCCGGTCTGTGCCGGGTCGTACGCCGCCGCGTGCCGGACCTTGTCCACACAATCCACAGGAGCGGAACAACTGTTTCGGATTGACTATCTGCGGGTAGTGCGCTAGCGTCACTGGTGTCAGCGGCACGTGGCTGGTTGAGATGGGAGGAGGTACTCCTTCGGGAGCGACCCGGCCTAACTCAGCAGCAGGCGGCCGCTGACGCTTTCTACGGATTGGGCAGTCGCGCCGCGGCGTCGGGCGCAAGGAGCACGACGATTGCGCCTCCGGGCTGCGGCGCTTCCTCCCTGACCGCGAGCCCGCCCAGCGCGTGGGCTATCGCGCGCGCCACGTGCGGTCGGCCGGCGTTGTCAATGACTACCGTCGCGTCCGCATGCCTTGATTCCGCGCGCACCGCGACCGTCCTGAAGCCCAGCGCTCCCATGCGCAGGGCCACGCGCTGGCCCAGGCCTGGCACGCCGCTCGCGTTCACGACCTCGACCCGTTGGGTCTTCAGGTCCTCCTCGCCGAGGCCGTAGAAGAGGTCGGCCACGACCGCGCGTATCCGGACCGGATCAGGCTCCCAATAGAGGGGCGCGAAGCTTCCGGGCAGCGTCTCCACGCGCAGAGGCGCCCCGCGGGCGCGCAGCGCGAACACACCGAGCGTCACGATCTCGCCCCGGGTCAGGTCTGTCTGCGTGTTGCGGGCGAAGGCGTCCAGCAGCCGCGGTCCGGCCAGCACCGTGCGGGGCTGCCGCAGCTCCCGCACCAGCGCCATGATCACCTGGTGCTGGCGGTTCACACGCCCGATGTCACCCAGGGGGTCTTGCCGGAACCGGATGTAGCCCGCGACCTGATTGCCGTTCAGGCGCTGCCGGCCCTTCTTCAGGTCCACGGTGAACCCGGCCCAGGAGTCCGTGTAGTGCATGTCCTTCTCGACGTCTATCTCGATGCCACCGAGGGCGTCCACCATGCGGGCGAACGAGTCGGGGCCCAGCTTGATGTAGTAGTCCACCCTTACCCCGAGGAAACGCTCCACGGTCCGAACCGTCAGGCGCGGTCCACCGTAGGCGTACGAGGCGTTGATCTTGGTGACGCCGTGGCGCGGTATCTCGACGCGCGTGTCGCGCGGAATCGAGAGCGCGCCCAGGCGCCCTCCGTGCGGGTCGAACGAGACCAGGACGAGGGTGTCAGCGCGCGCGACGTTGATCACCTGTCGGCGGTTGTCCAGTGTAACGTCAATCCCTATCAGGAGAACGTTCACGCGGTCGGTCAAGCGCAGCGGCCAGCCGAAGGCCTCGCGGTTGCGCCGCCCCGCGGCAGCCTCGCCCGTGCCGACCGTCATGTTGCTCAGGACGTAGAGGTAGATCCCCAGGGCCAGACCTCCGGCCACGAGTACCAGGACCGGCACGCCCCAGGCCGCGATGCGCCACCAGCGCCGCCGGGCAGGTGGCGGGGGCGCAGCAGGGGCCCCGGGCTCGGCAGGAGGCCCGGGCTCGTCCGACAGGGCCTGCGGCGCGATGCGCTCTTCGATAGGGGGTCGCTCGGCCACGGGGTCATCTTACGGTAATAGCCCTCCCGGCGCAACGAAGGCGGCCCCGCACGGAGGACTTGCCCCCTGCGATACCTAACTGATAGGTGCCGCCAAGCCACACAGGGGGGCAGATGCTGTGAAGGAACTGCGCCTCAACGCCTACGCGAAGGTGAACCTGGCCCTGGACGTGCTCCAGCGCCGCGAGGACGGATTCCACGAGGTCGAGACCGTCCTCCACACGATCGCGCTGCACGACTCGATCACGCTGCGCGAGTCGGGCGAAGGGATCCAGGTCGCCGCCAGCGACCCCTCGATCCCGACCGACGCGGGCAGCCTGCTGCACCGCACGGCCTCGCTCGTGCGCGAGAAGTACGGCATCGCGCGTCCCGTGGAGATCGAGGTGCACAAACGCATCCCGGTGGCCGCGGGCCTGGGGGGAGGGAGCGCCGATGCGGCGATGACGCTCATCGGGCTTGCCCAGATGTGGAAGTTGCGGCTAGACCGCCGCGAGCTCCACTCGCTGGCCGCCTGCCTCGGCTCCGACGTCCCGTTCTTCCTGGGCGGCGGGGCCGCGGTGGCCCGGGGCAGGGGCGAGCGCGTTCAGCCGCTTGCCCCCTTGCCGGCCACCTGGGTAGTGCTGGCCAGGCCGCGGTTTCCGGTGTTGACCGAGTGGGCCTACGGGCAGTTGCGCCCCGACGAGATCACAGCCCGCCCCGACATACCCCAGCTCCTGGACGCACTGGCGCGCCGGGATCTACCCGCGGTCGGGCGGCTGGTGGGCAACGTGTTCGAAGGGCTCGTCGCCCGCCACCACCCCATCGTCGCCGATCTCAAGGCAAGGATACTGCGCGGCGAGGCCTACGGGGCAGCGATGAGCGGGACAGGCCCCACCGTCTACGGGCTGATGGCCAACGAGGCCGCGGCCAGGCACCTTGCGGCGGACCTGACGACGCGTGATGATGTGGATGTCATGGTGACGCGGACCTTCGCGGAGGAGCGCTAGTGCCCGCGGCGATCGTGCTGGCCGGGGGAGGACCCGAGCCGCAACTTGCCCCCGGCCTTCCCAACAAGGCGTTCCTCCGGATGGGCGGCCTGAGCCTTGTTGAACGGGTTGCCTCGGCCCTCCGGGGAAGCCCCAGCATAGGGAGGACAGTGGTCGTGGGGCCGCCCGAGCCCCTCTTGGCCCTGCTGGGATCCTCGGTGGAGATCGTTCCTGACCAGGGCGCTATGCTCGACAACATCGCCGCGGGCGCGGCCCGGTTCAGGGACGAGGAGCGCGTGGTCGCGGTGGCCTCGGACCTGCCGCTTATCACGGCCGAGGCCGTGGAGGGCTTCCTGGGGCGCTGCGCCGGCGATGCCGACTTCTGCTACGCGATCGTGCCTCAGGCCGCGATCGAGGGTCGGTTCCCCACGGCGCGCAAGACCTACGTGAAGGTGGCCGACGGCACGTACTGCGGCGGCAGCATCGTGCTCTTCCCACCCCGGGCCCTGGAGCGGATTCGGCCGCTGGTCGAGCACGTGATCGCCGCGCGAAAGAAGCCCTGGCTGCTGGCGCAGATCTTCGGGCTCGCGACCATCATGCGGTTCGCCTCGGGAAGGCTCTCGATCGCCGAGCTGGAGGAGCGGGCGCACGCGATCAGCGGGCTCCGCTGCCGCGCTGTCGTACTCGACGGCCCCGAGATGGCGCTCGACGTGGATGCCGGACGGCCCGAGAACCTGGCCGCGCTCCGCGCGGTCCTGGAACCGCCCCAGGAGTCGTAGGCAGAGATGCCGCGCCGGAAGGTTCTGCGCGCACGCCCGGATGCGAGGCGTCAGGGAGGGCGGCTCCGCCGCGGGCAGCGCATGGTCGTGCTCGCCCACGCGCTGATGCAGGGGCCGGACCGCCTCCACTCGCTGGCCGAGTTCTCCGCGATGCTTGGGGCCGCCAAGTCCACGATAAGCGAGGACCTGGCGTTGCTGGGGGCCGCGTGCTCGCGCTATGGCCTGGGCCGCATCGTCACTTACCCTGGCGCCTCCGGCGGCGTTCGCTTCCAGCCGCACCGCACGCCGGCGCAGATTCGGCGTCTGGTCGAGGAGCTCTGCGGGCGCCTCCGGGAGCCGGGACGCGTGCTCCCGGGCGGGTTCCTGCAGACCACCGACCTCATCTCGACGCCGTCCCTGGCCGCGGAGATAGGCGAGGTGTTCGCCACGCTGTTCTGGGACGCGCGTCCCGACTGCGTGCTGACCATGGAGGTCAAGGGCATCCCGCTTGCGCTCATGACCGCCCGCGCCTTCAACGTGCCCATGGTGACGATCCGACGGGAAGGCAAGATCACCGAGGGCCCCTCTGTCAGCGTCAACTACCTGTCGGGGTCGTCCCAGATGGTGCAGACGATGACGCTGCCGCTGCGCGCGATTCCCCAGAGGGCGCGCGTGCTGTTCATTGACGACTTCCTGCGCGGGGGCGGCACCGCCCGAGGCGTGCACGACTTGATGCGCGAGTTTCAGGCAGAGGTCGCGGGCATCGGGGTGCTCGTCGAGACAGAGCGGCCCGCCGACAAGATGCTCGATCGCTACGTCGCCCTGATCACGTATCATGGGGTGGGGGCAGATGGTGCTGTGCTGGTGGGACCCAGCCGCTGGATAGCCGCTCTATAGGTCGGCAGGGGCACAGGATGGAGGATGTGATGAGGCCTGTCATGCTCAAGCGAATCGGCGCACTCGCCGCGGCTGTTCTGATCTGTACCGCCGCCGCACACCCGGCATACGCGCAGGCGCCCAGACCGGTGACGCTTGTTGAGGCGCTCACCATGGCCGCTCAGAAGAACCACGGGCTGCGGGCCGCCGCGCTCGAGGTCAAGATCGCCCAGGCCCAACTAGCCCAGGCCGAGGCGGCCAGGTCAGGCCAGATCGCGTTTGCGGGCTCGTACACGCGGGTGAACGAGCGGGCTGGCGCGACGATGGTCATACCGCCCGGAACGATTCCCGGGATCACCGACCCGATAGTCATCACGCTTCCGCCCCCTGATCCGAACGTCTACTCGGCGGCCATCACGTACCAGGTCCCCCTGCACAGCGGTGGGCGCATAGAGTCCCAGATCGCGCTGGCACGGGCCAACGCGAGCGGCGCAGGGGCCGCGCTGGAGCGCGCCAAGCAGCAGCTCGTGCTCGACGTCAAGCAGGCGTACTTCCAGGTGCTCCTGGCCCAGGCCGGCATCGAGGTGGCAGGGCGCGCGGCCGCCGCCGCCGACGAGAACCTGCGCGTGGCACGGGCGCGCGTGGCAGCCGGGGTCTCACCCCGCTTCGACGAGGTGCAGGCCGAGGTGAGCCTGGCCAACGCCAGGCAGGGGCAGATCCGCGCGCGCAACTCGCTGGCGCTTGCGCTCCACGCCCTCAACGCGCTCGTGGGTCTGCCGCTCGATACGCCCCTGGCGCCGCGCGAGACGATGACCATCGCTCCGGTCCGCGGCGATGCCGCGACCCTGCTGCGCCGCGCGCTTGAGGGGCGGCCCGAACTGGCCGAGCAGCGCGCCCGCATAGAGATGGCCCTGGCCGCGATCGAGATCGCGCGTGCAGGAGGGCGCCCGATGGTGGCGCTCTCAGGCGGTCCCACCTACGGCAACGCGAGCGGCACCTCGGCGTCGGCGACCGGCTGGGCGGTCACGCTCTCGGCCACGGTCGTGCTGTTCGATGCTGGCCTGACGGCGCAGCGCGTCCGCGAGGCCGAGCTGCGGGTCGAGCAGCTGCGCGAGGTCGAGGCCCAGATCCGTCAGGGCATCGAGCTGGATGTGCGGCGCGCGCTCCTCAACTACTCCTCCGCCGCCGAGGAGCTGGCCACGGCCGACAAGGCCGTTGAGCTGGCCCAGGAAGGTCTGCGCATCGCCAACGTCCGCTTCGCCGCGGGCGTGTCCACCAACCTCGAGGTCGTGACGGCGCAGGCCTCGCTCTCGCAGGCCGAGGGCAACCGGATCCAGGCGCTCTTCAACGTCAACCTGGCGCGCGCGCAGCTAGAGCGCGCGGTCGGGGGAGCGGTGGAATAGGGGGGCCTGCGATGGTGACGCTGCGCGGGCATCGCGTGCCGCTCGTTCCCCTGGTGCTTGTGCTGGGGCTGGCGATCTACGGCGCGGTGCGCTACTCGGCGGGCCGCGCCGTGGTCAACGAGACGGTCATCGAGGGCTCGGGCACCGTGGAGGCGACGCAGGTGCAGGTAGCCCCCAAGATCCCGGGGCGCGTCACCGAGGTGCCGGTCGCCGCGGGTGACGCGGTGGCCGCCGGGGACGTTCTGGTCCGCTTCGACCGGCAGGAGGTGGACGCGCAGGTCGCCCAGGCCGAGGCCGCGGTCGCGGTGGCCCGCGTGCGCGTCGGCCAGGCCGAGGTCGCGCTGCGGATGCAGCGCAGGCAGTCGGCCTCAGCCGTGGACCAGGCCGAGGCGGCGAAGGCCGCGGCGGATGCGCGCGTGCCCCAGGCCAGGGAAGCCGTGCTCCTCCAGAAGGACCAGTCCGAGCAGCAGATCGCCTCGGCCCGCGCCGCGCTCGCGGCCGCCGAGGCGGCGTCGAGGTCGGCCGCGGACGGCCGCGCAGCGGTGAGGGCCAGCCTGAGGAAGGCGGAAGGGGATCTCGCGCGCGCCAGCGCCCTGCACCGGGAGGGCGCAATCGCGGCCCAGGCCGTGGACGCGGCCAGGGCCGCGGTCGAGGTGCTCGCCGCCCAGGAGTCCGCCGCGGCATCCCAGGAAGCCGCCGCCGCCAGGCAGGTGGAGCAGGCACGCGCGGCGCTTGCGCTCGCCGAGGCGGCCGCCCGGCAGGTCAGCATCCGAAGGGGCGACGTCGCGGTGGCCGAGGCAGGCGCAGGCCAGGCAGGCGCGGCGGCCGCCGGCGCCCGGGCCTCGCTCGATCTCGTGGCGGCCCGGGAGCAGGAGCTCGCCGCGGCAAGGGCCGCGCTCGCCCAGGCCGAGGCGGCGCTGCGGCTGGCGCTCGCGGTGCAGGCCAACGCGGTGCTTACCTCGCCGATCTCGGGCGTGGTGCTCTCGCGCAGCGTGGAGCCCGGCGAGGTTGTCGGCGCGGGCGTGCCGGTGCTGACCGTCGCCGACCTCGGCGAGGTGTGGCTGCGCATCTACGTCCCCGAGGCGCGGCTCGGCAGGGTCCGGATCGGGCAGCGCGCCGAGGTGTTCGTGGATGCCTTCCCGGGCAGGGCCTTTCCCGCGCGCGTGACCGAGATCGCCAGCGAGGCCGAGTTCACGCCGCGCAACGTCGCCACCCGCGAGGAGCGTGCGAAGCTGGTCTTCGCGGTCCGGCTGGGCCTGTCCAATCCCGAGGGGCTGCTCAAGCCCGGGATGCCGGCCGACGGCCGCATCGATGCCCGGACCGGACCCTGA